>CAMTVI010000021.1:0-97508 GCA_947085165.1 uncultured Opitutaceae bacterium
ACTCCCTTCGAGAAAGTGCCTGTCGCAGAACTCTTTGCGCCACGTTCTATACATCTTGCTACAAGCAACTTCACAGATGATATTCCCAACTTGTTCTAAACCACTGGGTTAATTCCGGACACTACTGATTTCATGTTTTACTTAAGTAAATCCACTGGGCTATAAAAGACGTCAGGGCTATAAAAGACGTCAGGTCTTGACTCTTGACAGGGGCGTAGCGGGCCACCGGCGATGCTCGGTGTTGGTGAAGTGCCCGCTGTTTGATGACGGGGAATTCCCTGCACTGGCTCTGCTGTTCGCGCATGGCAGAGAGATATAGTTTCGCGCGGCTGGTTGGCGAGCGGTTTGTCGAGTGACTCGAGTCGGAAACTTACTCTCTGGCGCGTGGAACGCGGGGCGTGATCCGAAGAGTGGCGCAACACTTGATCCACGGTGATGAGTGCCCAGTCGGAGTCCCCAAAATGGCTCCCCTCCCCACTCTTGCTTCCCATGAGTTTCCTCTAGGCGCCAGCCTCGTCGTCGCGGACAACTACTGGCGGCTTTGGGCGGACCCGTCGCATGCGGTGCGGATCAATCTCCTCCAACTCGGGTGTCGGGATGCGGGTGAAGGAGATTCGCATCGGGGCGTTATCGGTGACGCCAAACGCTCCACCGTAGTAAATCGAGCCGTTGCCGTAGGTCTGATTCAGCAGGTCCACGGCGTTATGCAGTTTTTTTCGCGCGTGTTGCTGTTGGTGCTCGAAGAGGTCGGGCGTGTGCCCCGAATCCGGCACGAGTCGGAAAAGCCGCAGGCCCACCTGCTGCGGTTTCCGCCGCCCGAAGCCGCTTGGCCGTTGCTCCCACAACTGTTTCAGCGCGAGCGTGAGTTTGAGCGTGTCCTGCGTCTCGTTGAAGCGGATCTCCTCGCTCCATTTTTCGCCTTCCTTGAAACCGACAAACACCATCAGCCCCGCCGCGTGGTAGCCGATGTTGCGCAGTCGCAGCGCCGCTTTTTGCAAAAGCCGGTGGAGCACCGCGAGTGCCTTCGCCTCGGTGCGCAAGGCCGGAGGCAAAACGTGCGAGTGGCCCACGGTTTTGTGTTCCTCCATGTCCTCCGGAATCACTTCGCCGCGCAACCGGCGATACATCCGCTCGCCGTTCACGCCGCCCCAGATGCCGCGCAACTCCGCCTTCGTGGCCGCATAGAGCTTGGCGGGAGTGTCGATGCCGTATTCCAGCAAACGCGCCTCCATCGCCGAGCCGATGCCGAGAAAATCCCGCACTTTCAACCGGAGCAACCGCCCCGGGATGTCCGCCTCATCGAGCACGACGAGTCCGTCCGGCTTCTGCATGTCGCTGGCCAGTTTTGCCAGGAGCCAGTTGGGTGCGATGCCGATGGAACTCGTCAGGCAGATTCCCACTCGGCGCCGCACCTCCGCCTTGATCTGTCGCGCCACGGCGAGCGCTTTCTCGGGCGCCGCAAAAGTGGCCGTGAGGTCGCACTCCATTTCGTCAATGGATTTGACGTGCGTGACGTGGATGCACGACTCGATGACCTCCAGCAATCGACGGTGGTAGCGGATGTAAACCTCGGGGCGCGCCTCGACGAGCGCGAGTTCCGGACAGTGCAATTGCGCTTCCGCCACGCCCATCTCTGCCTTCACGCCCCGCGCCTTCGCCGCGTAGTTGACGGAGATGCAGCACGTGGTGGCCGCCAACACCGGCACCACCGCAACCGGTTTACCGCGCAACTCCGGCTGCTCCTGTTGCTCGCAGGAGGCGAAGAACGAGTTGAAATCCACGGCAATGGTCCGAAGCGGCATCCCCGAACCTTCGCACAACACGAGGTAGTCGCGGCCAGACCCAAAATGAAAACCCCGCACTAATTAGCCCGCCTAAATAATGCGCATCCGCGAAAGTCTCCTGACAGGATTCTCCGCACGGCCGCCCTGCGCCCTCGACGTCAACCATCCGGCAAACATCAAGCGAGCATAACGCCGCCGTCGCTGAGCCAATCCACGCTCCTACCGCTGCTCCAACCACTTCGGGCCGACGTCGGCGGCGGTTAGTGGGCGGTTGATGATGGGAGCATCGGAATGTTGGTCGCAGCCGGCATCAAAGTCACCCGTGCGCGGTTGGCCGTCGATGTCGGTGCGAAGCGGAATCGTCGTTCCCTTGGCCGCTCCGCGCACTGGACTCGTCGCAATGGGAACCAGTAAGCCGTCCGCGCCGCGTTCCAGCAGCGGATCGGTGTCGAGAAATCCCTCGCGTGCGACGCCGCCCGCAAAATTCCCTTCCCAACTGAAGCCCTCGCCTTCAGTGCCCTTGATCACCTCCCCGCGCTTCCCCGGCACAAAAATGTTGTGCGCCACCGTTACATTCTCCGGACGCAGCGTGCGGTCCCGGTTGCCGTGGCCGTTATCCAATTCCAGCGCCGGACCGTTCGAATCCACCACGGTGTTAAATGCGATCAGGGCGCGCTTCACCTGAAAATAAGCGTTTAAAGGCGAGTCGGGCACGCCACTCGTCAGCCAAAAGCCGCCACGTTCCACACCTTCGATGTAGTTGTTGATGATGACGTGATCTTCGCCGATCACGCGCACGCCGCCGGAACCTTTCTTGCGCTGGCCGAGGAAGAAGTTGCCGTCGATCAAACACCGGTTGCCGTGACGCAACGTCAGCATGCCGCCACTGGCGAAAAACGTGTTGTGGCGGTAAATATTTTCGCAGGACTTGCTCGAGATGATCTCGATTTCGCCGTCACAGTTATCGAACAAATTTTGCTCCACCAACGTGCGCGAGACGTTCATCGACTGACCGCTGTAGCCGACGCGGATCGTCTCGCCGCCATTTTTACCGAGTGGTTCGCGCGGGCCGAAATGATTGCGGTCGATGCGGTGGTGATTCGGTCCGCTCGCCTCCGACTCGATTTGCAGCGTCGGTTCGCCGCTCGTCTTGCCCGCGAGATAGTTGTGATCGACGCGATTGCGGACACCGAAAACGCGCACGAAATGTTTGTAGGTGCCGCCGATCATCGCGGACTCCGTCAGGCGATTGTTCTGCCCGCGCAACGCGATCCCTTCCTTAGGCCCCGTGCCGTCGCGCACCAACAGCCCGCTCACCACAAGCCACTCGCCGTCGATATCCAGCGTCGATTGCCCGACGAGCATTGCACCACCCGGCGTAGCCGAGCGCAACGTGATCGGCTTTTCCGCCGTGCCCCGTCCGCGAAATCGCAACGTCTGGTCGCGCCACTCGCCGTCGGCCATGATCACGGTGTCGCCGGGCGCGAGTTTGCTGATCACTTTCGTCAACTCTGCCGCCGTCGCCACACGATGCTCGGTCGCTTGCACGACACCCGTTAGCAACAGCGAGAAAACGATCAGCAACATACGGCGATTCATGGCACCAAGTATGATTACTCCTGCGGCAACGGCGACTGGATTTTAGGCGCACTGCGTGTGTTACCGTCCGGGAAAACCTCGCTCCCGCGCATCCGTCCATCCACTCTCCCCGCACTACCTCGGCGGCGCATTCCTCTCCTACCCCATGGCCCTTACTCGCTGGCAATGCTTCAAATTCAACCTCGTGCTCCGTTACTTCGGCACGCGCGCGGTGCCGCTGATCGGCACGGCCGGGGTGCGCCTTGTGGAACTCGATGACGCGCACTGCGTGATTTGTGTGCCGATGAAGTGGCGGAACAAGAATCACCTTGGCTCGCTTTATTTTGGCGCGCTCTCCATCGGGGCCGACGCGGCGGGTGGCATTGTCGCACTCTTGGAAAACCGCCGCCACGGCAACGCGGTGAATTTTGTCTTCAAGGATTTTCATGCCGACTTCCTGAAACGTGCCGAAGCCGACACGCACTTCACGTGCCGCGATATTGCCGCCGTGCGCGCTGCCTTTGCGGAAACGATGCGCACCGGTGAGCGCGTGAACATCCCGATGCACGTCACCGCGACGACTCCGTCGAAATTCGGCGAGGAACCCGTCGCCGAGTTTCAACTCACGCTGTCAGTGAAAAAGCGCACCCCACGCTAACGCACCCCGTCCATCGCAGGTGCGAGCGACGGAGCCGTGATTATGTTTTCAACAACATCGCTCCGACTCTGGCATTGCCACCGCTGGACAATTCGCGATTTCTCACTGCGGGCTCCGGTGCAGACGCGGTCATGTCTGCGCAACTTCATGAACTTTTCGCCGCGTCGTTCCGTTTTCCTTTTCCTGTTCATCGCTTGGTTTAGCGCGCTGACCATCGTCAGTGGTCGCGAGCTGTTTCCTCACGAGCAAAGCGATCTGAAACTCGATCCTGCGCTCACTTTCGGGCGCTTGCCCAATGGACTGCGCTACCTCGTGCGCTCGAACAGCGAACCCGCCTCACGCGTGTTTCTGATTCTACGGGTGCATGCGGGCTCGTTGCACGAAGGCGATGACGAGTCGGGCTTCGCGCACTTCGTGGAACACATGGCGTTCAACGGCACGAAAAAATTTCCCGGTGCGTCGCTGGTGGAAACCATGCAACGCTCGGGATATTCGCTCGGCGCCCATGTCAGCGCCTTCACCGGTTACAACTCGACGTTCTACCAACTCGACGTGCCGCGAAACGATCCGAAGTCGCTCGCGCAGGCCTTCAGCGTGCTGCGCGAGTGGTCGGAACATGTCACGTTCGACCCGAAGCGTTTGAAAAAAGAGCTTGGTATCGTCGAAAGTGAGCGCCTCGCCCACACCACGACCGCAAAGGACCTTAGTCGGGAAATGGAGCAGTTCCTCTACGGCGGCACGCGCATCGCGACGCGACCCGTGATCGGCACCCCCGCCTCGCTGCGAGTGGCGACGGTGGATTCGCTTCGTGCCTTCTACCGTCGTTGGTATCGCCCGAGTCGCATGACCGTAATCGCCGTCGGCGATTTGCCTGCCGAGAAATTGACGGCGCTGATTGCCGAGCATTTTGGCAATATGGTTGAGCCCAACGAGCCGATGCCACCCGAGCCACCGCCGGGCGCGTTGCAGTTACCCGATCAGCCCATCGCTCGCTTTCTCTCCACGCCTCAAGCCGGAGGCATGACTGTTGCGCTGCACTCTGTGTTGCCCAACCGCTCGCCGATTGATGACGCGATATCACGACGGAGCACGATCGCGTTGGCCGCAGGCTACGCGATGCTCAACGAGCGGCTCCAACGCGTCTCCCGCTCCAATCCGATGGAATACGGTCAGTCGCAGGCGGCGTGGTTTGATTTTCTGCAATTTGCCGACATCGGCCTCTTGCGCATGGATACACGGCACGGCATGTGGCGGCGTGGAGTCGTGACACTCGAACAAGAATTGCGCCGTGCGCTGACGCACGGTTTTACCGAGAGCGAAGTCGTCGAGCAAAAGGTGCGCTTCGAAAACAGTTACACCGAAGCCATCCGCTCGATGCAGAAAATTTCGTCCGTCGCACTCGCGCAAAGCTATCACCAAGCCATCGAAAATGGATTCGTGTCGACGTCGCCGACGGAAACTTGGGACGTCGTGCGCGAAGCCGTCGCCACGTTGACGCCGCAGGCGTGTCACGATGCGCTTCGCGCGGCCTGGCCCGGGCAAGCGCGGCAACTTGTCATCTTCGGCACCGACGATGCTGGGGTGGAGGAGAGTGAAATTACGGCGATTTTTCAGAGCAGCAGCCGGATGCCTCTCGCCGAGGAAGAATCCGTCGCGACGGAAACATTTGCCTACGAATTCGCCGCTGAGCCGGGTGAAATCAAACGCCGCGAGTATCACGAGGCCGTCGATTTGCACACGGTTGAATTTGCCAACGGCGTGCGGCTCTCGGTGAAGCGCACGGATTACGAACTCAACCGCATCTACACGCGGGTGCGCGTCGGTTACGGCCGCTCTGATGAACCGCCGGCCAAAATCGGTATCAGTGTCGCCGCCGCGACGACGCTCGTGGCGGGTGGCATCGGCAAACACGACGAGAACGCGCTGAACCGGTTGCTCGCCGGTGAATCGCTCGGGCTCAATTTTCAGATCGAGGAAGATACTTACTCGTTCTGGGGTTGGACGGGCCAGGCGAGCTTCGCGCGGCTGCTCCAATTGAATGCCGCCATCATCAATGATCCCGCCTTCCGCGAGCCGCCGATGTTTTCCGCCATGGTGCAATTGCGCAGTCACTACGATGCGGTGGTGAACAACCCCGAGCAATTCACCGCCGCCTTCCTCCCGCGCGTCGTTTACAACAACGATCGACGTTACGGTTTGCCGAACGCTGATGATGTGTTTCGTCACAGCGCCGCCGAAATTCGTGAGTGGATGGAACCGATTCTCGCAAAGGGGCCGCTCGATATTTCAATCGCGGGCGACATCGACGTGGAGGAGGCGATCAATGGCGTCGCGCGCACGTTTGGGACGTTGCCGGCGCGACCGGAACGCAAGGACATCGCGGCGCGGCTGCGTCCGACGGCAGTGAAGCGGAAAGTCGCGGAGGTCATTACCCTGCAAAATCGCATCAGCAAAGCCAGCGTCGCTGTCGCGTGGCCGTTTCAGGTTACCCGCCCGATCGAAGATCCACGGCGCGTGCGGATGCTGAGCAACATCATCCACAATCGCCTGCTCAAAAAAGTGCGCGAGGAACTCGGCGCCACCTACTCTCCCGCCACCGACCTTTGGCAAAGCACGGAGTGGCCCACCGATGGCTACCTGCACACTGCGGTGGTGGTGGAGCCCGCGTTGGCGCGCAAAGTCGCCTCGATCATTCACGCGACCGCGGATGACTTAGCCAAGCGCGGCATCACGCAGGACGAGTTCGACCAAGTCTACCAACCGCGGATCGCCACGCTGGATCAGGAACTACGCAACAATGCCTACTGGCTCTACTACGTGCTGCCCTACGTCGCGAGTCAGCCGTGGTCGATGCAACTGCCGCTCGGGCGCACGGCCGACTATCAGTCCATCACGCGCGAGGAACTGAACGCCTTTGCCCGGCGCTACCTCATCCCCGGCCACGCCGCGACCGTCACGGCCATCGCTCCGTGAGGCGGCGGCGGTTTCCGAGCTTTCCTTTCCGGTGATTTCGGGAAAGCGTGCGGCACTGCCATGGACACCCTCCACCCACTTGACGTGCAACTCATCGGCTCCGAAGTCGCTCTCCGCTGGAGCGACGGTCAGGAAAGTTACATCACGTTTGCCACGTTGCGCGCAGCCTCGCCCAGCGCAGAAGTGCGCGGCGAACAAGATATCTTCGGCCACAAATACGGCGGCGAAGCGCCGAAGAGTCACATCGGTGTTGAAGTGAAGCATTGGGAAAAGGTCGGCAACTACGCCATCTGTTTCCATTTCAGCGACGGCCATCACTCGGGTCTCTACACCTACGACCTGTTGCGCCGCCTCGGCGAGCTACCGCGCTGATGCACTACGGCAACGCTCGGTGAGAGCGGAAACAGGACCGTCGTGAAGTGGGCAGGATAAAGTGGCCGCGAGCGGTATTTCGTAGCTGCGAGCGGCATCGAGTAGCCGCAAGCGCCAGCTCGTAGCTGCGAGCGCCAGCGAGTGGTTTAAAAGCGCTTGAGCGACTTTTCTCCGCTCCCGGTGGTTGCGGCAGGATCCGCAAAACGCCGGACAGACCGAATCCACTCGCTGGCGCTCGCGGCTACAACACCGGACAGGCTGTCCCCCACTCTAGGCGTTCGCGACTACTCTCGGCAGCGCGGCTATTCCAAGAACCGCGTTAGCGACCGGCGATAACGCCGCGTTCGGCCTGCATCACGAAGCGCAAGAACGATTGAAATGCGGGCGTCGCCGCGAGTTCGTGCGCCTGCATTTGCTCGATGGCCTGCATGCGATTGAAACCACCGCGGAAATAAATGCGGAACGCGTGCTTCACCGCCTCAATCATCTCCGGCGTGTGCCCTTGGCGTTCGAGTCCGACTTTGTTGATCGCGCGCGCGATGGCGGGATTGCCATCCGCGATAATCCCCGGAGGAACATCCTGCACGATTTTCGACATGCCGCCGAGCATCGCATTGGCGCCGATGCGGCAGAATTGATGCACGCCGACGCCCCAACCGATGTTGACGTGATCCTCGACAATCACGTGCCCGGCCAACGCCGACTGCGCGCTCATCACGAGGTGGTTGGCGATCACGCAATCGTGCGCGACGTGCGAGTAAGCGAGGAGGACGTTGTCGTCGCCGAGGCGGGTGAACTCATCCGCTTTCGTCGCGGCGTGCACGCTGACGTATTCGCGGAAGACATTGCGCGCGCCGACGATCAAGCCGGGCACGCCTCCGGCGAATTTGAGATCGTGCGTCTTGGTGCCGATGCAGGCGAACGGAAAAACCTCACACTCGTTGCCGAGCGTGATGCGGCCCTCGACGTTGGCGTGATGATGCAGATGGCAGCCGTCGCCGAGCACGACTTGCGCGCCGACGTAAGCGTAGGCGCCAACCGAGACATTGGCGCCGAGCTGAGCGCCGTCCTCAATGATGGCGGTGGGATGAATCGTGGCCGCCATGGTCAGTCCATCTGGCTGGTATCGACCAAGGCGAACATGAGGTCGCCCGAGGAGACGACTTGGCCGCCGACACTGCATTCCGCTTCGGCGCACACGACTGCGCCGCGGATTTTGGTGAGTTTCACTTTGATGCTGAGTTGATCGCCGGGCCGCACGGGTTTGCGCCATTTGACTTTGTCGCAGCTCATGAAGAGCGCGGTTTTCGTGTCCAACTTCGTGCGGCGCAGCAGCAAAATTCCGGCGGCTTGCGCCATGGCTTCGATTTGCAACACGCCCGGCATCACCGGATTTCCCGGATAATGACCCTGAAAATACGGTTCGTTGATTGTGACGTTCTTGATTGCGGTGAGCGTGTCGTCGGCCATTTCCACCACGCGGTCGATCATGACGAACGGATAGCGGTGCGGCAACGTGTCGAGGATACGACGGATATCGAGAGCGGATTCTGTTGTGATGTCCGCTTTGAGCGGCGTGACCTTGGTGGGCTTCTTGCCGCCTTGGCGCCACGCTTCAACTTTTTCGAGGAGTAGCTTGGTCAGTTCGGCGTTGATCGCGTGGCCGGGGCGCGTGGCGACGATGTGCGCCTTGAGCGGCATGCCGAGCAGCGTGATGTCGCCGATGAGATCGAGAATCTTGTGCCGCACGAACTCGTCAGCAAAGCGGAGCGGCTCCTTCGAAATGATTTTGTCGCCCTTGATGACAACGGCGCAATCCAGTGAGCCACCCTTGATTTTGCCGAGTTTGAGCAAGCCTTCGATGTCTTCGTAAACCGTGAAGGTGCGCGAGGCGGCGACCTGCGTGATGTAAACGTCGGGGTCGATCGTGAGCGAGAGATGCTGCGTGTGGATGCCGCGATCGTCGGCGCTGGTGCAGGAAATTTTCAGGCCGTCGAAAGGCAGCGCGATAACGGATGAGTTGCCCTTGGAAACGGAGATCGGCTCGGTGAGAACAAAGTATTCGCGTTCGGCGTCCTGTTCAACGGGTTCGCCCTGCTGGATCATTTTGACGAATTCGCGCGCGGAGCCGTCCATGATTGGCGGTTCGCCAGCGTCGATTTCGATCAGGAGATTGTCGATGCCGCAGCCGCTGAGGGCACTGAGCACGTGTTCGACGGTGTGAATTTTGGCGTGGCCCTGCTGGATCGTGGTGGCGCGCACGAGGTCAGTCACAAGATCGACGCGCGGCTTGATTTCGGGATGGCCGTGGAGGTCCATCCGCTTGAAGACGATGCCGTGGTTTTTCGGCGCCGGTTTAAAGGTCAGGTGCACGGCATCTCCGGTGTGCAGGGCGTTGCCCTTGATGGAGACTTCACGCAAGAGGGTGCGTTGCTTCATGTATGTGAGGCGAAGATGCCGGAGAGTGCTTGGAAATGACAAGCTTGGAGATGGCACGTCGCGCGCGAGTGTCGGCAGGTTCGCCTCCCTCTGGCGCCGGTGCGAGACGGCAGTTGACAGAGGGAAATCCGGCCCCGTATTCCTTACCCCTTCCCAACTTCAACACTGTATCCGAATAAGTCATGCCCGCAGCCAACGATATCCGCAAAGGCCAAGTCATTAAGTTCAACAACGAGCCGCATTTGGTGATGGAAACCCAGCACCGCACGCCGGGCAATTTGCGGGCGTTCGTGCAGATCAAGATGCGCAATCTGCGCTTCGGCAAGACGCTGGAACAGCGCTTCAACTCCTCCGACACCGTCGAAGTGTTGCCGACGGATCGCCGCACGCTGGAATTCAGCTACGCTGACCGCGATTCGTTCACCTTCATGGATCCGGAGACCTTTGAATCGTTTGAACTCACCGCGACGATGATTGGTGACTCCAAGAATTACCTCGTGGCCAACGGCAAAGCCGAAGTGCTTTTCATCAACGAAGTTCCAGTCACGATCGACCTGCCGACGGCGGTCGAACTCAAGGTCACGGAAAGTGCCGAAGGCATCAAGGGCGACACCGCCTCCAATGTGCAAAAGCCCGCCACCTGCGAAACCGGTCTCGTCGTGAATGTGCCGCTCTTCATCAAGGAAGGCGAAATCATCCGCGTCAGCACGAGCGACGGTTCCTACATGGGCCGCGCCTAAGCGCCCCGTGGCGCGCCACTCGTGCGCCGAAACGAATTTCGATTCAAAAAAACCCGCGGCGCGAGCCGCGGGTTTTTCGTGAAGAGGAACAAATTGCTCAAGCCGCCTTCCGCGTCTGACGACGACGGTAAGCAACCAATCCCAGCGCGGCCAACCCGGCCAGCGCGGCATAGGTGGAAGGCTCGGGGATGGCGGTCACGCTGAATCCTGTAATATTCTGGGCGGCTCCGAAACTCGCATGCGCGGAAGCACGATACATGAATGAATCGAACGCGCCGACGATGCCGGATGAGTCTGATGCGGTCACCGACGCCACCACATTGCTGAGCGAATCGAGGTATGAAACGGTAACGTTCATCAGACTCGCGCTCGCATAGTTCAATTCCATGCGAAGGGTATACACGGCGCCGCTGGTGAGGACTTTTCCTGTTCCCGAGACCAGCGTAGTCGGGCTCGACAACGCGGTGAAGCTCGCTGCGGAGCTCATGGTGGTTGGCACGGCTGCAACCTTATGGAGCGTAAACGGTGCGGCAGCGAGCGAGTCGGAGATGTGAAAAAATACCGCATAACCTCCAACATTCACCAAGCTGGGACCATTGGCGGAAGAATTGTCCGCTGCCATCCGATTGGCCGAGTTAGCAAAGCTGAAAAGACCAAGGCGATTGTCGGTATTGAACGCATTGCCCGACGGAACCACGCTGGCGCTGAATTTGTAATCCATCCTTAAGGTATCACCAACCGATAGGGTATGTCCGGCGGTGCTGTTCACAAAGTTGCCCGCGATCAGTCGGGAAGTTCCGGCATCCGCCCGGGTGAAAACCATGCCAGACGCTGATGGGGTCATCGTAACATTCGTCCCACCGCCCTTATACCACGCGATTTCTGAAGGCAGATTTTGGGTGGCACGATCCGTGTTATTCATCAGGTCGTTGACGAGGACCTGAGCCTGCGCGGCGACGGCCATCGCTAACGCAAACAGGCCAAGGCCGACTGGCCGCGTCCCGGAAGCCAGCAGAGCGAGAAACCCGCTGGCAGTGTGGTGAGTAATTTTCATGGTTTTGGGTGTTCCAAATATTTTGAGGGGAGAGAATTCGAACGATGGGTTGCCTGAAAATTAGGCGCGCACCGCGAGACGGCGGCGGTAGGCGACGAGGCCGAGGGCGCAGAGACCGGCGAGCACGGCGTAGGTGGATGGCTCCGGAATCGCCGAAGTCGCCACGCTGATGTTCATCGCGGAGATATCGATCGCGCTGATGGCTGCGTTGCCGCCGTTGACGTAGAAGGCGAACGAGTTGAACGACGCGAGGCCGATGGAGCCGGAAGTCGTATCGGTCAAGGTGCGGACGTATTCCGATGTGGCTCCGCCGTTCAGCAGCGAGGAAAACGTGTAACCACCGTCAATGCGCGCCAACGAAAGCGTCATCGTGTAGAAGGTCGAAGCTGCAACAGGAGCCGGCGTGCCTGTGGTTTCCGAAGTAATGCTCAACCAGCCAGGGCTCGCAGTGGTTGATAAAAGCGTATTCGGCATCGCGCCGGCGCCAGGATCACGCGCATACATGCCCAAGCTGGAAGCACCATTAAAGTTGTGCTGGAACATGTAGCCGAAGTCGTTGGTGAACTCCGACGCGCCCGGACTGTTACTGTTGAAGTTCGCCGCGATTGGCGTGCCGCCGTTATTGAACACACCGAAGCGGAACGAGTTGCTCGTGCCACTATTGACCGTGCCGCCAGTCGTGAAAGACAGCGAAACCGTCAGAGTCTGACCTACGGCAACATTAGCCGTCGGGAAATTCATGATGAAGGTCGATCCACTACCCTGACCTTCAGCGAAGAGCACATTGGAGGCGCCCGGAGTGATGGTGTCGAGCGAGCGACTCTTGAACCAAGTGACGTCTGCAGGGTTGGTGAGCAGAGTTTGCGCTGAAGCAATGGACGCGCTCAGTGCGAAGCTGGCGACAAGGGCTACGGCGAACGATGGGAGAAGCCGAGCGAACCAGATGCCGCCGGCGTGAGTTGGGTGGGTGTTTTTCATAGTAGTGCTGGGGATGAGAAAAATCGGCAATTAGCGGGTGACGCGGAGGCGGAAGAACGCCTGTCCGACACCGACTGGCGGGACGTAGATGGCGCGCCACGTCTGGCTGCCGCCGTTGCTCGACTCGAGTTCGTGCGCGACACCGTTAGTCGTCCACGAGGCAAGATCGGTGGTCACCTCGACTTGATAGGTGACATCCGGGCGATCGGCGGGACGTTGGTAGATGAAGACCCATCCGCCCGCGATAAATTCGGTCTGGTGCCAATTGCCGGGCAACGCATTGAGCGGGGCGAGACCAAGGGCATACTTCAACAAATTCGGCACGCCATCGCCGAGCGGCGACGCGGCCACGCCGCTGATGGCGGGATTGTTCCGCTCGCTCTCGGTGAAGTGTTGCTGCAGCCACGCCACGAAGCCCGTGGGGGCGACCGGTGTGGCTTCGACGGCATATTGGAGGCCGGTGAGTTTGAGCGTGTCGATCGAGTTGCTGCCTCCGGCGATGCGCAAAGCGAATTGGTCGAAGCTTGCCGTCGCCACCGAGGGAGTGGAGCCATCGGTGCCGCTCAAGAGGTAATCGCCGGTGTTGCCGCCGTTGAGTCGTGACGTAAACACCACCGCCGCTTCCTGACGCGACAAGGTAATCGTTAGCGTGTAGACCGATGAGGAAATGATCGGTGCGGGAGCGCCGCTCAACACCGAGGCACCGGCGCTCAGGTAAAGTCCGGTCGCCGTAGAGCCCATCAGCGTCGAGTTGGTGCCACCCGGGATGCGGCTATAGAGCGTGCCTGCGCCGGTGTCGAAATTGTAGGAGGCCACGTAACCGGTGTCGTCGTTGAAGACGGCGTTGGTCTCCGTGTTCGCGTTCGCGGAAACGCGTGTGGTGTTCGAGTTGAACAGACCGAAACGCAGCGCGTTTGCCACCGACTTGGCGTTCGCTCCGGTCTCGAATGAGATCGTCATCGTCATCGTCTGCCCGACCGCGAGATTCACGACTGACGGCAAATACGTGATGTAACTCGACGAGGAGGTCTGGCCCTCGGTGAAAGTGACAGTCTTCGCCGTCGTGTTCAACGTGACGGCGTCGGCCGTCCGTGTCTGATACCACGTCAACAGCGAGCCATCGATGCTCGTGGTGACCGGACCGGTGGTCGTGACTGAAATCGTCGACGACGAAACACTCGTGCCGTTCGAACCGACTGCACGGATACGATAGTAGTGGGCGGTGCCCGACGTGAGGCCGGTAACGACGCGGTTGAGCACGTTGCCCACGTCGAGATTCTGGTAGCCGGCAACGAACGAGCCGAATGAACTACTCGTTGAGACGTCGAGACGATAGCTGGTGGCACCCGCGGCGGCGGACCAGTTGGCGGTGAATCCGTTATTGCCCACGGCAGTGGCGGAGGCGGCAACAGGAGCCGGCATCGGTTGCGTCACGGTCAACGTGGCGACGGAGCTCGGCGTGGTGCCAAGCGAGTTCGTGACCAACACATCGTAGCTTCCGCTATCGGTGGTCGCTGCGCTGGGAATAGAGTAGGTGGCCGAGTTGGCGTTGTTGATCGCCTGCTCGTTCTTGCGCCATTGATAAGTGAAGGGCGTTGTGCCGGTGGCGGAAACGCTGAGCGTCACCGCGGCGCCGACTGAGACGGTCTGCGTCTGCGGCTGCAGCGTAATGACGGGCGGCTGGTTCGGAACGGACGTTTCCTCGACGGCAAATTGGAGGCCAGTGAGCTTGAGATTATCGATCGAATTGGTGCCGCCGGCGATGCGCAGAGCGAATTGGTCGAAGCTCGCCGTCGCCAACGAGGGAGTGGCGCTATCGGTGCCGCTCAAGAGGTAATCGACGGTGTTGCCGCCGTTGAGTCGCGCTGTAAACGTCATCGCGGACTGCTGCCGCGCGAGAGTAAGTGTCAGCGTGTAGGCTGAGGAGGAACTGATCGGTGCGGGTGTGCCGCTCAGCAACGAGGCGCTGGCGCTCAAGTAAAGGCCTGCCGCCGTCGAGCCCATCAGCGTCGAATTGGTGCCACCAGGGATGCGACTGTAAAGCGTGCCGACGCCGGTGTCGAAGTTGTAGGAGGCCACGTAGCCGGTGTCGTCGTTGAAGACGGCATTGGTCTCGGTGTTCGCGCTCGCGGTGATGCGGGTGGCATTCGAGTTGAATAGACCGAAGCGCAACGCGTTCGTCACCGATTTGGCATTCGCGCCGGTCTCGAAGGTAATCGTGACGGTCATCGTTTGCCCGACCGCGAGATTCACGGCTGACGGTAAATGCGTGACGTAACTCGATGCGGAGGTCTGACCTTCAGTAAATGTGACGGTCTTCGCCGTCGTGTTCAGCGTGACGGTGTCGGCCGTCCTTGTCTGATACCATGTCAACAGCGAGCTATCGATGCTCGTGGTGACCGGACCGCTGGTCGTCACTGTTATCGTAGATGAAGAGGCACTCGTGCCGTTCGGACCGACGGCACGGACGCGGTAATAATACGCGGTGGCCGAAGTGAGGCCGGTGATCGCGCGCTGTTGCACGTCGCCCACGGAGAAGTCCTGATAGCCGGGCACGAAGGTGGCGAACGTGCTGCTGTTGGACACATCGAGGAGGTAGTTCGTAGCTCCCTCCACCGCGGTCCAGTTGGCGGTAAAGCCGTTATTACCGACCGAAGAAGCGGCGGAGACGGCAGGGGCGGTGGTCGCCGAAGTCACCGTCAGGCTCACGCTCGTGCTGGTCACCGTGTCGGCGAGATTGCTCACGACGACGCTGTAATTTCCGGCATCCGTTTCTTGCGTGAATTCGATCTCAAAAATCGCGCCTGTGGCACCGACGACATCCTGGCCGTTCTTCTTCCACTGATACGAGAAGGGTGCGCTACCGGCGACGGTCACGGAGAACTGGACGCCGTGGCCGGACAACACCACTTGCGGCTCGGGCTGTGCCGTGATCGAAGGAGCAGTCGGAGCGACCACGGTGAGTGCGGCCGCCGCGCTGGTGACGTTGCCATTGCCGTTCGTCACGGTGACCGTGTAGTTGCCGGCATCGCCGTTGGTGACTCCGGAGATCGTGAGGACGGAGGACGTCGCTCCGGAAATGCGGGTGTCATCCGCGAGATTCACCCCACCCTTCTTCCATTGATAGGTCAGCGTCGCACTACCAGCGGCTTGAACAATAAATGTCGCGTCAGCTCCAGTGGCGATCGTCGCGGATTGGGGAGGAGCCACGATCGACGGCGGGATGGTGGTGGACTCCACGTAAGCCGTGCGGAGCCAGTTGTCCTTGCTCCAAGTCAGGGCACCGGCACCGGTGCCGACCGCGAGGATCGCGGGCAATTGCGCGGGATCATCCATCGCCGAAATCGTGTAAGGCAATTGGTTGGTGGGGAGACTCCAAGAAAACGGAATGATCGTGGCTTGGAACGGTCCGAGCGGATTGCCGCTGTCGGTGCTGTTGCCCCGCACGACAGTGGTGCTGCCATCGACGTTATTGAACGAGTAGATCGTATCCAACGCCATGATCTTGCCGGTGTAGGCGGAGTTCGTGGGGTCGGTCTGATTGTTGCGCAGCGGCGTGATGCAGTCCGAGTAAAGGGATTTTTCGACGAGGATGGCGCCGTTTTCGGTCGAGATGGTGCCGTTGAGGAAGGGACGGAGTTTGTAGGGACTGCCGTTGTTGAACGAATTCTGCACGCTGGTGCTCAGCAACGCGACCTTGGCATCGCGCATGCGGCGGGCTTGCAGCGCAACGTTGTCGTCGATGTAGATGTTGTAGTTGTGCACGTTGCCGCCACGGAGGCGCGGCGTGACACGGTCCCAAACATTTTTGAACCACTGGTGATGGAAAGTGGCGGTGAGGAGCGCGTTTTCCGCCTTGAGCGAGTTGGCGCCCATCAAGTGACCCTTATCCTGGCCTTGGACGATTACGGCGATTTCATCGATCGTGAATCCGACCGTGTCGCGGAGGAAGCGGTAGCCAGTGTGGGAACTTTTGGTGGCCTCCAAAGCGGCGAGCTGGATGCGCACGTGGCTGTTCGGATTGGTGGCTCCATCATCCCCGATATAGCGGCACCAAGAGAATGTGATGTTCGACGCGCCGGCCTTCAAATCGACGATGCCGTCATAGGACTTGGTGAAGGTGCAGTGGTCGATCCAGACGTTGGAGACATCGCCGCCGTTGGCGATGGTGATGAAATCCCAGTCGTTGGAATCGTAGTCGCCCTTGGAGGCCTCGTCCCATTCCCACAACTCATCAAATTTGAGATTGCGAATGATGATGTTGGACGTGCCCTTGATGTTGAAATTGACGTGCTTGATGGTGGCGCCGTTGGCGGAAAAAATCGTGAGGGGACTCTTGGCCTTGATATCCAACAAACTGACGCCCGACGTAATCAGCGTGGGGTGCAACTTGGGCGTGGCGTGCGCACGCAGAGGATTGCTCAAGAGGGCGCGGACGGTGGCGCCGACTTCGTTCCAGCCCATGTTCAGATCGTTCATGATCTCGATGACTTTCACGGCCCCGGCAGTCTTGTTGGAATCGATGATCGCCTGCACGAATTGCTGCGGAGTGCTGACCTTGCGATAGGCGGCATCGGTTTCGGGGATGACGCCGCCGCCGGTGGTGCCCGTGCCCACGGTGGCGAAACCGGTGAGATTAAATGAGGAAAGCGGCAGGCTGGCTGCCACTGTCAGAGTCGCGGCATTGCTGGTCGCAGAAGGATTAACGCCGTTGCTCACAATCACACGGTAACTGCCGGCATCGGCGGCCTGCGCATTGTTCAGCACCAAAGAACTGGAGATAGCGTTGGGGATGTTGATCGAATTTTTTTGCCACTGGTAAGCGAGCGGCGCGGTGCCGGTCGCCACGACAGACAAAGTGACGTTGGTGCCGACCGAGACTGTCTGAGTCTGCGGATGCGTAGTGATGGCTGGGGCCTGCGGCGGCGGAACTTGCACCGTGAGAGTGGCCACATTGCTGAGTGCGTTGCCGACGCCATTGCTTACCTGGACGGTGTAATCACCGGAATCCGCAGTTTGAACACCGGTGAGTGTGAGCGAAGACGAGGTGGCATTGAGAATGGTGCTCTCGCCCTTCTTCCACTGGTAACTGAGCGGTGCTGAGCCGGTGGCGATGACGGTTAATGTGACGTCAGTGCCAACATCAACCGTCTGCGAAACTGGCTGCGTCGTGATGGAGGGGGCGACGGGCACGGAAACGCCGAGCGTTGCCGCGACGCTGATCGCGGTGCCTTTGCTGTTGGTGACCTCGACGGTATAGCTGCCGGCGTCGGCGGCTTGGACGTTGGTCAGAGCGAGCGAGGCCAAATTCGCGTTGGCGATGACATCCGCGCCTTTCTTCCACACGTAAGTGAGCGTCGGATCTCCGTTCGCGACGACGCTGAAAGTCACGTTCGCGCCGACAGTGACAGATTGTGAGACCGGCTGGGTGGTGATGGTCGGACTGCCATCGGACAGCGCCGCGAATGAGACACTGACGTTATCAATGGCGATCGTGTCATGCGAGCTGGTTGCCGCAGTGGCGTCATTGGCCGTGACCCAGCGAAACCAAATCGTTGAACCGGCAGGAACGCTGACAGCAACCGCGTTCGCAGTGAGAGTTGCGGTGGCGCCGACAGAACCATTGAGTGAACTGAACCCCAAGCCGGAAATCGTCGTCCAACCTGTGCTGGAATTGAGGTCGGCGGCACTAGCCCCGATGCGGTATTGGACCGTGAAAGTAAGGGTGCGCTGGTTGGTGCCTTCTTTCCATTGTTCCGGTGTGTAAGTGAGGGAAAACGAATTTAGTTCGCGCGTAGAATCATTGGTGAATCCGAGTCCGACGTAGGTCGGGGTCGTCACGACACGAGTATGATGGGCTAGCGCCCGGTCACTGCTGCCGCTGCTGCCCACGCTGGCGATGGTCAGGTCCGCGAGGTTCGAGACTCCATCACTGACTACGGCCGTGGCATTGAAAGTCCCGGCACTCGTCACCACATACCACCCGGGCAGCGTGCTGTTGTTGCTCCAAGTAAAAGTGCCGGAGTTGGGCAGCGTATTAAAATCCTGCGCGTAGGCCGCTCCACTCAGGCTGTAAACCGTGGCGGAACTCGCGCCGTTGGACACGACACTGACGCTGGCGGGCATAGCCACGCTAACACACAGCGAAAAAATCACGCCAAGTAATTCGCGCAGCTTTGGCGCGACCCAACCCGACAATTTCCAAGAAAACAAAGCACGGTGACACAGTCCAATCATGAGTAAATGGCGCGAGAGCGCTTAATATGGGGTGAAACGAGGGGTATTGCCGCAGTTGCGTTCACTAATGAACTTAATATCCACTAATGAACATCACGGGAGCCCCCTAGTCAATGCCTAATCACGCTAGCGCGGCGCAGAGCTGCCTTCGCGCACCCGAAAAAATCGGCCGTTCCAAACGGCCCTTCCTGGATGCACAGGCACGACCGTCCAACTGCCCATGAAAAAGCAAACTGCCGCGAAATTCGTAGCGGCACGCCTCCGCCGCACTGCGCAACTTCGCTAACGTTGGCGGATGACTTCTTTTACTGCGCTCAGGTAGTTACGCGTAGACTCTTCCGTGCTGCCGGCCGAGATTCCCAAGTCGCGCAGCAGTCCGTCCTTTAATCCGTAAATCCAGCTGTGCACGGTGACGTCTTGGCCGCGACTCCAGGCGTCCTGCAATATCGTGGTCTGACAGACATTTACGGCCTGCTCGATCACGTTGAGTTCGCACAGTCGGGCAGACCTCTCGGCTTCACTATCGAGTTCTTGCAAGCAAAGGGTGTGCTTCCCTTTCACGTCCTGCACATGCCGCAGCCAGTTGTCCGCCAAACCTACTCGCGTGCCGTTGAGGGCAGCGAGGACACCCGAACAACCGTAATGCCCAACCACCATGATGTGTTTTACTTTGAGCACCTCGACGGCGAATTGAATTACCGAAAGGCAGTTCAAGTCCGCGTGCACGACCACATTCGCAATGTTCCGATGCACAAAAACCTCACCGGGCATCACTCCGATGATCTCATTAGCAGGCACCCGCGAATCCGAGCACCCGATCCACAAATACTCTGGTCGTTGCTGACGCGAAAGTTTTTGGAAAAATTTCGGGTCTCCCGCCCTAATTCGGTCGGCCCACTGACGATTTTGTCCAAAGAGATGACTGAGTTGCTGCATAATTAACCACAATCGGTGCGAAGGGAATGAGGCACAGCACCGCGCAAGGGGACAAACCCTAAATTTGTCAACGGCCCGCAGTGCTCCGCGTAAAAGTCCACGAGTTCGGCTTGGAGCCGAGCGGATACTCGCGTAGCGTGCGCCAACGCATGAAATCGCTCCTCGCTGTAGTTGCTTCGTTTTTGGAGACACGGACCAGTCGTTCCAACCTGCTTGCCCTTATCAAGCTCCTCGCGGTGCTCTTCGGCCTGATCACGATCTACAGCATCGCCTTTCATTACCTCATGGCGCACGAGGGCCAGAATCACACTTGGCTAACTGGTCTTTACTGGACGCTGACCGTGATGTCTAAGCTCGGCTTCGGCGACATCACCTTCCACACCGATATCGGCCGCGTGTTTTCGCTGATCGTCTTGATCACCGGCGTGGTGTTCCTCCTCGTGTTGCTACCGTTTACATTCATCGAGTTTTTCTACGCGCCCTGGATGAAAGCACAGGCCCAAGCGCAAGCGCCCCGCGAACTGCCGCCTGAAACACGTCGCCACGTGCTGCTCACGCGGCATGGCCCGATCACCAAATACCTCATCAAGCTCCTGAAGCGGCACGGCTACACCTATTACATCATGGCCCCCACCCTTGCAGAGGCGCTGGAGTTGCATGACAAAAATTTGCCGGTGGTCCTCGGTGAATTCAACGATCCGGAAACCTATCGCAATCTCCGCGTCGACCAAGCCGCGATGGTCGTCACGACACGCACCGACGTCATCAACACCAACGTCACCTTCACCGTGCGCGAGACCGCGCCGAACATTCTCATCGTCGCCACCGCCACCAGCGAGTCGGCCCGTGACGCGCTCGAACTCGCCGGTGCTACGCGCGTATTGCGACTCGAGCTAATGATGGGGCACGCCCTCGCCCGTCGCGTGATCGACCGTGACGCCTCCGCCCACCGCATTGGCAGTCTCGACGATTTGCACATCGCAGAAGCCAGCGCGGGCGGCACGACGTTGGTCGGCCAAAAAATTGCCGCCACCGGATTACGCGGCGATATCGGCGTCAGTGTCGTCGGTTTGTGGGACCATGGAGTATTTCTCCCCGCTGGTCCCGAAAGTGAAATCGGCGCCAACACCATTCTCGTCCTCGCCGGCACTCCCGAACAAATTGATCGTTACAACCAACTCATGGCGCGCACCGAGCGTGGCGAGAGCCGCGTCGTGATCATCGGCAGCGGTCGGGTCGGGCGCGCTACCGCCGAAGCGCTCGATGAACGGCAGATCGAATGGAAAATGATCGAGAAACTTCCCGAACGCGTGCGCGACCGCACGCGCGCCATCATCGGCGATGCGGCGGAACTCGATGTAATCGTCGAGTCCGGCATGCGCGAATCTTCCAGTGTGATCATCACGACGCACGACGACGACGTGAACATCTTCCTCACCATTCTCTACCGGCGTCTGCGGCCGAATATCCAGATCATCTGCCGATGCACGGACGAGATCAACGTCTCGACGTTGCACCGCGCCGGCGCCGATCTTGTGCTCTCCTACGCGTCGATGGGCGCCAACTCGATCTTCAACGAACTGCGCGGCAGCGACACGCTGCTACTCGCAGAAGGGGTCAACGTATTTCCCGTTCGCGTGCCGCCGTCGCTTGCGGGCAGCACGATCGGCGACTCGGCGATCCGCGCTGAAACGGGCTGCACCGTCATCGCCGTGGAACTCAACGGCAAGCGCGTCATCAATCCACCGCCGGAAACCATCATGCCCGCAGGCGCCGAGATGGTGCTGATCGGCACGCTCGAGGCCGAAGAAGAATTCCTCGCGCAGTTTGTGCGCAAGCGCGGCAAATAAAAAGACCGCCCCCGAAGTGAGGGCGGTCTGAGAGTGGTTCGAATCGCTTTAGGCGACGCGCTCGACGACGAGCGGCGGCGGAATCGGACGCTTCGGCGCGAGGCGGTAGGCTTCCTTGAAGTAATCCAACGCCTGCTCGAGTTTCGATTCGTCGTTGTAGTGAATCATCATCAGTGGCTCGCCCTGTTTCACTTGCGTGCCGACTTTCTTGATTTCGGAAACACCGACCGCGTGGTCGATCTTGCCGTGGCTGTCTTTGCCCGCACCGAGAATCGAAACACCGCGCGCGATGAACGACGCGTTGATCGTGTGCACGTAGCCACGCTTGGGCGCGGGCAATTTGCGGATGTGGCGCGCCGTCGGGAATTTTTCCGGATGATCAATGAAGGACGTGTCACCACCCTGCGCTTTGACCATGTCCTTGAATTTCTCGAGCGCGGAACCGTCGGTGAGGTGACGTTGCACCGTCTGCTTGGCGGAGAGCGTCGAACCCGCGACACCGGCGAGACGGACGATTTCCATACCGAGTTTCAGCACGAGTTCCTTCATGTCCTCTGGACCTTCGCCCTTGAGGAGTTGAATCGCTTCCTTGATTTCGAGCGCGGTGCCGACGGAATCGCCGAGTGGCTGATTCATGTCGGTGACAAGTGCGACGCAGCGGCGCTTCATCGAGCGACCGACGCGAGTCATCGAGCGCGCGAGTTGCTTCGCTTGCTCGAGATCCTTGATGAAGGAGCCGTTGCCCCACTTCACATCGATCACGAGACCTTCCGCACCTTCCGCGAGTTTCTTGGACAAGACGCTGCCGGTGATGAGCGGCAAGCTCGGGATCGTGCCCGTTTCGAGACGGAGGTCGTAGAATTTTTGGTCAGCCGGAGCGAGTTCCGGGCTCTGCTCGACAATCGCACCGCCAACTCGCGAGAGTTGATCGACGAATTGTTGAATCGAGAGGTGGCTCTTGAAGCCCGGGATCGCCGCGAGTTTGTCGAGCGCGTTGATCACGTATTTTTGTTCGACGCCGACCATCATCGGGACGACGACACCGCTGGCCATCGCGAGCGGTGCGAGCACGAGCGCAGTTTTGTCGCCCACGCCGCCGGTGGAATATTTGTCGATCTTCGGTTTCGCAATATGCGAGAGGTCGATCACTTCGCCCGACAACATCATCTCCTCAGTGAGAATTGCCGTTTCCTGCGCGGACATGTTGGCGAAATAAATCGCCATCAGGAGCGCGGCCAGTTGGTGCTGCGGCATCTCGCCATCGAGAGTAGAATCGATTATGTAACGAATCTCCTCTTGGGTGAATTCACCGTTGTCGCGCTTCTTCTCAATGAGTGAAGTAAACGATGGTTTAATGAAGCGGCGCGTCGGAATGGGACGTTTTCTCATGGATTGGGTCAGTAGGTAAGGCGCAGCTGATTGCAGGTCAGCCAGCGCAAAGCTCGGAGAGACAAAGAGTTTTGCGTCTTTTAGCAAGCCTAAAGTGAGGCAACTTGTCCCACTTGACCTCCCCGACCCCTTCTGAAACCTCATCCGGCAATCGCGCAAAAATCCTTCTTGCTCAGGACCAAGCGCAATTTCTCAATGGCACGATGGACCTTCCGTTTCACCTCGCCCACTATCTTGCTGCAGCGCTCCAAGCGGCTGCCCAACGCCTCGGCGTAGCGGATCGTGAGTTCCAGCCGGAAGTCCGCGTCGCCGACCCTGCGCACGGTGATTATCAGGCCAATGGCGCCCTCGCCTACGCCAAACGCGAGAAACAGAACCCACGCGCTTTTGCCCAACAATTACTCGACGCGGTGGCGCCGGAAGTTCTGGCGCACTTTGAAACTTCGCTCGCCGGCCCAGGCTTCATCAACTTTCGCCTGAAACCCGCCGCGTTGCTCGTGTGGTTGCAACAGTTCGCCAGCGAAGAACAATTGCGCGCCGGTGCCGCTCACGCGCGCGCCAATCAAACGTGGGTGATCGACTACTCGTCGCCCAACACCGCGAAGCAAATGCACGTCGGCCATCTGCGCTCGGCGGTGATCGGCGAAGCGCTCTGCCGTCTCTTTACACTCACCGGTGCACGCGTGATTCGCGACAACCACCTCGGCGACTGGGGCACCCAGTTCGGCAAATTAATTTACGGCTACAAACGTTGGGCTGATCAAAACGCGCTCGCGACCGACGCGATCGAAGAACTCGAACGTATCTACAAACTCGGCCACGCCGCCACGCCCGATGGCTCGCCGGAACTCGACGAAGCGCGTCGCGAGCTCGTGAAGCTGCAAAACGGCGATCCTGAGAACGTCGCGCTATGGCAGAAATTCAGCGACGTGAGCCTAGCCGCGTTTGAAGAAATTTATCAACGCCTCGGCATCAAGTTCGATCACGTCCTCGGCGAATCTTTCTACAACGACAAGGTGGAGCGCGTTTATCGCGAGTTGTCCGAAGCGGGCATCGCCGAAGTCAGCGAAGGCGCACTCGTCGTGTTTCACCGCGACCACGCCCGTTTCAAGACGCAACCGTTTCTCGTGCGCAAAGGCGATGGGGCGAGCAACTACGCCGCGACCGATCTCGCGACCGCGCTCTACCGCGCGGAACACTTCCACGCCGACGGCATCGCGATTCTCACCGACTTCCGCCAAGCAGATCATTTCGAACAACTCTTTCTCACCGTCGACAAATGGTTCGCCGCGCGCGGCTATCGTCGACCGGAGTTGCATCATGTGAGTTTCGGCGCCGTCACCGGCGAAGACGGCAAGGCGCTCAAGACGCGCGACGGCGGCACGATTAAATTGAAAGCGCTGCTCGACGAAGCAGTCGAACGTGCCTTTGCACTCGTCACTACGAAGAGCCCTGACTTGCCCGAAGCGGAGCGGCGCGAAATCGCCAACGTCGTCGGCGTCGGCTCGGTGCAATACGCCGATCTCGCGCAAAATCGCAGCAGCAACTATCTCTTTTCGTGGGACAAGATGCTCGCGCTCGACGGCAACACCGCGCCCTACCTGCTCTACGCGGTGACGCGCGTGCGTTCGATTTTCCGCAAAGCCGGTTTCGATCCGGCGCAGCCGCCGGTTGTCGACGCCGCGCCGCCGGAGACTGCGCAGGAACTCGCGCTCGCGCGCAAGCTCGTGCAGTTCGCCGATGCCGTGCAATTGGCAACGGATCAACTGCGTCCGCACTACCTTTGCCTCTATCTCTACGAGTTGGCCGGTGCCTACAGCGCGTTTTACGCGGCGGACAAAGTCATCGTCGATGATCCTGCCGTGCGTGCCCGCCGTTTGCTGCTCTGTCATCGTGCGCTGATCACGCTCGAAACGGGGTTGCATCATCTCGGCCTGCGCACGCTGGAGCGCATGTAAGCACGCCGCGGCGGCAGTCTCCGCCGCCCACTTCGCTCTTGCCGGCAGGAAGGTGCGCGGCAACATGCACCCACTATGTCGAGCGGCGCATCTACCTCTTCCGGCCCCGAGTATTTCGTTCGCGGCCTCAACGACACCGACGCGCGCGGCCCATTTAATCTCGAGCAATTGCTTTCCCTCGCCGAGGCGGGCCAAGTCACTCCGGAAACGTATTTCTACGACAACACCACGGAGCAGTGGCTGCAGCTCTCGACCAACACCGATTTGAAGGCACAGCTTTGGCCGGAGAAACGTAAACTCAGTTTCAAGGATAAGGAATTTAAACCGCTCAATCAGGAAACGGAGAGCAAGGCGCCGATTACCGTGCAGCAATTTCTCGATGCCGCGGAAGGCCGCTCGGATGAAACCAAGGGCAAGAAGGACAAGAGCCTTGAGATGATGCGGGCGGCCATTTGGGGCACGCGCGGAGCGTCATCGATCCTGTTGATTAGTGCCGTGGTGTTGATCTTGCCGGGTCTCGATGCGCTCTTGGCGCTGGATTTGGAAAAGGTGATTGCGAAACCGTTGGTTATTCTCGGCGCGATTGATCTCGTCGTCGGAGTGATGCTGTTGCTCGGCGTCATTTCGCTCTACCCTTTTGTGCGATTCCGGGCGGTCTTCGGCCTCGGCTTACTCGGTTTTCTCTTCGCCGCGCAAGGTGATTTCCACGCGGTGGTGCCATTGTTGGCGGGCAGCCTCGGACTGTATTTTTGCACGATCTTCGTCAGTTATCTGCCGCTCGCGGTGGCCTTGCTGGCGGGAATCGGAGGCATGGCGATGCTGACCACGATGTCGCTGTTTTGATTTGTCGGCGACGCGGCGATGATGAATCCGTTCAAACACTACGCCGCGCGTTTGTCGCGCTTGTGGCAAAATGACATTTGGGCGGCGAGCACGGCGAGGGATCGCACATTGCGCGGACGCGCGTTCGCTTTGCTGCGGGTTATTTCCATCACGATTTCGGGATTGGCTGAATTGAAAGTCGCGGCACGCGCGGCCGCGCTGAGTTACAGTTCGTTGCTCGGACTCGGTCCGATGGTGGCACTGGCGGTGCTCATCGCAGGCTTCGCACTCGGTGATCGCGACCCAGCGATTCTCGCGCGGAGTTTGAATCAAGCGATCAGTTTCATCGCACCACAAGTCGCGCAGTATGATCGGGTGGATTCGATTGCTACCGGCAAGTCTCAGCCGCCGGAATTGCGCGCGGCTACGCAAACAACTGACGCGATCATTCCCGAAGCGCCGCCAGATCCCGAGTTGGTTAAGTTGATCAACAATTTCATTTCCAGTTCGCGCTCGGGTGCGGCGGGTGCACTCGGATTGCTCACACTGCTCGTTATCGCCGTGCAACTCTTCACGACCATTGAAAACACCTTCAATGATATCTGGGGCGTGCGGCGCGGGCGGAGTTGGCTCACGCGCATCGTTTACTACTGGACGGTTATCACCCTCGGGGCGCTCGTGTTTTTTACGTCGCTCACCTTGCTCTCGGCGGGCGCGTTGATGAGCGTGTTTTTTGAGAAGATTCCACTCGGCACGCAGATGAAGGATATATTTGCGTGGATGCTGCCCTCCTCATCGGCGCTCTTGCTCGCTCTGTTGCTGACGCTGTTCTATCGCTCAATCCCGAACACTCGGGTAAAATGGAGCGCCGCACTACTCGGAGCGATCATCGTCACGGCCTTGCTGTTGCTCAACAACACCCTCGCTTTTCTTTACTTCAAGCGCGTGGTGCTTTCGAAAAGCCTCTACGGTTCGTTGGGGATTTTGCCGATTCTGATGCTCGGTTTGTATATTTTCTGGTTCTTCGTGCTCGTGGGCGGCCAAATCACCTACGCGGTGCAAAACGTGCATTACCGCAGCAGTCAGACCGCGTGGCACAGTCTGAATATTTTTTCCCGAGAGAGCCTGTCATTGCTCGTGCTTTTGTTGGTCGCCCGACGTTTCAAAGACTGCCAGCCCCCGTATTCGGTAACTGACTTATCGCTCCGCATTCACGTCCCCTCGCAAATTCTGAACGAGTGCCTCAATCGACTTTGTGACCTGAATTTAATTTCACAGCTCCCCTCGACCGAATCCGCCGACCCCAACAATTATTGCTACCAACCGGCGCGTCCGCTCAATCGCGTGACGTTGCTCGATTTTCAGCGGGCGTTTGCGCATTACGGCGCGTCGCCCAGCGGTGAAATGCTCGATAGCGTCGATCCCATTCTCGCGCATTACCACGAGCGACTCGCGGCGGTGTTACCCGGTGCGATTGGCGATCGCACTTTGGAAGAGCTCGTTGCCGAATTCGGCGATGAAGCACCGGTGCCGGCAAAATCTCGGGCATAAAAAAACCGCACGCCCGGCTGAACGATCGGACGTGCGGCACTTAGGGTCTAGATGTAACGCTTACTATTGGTGTAGGTAACCCAACACACGTGGCGACCATACTGGATTTGCGCGCAGTTGTCTGTCGGGCCAAAGAGGGAAAATAAGTCGGGCCTCGCCGGACAAAGGAGTCGCCTACAGCAAGCCTTCGGTCCAGCGCACCGCCGCACGAAGCAATTCCGTCGCGTCCGCCAGCGATAGTTTTTCCTTAATGCGGGCCTGATACTCTTGCACGGTCTTCATGCTGACTCCGAGATCCGCCGCAATGCGCTTGGTCGCGTGCCCCTCGCCCATGCGGCGAAAAACTTCGAGTTCTCGATCGCTTAAAGTATCAACCGACCTCGCGGCCAAAGCGCCACGGCGGCCAACCATTCTCTCCGCGAGTCGCGCAATCACCTCGGGGTTTGCATAGATCTTGCCCTCTCGCACCGTCCGAATCGCTTCGACAATGCGTGTCGTAGATTCCCGTTTCATCACATAGCCCGAAGCGCCGGCGCGCAGCGCTCGTTCCACGTGCGACATCTCTTCATGCATGGAGAGCACGATCACGCGCACGTCAGGTAATTGCGCGCGCAGATCCTTGATAAGATCCATCCCTGTGCCCGTGCGCAGCGACAAATCGACCAACGCAATATCCGGTGGCGCTTCGCGCATCGCGGCCAACGCCACGGCCGGCTCCTCGGCTTCGCCGACAATGGCGAAATCGGGCTCGCCAGCGAGTAATTGACCGAGCCACTCGCGCACCAACGGATGGTCATCAACGAGAAAAATCCGTATCTTCGTGTTTGGCATGAGAGAAAGAACCAAGGTTGCCCTGAGAAACGGTGCATGTCACGCAAGTCCCTCCGCCTTTCCTTTCGGTTATGGAAAATTCGGTCCCCAGACGCTCCGCGCGATGTTGCATAATCCGGAGCCCCATGCCGTGACGCTCGCTCGGTGGCGGCAGCCCTCGTCCGTTGTCCTCCACACTCAGGCGGAGCCCCGGTCGCAAATCTTCCACCGAAAGCCAGACGTCGGTCGCTCGACTATGCCTCATCGCGTTGCGCAAGGCTTCTTGGGCGATGCGGAAAAGTTGCGCCGTCATCATGGGGTCGCGCAGGAGTGGCGAAACTTCCACTTGGCGGTGACAATGCACGCGCGGATACTGCTGTTTCAAAGTGGCACAAAGCTCGTCCAATTCGGTGTCAAAGCGGTTCGGTTCGACACTCGTCATCATCATGCCGTGCGCGAGTTGCCGAGTTTGAGCGATGCCCTGCTCGACCAAGTCAGCAATCTGCCGCGCCTCCCGTCCAGCCGCAGGATCACGAGTATTGAGCTTGTGGGCCAAGACTTGCGCCGCCAACGCGGTGCCGACCAAATGTTGACCGAGTTGATCGTGTAATTCGTGCCCCATGGACGCGCGCTCGTTCGCACTCAATTCGAGCAAATCACGCTGCGCCGCCTGTCGTTTTTGCACTTCCTGCTCAAGTTCAGCGGTGCGCGCTTGCACTCGATATTCCAGTTGTTTCTGAAAATTGCTTAACGCGTCCAACATCCAAACAATGGCCAAGTAAACCAGCAGGCTACCGGCACTATTCCACCACAGCCAAGTTGCCAACCAGCCATCTGCATAGCCCGTCGAATCCGCTAAAAACCTAATCCCCACACTGGCGCACGCCACGATGGCACCGCCAGTCCGACCGAGAGTGATCACTGCAAAACCCACCGGCACGACGTAGAAAACCACAAAAGACATTTGGATGCCCGTAATGTAGTCCGCCCACCCAATAGCAGTAACTGCTCCCAGCAGACCTAGAATCACCGTAGTTTTCTTTTCAACTGGCAGACGCGAAAAATGGCCCAAAGTCCACTCGACCGCCCGGCTCGCCGCGGCAGGCTTTTCCAGTGAAGACTGATTCGACATTCCTTTCGCTGGCAGGATAACCGCCCCTCGCCAAATATTTTCTCGAACGTTCACCCGTGCCAGCTTCGGAGCGATATTTTGGCCCGACTGACACCACGTGTTGACACCCCGAGGCCCACCGCCTAGCGACAACGGTTTAATTCAATGATTTCTTGGATCCAAACCACCTTCCAGAAGCACACTAAGTTCTTCCTCTTCTTCCTCTTGATCGTCATCACGATCCCGTTCGTCTTCACGATCGGCGCTGCTCCGGGCATCGGCAATGCCGGTCCCAAGGTGCAGAATCAGGAATTTTTCGGCACCAACCTTGGCAATGAAGGCCAGGCGCGCCGCATCTTCCGCGACGCGAGCTTCAGCGCCCAAATCAAAGGCGCATTTCAAGCCACCGGTCCGCAATTGCAGCAATACGCGCTCAATCGTGCCGCCGGTCTGCACCTCGCCCAACAACTCGGCTTGCCCGTGCCTGATGAGAAACAAGTCGCCGCGCACATCGCCCAGTTGCCCACCTTCAAGGACGACTCCGGCAATTTCGACCAACTCCGCTACCAGCAATTCGCCGATTCACTCAAAGGTAACCGTGAATTCTCCGCCGCCGATGCCAACCGCGTGCTCCGCGATGACACCCGCCTCGCCGCCCTCAGTCGCCTACTCGCCGGCCCCGGCTACGTGTTGAACGGCGACGTCGCTGAACAATTGAAGCGCGTCGATACGACATGGAGCATTGCTGTCGCCTCCATCGATTATGCCAGCTTCTCCCCTTCTGTCACAGTGACGGATGCGGCTCTGCAAAAATTTTACGACGACAACTCCTTCCGTTACGACATTCCCGCTCGCGCCCGCCTTCAATTGGTCGAGTTCAAAGCGACCGAATTCATTCCCGCGAGCAATCCTTCGGAGCAGGATGCCCGCGCTTATTACAACGCCAACGCCGCCCGCTTCCCCGCTCCGACTGATGCCGCCTCCAACGCCCCATCGTTCGCCCTCGGTGAAAGCGCAACCGCCGTGACGGATAATTTCCCGAAAGTTCGTCTCCAAGTCGAAGCCGCGATGAAAGAAGATATCTCCCGCCGCGCCGCCTCTCGCGCCGCGAACGATTTCACCATCGCACTCTTCGAACGAAAAGTCGCCGCCAACTCGGCCGAACTCGGCGCATTCATCACGGCTAGTCGCCGCAGCGCCGTTAATGTCGCTCCATTTACCTTCGACGCTCCTCCTGCTGATCGCGCTTGGTTGGCCAGCTACGCCGAACAAATCAATCGCCTCAACGGCAACCGCTACTTCTCCGATCCATTGCCCACTCCTGAGGGTTTTGTTGTGATGCTTTGGCAGGAAACCGTGCCCGCTTACAAACCGATGCTGAACGAAGCGCGCGCGCGTGTTGCCGCCGATTTCACCGAGAGCGAGAAACGCCGCCAGTTTACCGAACACGGCAAGGCGCTCCGCGAACGTCTCTCTACCACCGTCAAATCCGGCAAATCCTTCGCTGAAGCCGCCGCCGCCGCCAAACTCGAGGTAAAATCCTATGCGGATTTTACTCTCCGTGAGCCACCGCAAGATTTGCCCTACGCCGCCTTCGGCGCACTGCAAACGCTGCAAGCCGGCGAGTTGTCTGAAATGGTTTCCACCGGCGAAAATGGCCAATTCACTTTCGTCGTCGCGAAGAAGCTGCCCGACACTTCCACGTCTAGCGCTCGCTTCGCCGAGGTGCGCAAGCAGTTGATGCAATACACCGCTGCTGCCAACGAAAGCGCCATCCTTGCCGCCTTGGTTGAAGACGAGCTGAAACGCTCGCAGCCAGACGCGCCGTAATTGTAACGCTTGTTGGGGCGACACCGTCTATCCAGTCGAATGACCGCCCGCCCATTTTCCGACTGCGAGACCGCTCCACGGTTGCAGACTGCTTTTGCCCAAGGGGCACGTCTGCACCCAGCGTATTATAAGAAATTTCTTAAAACTTTCGCTGTCGCCGTGTGTTCTCCCATTAACAAAACCTATTTCTGAACCAATGCTCATGAACTTCCGTCGCACCGCCCTCGCCCTAATTGGTCTACTTGCTACTGCGCTCTCTCTCACGGCTCAAACCGCCGCCCCTTCCGTGGGCAACCTCACCATCGAAGAGGCCGTCGCCCGTGCGCTCCAAAAGAATTTCAGTCTCGAAGTCGGCCGTTTCAATCCGGAGATCGCCCGGGAGGCAATCGATGTCGCGCGCGGCACGTATTTACCCGAATTGTCCGTCACCGCAACGCACGGCGTGGCGCGCACCTCGCAAAACGGTTTGGTCGCTGGCACAAAACTAGAAACCGGCGACGTTCGCATCGGCGTCACCCAACGCTTTTACACCGGCACGTCGGCGACCGTGAGCACGAAAACTGATCGCGCTGATTCTTCCCTCAATCCCACGGTCAATCCCGCCTATAACGCCGACCTCACCGTCAGCGTCCGCCAACAACTCCTCGCCGGCTCTGACGTCGAAGTTAACCGCGCTTCGCTCGATCGTGCGCGCATCGGTTTTGATCGCGCTAACCTGGTTTTCAAATCCAGCGTGCTCGACGTAATCAAATCGACGGAGAATGCCTACTACGCGTTGGCCTTTGCGCGGGAGCAGCTTGAAGTCCGCCGTTTCTCCCTCGCTCTCGCTGAGCGGCTGCTCGATGAAGCCAAAACCCGTCGCCAGACCGGCGTCGCGACAGACCTCGATGTGCTGCAAGCCGACGTCGGCGTCGCCAACGCCCGCCGCGGCGTTCTCCTCGCTAACCAAGTCGCCCGCGACAACGAGGAAGTCCTGCTCGCGCTTATCAGCCAATTCGAATTGGACGGCCAACTCGGAGCTGTGAGCCTGCCCGCCTCTGCCATGATGATCCCGACTTTCGCCTCCTCCTATGATGCGGCGAAACGCAACCAACCCGATTTACAAGCCGCCGTGGCAACACTCGATCAATTGCGCATCGATTCGAAAGTCGCGAAGAGCAACCAGAAGGGTGACCTCAGTGTCGGCGCCGCAGTTGGTTTCAATTCCTTTGCCGCAGGCAACACTTCCGGCGCCTACAGTGGCACGTTCGATCGCGACAAGTCTTCCTGGCAAGTCGACATCGCCTACAAACTTCCTTGGGGCCAAGTCAGTAATAAGGCGCGTAATCGCCAAGCGCTCGCCGCAGTTTCGCAGCAGGAAGTGTCGATCCGTTCCCTCGAACAAGGTATCGAAGCACAAGTGCGCAGCGCCGTTCGCGCTGTCGAAACCAACGCCGAAAGCGTGCAAATCTCGACCCAAGCCCGCGAGTTGAGCGAGAAACAATACGAACTCGAAAAAGCCCGCTTCGACGCCGGTCTGTCCACTTCGCGTCGCGTGCTCGAAGCCCAAAACGACCTTGAAACGGCCCGCGTGAACGAACTTTCGTCCCGCGTGGCGTTGCGCAATTCCTACGCTTCGTTGCACCGCATCGAAGGCAGCTCGTTGCAGCGCTATGGCGTCAATTTGCCCTAACGCAAATTACACCCTCAAGATTCGCCCTGCCAACCAGCGGGGCTTTTTTTGTGTCTCTGCCTTCCTTCTGATTCACGGCCCGCGTGGGGTTTAGGGTCGCCGTCAGGATTCGGAAGCGGCTAGCGTTCCGCCAAAACGCCCCATGCAATTCAACACAATCATTGAGCCCTTTCGGATCAAAACGGTGGAGCCCATTCGCTTTACCACTCGCGAACAGCGCGTCGCGGCACTCAGCGAGGCGCACTACAATCAATTTTTGATCAAGGCGGAGGATGTCATCATTGATTTGCTGACCGATTCCGGCACGGGAGCGATGTCGTCCGCCCAATGGGCCGGCATGATGCAAGGCGACGAATCTTACGCGGGGGCGCGCTCCTTTTTTCGCTTCGAAGCCAGCGTGCGCGAGATCACGGGCTTTGCGCATATCATTCCCACGCACCAAGGCCGCGCCGCCGAGCGCATTTTCTTTGGCACTGCCTGCAGTGCCGGACAGGTCGTGCCAAACAACACCCACTTTGACACGACGCGCGCCAATCTCGAAGTGCTCGGAGTGAATGCGGTCGATCTGCGCTGCCCGGAGGCCGCCCGGCCGGATTTGGTAGCCCCATTCAAAGGCAACATCGATCTCGTTGCACTCGAACGTTGCCTCGTCGAAAACGCCGGCCGCGTGCCTTTCGCGATGATCACGGTCACCAATAACTCCGGTGGCGGCCAACCCGTTTCCCTCGCCAACATCCGCGGCGCGGCCGCACTTTGCCGTCAACATGGCGTGCCGTTGATTCTCGATTGCTGCCGGTTCGCCGAAAACGCGTGGTTCATCAAACAACGCGAAGACGGACAGCATGGGCGGACGCCGTTGGCGATCGCACAAGAAATGTTCAGCTATGCGGACGGTTGCACGATGTCGGCGAAAAAAGACGGCCTCGCCAACATCGGCGGATTTCTCGCCTTGAATGACAACGCGCTCGCCGCCCGCTGCCGCAACAATCTCATCCTCACCGAGGGTTTCCCGACCTATGGTGGTTTGGCCGGTTACGATCTTGAGGCCATCGCAGTCGGGCTGAAGGAAGTGCTCGACGAAGACTATCTGCATTACCGCATTCGTTCGGTTGAATACCTGGGCAACAAACTCACGGAAGCAGGAGTGCCTATCATTCGCCCTACGGGTGGCCACGCAGTTTACATCGATGCACGCGCGATGTTACCGCACATTCCGCAAGACGAATATCCGGCATGGGCACTCTCTTGTGCACTCTATCTCGAAGGCGGCGTGCGCTCGGTCGAAATCGGCTCGGTGATGTTTGGAAGGCAATCCGATGGCAGCGAAAAACCCGCGCCGATGGAGTTGGTGCGACTCGCTTTCCCGCGACGCGTCTACACGCAAAGTCACGTCGACTATCTTGCGGAAGTGTTGCTTCACGTGAATGCATTGAAGGATCGTATCCGCGGCGTGAAACTCGTGGAGGCTCCCGAGCAGTTGCGTCACTTCACGGTAAAAGTCGCCCCAACGCACGGTGCCTTGATCATGGAAAACTAAGTCGATTTCACCGACAATTTATCCCCTCCCGTTCAGACTCTTTTCTCCCAGCATTCATGACCACGCCCATCACCATTCGGCTCACACTTTGGATTTGGCTGATCGCCGCGGTGCTCGTCGGCAACTTTCAACTGCTCGCCGGAAAACCCGCCTTCGTTATCCCAGTGCTGATGCTGACATTAACCTTCGCGGTGTTGATCGCGGCACACCGCAATGAGGCATTGCGCGTCTGGCTCGCGGGACTCGATTTGCGCATCTACCTCTTGCTGCATGTTACGCGTTTGGTGGGTTTCTATGTTCTCGAATTGCCCGAGCGCGGACTCTTGCCCGCGCACTTCGCCGTTTCAGCTGGTTGGAGCGAAATCCTAGTTGCTGTGTCAGCTGTCCTGATCTGCATCCTGCCGTTGCGGGAGTCGATGCGACGCAAGGCAATCTTGCTGTGGAATGTGGTCGGATTCTTCGGTCTGCTCTTTGTCGTCATCACCGCAGCCCAACTCACGTTCAATGACACCACGCAGTTACGCGCATTCACTTACTTGCCCCTCGGCTTGTTGCCGACATTTCTCGTGCCGCTCTTATTCTCTACTCACGTGTTGCTCTACCGCCGCCTGCAGCGCGCCGAGTGAGAGCAAGTGGAGCACAACTTTCAGGCTCAATCGCCCGCGACCGCCTGATCGTAAAGCTTGGCCGCTTCCTGCACGGTCTTAACCAATTCCGGAAGCGAAACGGGTTTGAGCAAATAGCGATAAAGCGCCGCTTCATTGACGCTGCGCAGTAGCATTTCGGGCTTCATGTAACCAGTAACGAGCACGCGTTGCGTGTTGGGGAATTCCTCCCGGACATGCACCAGAAAACTCAAGCCATTGCCGCCCGGCATGAGGTGATCACAAACGAGCACTTTGTAGGTTTTCTTGTTAAGCAAGAATCCTGCTTCGCGAGTCGAAGTGGCGATATCGACATCAAAAAGCGGTCCGAGCGCCTCGCCATAGAGCGCACTGAGTGACTTCTCGTCATCCACGAGCAACACTGAGCCATTCTTCGTTACAGGTGCAGTCGAACTACTAGGCGTGTCAGTCATCATGGGGTAGCTTGTTGGGTGAAAATTGCGTGGCAAACTCAAACACGCCTGTCATCGACCGGAAATTGGGTTGCCTGAAGGTGTTAAGGACTGATTTGCTGAACAAATTCGCATGGCCTCACTCGATTTTTTTGCCGCCGCTCGTGAAGGCACGTTTCCCCTCATTCCGGTTGACGAACTTTCGCGGGAAAATCTGACCCAACGCAATGCTTCGGGCAACACGCCGCTGCATATGGCAGCCAAATACGGTTCGCTGGATCAGTTGCCGCAGAGCGTTTTAACGCCAAAAACGCTGACGTTGAAAAATGACGCCGGCTACACACCGATTCATTTGGCTGCGCGCAGCGGTCGCTTGGCGCAAATCCCAGCCGAATGCCAGGCACTGGAACACCTTTTGATTCGCTCCAACAGCGGCTTTACCCCGTTGCATTTGGCGGCTTCCGCCGGTGCGTTGGATCAGGTGCCCTCAGGCCTGTTGACGCTCGAAAGCGTCATGCAGAAAACCGACCACGGCAACACGCTCCTGCACGAAGCAGCCGAGGCTGGCACGCTCGATCGGTTCCCGCGCCAGTTTCTCAATCGCGAGACACTCACGGCGCAGAATATCAGCGGCGAAACCGTGCTCCATGTCGCCGTCTTCAACGGCCATCTCGATCAGGTCGCGGCGGATTTTCTCACGGCGGAAAACTTGCTCACCAAGACAGCCAATCACGATACCGTGCTCCACGCCGCGGCGATCTCGGGCCATCTCGATCAGATTCCTGCTGAGTTGCTCACGCACGACCATTTGTTACTCGCGAGCAAGACCGGCTACACTGTCATTCACGCAGCCGCCGAGTCTGGTTTTCTTTACCAAATCCCGCCCGGCTGCCTCAGCATCGATCTGCTGATTTCGCGCAACGATTTCGGCGACACGCCGCTGCACGCCGCTGCGGTCGAAGGTCATCTCAATCAAATCCCGCGGGATTTTTTCAATCGCACGACGATGCTCATCCGCAATTACAACGGCGGCACTCCGATTGGCGCGGCGATTCGTCACGGTCACGCCGAGCAATTGCCCGAACAATTCCGGCCTCGTCCGCCCAGTCTGTTGAGCCGCTTTCTCATCCACATCGGGCTGGCTCGTCCTCCTTACACCTAGGCGCACCGGCGAGGCTACGCGCACCGTTCATTTCTCCGCACCACTCTCTTTTTAGATGAATACAACCATCACCGCCATCACCGCCCGCGAGATCATCGATTCCCGCGGCAATCCCACTGTCGAGGTCGATGTTCGCCTCGCTTCCGGCCACCTTGGCCGCGCCGCCGTGCCCTCCGGGGCTTCGACCGGCGAACACGAAGCGCTCGAATTGCGCGACGGCGACAAGAAACGCTACTTCGGTAAAGGCACGCTCAAAGCCGTCGCCAACGTCAAAGCTCACATTGCTCCCGCGCTCATCGGCATGGACGCCACCGACCAAGTTTCGGTGGACAATGCGATGATCAAACTCGACGGCACGTCGACGAAATCGAAGCTCGGCGCCAATGCGATTCTCGGCGTCTCGATGGCGACCGCTCACGCCGCAGCCCACGCCGTCGGTTTGCCGCTCTATCGTTACCTTGGCGGACCAAACGCCAAAGTGCTGCCAGTGCCGATGATGAACATCATGAACGGCGGCGCGCACTCTGATGCTCCGATCGATTTCCAGGAATTCATGATCATGCCGACCGGCGCCAACTCGTTCCGCGAAGCCTTGCGGATGGGTGCGGAAATTTTTCACACCTTAAAGAAGGTGCTGAAGGAAAAGGGTCTCGCCACCGCCGTCGGCGACGAAGGCGGCTTCGCCCCCAAACTCGCTTCGACGGAGGCCGCACTCGATATCATCGCTGTTGCCGTCAAAGCCGCCGGCTACAAGTTGGGCAAAAACATCCACCTCGCCCTCGACGTCGCCGCTTCGGAATTCTACGTCAAAGAAAAGAATCGTTACGTCTTCAAGAAGTCCGACGGTCGCTCCCTCTCCGGTGACGACATGGTCAATTTCTACCGCGAACTCACGGCGAAGTATCCGATCATCTCGATCGAAGACGGTTGCGCCGAATCCGATTGGACGACGTGGAAGAAACTCACCGACGCCATCGGTGAAAACGTGCAACTCGTCGGCGACGATCTGTTCGTCACCAACACGCACTTCCTCAAGCGCGGCATCGATACCGGCACCGCCAATTCGATTCTCGTGAAGGTGAACCAAATCGGTTCGCTCACCGAAACCTTCGACGCTGTCGAAATGGCTAAGGAAGCGAAATACACCGCCGTCATTTCCCACCGCTCGGGCGAGACGGAAGACGTCACCATCGCCGACATCGCGGTCGCGACCAACGCCGGACAGATCAAGACCGGCTCGCTGTGCCGCACCGACCGGGTCGCGAAATACAACCAACTCCTCCGTATCGAAGAGGAACTGGGCAAAAACGCGATCTACGGCGGCAAACTCTGATTTTTTTGCGACGGCAGTTAGCTCCGCCGCACAATTACCCATTGCACCAAGGCCGAACCTATTCCGGGGTTCGGCCTTGTCGTTGTCGGGAACCTTGTCCGCCCCCAAACCAACGCACTTGCCTCTCCCGATTGACCCGACAACCATTCTGTCTGTGAGACCACTCCGGCGCTTTGCCCTCCTCCTTGCCCTTCTGTCCGCGACCATCGGCTGTCTTGCTGCGGACACCCCACCGCCGCCACCATCAAAACCGGCCGACGCGCCGGTGGTCTTGCCCAAGTTCGCAGTCACCGCACAACGGGGCAGACAGATCGACAAGGAGATCGCCCGCGTGGACAAGCTGATCGCCCGCGAGACCAAGAAGATCAAGTCCACGGATCTCGATAAGACCCTGAACGGCGGGAAGCTCACGCGCGCCGCCGCCATCTTCGGCGGCAATTCCGCCGACCACCTTTCCGCCGTCGCCGCCAGCCGCGTCATGCTGCTCGAGCAGGAACGCATGGTCCTCGAGGCCATGAGGCGTCCGGCCAACATCGAGGAACGGAACCTTATGGCCGCTGAGATCGAACAGTTGCGCATCGCCCGTCGTAATCTCGATGATCCGGCCAAGCAGCGGTAAATCCAACGAACACCGCGCATGCCTCCAACTAGAGGCCGCGGTAGCGGACGGTTAGCCCCCGGTTATTCTACCCGGAGCAAGTAGCCGCGCAGGTATTCGCTCTCCGGCATGGTGGCCAAGACCGGATGATCAGCGGGTTGGTGGCACCACTCGACGATGTGGACCCGTCGCTTGGCGTCACTCGACGCCTCGGCAATCACGTTGCGCAATTCCACATCATGCATGTGGTGCGAACACGTGTAAGTCGCGAGCAAGCCACCAGGCGCGAGCGCTTTCATGGCGCGCAGATTCAGTTCCTTGTAACCACGGAGCGCATTCTCCAGCGCGCTCTTCGATTTCGCGAACGGTGGCGGATCGAGGATAATCATATCCCAAGCCGCCGCCTTCTCGCGTTGCTCCGTGAACCAATCGAAGACGTTCGCCACTTCGAAAGTGGCTGAAACTTGATTTTTCGTCGCGTTCTTTTTCGCCTGGCCGATGGCATCTTCGGAGCTGTCGAGACCGAGCACTAGGGTTGCGCCAGCGCGGGCGCAATGCAGAGCGAACGCCCCTTGATTGCAAAATGTATCCAACACGCGCCGACCCGCCGCATGCTTGGCTATGGCTGTGTGTTGTTGCCTCTGGTCGAGGAAAAATCCGGTCTTTTGTCCCTGTTGCAAATCGAGCCAATAATCGAAGCCATCGATGCTCGCCCAGCGCGGTTCCCACGAATTTCCCGAACGCGTGTGCACGCCCGTCGGCAATCCTTCCAGTCGACGCAAATTGGAGTCATTGCGGAAAATGATTTCCGCCGCAACGCTCAGTTCGGCCAACAAATTACCCAACAGCGCGCCACAACGATCCATCGCCAGCGTTTGCAACTGCACGACCAAAGTATCGCCGAATTGGTCCACCACGACGCCGGGCAAATCATCTGACTCGGACCAAATCAAACGTTTGAAATCACCCAGGCCCTGCCGCTTCGCCAGCGCGCGCACGATCGCGTTACGCAAATACGCTTCGTCCAAACTCACGCGATCGCGACTCAAGCGCCGCCAGATAATCTGCGAACGCGAATTGTAGATTCCAACCCCGAGGAATCTTCCGGTGCGATCACGGCATTCGACGACCGAGCCATCATGCTCCGCCGGCAACGACTCCTCGATTTCGTTCGCGAAAACCCACGGATGGCCACTGACCACCCTCCCTTTGATGTTCTGTTTTAGTTTAAGTGAAAGTAGCACAGCCCGACATCATTGCCGGATTGTCTCTCCGCAGAAGCATAAAATTCTCGCTCGACCGCTGGAGTGCGTTTCTGGCGCCAATTCACCCAGAATTGTGAGACCACTCGGCGGAGACTTGCCCAACGCGATGGTTTGACTGAATGCATGCCTTCTAAACGTCACAAACGACCGCGTATTGAGCGGCGTTATCGACTCACGCGACGATTATTCTCCCTCGCGATGCTCGAGGAAAACGGACGCCACCGCCGCTGTAACGATGAACCCGACAACGAATGTGATGACGATAAACGAAGCCACATTGCCCTTGTCGGCACAATCAACCTATTCTTTAGCGAAAAGTGTGGAATAGCGCGCCCCGGCCAGACTGGGGGTCGGCCCGTCGCCCCTGTCGACACCGGTGGCGCACTGAAAAAAGACTTCCCTCCCTCCGCTGCCCTGCGTTTGCTGACCAACTTCACTTTTCACTCACTCGCCCAGCCTATCGGTCACGTCCCATGTCCCCCGCCCAGGAAATCGCCCGCCGTCGCACTTTTGCGATTATTTCGCACCCTGATGCGGGCAAGACGACGCTGACCGAGAAGTTCCTGCTCTACGGCAACGCCATCCACCTCGCGGGCGCCGTGAAAGATCGCAAAAACCAGCGCGCCACGGCGTCGGATTGGATGGAGTTGGAAAAACAACGCGGCATCTCGATCAGCTCGACGGTGCTGCAATTCGATTTCGCCGGCTGCGCCGTCAACCTCCTCGACACACCCGGCCACAAAGATTTCTCCGAAGACACCTATCGCGTGCTCACCGCCGTCGATGCGGCGTTGATGGTGATCGACGCCGCCAAGGGCGTGGAAACGCAAACGCGCAAACTGTTCGAAGTCTGCCGTCGTCGCGGCGTGCCGATTTTCACGTTCATGAACAAGTGCGACCGGCCCACGCGCAACCCGCTGGACCTGCTTGACGAGTTGGAAAGCGTGCTCGGTTTGCAATCGTCGCCCGTGATCTGGCCGCTCGGCAACGGGCCATCGTTCAAAGGCGTGTTCGATCGCCGCACTCGCCAAGTTCACCTCTTCGAACGCGTGCCCGGCGGAAAATTCCACGCGCCAGTCAGCGTCACCTCACTCGACGATCCGCTCGTGCGCAGCAAGTTGGACGACGACACTTATCGCGAAGTCACGGAACAACTCGAGATGCTCGACGGCGCGGGCCATCCCTTCGATCTCGCCGCCGTGCGCGCCGGTCAACAGACGCCAGTTTATTTTGGTTCCGCGGTGAATAATTTCGGCATCGAACTTTTGCTGAATGGATTCTTGCAGGACTCCGTGCCACCCGCCCCGCGTAAATCGGTGACGGTCACCGTGCCCGGTCTGCCCCAGCCCACCGTCGCTCGTGAAGTGCCGGTGGACGACGCGAAATTCTCCGGTTTCATTTTCAAGATTCAGGCGAACATGGACGCGAAGCACCGTGACCGCATCGCGTTTTTGCGCGTGTGCTCCGGCAAGTTCGAGCGCGACGTGGTCGTCACGCACCAACGCACCGGCAAACAAGTGCGGCTCTCCTCGTCGCACAAACTTTTCGGTCGCGAACGCGAAACCGTGGACGAAGCGTGGCCAGGCGACGTCATTGGTCTCGTTGGTCACGATTCCTTCGGCATCGGCGACACCCTCACGACGGATCGCGCCATTTGTTACGACGAGATTCCGCGGTTTCCCTCGGAAGTGTTCTCCTACATTTCCAATCCGAACACCGGCGACGCGAAGAAATACCGCGCCGGTCTGGAGCAGTTGCTGCAGGAAGGCGTCGTGCAGTCATTCAACGCCAAGAACGCGCCGCCGGGTGCCACGTTGCTCGCTGCCGTCGGTCCGCTGCAATTCGAAGTCGTGCAATGGCGCCTGCAGAGCGAATACAACGCCGAGTCGCGCCTCACCCCGACGCCGTGGACGGTGTTGCGTTGGGTCACGCATGCCGACGGCACGCCGCTCAATCTCGCTCGTGGTGCATTCGACTATACAAAGCTCGTCGTTGCTACCGGCGTGAGTTTTGGCACCGACAAGTTTGAGCACCCGGTTGTGCTTTTCCCCAACGAGTGGACGATGCGTTATTTCTCGGAGAAGAATCCCGAGCTGAAACTGCATGAGCTTCCGCCCGAGCAGTCGGCCTCGTGATATCACCGAATCTCTTGAGCGGATAGCCCTCGGGCATGTGCTCTCCGGTGTGACCGACCCAGCGGCGGCAATGAAGCACCGTTGCGTAACGGACGCTCGCACTAAACGCGGCCCATGGGACGCCAGAAGAGCGCGTCCGCTAGCGGGATTTGTTTTTCACTAAACTTATTTTTTACATGACCGATATACCACCTGTCGTCATCCACGTTGACGAACCTCAGCGGCAAGGATGCCGCAAACTGCCCACTCAAGGATGAGTCATGTCGGTCGTCATAAGCACAAACTCCGCGGCGAGCCTCGCGAGCAACAATCTCGCGGCCTCAAATCAGCTGTTAAACCGCAGCCTGAACCGCCTCTCCAGCGGTTCTAAAATCCTCAATTCATCCGACGATGCAGGTGGTCTCGCAGTGTCGATGAAACTTACGGCCACCATTCGGCGGCAAAACGCTGCGGCAACCAACATCCTCAATGCCGCTTCCTTCCTACAGACCCAGGACGGAGTCCTAAAAATCACTGGGAATATCCTCAGCCGAATTGGTGAGCTCAAAACTCTTCACTCCGATCAGACCAAGAATTCCGAAGATTTAGCCAATTACCAAACCGAGTTCGAACAACTCCAGGCTCAACTTTCGTCGCTTGCGGGCGAGAAATTCAATAGCAAGGGGCTTTTCAATGCAGCTGCCCTCACGATCAATACGACTACCGATGGCGGGATGTTTTCCCTCGGTAGCGTCGGTCTCCTCTCCGCAAGCTCGGCTCCAATCGAACTATCCTACACTGACGGCACGGCCGGAGGAGCCGACTTCCTGCCCTTCACGCCACCAGGTGCCGGCACGTTGACGGTCACCTCCGGAGGATTGTTCATTCAAAAGGATGGCGGCAACTACGCGCACTTGGATCAAGTTGGTGACAAAGCGATCTACGACGGCGCTGGCGGGTGGACGTTTACCGGATCCGGAGTAACGCTAACGGGATCGCTGACTTCGGGCGCATCTACTGTAACCATCGAGGGCTCGATGAACACGGCTTGGCTCGGCACCGCCTCATTCTCTACGGGCGCCACAACTGAAACCGGCTCCGTCGCCAACGCCAGCAATCTCGGTGCCCTCTCGCTCGGCACAATCAGGAATGCGATTACCGAAATAGGCACCCATCGCGCCGACAACGGAGCCAAGCAATCACGCCTGCAGTTCGCCGCGGAAGTTCTAAGTGTCAATAAAGCCAACCTCGAAGCTGCTAACAGTCGTATCACCGATGTGGACATCGCCACCGAATCCACTCAGCTCGCGCGTTACAATATTCTCGTTCAAGCCGGCACTGCCATGCTTTCGCAGGCGAATCAATCTCCGCAGGCTGCTTTGCGACTCATCGGCTAGTCCTTTAACGCAGGGCGGGAGATTTTCTCCGCCGCGCCGTGCACCGGAGAAAAACGAAAACGTTTCCCTCCGGTCCGCTCGCCGTCACACTGCACAGGCATGAGTATTCTGCGCCGTGCGTTGTTTCGACTATTCTGGTTAATGCTGCCCCTCGTCGTTGCTGCGACCGAGTCAGCACCGCACCGTCCCGTTCTCCTCTTCGTGCACGGCGCGTGGGGCGGTGCGTGGCAGTTCTCCAAAGTCGAACCGCTGCTGCGCGAACAGGGGGTCGACGTGCGCCGCGCCACGTTGACCGGACTCGGCGAACGCGTGCATCTCTCGGCTGATGACATCGGCCTCGAAACCCACATCGAAGACGTCGTTAATCTCATCCTGTTTGAAAATCTCCACGACATCATCCTCGTGGGCCACAGTTACGGCGGCATGGTAATTTCCGGAGTGGCGGATCGCATGCCCGATCGCATCGCGCGACTGATCTATCTCGACGCGCTCCTTCCAAACGATGGCGACAGCGTCGCGACGTTGCGCATCGGCGGGAACGATTTCACCAAGTTTGCGAAAGACGGTTTCATTATTCCGTGGTGGGTGAAAGCGGACAAACCGCATCCGAAAGATGTGCCGCATCCGCTCAAGACGTTCATCGACACGATCTCACTCACCAACCCGGCGGCGCGCGCGATTTCCGCGACCTACATTCTCACTGTTGAGCCCGGCAAAAAACCGGAGGAAGATGATTTTGCCGCCTCCGCCGCTCGCGCGCGCGAACGCGGGTGGCCGGTTGTTATTTTTGAAGGCGATCACAATCCCCACTGGCGCAAACCTGCGGAAACCGCCGCATTATTAAATTCATTGCGCTGATCGCTCCTCCCTCTCTCGCATCCACTCATGCCGCGCCCCAGCAAACTTATGCAAAAAATCCACCGCTACGCGTGGATGTGGGAACCGTTGGAAAACGAGCCAAGCTTCCTGCTGCGTTCGATGTTCGGTGCCAAAGTCGTTTGTTTCGACGGGAAACAAATGCTGTGTTTCAGCGCCGCCGAGGAACCTTGGCGCGGTCTACTCATCTGCACGAGTCGCGAGCACCACACCGCACTGCAGGCGAGTTTTCCTGAACTCCAACCGCATTCGTATCTCGGGAAATGGCTCTACCTGCCGGAGTCGGCACCCAGCTTTGAGAGCACCGGTGCGGCCATCGTCCAACGAGTGCGGCAGCGCGATCCACTCATCGGCGTCGCGCCAAAACCCCGCCGTGCGCGGGGCGGCAAACTTCGCGTTCGCAAACCGTGAAGGTGATCTTTTTCAGCAACGCGGCCGAATTTCGTGCGTGGTTGGCCCAACATCACGCAACTGCGACTGAACTCTTCGCTGGTTTCTACAAAAAAGGCGCCAAGAAATCCGGTCTCACTTACCCAGAAGCCGTGAAAGAAGCGCTCTGTTTCGGTTGGATCGACGGTATCGTGCGCCGTCTCGACGCTGAGTCGTATCAACACCGTTTCACGCCGCGGAAACCGACGAGTATCTGGAGCAACGTCAACGTCGCGCACGTCGCTCGACTCGCAGCCGCTGGACGCATGCACGAAGCGGGGCTCGCCGCGTTTGCGCGCCGCAGCGTCGCGAAGACCGGCACGTATTCATTCGAGCAGAAAACTGCGGCGGTGTTGCCCACCGCGGCGCAACGCCGTTTCCGAGCGAATCGCGATGCATGGAAATTTTTCCAAGCGCAACCTCCGTGGTATCAGCGCGCCCTCACACACAAAATCGCGAGTCCAAAGTTGGCCGCGACTCGCGAGCGCTGGCTGGCGCGCGCCATCACTGCTTCGGCAGCCGGTGAACGCCTGCTTTAGCAGCGGCGCGGTGAGTTCAGTTCATTTGCGCACGCTTTCGCGGGCGGCAGTTTCCTGTTTGAGCGCGCTAAAATTCCCTTCCTCGCAGTGGTGCACGAAGCCCTCGGTCACTGACTTCAAATCCTCCCACCGACGGCGAATCGCCTTGGCTTCGTCTTTCGTGATCTGATTATCCGCCGACGCTCCCGCGATGACGCCCAACATGTCGGCAAATTCCTGCACGATGCTGTTCGTTGTCGGAATTAAACTGTAGTCATGCGGCTTGTGCTTTGGGTTGGTAATGTAGAAGCCGCCAGCGCGCTCGCATACCCATTGAGCGATGCGGGCGTCCTGCGTAATTTTGAGCAATTGCTCGATCCGGTCCAACGGGTTTTGCGCGCCGCTACCGGTTTCGTCCACCGGCGGCTCGGCCCATTTGTAAATCAAGGAAAGTGAGAGGCCCATGTCCGCCGAGATTTGTTTGGCGCTGGTTTTTTTCAGAACTTCCTTGAGCAACTCGTGCGAATGCATGTCGGCCATGCTGGCAGGGGCAATGTCCTTGGCAACCCCCGCTTATACCGCTCAAGCGAGGGTCATTTCGCAGCTAATGCCGCAATTCTAACAAGAGGCGCGGAATCTTTTTGGTGTCTTTTCCCCCGCGGTGCGGCTACGAATCAAACTCTCTTTCCCATGAACATTCACGAGTATCAGGCCAAAGCACTCTTCGAGAAATACGGCGTCGCTGTCCCCAAGGGCATGCCCGCCCGTTCTCCCTCCGAATTCGATTCGGCGCTCACCGCGCTGGATCAAGGTCCCTTCGTCGTCAAATCGCAGATCCATGCGGGCGGGCGCGGCAAAGGCACGTTCACCGACGGCTTCAAAGGCGGCGTCAAATTCGCCAAGACCAAGGCCGAAGCAATCGAGTTCGCCAACAAAATGTATGGCAACACGCTCGTGACTGCGCAGACCGGTCCCGCGGGCCGCAAGGTGCAGACGGTCTATTTCACGAAAGCCGCCGACATCGCGAAGGAATACTACCTCGCCATCCTCCTCGACCGTGCGACGTCCCTTCCCGTCATCGTTGCCTCCACCGAAGGCGGCGTGGAAATCGAAAAAGTGGCGCACGAGACGCCGGAGAAGATTTTCAAGATCCTCGTCGATCCCGCCGTCGGACTCCAAGGCTACCAAGCCCGCCAACTCGCTTTCCAACTCGGTCTCACCGGCGACCACTTCAAACAAGCCGTCAAACTCATCACCAACCTTTACCGGATGGCGTGGGAAACCGACGCGTCCATGGTCGAAGTCAACCCGCTCATCACCACGACCGACGGCCAGGTGCTCGCACTCGACGCCAAGGTTTCGTTCGATGACAACGCGCTCTTCCGCCACGCCGACATCGTCGCACTGCGCGATTTGAACGAAGAAGATCCCAAGGAAATCGAAGCCTCGAAATTCTCGCTCAGCTACATCGCGCTCGACGGCAACATCGCCTGCCTCGTCAACGGTGCCGGTCTCGCCATGAGCACGATGGATATCATCAAGCATTTCGGTGGCAACCCCGCCAACTTCCTCGATGTCGGCGGCGGCGCGTCCAAGGACCAAGTTCAGGCCGCCTTCCGCATCATTCTCACCGACCCGAACGTGAAGGGAATCATGGTGAATATTTTCGGCGGCATCATGGACTGCAACACGATCGCCAACGGCGTCGTGGCCGCCACGCGCGAACTCGGACTCACCATCCCGCTCGTCGTCCGTCTCGAAGGCAACAACGTTGCCGCCGGCAAGAAAACACTCGCCGAGTCCGGCCTGGCGATCGAATCCGCCGACTCCATGGCCGACGCAGCAAAAAAGATCGTGCAACTCGTCGCCTGAACCACTCACCGCTAACCGCTTCCCGCAATGTCCATTATTGTCACTGAAAAGACCAAAGTCCTCGTCCAAGGTATCACTGGCGAGTTCGGTGGTCGTCACACCAAGCTCTCGCTCGACTACGGCCCGCAAATCGTCGCCGGCGTCACTCCCGGCAAAGGCGGCCAATTCTTCGAACACGGCGCGCACCGCGTGCCGATTTTCAACACCGTCGCCGAAGCCGTCGCCGCCACCGGCGCTACCGCCTCCGCGGTGTTTGTGCCGCCACCATTCGCGGCTGACGCCATCCTCGAAAGCGTCGATGCCAACCTCGACCTCTGCGTCGCCATCACGGAAGGCATTCCGGTTCGCGACATGATCCAAGTGAAGCGCTCGATGGTCGGCAAAAAGACCCGCCTGATCGGACCGAATTGCCCCGGCATCGTCACGCCCGGCACCGGCAAGGATTCCAGCGGCGGTTGCCGCATTGGCATCGCTCCGAGCTACATTCACAAGAAAGGTCACGTCGGCGTCGTGTCGCGCTCCGGCACGCTGACCTACGAAGCCGTCTGGCAACTCACGGTTAAAGACATCGGCCAATCAACCTGCGTCGGCATCGGTGGCGATCCCGTCAATGGCACGTCGCATCTCGATGTCCTCAAGATGTTCAATGACGACCCTGAAACGTGGGGCATCATCATGATCGGCGAAATCGGCGGCAACGCCGAGGTCGAGGCTGCCCGCTGGGCCAAGGCCAATTGCAAGAAGCCGATCGCTGGTTTCATCGCCGGTGCCACCGCGCCCGCTGGACGTCGCATGGGCCACGCCGGCGCAGTCGTTGGTGGAGCCGAAGATACCGCCGCGGCGAAGATCGCGGTCTTCGAAGAGTGCGGCATTGAAGTCGCGGTTACGCCATCCGACATGGCCGACGCCCTCGTCCGTGCCGCGGCACGGCTCGGCGTAAAGCTCGCTTAATCAACTCGCCACAAAAAGTTTACCTCGAGGCCGCGCTGCAATGCCCGGCCTTTTTTGTGCGTCGTCGCGGGCTTATGACAATTTCATCGAAAAAAAGTCTGGCCCTAGCCGCCACAATTTGCACCTTGAGACCTGCATCAGGAAAGGATCGACGGAGCAATCCGAAGGTTCTGCCAACCGGGTCTAGGAGTGATCACGGTGGTTTCGAGTGACGCAAGTCACCCGGATGTGCGAACCGCAAGGTTCGAACAAAAAAACTCCTCCTCTAAAACGGAAAGCCGCCTGATGCTCTCAGGCGGCTTTCGTTTTTTAGGAAAAAGCCCTGATGCGCGAACGATTAACCAAAAATCAGCTAACCGCTCACGCATCATGTCCAACATCATCACCCTCCCCTCCCTCCGGGTTAACCCGGACAACGTCAACCACCACCTCTGGAACAATAACGGAACGTGGTTCTTGCACTACACGGTGTATCCTACGCCGTTCACCAAGGAGCGCATCCGCCGCTCTCTCGGCACTAAGAACGTTGAAGTCGCACGCGAACGTCGCGACGCCTTCTTCCTCCAACTCACGGGCCAAAAGACCGCCCAACCCAGCCGCCAAACCGCGGTTGCTTGAGAGTCGCATCGTTCACTACTCCCCCGACCCGCGTCATTCGACGCGGGTCTTTTTTTGGACTTACGGAATCCGCAAGCGTTGGCCAACACGCAGCGAATTCTCGCCCTGTAAAACATCGCGGTTGGCGTTGTAAATATCCTGCCAGCGGTTCGCGGTGCCGTAGTAACGCAAGCTGAGACGCGACAGCGAATCGCCATCGGCCACAAAGTGAATGCGCGCGTCGCTCGCCGCGACCGACGGAGTTGCAGCCGTTGGGTTGCTCGATTGTGCCGATGATGCGATCCCCGCGGCTGGCGTGCCGAGGCGCGCAGCTGAGGCGATTTGATCGAGCGTGCTTTGCGCCTGCGTCAAACGCGAGGTGAGTGCGGAATTCTCCTGCCGCAATTGCGCGAGCGTCACCTGACGTTCGCGGTCGAGACTCGCGTTCGAGTCCGCCAAACGCTGATTCGATTGCCGCAAACCTTCGACCTCGCGCTGCAATTGCACGATTTGCGCGCCGTAGGATTCCACGGTCTGTGCGGCGGCGCGTTCGGCTTCGGTCAACTGGGTCGAGACAGTGCGTTGTGCCAGTGCCAAGCGCGCAGCGTCCGTATTCGCGGCGTCGAGTTGTCGGCGAAGCGTGTCACGCTCCTCCGAAAGTTTAGTATTCAGCCCGGTCAATTCAGCGACGGTCGCGCCCTGCGACTCGGTGACCTTCCCTGCATCTGCGATCTGCTTGCGCAACGCTGCCATTTCCGACTGCACCGTCTCTAGGCTGGTTTGCCGAGCGGCCGACAACGCCACCGCGTCAGCTTGATCGCGACGCAATTGTTCGATCTGGCGCTGGGCCGCGAGCAAGTCGGCTCCGACAGCACGCAATCGCGTGTCCAGGGCGCGATTTTCCTCGGCTAGATTTGCGCTAGCCGTGGAGCGCGCTGCCTGCGTCTCCGTCAATTGCGTATTCAACGTCGCAATCTGGGCCACGAGACGGACGCGCTCCTGCTCTGCCGCCGCGTTGGCCTGCGTCAATTCGCTGACCGTGCGGTTGTGCGTCGCTTCGGCTTGTTCCGCCTCGGTGAGTTGAGTGCGCGTCTGATCACGATCATTCTGCAAGCGCAGATTCTCCGCCGTGATGCGCTCATTCTGCCGGCGCAATTCTTCGCCCACCGTCGTCAGATCGCGCACACGCGCCTGCATCTGGTCAAATTCGACGCGACTCGGGCTATTGTCCGCACTGCGCACGGCCAGCAAGGCACGGTTGGCATCGGAGAGCGCGTTTGAGGTTTCCCGCGCTTTCAATAACTGCTCGGCGAGCGACGAGATTTCCCGCGCCGTGGCGATGCGGTCATCTTCCAACGCCTTTTCCAATTGCTTCGTGCGATCTTCCAACGTGCGGATCTCCATCCGAAACGCGTCGGGCGACGCGGCCGTCATCGCCTGCGACTGTGCGGCCAACGCGGCATCAGTCATCTTCTTGGCGTTGGTTAAATCCTTTTCCAAACGCGCATTCGCAGACGTCAACTCGGCAACTTGCGTCTGCAAGTTCTCCGACGCGCGCACTGCATCGCGCAGTTCATTCTGCAAGCGAGTCGTGGTGGCACTCGTAGCCGCGTCCGTGGTGCCGGCGCGCCGCGCGTCTGCCAATTGGCGTTCCAAGTTCGCAACTTGCGCGCGGGCATTATCAATCGTCTTTGCATCCCGTGCGGCATCCGTCAAACGCAGGTTTTCCATTTGGGTCTGCGCCGCCAGGGCCGACGAAGCGGACTGCTTCGCGTTCGCCAACTCACGTTCCAAATTAGCATGCGCAGCCGTGAGATCGGCGACCTGCGATTGCAAACTCTCGCTCGCACGAATCGCGTCGCGGAGTTCGTTTTGCAAACGCGCCACGGTTGCACTCGACGTCATGTCGCGCGTCCCAACCGTGCGCGCTTCCGCCAGTTGCTGCTCCAGTGTCGTGATGCGGGATTGCGCCGCATCGAGTGCGCGGGTGTCGCGCGAAGTAGCCAACAGGCGATTATTTTCCTGCTGCAACTGCACGATTTCGGCTCGGAGCGAAACCAACGGTGCAGTATCGCGACGTGCGGCTGCGAGATCCTGTTCCAAATTCGACTTCTCCGCAGTGAGTTGCTGAACCATGGCGCGATGGGCTTCGCTCACCCGATTCGCCTCATCCAATTGCTTTTCCAATCCAGCTAAGCGCTCCCACGCGACACGCTTTGCCTCGTCGAGTTCAATTTTGAGCCGAGCGACAGTCGCTTCATCCGCCGATACGCGGCCACGCGTCGCCTCTGATTCCGCGAGCCGGCGCTCCAAGGTCGCAATTTGTGATCGGGCACTGTCGAGCGCACGAGTGTCACGCAAAGCGGCGGCAAATTTTGCGTTCTCTTCCTGCAAGTTTGCGACCTGTGTCTTCAAATCGGAAAGTTGAGCGGAATTCTGCCGAGCCACTTCGATCTCCGCACCGAGACGCTGGTTTTCCGCACCCAAGTCGGCCAAACGCGTCTTGAAGGATTCATTTTCCCGCAAGGCCGTATCGAATTTTTGCTGCCACTCCGCCGCTTTCGCTTCCGCCGCCGCTGTATCGGGAACAGGCCGAGCGCGCACCGTAGCGAGTTCATCTGAACGTTGCCGCAACGCTTGATTGGCGGCCATCAAATCATTCTGAACCTGCGCCAACGAACTCTGCGCAGCGGTCAGTTGTCCGCGCAAGTCAGCCACGTCCCTGGTTGCGGCAGCGGCAGTTGCGGAAGCATTAGCTAAGTCCGCATTCGCTTGGCGTAGTTGAGCAACTTCGCCCTCGTTGGCTTTGAGTGACTGTTGCGCGGCCTGCAATGCGTCGCGCAATGCGAGCGCATCAGCCCGCACACTGTCTCGATCCGCATCCGCGACGGCGACTTGAGCTTGATATTCGATTAATCGATGCTCGGCGAGGGTGAGACGCTGCTCCGCGGCTTCCTGGGCGGCAGCGAGACGCGCGTTCGTCTGCGACAATTCATCGACCCGCGAGCGCAAGTTTTGGTTGTCACCTGCAGCAGCTTGGGCGAGCTCCAATTCAGCACGCAAGAAACCCAACTCGGACTGCTGGGAAGAAATTTTTCCGCTACTCGAGTCCGCAATTTGCTGGGCCGTTTCGAGTGCTGCCTGCAGGCGAGATATTTCTTGTCGGGCGGATTGCTCGGATGCCTGCATCGCCGCGAGACGATTGCGCGAATCTTCCAACTGCTCCGGTGGAATCGCACTCGCGCGCAGGCGCTGCAGCTCGCTTTCAACACGAATATTCATCGCCCGCAAACTGCTCGACTCACCCGCTAGTCGGCGCAAACGCACGATCTCGTCGCGCAAGTCACGCACTTCATTGGATCCGGTATTCGAAGCCAACTCGCGCGTGTTGGAGAGTTCATTTGTCAGACGTGCGACACTGGCCTCACTGGCCTCAAATTGCTGTTGGAGTGCGGCAAGTTGCTGGCGTAATTCCTGCGCGTCATGTGCGGCGGAACCGGCCGCCGCAACGGCTTCGCGTAGTTGAATCGTCTCGCGCTGCAATTGGGCGGCACGAGCCTCGCTTTCATTCAGCGACTGCTGGGTAGCGCGCAATTGCGCCTCGTGGCGTGCCGCCTGTTCCTGCGCGCCACTTTGTCCGCTGCCCAATGCGGTAATTTGCGTTTGGAAATTCTGAATTTGCTGCCGCGCCGCTTGGAGGGCCTGTTCGCTCTGCTCCGCACTCACCGCGAGTCGGGCGTTGGCGCTCATCAGCTCATCAACCCGCGCCTGCAAGTTCTCCCCTTGAGTCGCCTCAGTGCGCGCTCGCTCAGCTGAAACTTGAGAAGCCACTAGTTGGGATTGAAATTCATTCATCTGCCGACGGGCGGCAAGCAACGCGCCATCGCTTTGCTCGGCCGCTGCGCTCAGTCGGGCGTTGGCGTTATTCAGCTCTTCGACTTGCGCTTGCAACTTCGCGGCGCGAATTGCTTCCGCATTCGCATAGTCGGCGGCCGTGCGCGCGGCCACTAGTTGGGTTTGGATATCCGCCACCTGTTGACGGGTGGCGGTGTGGTCTCTTTCCGCACGTTCGGCCTCTTTCGCGAGGCCGGCATTGGCCGCGGACAATTCGCTGATGCGATCGCGCAGTTGCGACGCTTCATTCGAATCGCCACGTGCCGCGGATTCAGCGGCGCGAGCATTGTTAAGTTCGGATTGCTGCTGCTCTACCTGCCGACGGAGCGCAAGCGCCGCGCTCCCGCTGCGTTCTGCCTCGACGCTGAGGCGGGCATTGGCAGCGGATAATTCATCAATGCGCTCCTGCAATTCAACCGACTTGGCAGTTGCGGCAGCGGCTCCACTGGCGGCCAAACGAGCCGAAGCCAACTGCGCTTGTGTCTCTTCGATTTGCTGGCGCGTATTCGCAAGTGAACGCTCCAATTCCGCCGTGCCGGAGTTAAGGCGAGCATTGGCACTGTTCAGTTCATCGACCCGCGCTTGCAGCGCTATCGTTTGTTGTGCGGTCGCACTGGCGTTACTCAATGCGTGGCGAGCAGCGCCCAATTGATTTTGAGTTTCAGTGAGTTGCTGGCGTGACGTCGCGAGGGATGCTTCGGATTGCGCAGCCGTCGAGGAGAGACGCGTATTAGCCGTCGAGAGTTCGTCCACTCGCGCCTGCAATTGCTCGGCTTGTGAGGCAGTGGCTCCGGCTTGTTGCGCCGCAGTTTGCGCGGCCGCTAGCTGAGTTTCGAATTTCTCAATTTGCGCCCTCGTCGTCGCGAGTTCGGCTGCGCTACGCTCTGCTCCTGCAGTCAAACGTGCGTTGGCGGAGACTAATTCTTCGAGGCGCGCGCGTAGATTGGAGGACTCAGCGGCACCGGCACGGGCAGTTTCAACTGCAATTTGCAGGGCATCGAGTTCGCGCGCGATGTCCCCATTTTGATTGTTGGCCAGATCGAGGCCTTTTTGCGTCACGACCAATTCGGCACGAAGCCGCGCCACTTCAGACTTGGCGTTTTCTTCCGCCGCTTTCGCAGCGGCTAATTGCGTGCTCACACCTTCCAGTTGAGCATTCGAAATCGCGCCTTCGCGAAGACGCAAAAGTTCGCCTTCGAGACGGGTATTCATCGCGCGCAAACTGTTGGCTTCTCCAGCCAAACGGCGGAGGCGAACCACTTCATCGCGCAATTCCCGAATGTCGGCATTGCTGTCGGTGATGTTTTGTTCGCGCGCGACGAGCACCGATGCCGCCAAGCGTGCGGCATTCGCTTCGCTTTGCTTGAGTCGCTCTTCGAGAGAGGCAATCTCCACCTTCAACGCATCGAGTTGTCCGGAACTGGTATCGCGTTGCTGACTGGCGCGCTCCAACGACGTCACCCATTTTTCGAGCGCGGACTTGTCGGATTCCAGCAGAGCCTTTTCGTTGACGAGACTTTGGTTTACCTCGGCGAAGCGGCTGTTGGCCGCGAGGGCTTGCGCAAGTTCTTCGCGCAAGCGGCGGTCGCTCTCGGCATTGGCAGGAGGTGTAACCGTGCGCGGGCCAGTAGCGGCTATCGGGGCCGTCGCCGGGCGCTGGAATCGTTCGCGCAAATTTTTGAGTGCAGACTCCGCTTGCGTGCGAGCATCGCCCGTCAGACCGCGTTCAACAAAATCGCGGCCTTGTGCCGACGCTCCACCCTCGACGGCCAAGGCCAGCCAAGCATACCCAGTGATGGGATCCTTGGGTAAACCACCGCGACCCGAAGCAAACATGAGGCCGAGATTGTTCATCGCGGGCGCGAAGCCTTTGTCAGCCGCGCTTCGATACAAAGCCACGGCCGCTTCTTCATCTTTGGCAAAACCACGTCCGTCTTCGGCCATCAAACCGAGATTGTATTGGGCAACGACAAAGCCTTGGTTGGCGGCGGCGCGATACCATCGAGCGGCTTGCTCCTCGTCTTTGCGAATGCCGCGTCCGGATTCGTAGGCCAAACCAAGATTATATTGTGCTTCCGCGAGCCCCTGTTCAGCGGCCTGCTTGAACCAAATGTTCGCCTCGAACAAGTCCTGCCCCACGCCGCGACCGGTGGCATACATGTTGCCGGTGTTGAACTGGGCGGGGAGGAATCCCTGCTCGGCGGCCAACAAATAATAGCGAAACGCTTGCCGCAGATCGATCTTTACGCCGCGACCGAGTTCGTAAACCAATCCGAGATTGAACTGTGCCGGCGCGAAACCGCGGGCTGCAGCGCGATCATACCAAATTAGCGCTTCGGAAAATTCACCGCGATTGGTGAGTTCATTACCAAGCGTATTTTGCGCCTCGAGGTCACCCGCTTCCGCCCGTGCAGCAACATTTTGACTCGATCCGGAGGTCGTTTGCGCGTGGATCGGTGAGACGCCCGTCAGGGCGCATAAAAACACGATCGCACGCCAATAACGCGACGAAGAGGGACGAACCGTATTCCACAAAAAGCCGATGGGGAGGCGCACCTAGCGAACCTAGGTGGAAATCCTGCAAGGGAGCAAGGCCGCATCCTCCATGCCATGAATGATTTTCTTATCGGCTGGACAGAAGGTCGCCAGTGCGCCCGCCAGCTTGGTTTCACCGCGCGTCACAAAATAATACGGGCAAAGTCGCAAGCGACCAGCTTGCGCCTCCGCGACGGGCAAAACTGCACCCGCGCGCACCGAGAAAACCGGATGTTCCAAGCGGCGTGGTTTACGATATTCCTGCAACAGATGGAGATTCTGCGGCGCGAGTCGTAATGCCTGCTCGACGCCTTGCTGCCACTCTTCACGCGAGCAATCACTGCCCAACACCACGCTGCGTGCGCCCCACGCTGTTTCGTGGAAGCCGGAAATTTTGATGATGAGATCGCGCTCTTTCTGCGATGCGCCGGCGAGGTCGCGCCAGTCATTGAGCATACGACCACCCACTCGGGGGCCGTCCATCACCGCGCCGGGCGGTAATGGCGCCGGATCCATGATCCACGAGAGCGGAATCAATTTACGCAGCAATTCGAGGCTGCGCCGACTGAGTTGCTCCTGCCAGAAATCGCCGAGCAGGTGGTGATGAAATAGCGCGAGCGCGAGTTTCTCTTCCTGAAAATGCCGCAGCGGCGCCGCGAGGGAAACCTGTCCCTGTTCCCACGCTTCTAGGATATGCGGCAACACACTCAGATTGTCCCAATCGAACAGTTCAAAAAAGCGGTAGATAATCTCGACGCGCTCGGGAGTGCCTTCGATGTCGAAAAACAATTCCCCGCCCAGTGGGAAAATTTCCTCCGGCCGGAGGCAATAAACGCGGCGTCCTTGTCGTTGTAATTGTTCGGCCAGCCACTGCATTTCCGGTCGATAGGTGGCGGCTTCATCGCTCACCAAGAGTGCGATCATTGGGTTGCGCTCTGTCGGGCGGAGAGTTGCCAGCGATTGATAAAATCCTTCGATCATCGCATCTTTGTGACCAAGCACCGCGGGGTCAGATTCGCTGCCGTAGAGTCGATTGAGAAACGCGGTGAGCCCGATTCCGCCGGGCACCGAATCCATCTCGGTCAGCGCGAAGCCGTCTTCAGTCAACAGCAGGTCCGGTCGCAAAACCGTCGGAAAAATGCCGCGATTTTTCGGGTCGCGCGCGTGCCGCACCAACGCCGCCGGTTTGCCGCGATCAAGATAATCCGCTACCCAGGGCGCCAGCAGCGGCTTGTTGCGCAGGAGATTTTTGCTGGTAGCGGAACGCAAATAGAGCGTCTCAAGTGCTTGATGAAATTCCAGACACGCCACGCCGATAAACTCCAACTCGGTCACTTGCGCCGGCGTCAACGGCCACGCTTGCGGTGAGAGGCGCCACGATTTGTCCTCGAAGAGCGGTTGGGCTCCGAGCGCGGATTTAATCGTTTCGTGATCGAGGGAAGGCATGGCGGGCGAAGCGCCGAAGGGAAAACTAGAACGCCAATTTGGCAAGTTCCGCGTGCGGCACGGTGCGGCAAACACCCGTCGCGCTTACTCGTCTTCCATCTGAATTTCCTTATTCCGATGGCGTGGGCTGCCGGCGCGCAACCATGCGTAAATGAAACGGTCAAGGTCGCCGTCGAGCACGCCCTGTGTGTCGCTCGTGGAGACGCCGGTGCGCAAATCCTTCACCATTTGGTAAGGTTGCAACACGTAGCTGCGAATCTGACTGCCCCATCCGATCTCACCTTTGTCGCCGTAGAATTTTTCCATCTCGCTGCGCTGCTCGTCTAATTTCTTTTCGTAGAGGCGGGCTTTGAGGACGTTCAAGGCGCTCGCACGATTCTTGATTTGCGAGCGTTCGTTTTGGCAGACTACGACCAACCCTGACGGGATATGGGTCAAGCGCACAGCGGAGTCAGTGGTGTTGACGCCTTGGCCGCCCTTGCCGGAAGAACGGTAAACATCGACGCGGATTTCCGTTTCCGGAATTTCGATCGCGATATCGTCGGTGACTTCCGCGATCACGTCGATCGCGCAAAATGACGTGTGGCGCCGCTTGTTCGAGTCGAATGGGCTGATGCGCACGAGGCGATGAACCCCACGCTCGGCTTTGACGTAGCCGTAGGCATTCTCGCCCTTGATCAGCAAAGTGGCCTTGGTGATGCCGGCTTGATCTCCGACTTGCACATCTTGCACTTCGACAGAGAAGCCCCGTCGCTCTGCCCAACGCAGATACATGCGGAAAAGAATGTCGCACCAATCATTCGACTCCGTGCCGCCCGCACCGGACTGAATGCTCAAGATCGCGTTGTTGCGATCGAACTGTCCAGTTAGGAACGAAGAGATTTCGAGCTTATCAAGTTCCTCCACCATGGTGGCTACTGCCGTTTCCAACTCCTTCGCATACGCTTCCTGTTCGTCTTGCGAGGCTGATTCGATCAATTCCACCATCACCGCAGCATCGTCGAGCTTGCGATTGAAGCTGACGAGACCGCCGATAATTTTTTTGAGGGCATTGAGTTTGCCGATGTGCTTCTGCGCACGATCGCTGGTATTCCAGAAATCCGGCGCACCCATCTGCGCCTCCATTGCCTCTATTTCACGCTGCTTTTGATCGACGTCAAAGAAACCTCCACAAGTAGCCTGCGCGCTTCTTGATGAGTTCGAACTGCGAAAAGGTTTCTGGTGAGATCATGATGTCGCCATCGCGTCAAACTCGTCACGGCTCCGCAAGGGAATTCTGCCATCCACTTACCTCCGGAGCGCCAAGATAAAACACTCGCCGATTACCCACCCAATACCACGCCCTCTCCGGCGGCAGTTTCTCGATGAAAAATAAACGTCCGTCAGCAAGGCCGAAGCTTGAGGTATCGTAGAGCATGACCGCCCATCGACCCTCAACTTCGAGCGGCACGGCTAACCGCGCGCTCAGACCTTGCCGCGGGTAAGGTTTGAGCAGCAACTCTGCTCCGACTCGGGCAAGGGCCTGCTGCGACGGCTTCGCCGCCAACATCCCGCGCACCGGCAACGGGGTTGGTTCGTTCGTCGAAATATCCCACGGGCGCAGCGGCCCGCGGGGGCGGCGACCGAATCCATCATTAAATTCTTCGAAAATTTCCCTCGATGCGTCGCCCGATTTTTTTTCGCTCACTGGGAAATTTGCGACGCGCTCGTTAGCTGTGAGTAGCTGCGGCCCCTCCCCGACTTGGGTGGCCCAAAAGACGGTGGAAATTGTTACTGTCAAAACCATGATGCTACCCGCTATTCCGCTACCCCACAGCAGCGCAAAAGCCGACGGTTCGCGGGGTAAATTGAGCGGAGCGCTGAGCTTGAGTCCGCTTGCCTCTTGGTGCAGTGCTTTGAGTTCTTCGGCATACGGCTCATTGAGCGGTGGAATACACTCAGCTTGTAGCGTGCAAATCTCCGCGCTGGCTCGTGATGGACGGGTTTTCCAATTCCAGGAAGCCCCCCCCCCGCTCATCCGGCCCAAACGCCAATTGAGGCGCATTATCCCCAGCTGGCGCAGCAACACCGCAAACGCGGTAACAATTCCAGCGATAAACCAGTGTTCCGCCGCCGCGCAAAACGTGATGGGAACCGCCCAAATGGCCCCCCAAATTGGCCAGCTTCCATAGACAGACGGATTCAACATCACGATGGTGCGCAAGCGCTGCCAAACCAGCAAGCGACACACCGTCGCCGCCCGCGCCTCCATCTGAGCCGCGCGTTCGTTGGCCCATTCATGCTTAGACACGAAGCCGAAGTCTTTCGGACGCTCGGTCATGTAAGCTAGCAATACCAACTGTTGCGCGTCCGGATTCTCCGCCTCCATCAACGCAACTATCGATGGGATTTTGCTCGGACCATAGTTGACGCGCAAGCGATTGACCCGCGCTACTAAGTCCCGTTCTGTTGCCAATCCTAGGCGCAATAAACGCGATTGCGCCACCGCGTCGGTCGATTGCATCCACTCTTGCTTCAGGGCCTGTTCCAGCGCGCCGAAAGCGACATTGGAGAGCACCCCAAGCGCTTGCTCAGCCACGGCATCGTGTCCCGTCAGCGCTCGTCGAAAAGCCGGTGTCACCAAGGCGCGACATAGCGCAACGGCCTCCGCCGGCGGTGCATCAGTCATCATTTCTTGCAATCCCGCGAGATCCACTTTCCACCGCTGCACGCGTAGCGACGGTTGCGCGGAGTTGGTCGCCAATGATCGCCAGATCAGCCCAGTGACAACTGATCGCCGAGCGTTAAGTGGTAAATTTTGCCACGGGGCACTCTCGACGAGCGCGATAAACTCGGCCGTATGGGTCGCAGCCTCTGCCCACTCGGGAGCTTCCTGTAAAAAACCGAGGAATGTTCCAGCAAGCCGGTCACCGATGGGGAAAAGCTGTGCCTGACCTTCGAGCGAATTATCTGGCTGGGAGAAAAATTCCGCGACCTCCGGCACCGTAAACGATCGGCGGCGCCAAAAGAAAAGCCGTGCAGCAAGAGGGAGATCGTAGCGGTCGGGCACGGAGACGTTCCTCAACCAACATTGCACCTGCTCCGCGCCCCAACGCCCTTGCAAACAACTGGTCAGCAACCCGCGTAACAGCAGACGCAATCGCGGCGGTGTCTCTTCGGGCAGCAATTCCACCGCACCGGCTCGAACTCCCGCGGGATCGCGGTCGAGCAACGTCGCTTCCGCTCGGGCAAAAAGCTCAGGCGGATTGCCTTTCACATCCCGTTCGAAAAGTAGGCCATAGGCGTGTTGCCCGTGGACAAATTCCTGCACCACCCGACCCACCGTCCACCAATCCCATGCGAAAAGATCAGCGCCGGAACACAACTTCGACTGCCCTGCGGCCTCAGGCGGAGCATAATAAGGAGAAGGAAAAATCTCGAGGGATTCGTGTTTCGCAAGCACTGCCGCATGGCGCAAGCCACCCAACCAGACTTCAGTCGAGCGACCAGTTTCATTGACGTAGATCGAGTCCGGTTGGATGCCAAGATGGACGACACCCGCTTGGTGCATCGCCTCAACTATTTCGGTAAGTTGCCGGACTAGTAATTCAATCTCCTTTAGCCCAGCTTGGTGGCACGCGATCCACTCGCGCAACGGAGTGCCCGGCGGAGCGGCGAAGACTTCATAACGCCAACCTTCCTCGATTTCCGATTCCCGCAATTTCAACAATCGCACGCCGCGCAATTCGCCGAGCACAGTCCATAATTCCGATCGCTCCCGCGCGCCCTCCGTCCCGCGATCGGCAACAATCAGCACGTCTTCCATCGCCCGCGTATCCGTAGCGCGAAACACGTCGGCATCGCGGACGAGCTCTTGTTCACCGATTTCAAAGTGCCGCCAACGCGAACCACTGATCAAAGCACAGCCGTCTCCACGGCGTTCCGACGCAACAACGGCATCGGGCGCGGTGGCCTCAATCGTTTCAGGAATGGCGGTATTCGCCGCCCCGAATTCAGGGTCGGTCATGGTAGCCCATTGCTACCCACCCCATCGGCACAACACAGCCCGACTGAAGGGAGGACCCACGTCAGCTCGTTGCGAGCAATCAACCGCGCAACTTACCCGCCGCTTGCTCGGCGAGAAACGACTCGTAGGTGCGCTTCACACCGTCGGCCAAACTGATTTTAGCCGACCAACCGAGTCCGGCCAAGCGGCTGACATCCATCAATTTACGCGGCGTGCCGTCGGGCTTGCTCGAGTCCCAGCAAATCCGACCCGCAAAGCCAACTGTCGCGGCGACGAGCTCCGTCAATTCCTTGATCGTCACGTCTGTGCCCGTGCCGACGTTGATCCAATCCGGCGGATTGTCGTGCTGGAGCAAAAACGCACACGCCTCGGCAAGATCATCCACGTGGAGAAATTCCCGCTTCGGCGAACCCGTGCCCCACGCCGCGACCTCCGCCAAACCGGCGACCTTCGCTTCGTGAAAACGACGGATCAGCGCGGGCAGCACGTGCGAATTTTGCGGGTGATAGTTGTCGCCCGGTCCGTAGAGATTGGTCGGCATCGCCGAGTGGAAGAGCACCCCGTATTGCTGGCGGTAGTATTGTGCGAGTTTCAGCCCGGCGATCTTGGCGATCGCGTAAGCCTCGTTCGTCGGCTCCAGCGCACTGGTCAGCAGGCAATCCTCCGTCATCGGCTGCGGCGCGTGCTTCGGGTAAATGCAGGAACTGCCGAGGAACAACACGCGCTTCACGCCCGTCGTGTAGGCCGCGTGAATGCAGTTGGCCGCGATGGCGAGATTCTGAAACAGAAACTCCGCCGGATAAGTGTTGTTGGCGTGAATCCCGCCGACTTTCGCCGCCGCAATGATTGCGACATCCGGTTTCTCTGTCGCAAAAAAGCGCGCGACGTCGGCTTGGTTGAGCAAATCGAGTTCGCGCCGCGTGCGCAGCAACAACTGCGTTTCCGGAGTTTGCTCGAAGCGACGCACCAACGCGCCGCCCACCATGCCTTGATGTCCTGCGATGTAGAGTTTCATGACGCGAAATATTCGACCGTCGGAGTGGGCCGCTCGCACCCGCGAGGGTGCGCCGACCGGTAAAGTTCGACTCAGGCCTTCGGCAACGAAGCGATCTTCGCCTCCTGCTTGGCGAGCTCGAGGTCATGATCGACCATGATCTTCACCAAGTCCTTGAAGCGCACTTTCGGTTCCCAACCGAGTTGTTTGCGCGCCTTCGCCGGATCCCCAATGAGCAATTCGACTTCCGCCGGACGCTCGTAGTGCGCGTCATACTTCACATGCTTTTCCCAGTCGAGACCGAGGAGCGAGAAGGCCTCGACGCAGAAATCGCGGACGCTGTGCGTCTCGTTGGTCGCGACGACGTAATCGTCCGGATTATCCTGCTGCAGCATCAGCCACATCATCTCCACGTATTCCTTCGCGTAACCCCAGTCGCGCTTGGCGTCGAGGTTGCCGAGGTGGAGGGATTGCTGCAGGCCCAGCTTGATGCGGGTCGCGGCGCGCGTGATCTTGCGCGTCACAAATGTCTCACCACGGCGCGGGCTCTCGTGATTGAACAAGATGCCATTGGATGCGTGCAGATTGTAGCTCTCGCGGAAATTTACCGTGAGCCAGTAGGCGTAAACTTTCGCACAACCGTAGGGCGAGCGCGGCCAGAACGGCGTCGTCTCCGTCTGCGGAATTTCCTGCACCTTGCCGAACATTTCAGACGAGGACGCTTGGTAGAAACGGGTCTTTTTCACCAGTCCCGCTTCGCGGATCGATTCCAGAATGCGCAACGCACCTTGCCCGTCGATGTCGCCGGTGTATTCCGGAATATCGAACGACACGCGCACGTGCGACTGCGCCGCGAGATTGTAAACCTCGTCGGGTTGCAACTGATAGAGGAGTTTCACCATCTGCACGGCATCGGCGAGATCGCCGTAGTGCAGCGTCAACTTCGCGCCGTTCGCGTGGCGATCAAAGTTCAGGTGGTCGATCCGGCTCGTATTAAACGTCGAGGCGCGGCGAATGACGCCGTGCACTTCATAGCCCTTGGCCAGCAGCAATTCTGCTAAATAAGAACCGTCTTGACCCGTGATACCTGTAATCAGTGCTTTTTTCATGCAAATTGGTGGAAGAAATGAGGCAAGTTGTTCAATCGAGAATGACAAGCCTTACCTTCCTGCGGGTCATGCAATGACGGCAAAAGCCCGCCTATAGCGTGTCGATCAAGTAAACGTCGCGCGAAAACTCGGACGAACTTCAACCCAACGCTGCGAGCAACCGCTCCACTTCAGCATGTTTGGCTTTCAAATCGGCGAGTTGTTTGCGGGCGCCTTCAAGCACCGCAAGCGGCGCTTTACTGACAAACACTTCATTGCTCAACCGTGCTTCCGTTCCCGCAATGTGTTTCGTCAACGTCTCACGTTCTTTCGTCAGACGCGCTTTCTCGCCGGCGACATCGGCGACCTGCAGTTGACGAATCAAATTCCAGGTGCCGCACGCCGTGACACAAACCGGCGCATTTGGCGCCAAGGTGCCGCGCGTAATCGAACTCGCCCCCATCATGCGGTGCAATTTCGCCAGGTTTGGCTCGACCATCGCCCATTGGGCATCGCTGGCCTCGACGACGAATTCGGAATCTTTCTTCGCCGCCTCGCCGTTGTCGGCTTTGAACGCGCGAATCTCCGACGCGACCGTCTTCAACCGACCGACGGCCGCCGCCGCCGCCAGATCGATGCGCAAATCGCGCACGCCAAAATCGGTCGCCAGCATGGACGAATCTTCGATCCGCACATCCCGCATCAGGAACGTGCCTTCCGCCCCGTAGCCGAGCAAACGCCACAATTCCTCGGTAATAAACGGCGTAAACGGATGCAGCATCAACAACGTCTGCCGCAGCACGAGATCCTGAATCGCGAGACAGTTATCCTTCATTTCCGCATCGAGCAGTTTCGCTTTCGAAACCTCGACATACCAGTCGCAGAAATCATTCCAGAAAAATCCGTAGAGAGCCTGCGCGGCGGTGTTAAACTCGAAATTCGCAAACGCCTGATCAACCGCGCGCGTCGTCGCGAGCAAGCGATCAAGAATCGCGTGATCGTCGTCGTCGAACTTAGCGGCGTCGAGTCGCGCCACCACCGCGGCGCGCGAAGAGTTGTCCGCCATCTCGCCGCTCATCTGGCGGAAGCGGCACGCGTTCCAGAGCTTGTTGCAGAAATTCTTGCCGCTCTCGATGCGGTCCTCCTGGAAGCGGATGTCCTGCCCCTGCGGCGCGATCGAAACGATGCCGAAGCGCAATCCGTCGGCGCCATACTTCGCAATCAAGTCGAGCGGATCGGGCGAGTTGCCGAGTGACTTCGACATTTTGCGACCCTGCCCATCGCGAATGATGCCGGTGAAATACACATCCTTGAACGGCACGCGGCGCTCAATCGGTTCGTCGGTCCGCGTGTATTCGAGGCCCGCCATAATCATCCGCGCGACCCAGAAGAAAATAATGTCCGGCCCCGTGACGAGGGTGTTGGTCGGATAGAAATAATCGTAACCGCGCTGCGCCATCGCCTCCTTGTTCGGCCAACCGAGGGTGGCAAACGGCCACAACCACGACGACGCCCACGTATCGAGCACGTCCTCTTCCTGCACCCAATCGGTTTTGTCGGCCGGGCCGTTCAGCGAGATGTGCACTTTCTCCGGATCGCGCAGCTCGGCTTCGGTGAGTTGCTCCTTGTCGAGTCCACGGCGATACCACACCGGAATCCGGTGGCCCCACCACAGTTGGCGGCTGATGCACCAGTCCTGAATATTTTCGAGCCAGTGCAAATAGACCTTCGACCAGCGCTCCGGATGAAACCGGATCACGCCGTCGCGCACGACCGCTTTCGCCGCTTCGACCTGAGGGTAGCGCAGCCACCACTGCCACGTGAGGCGCGGCTCGATCGGCACATCGGCGCGCTCGGAATAGCCGACGTTGTTCTCGTAAGGTTCTTCTTTCACCAACGCACCGCGCTCCTGCAACAATTCCGCCGCGCGCTTGCGTCCCGCAAAGCGATCCATGCCGGCCAACTCCGGTCCGGCAAATTCGTTCAATGTCCCCGACGCATCCAGCACGTCGATCGCTTCGAGTTTGTGCCGCTGTCCGATTTCAAAATCGACCTTGTCGTGCGCCGGCGTGACCTTGAGCGCACCGGAGCCAAATTCGCGATCAATCGCGGTGTCGGCGATAATCGGAATCTCCGCCGCCGGCCCGAGTGGACGCCGCACAAGCTTGCCAATCCAATCGGCGTAACGCGCGTCTTCCGGATGCACCGCGATGGCCACGTCGCCCGGAATCGTTTCCGGACGCGTCGTTTTCACCGTGATGAATTGCCCCGGCGCATCGACGCGTTCATAGCGCACTTCGTAGATGAAACCCTTGGCCGGTTTCATGATTACTTCCTCGTCCGACAACGCCGTGAGCGACACCGGGCACCAATTCACCATCCGCTTGCCACGGTAGATGTGTCCCTTCTGAAACAAATCCACGAACACAGTCAGCACCGCTTCCGAGTAATGCGGATCCATCGTGAACTGCGTGCGATCCCAATCGCACGACGCGCCGAGCGCCTGCAATTGCTGCAAAATAATGCCGCCCTTTTCGTCGCGCCACTGCCAGACTTTCTCCAGAAATTTTTCGCGCCCGAGATCACGGCGGCTCACCTTTTGTTTCCGCAATTCACGTTCCACCACGGTTTGGGTGGCGATGCCTGCGTGATCTGTGCCGGGCAACCACATCGCTTCGCGACCTTCGAGACGCGCGCGCCGAATCAGAATATCTTGCAACGTGTTGTTCAACACGTGGCCCATCGTGAGCACGCCCGTGACATTGGGCGGCGGAATCATGATCGTGTAGGGCTGCTTGGCCGGATTCACCTTGCCCGCGAAACAACCCGCCGCCTGCCAGTCGGCATACCACTTCTTCTCAACGTCGCGTGATTCGTAGCTCTTGGTGATCGAGGCCATGGATAAAATTGAAGCCGCTCAGTGAAAACGCCCCATCCCAACCTGACAAGCCCTGTTCCTGCGCAAAGTCGAACGAGCTCCACTGCGCCGCCCGGGGCGCTTAGCGCAACTGCTCGAGTTCGAGCGCCAATTGACGGCGCGGCCCGCGGGGCAGTTGAATGAAATTATCCTTGGCCATCGCCGCCGCGCATTCGTCGCTGAGCAGAAATTGGAGCAACGGTTGCAATTGCGGACCAGACTCACGGCGTAAGGCCAACAGCAACGGTAACCGCAGTTGGTAGCTGCCCTGCAGATTTTCCGGGGTCGGCAAGTAGGCCGCATCACTCATTGTCGCCGCCACCGCCAAAGCGCGCAGACCCGAGCCCGGCGACGGCATTCGCGACGTCAGGCCGATCGAGCCGTCCGCCGCACGCACCCGCTGTCCGAGTTGTTCGAGGTTGGCCGCTTGCGTCACGGTCGGCTTAATGGCGCCGCCATTGAAGATCAACCGCTGCGCCAGCGTCTGAGTGATGCCCGCACTCGCTGCTAAAATATGCGGAGCAATCGCGCGCGTGCGCCAATCGCCCGTCAGACCGATCATGCCCCACGACGCAAAACTATCCAGCGCACCCAAAGCAAAAATACCGTGCAATTGCGTGAAGGTGATCTGCGACAAAGGCAATGCCTCTGGCACGATGACCACGATCGGCTGATACGCGAAAATCCGGCCAACCATTGGTTCAACCAGTGCCGCATCGCCGGGCGCCTGGGCCACAATCACCAGGTCCGTCGTCCCATCGCGCAATTTGTCCATTGCCGGACGTGAACCGGGCATCTCGATCGTGATTTCAAGTTGATAATCCCGCGCGAATGCCGCGACGGCCTCACGAAACGCCGGACCGAGCAGATCCGAACTCGCCACGCGAATCTGCGCTGCCACCAGCGCGGGCAACGCGAGCAAGACCAGTCCGACCAGCACGGCGCGAACGCGAGCACCTCGCGGCAAACGTGCCGCAGTGCAGCAATCGGAGAAGCAGAAAATTGAGCGAAGATGGAACATAGAAAAACTAGCTCGGGTCATGATCCTTCCGCGGCTCGCGAAACTCGAGTCGATCGGCGCCGCGCCCATCCGCTCCAAGGCGAGCCGTCGGTGACGAGTCACTCGCTTGCGCGTATGACGAATAGTTACTGGTATAGTAGCCGTAATCCTCTTCGGAACCCAACGGCACCTGATTCAGCACCACGCCGACAATTGGCACCTTGAGTCCGTCGATGATTTGGCGAGCGCGCATCACCATGCCTGCCGGATTTCGCCGATGTTGGATCACGAACATGGAACCGTCCGTCACGCTCGCCAGCACTGCGGCATCACTCACGCCGATGATCGGCGGCGAATCGAACAGAACCTTGTCGTAGCGTCCCTTGAATTCCACGACCAACTCGCGCAGTTTATTCGCGTAAAGCAAACTGATCGTGCCGCCCGCGCGACCCGCGGGAATCAGGTCGAGTCCGGTTGCGCAGTCGTGTTGCACCGCGGCGATCCATTCGACGCGATTTAACAACACATCGACAAAGCCCGGTTCGCGTGGCGCGTTGGCCAGTTTGTGCTGCGTGGGACGACGCACGTCAGAGTCGATCAACAACACGCGTTCACCTGCCGCTGCCATCGCCAAGGCCAGGCGTCGCAACGTTGTCGATTTACCTTCACCGGGGCCTGCCGAAAAAATCGCGAGCGCCACCGGTTCTCCTGCGCGCAGCGCGAGGTTGAGATTCGTCTGCAACACGCGGAAGCATTCCTCCTCGTCGCTTTCGTTGGTTTCACCGGTCGCGCGTTGGCGCGGGATGACGCCGAGCACGGGCAGTTTGAGCTTTGATTCAACATCAGCGATGTTGCGAAAGCTGGTGTCAAAATACTCGACGAGCACCGCTGCGCCCACACCAAGCACGAGACCGAAAACACCCGCGAACAGCAGATTCAACGTCCAACTCGGACGACTCGCCACGCGCGCAGGTTCGGCGGTGTTGAGAATTTCGATGGTTTTCTTCGGCACCTGAAAATCGATTTCCCGCTGCCGCAGCGTGAGCTTCAGGGTCGTCTGGAGACGCTGTTCGTCGTCGAGTTTGCTCGCGGCTTCTTCAAAGGGGCGCATGCGTTCGCGCGCCGAGAGAATCTGATCGACCTTCGCTTGGGAGAGTTGGCGTTCCAACTCGTTGAAGCGCGCCTCTGATTCCTTGAAGGAAATCTCCAGCGACTGTTCGTAACCGTGGAGCAAGCGGTCGAGCTGATCTTGAATTTTTTCGCTGGCCTCCTTTGCCGCAATGAGATCGGGGTGCGCCTCGCCGAGTCGCCCTTTGAGTCGCGTGACGTTTTGCTCCGCGATGAGATAGGCTTGGAGCAGATTCTGAATGTTGGTGTCGGAAATTAACTCCGCGTTGACCATCGCACGCCGCTCAGCTGGCGGAATATTCCGGAAGCGTTCCCAACGAGTCTTGCGACCGATGGCATCCACGCGCAAAGCGATCAGCGAATTTTGCATCTGGCGTAGCGTCTCAATCTCCATGTCGGAGTGGCGCTGGTTGAGATCGAAGCCTGAGATATCGAGTTCCTTGCGGAGTTTCTCCACGAAGTCGCGTTGGGTGACGACGGCGCGTTCCTGTTTTTCGAGTTCGCCGCGCAACTTCGCGAGGCCTTCGCGTTGTTCTGAAGTGGCGAGTTGCACGCGGTCGTTGGCGTAAACACGGGCAATTTCATTCGCGATGGCGGCGGCGAGCGGTGGGTCGCCGGCATAGACGTTGATCTCGATGATCGACGTCGCCCGGCGCGACTCCACGCGGAGCATCTTGCGCAAAAGATACTGGTAAGTGAGTCCCGACGGCAGTGCTTGCCCGTCGTTGAGCTGTTTGCCCAGCACGTCATTCAAGCGCAGATTCTCGATGACGGGATAAATAATTTTCTCCTGCTGCAGAATCTCAAATTGATCCTGCACGAAATACGGATCGTAGGCGCTCGTGCCTTGATTTTGGAAGAGCTTCACCTCGCTCTCAGGCTTCTCGACGCGGATCTTGGCGGTGGAGAGATACCACTTCGGCAAGAGCGCCGTGACGCCGGCTGTCGTGAGACAGACGAGGCCGAACACGAGTAGAATGAGACTCTTCCGCAGACGGAGTAGCCCGACAAAATCGTTGAGCGAAAAAATCTCGGAGCCCGATCCGGTGACGGCAGCCATGAACGCGGGGAGCGGCGTTACAACGAGAGGCGGGCTGCCACGCCCACCCGACTGCGCTTTTGGTCGCGGTTGGCGTCGGCTGAGGCAATCCGATCAAGATCGTAAGTTGCCGTGAAGGTCCATTGGCGGGCGGGCTGCCAAGAGAGCGCAAGGCCGAGACGGGTCGTGCGTTCATCAAGATCAGCAATCAAGCCGCGTCCTTGTAATTCGGCCGGCTCGTAACTGAGCGAGGCCGACACCGTGAAGGGTCCACTGATGCGGTGTTGCACGTTAGCGAAGACGCGGTGCAGGCGCGAATCGGTGTAACGAATGACATCTGACGCTTCTTCAAGCGTGTAGATGTAGCCGCCCGAGAAAAAAGAACCTTCACTGTAAGTGTAGCGTGCGCTGACTTCGGCAAAAGGCACGGTGGCATCCGTCGCGCCTTCGCGGGAACGGTCTTCCATCCCGACTCGAGCGGAGAGCAACACTTGCTGTCCGGGGTTGTGATTGAAGCCAGCAAGCAGGAAATGCGACCGCTTGTTTTTCAAGGTGCCGGAATTGTCGTAACTGATGTCTTGGTAGCGATATTCTCCGACTAGTTTTGTTTCGGGAAGGAAGGTAAAATCCACTTCCAGTCCGCCGAGTTGTTCGCGGCGATCGAGCAAAATGGCGAGACCGGCCGCATCAAAAGAATATGCCATGTGCCGGTATTTGAACACCACGCCGGTTTTCGCCCCGAGGCTGGTGTTAAAACGCAGATCGAATTGGTTGAGTTTAAGCGATTGGTCGGTGTTAAGCGGAATGCCGGCGAGTAACGATTGGGGATTTTTCGAAATCTGATAGAGCTCGTTGAAATCGATGCTCGTCGTGCTGTTGAAAGCATGGGCCAACCGTCCCGTGAAGGTATGACTGGAGAGGTTTTGCTTGCCCGGACGATCGACGATGTGGTCGTAGCTGAGCTGGTAGCCGAGCGAGGCAAAGGTCTGATCGGTCAACGAACCGTTGTAATTGATGGTCGGCGAGACATTGTAAACCATGCTGCTCACCGCACCGGTTGCGGAACCGAAAATGTTGCTATCGTGGTAAACCGAGGCGCCCAAACGCACTGATACCGCCTTGCCTTGATCCTGATCAGGGATGGGGGCATAGACTGCCCAAATCACCGCTGGAACGAGGCTACAGGCGAAGGCAAAAAGGAAACGCTTTTTCATAGTGCGCGGGAGTCAATAAGGACAGGCCGAGCAAGCCGCAAGCGCGCGGTGCACGCAAATCAATTTCCCCTTGGCCGATAGACCGAGGGATCGACCAGTAACACCATGTTCTCCGTCAATCGCTGCGGGGGCGCATTGAGCGGAAAATTCGCCGGCATGCGTCGAGTAATTAATCCGGCATAAACGCCGCCCCACCCGCCGGCGTCCGATACACTGCGAATGGCGTCTTCACGACGCGCCGCAAGTTCGGTAAAAAACGGCCGGTCCAACGTCACCGGCGTCAACAGCAACGCACCCACGGGTTGCTGCACGGTGATCTCATAAAAATCGCTCAATCGCTCCGGCTTCGCCCACACGCGCTGGTCCCCATACCACGCCGCGCCCGCCGGCACATCCGCCGCCACGCCCGTGCCAGGAAGAAAGCGCTTCGTCGTGTCGCGCTTCAATTCCATGAAAAGATTCGGAAAATACGGTGGGTAATGAAAATGGATTTTGCGCGGCTCCAAACAATCACGCACCAAGGGTAACGCTTGCAGCAACAGGAGCGCCGCCACCACCCAGCGCCACCGCTGCGCAAGCTGCGGTTGACTGTCCACCATCACAAAAAAGAAACCGGCGCCAAAAATAATCAACAGCGGCGCGAGGTAGTAAGCCGGCAGCCGCGGACTCTCGCCCGACCCGAGAAACGGCGGCAGCACGAACAACACGAGCAGCATTCCGGCAAAAACCCACCGCACCCGATTGGTCGGTCCATGGCGAAATTGATAGGCCAGCCCCGCCACAAAAAAGGCCGTGAGCAGCAACCCGCCGCCCGACCACACGCGCTCCTTCAAATTCATTTCCATCCCTGTCAGTCCCTTGTTGCCGATTTTTTTCAACGACCACGTCGGACCGTCCGCTGTCGCCGTATTGCGCAACGCCCACGGTTGCGCCGTCGTGTCTCCGGCCTTCAGCGCCAGATTTTGTCCGGCCAACGCCAAGGGATTTCCTGTCACCACCGTGTTGCGCGCCAACCACGGCAACATCACCAACAACGCCACGCCGACGCACACGCTCAACGCGATCACGCGGGCTCGTCCGCGGATGCGCCAACCGAAGTAGGCCGCCGCTACGCCGAGCACGAGTCCCGCGGAATACTCCGTCAAAAATAACAAGGCACTCACGAGTCCGAGTGCTGCGACCTTGCACAACTGTTTCCGGCTGAACTCCGGTGTCCGCGACCATTCGTCCTCGAACGCCGCCAGCCAATGAAACCACCCGAGCAGGAGCACCATCAACAGCGGCAATCCACTCACGACGACCGTCTGTTGCCACAGAGTGACCGATACCGCACACGCCGCCGCTGACACCAGCGCGACGCGTTCATCGAAGAGTCGCCGCGCCAAGCGCCACACCAGCCAGATGCCGAGCCAGAATCCCGCCAGATTTACCGCCAGCACGACGTAGTCCGGCAACCAACCGCTCGGCGGCGTTGGCACGTGTTGCCACGCCGCGTCGGGCAGCACCGCGAAGACTGCCGCCAGCGACAGCGCGTAAAGTGGCGCGTGTTGCACCTCGGGATAAGCGCGACGCTCGGCAAACGGCACGCCGCGCGCCTTGAGCACCGCGTAGGTTTGCGGGTAATTGACCTGCGTCGTGAAACCGTCTCCGCGCGAGATTTGCCGCGCGAGCTCCAACTGTTGCAACGTCCACTCCGTCGGCGGCCCGTGGAATTGGCTCCAACTAAAAATCAACGTCAGCAACAAACCGCCCAAACCCAGACTCCCCCGCCGCAGCCAACCGGCTCCGCGGCCCTGCTCCAACCAGTGGATAAATTCCTGCGTCGATTTCATGCGCGGCGCGGGAGTCGGCGCTGGCGCGCGACTGGAAACATCAACTGCTGAGTCTGACGCCGCGCGCGCTTCATCACCGATCGACGACGTCGAGTTCCGGCCATTGCGCGATTTTCCTGTGCAGCGTGCGGCGACTGATGCCGAGCAACTCCGCCGCTGCGGTGCGGTTGCCCCGACTCTTGATCAGCGCTTCGCGGAGCAGGCGTTTGCCATTCTCTTCGACCGACAGCGGATTCTCCGGCGGCGGCGAATGCAATGCGGGCAACTGATTCGTTTCGCCACGGAATTTCGGTTCCAATTCAAATTCGCTCACGCTCCCGCCGCGTTGCAGCACGACGACGTTCTCGGCGAAATTGCGCAATTCGCGGATGTTTCCCGGCCACGGATAAAGCTGCAGGTGTCGCATCGCCCCAGGCTCAATCGTCACCGGCGGGTAGGCATTTTCTTTCGCGTATTGCTTGATGAAATGATCGAGCAAAATCGGGATATCTTCCGTGCGCTCGCGCAGGGGTGGCGTGGTGATGCCCACGACGTTGAGGCGGAAATACAGGTCCTCGCGAAATTTTCCTTCCGCCACCATGCGTTGCAAATTGCGATTGGTCGCTGCCACAAGGCGCACATCGACGGTGAGCGTCTTGGTGCTGCCGACGCGCTCGAAACTCTTCGATTCCAGAAAGCGCAACAACTTCACCTGAATCTCCGGGCCGATCTCACCGATTTCGTCCAAGAAAATCGTGCCGCCATCCGCCGCTTCAAACCTCCCGATCCGCCGCTCCGTCGCACCGGTAAACGCGCCGCGCTCGTGACCGAACAATTCGCTCTCAAGCAAATTCGACGGCAACGCCGCGCAATGCACCGGCACAAACGGCGCGCGCGCCCGCGGACTCGATTGATGAATCGACTGTGCGATCAACTCCTTGCCCGTGCCGGTTTCACCTTCGATCAAGATGGTCGCCTTCGACGGCGCCACGAGCCGCACGCGCTCGATTACTTCCTCCAATTTCTGCGAATGTCCGATGATGCCGGCACTGTTGAACTTCTCATCCAACCGCTCGTGCAAATTCTTCACCTCCACTTCGAGCGTGCGCGTCTTCAACGCCCGTTGGATCAGAATCTCCAGTCGTTCGATGTTCACCGGCTTCGTCAGAAAATCCACCGCGCCACGTCGCATCGCTTCCACCGCCGTGTCGATGCTGCCGTAAGCCGTCATCATGATCACCGCCGGCTTGTTCGCCAACGCCAATGCCTTGTCGATCACCTTGAGGCCGCTTTTGCCCGGCATCCGCAAGTCAGTCACAATGACGTCGAATTCCTGCGCCTCCATCAGGTTAAAGCCTTCATCCGCACTCGCCGCGACCGACACATCGTAGCTTTCCTGCAACGCTTGCTGCAGTCCTTCACGAGTGTGCTTCTCGTCGTCGATTATCAATACGCTCGACACCATACGTCGAAGAAACCCGCGAACGCGGCCTCGGTCAACGGGCAAATGAGACGAGATGTCGCACTTTTAACACATTCTCGCCCGCTTTGCGCCCGACCGCGCGGTGGCGCGCGTTCGCGGAGCGCACTTTCCCCTCGTTCAGCAAAAGGCGTCGCGCCAACATCTCCGCATGCCCCCTGCCACTGATCTGCGCTTCGACTCCTACATTACCAAATCCGCCGATTTCGCCCAACCGATTCTCCGCCACCTCCGCAAGTTGGTGCATGCGGCGTCACCCGACATTTCCGAAACGCTCAAGTGGGGCATGCCGACCTTCATGCTCGGCAAGTCGATTCTGTGCCAGATGGCCGCCTTCAAAGCGCACGCCGTCTTCGGCTTCTGGCATATCGAGATGGAGCAACTCCTGATCAAAGAACTCGGCAAGACCGGCGAAGCGATGGGCGTCTTCGGCCGCCTCACCGCACCAGCCGATCTCCCGTCAGACCGCGAGCTGCGACGCTACCTCAAGCAAGCCGTCGCACTCGTGCACTCCGGCAAGCCCGCCCGCCCGCGCTCGGCGACGCCCGAGAAGCCCGTCCCGCGCGTGCCCGCGGACCTCACTGCCGCGTTGCGCAAAAACGCCAAAGCCTCCGCCACTTGGAAAGCCTTCACGCCGGTTCAACGTCGCGATTACCTCGAATGGATTGCTGAAGCGAAACAGGAAACAACGCGCGCCCGCCGCCTGGTCACGACGCTCGAATGGCTCAGCGAAGGAAAGCGTCGCAATTGGAAATACGAAAACTGCTGAGCTCACTACGACCGACACCGGCCGCGTTTAAAGGCGCGTCGCTGTGACGCTTAGGTGTTGGTGAATCCCCGCCGCCGCGATGCGGCCATCGCGCACTGCGTGCACGACCAGACTCGGTCCGCGCACCGAATCGCCGCCGCCGAAGACACCGGGCAAATTCGTCATCTGATTCGCATCGACGCGCATCCCGTCCCATTGGTCCAACTCCAGTTCTTCAAATCCGCTCCCTGCCGGGAACGAAATTGGATCGAACCCATAGGCCACGAGCACCACGTCGGCCGCCACGGCAAATTCCGACCCAGGCACTGCGCGTGGCTTACGCCGCCCCGAAGCGTCAGGCGCGCCAAGTTCCATGCGCACGCAGCGCACCTCGACGACAAATCCGTCTCCGTTGCCTGCGATCTCCATCGGATTCGCCAGAAAGTTAAAACGCGCGCCCTCTTCGATCGCATTTTGGTATTCCTTGCGACTCCCGGGCATGTTGGCGAAGTCGCGTCGGTAGAGACAGGTCACTTCGCTCGCGCCACTGCGGAGCGACGTGCGCAAGCAATCCATCGCCGTATCTCCGCCTCCGAGCACGACGACTCGTTTGCCCCGCACATCGATCGGCGGCACGTCGACGAGCGGTGACGCGACATTTTTCTCGATCAGAAACGGCAAGGCATCGACCACTCCCTTGAGCTGCGCACCGGAAATATCAAGTGGCTTGGGCTTTTGCGCGCCGACCGCGAGAAATACCGCGTCAAAGTCCCGCCGCAGTTCGTGCAGCGTCACGTCCCAACCCACCTTCACACCGAGTCGAAACTCGACGCCGTGGCGCACCAACAACTCAATCCGTCGCTCGACGATTTGCTTCTCCAGCTTGAACGCGGGAATACCGTTCACCAACAAGCCTCCGGGGATCAACTGTGTTTCAAACACGGTGACGCCGTAGCCCAGTTTCACCAACTCGTCCGCGCAGGCGATTCCGCCCGGCCCCGAGCCAATCACGGCGACGCGACGGCCGTTGGCGGGCGCTTGCACGAGTTCGAATCCGCCATGTTGAAACGCGTATTCGTTGATAAAACGCTCGACCGCACCAATCGCCACGGAGTCGGTGCGCGCCTGCAAAATGCAGGAGCCTTCGCAGAGCTTTTCCTGCGGACAAACCCGCGAGCAAATCTCCGGCATATTGCTCGTGCTGCGCGAGAGTGCGGCGGCCTCCAAGAATTGTCCCTGCGCCGTCAACGCCAGCCACTCGGGAATGCGGTTGCCCAGCGGGCACGCTTTCACGCAACCCGGCACTGGACACTGGATACACCGCGCGGCCTGCGCCCGCACGGTCGCCTCGTCGTATTCGGAATAGATCTCCTGAAAATCCCCCACCCGTTCCTCGGCTCCGCGCTTCGGCGGCGAGACGCGACAAATCTCCGACCAAGCGTATTTGGCAAGTTGAGGCGATGAAGAGGCGAACGGCATGGAAGACGCGGAATTCTCCGCGAAAACACGGGGAACCCAACAATCAGAGCATGCCCGAGCGGGCTGCTTCGTGCCCTTCGATTCTTGGCTAACGCTGCGCACCGATTGCCGCCGGCGCGGCATCGACCAACTCGTCAGGTCAACATCCGCACGCGGCGATGCTTTTGCGGAAACTGCAGCGTCACAACCGTGCCGATGCCTTCCTTGCTCTCGATCCCGACGAGACCGCCATGGTCGCGCAGGATGCGTTGCACGATCATCAGCCCAAGCCCGTGCCCGCCCGTCTTGGTCGTATGGTAGGGCGAAAAAAGTTTGGTCATGTCCGCCACCTTGATGCCGCTGCCAGTATCAGCGACGGCGACATAAACGGAATCATCGTCGGATCTGACCCGCAGACTCAAGCGACCGCCCGGCACCATCGCCTCCACCGCGTTCTTAATCAGGTTGAAAAAAACCTGTTTGAGTTGATTCCGATCCGCCATGACGACGGGCAGGCTGCCGGGTAATTCCCCATCGACCGTGATGCCGCGATCCTCGATCTCCTGCGCTTGGAAACGGAGCACGTCTTCGATCACTTCAACGATATTGATGTCCTCCAAATCCGGCGCGCGTGGACGGATCGCTTCGAGGAAGTTGCGGATGATGCCGTCGAGTCGCGTGACTTCGTTTTGGCAAATCGCAATCGAATCGGCCAACGCTTCAGTCTCCTTCGAACCGCGCAGTTTTTGCAATTTCCGGTCGATCAGTTGGAGATGAATCGTGAGCGAATTGAGCGGGTTGCCCAACTCGTGCGCGACACTCGCGGCGAGCAGCAGAATCGACGAAATTTTTTCGTTCTCGATCAGTTCCTCGGTGCTGCGCTTTTCGCGCGTGATGTCAGTCAGGATAATCGCATAGCGCGACTCGCCGCCGGGCCCTTCGTGAAACGGCACGCGATAGAGCCGCACTACGCGCGGTTGCGGGTAACTCAGTTCAAATTCGCGCGTCAGCAACGGTGCATCGTGCGCGCTATCGGTGTCGTCGAGCGACGCGCGCAACCCCGGCACGAGCCGCCAGAGCGAAGCGCCCGTGGCGCCATCCTTCGATCCGATCATGCTCGTCGCCGCGTCATTCGCGTAATCGATCTGCCCTGTGGCATCGATCACCAGCACGCCCTCTTGGAGCGTGTTGAACACCGCTTCGAGCATCGCCCGCTCGCGCGCAAGCCGTTGCACGAGATTCTGCAGATTGGCGTGATCAAGTTGCTCGAGGCGGCCGAGAACTTTGTCGAGGGAGCTATGCTTTTTGCCCACCATGGTTTTGCCCGAAGGCGTCCCCACTCAGAACATCACCTGCACCCGCGTCAACCACCTGCCGCCGTCGTAAGGCGTGCCGGGATTGTCGCCCCGCAGGTAGTTCAACTGCAGCTTCAAGTCGTCGCCCTTGATGTAGTAATTCAGGCCGAACAACCACGAATCGATCACGTCGCCGCCGCGCCGCAAATTCGGGTCAAACGACTCGCGGCGCACCACGCCTTGCAATTTTTGCGGCACGAAAAAATACGCCGCGAGCAACTTCCACGCCCGCGCGTCGAATTGCGCATCGGGCACGGTATTGGTCGGACGGTAATCCATCTCCAGCCACTCGCCTGCAATTGTCAGAGGCCCGCGCACGAAACTTGCGTCAGCTCCGATGCCGGAACGTTTTCCAGAAAATATATTGCCGGAAAAACCCAGTCCGCTCCGCGACACCGCCGCATCTTCCGTCCACAATCCGTTTACCGCGACAGTGAGTTTGCCTTCCTGCGACGAAAACGGCGTCGCGGCCACGCGGGCCGAATATTGAAAATTCTCGTTATCATTCGCGCTGACGTTCGAGCCGTTGCCGTTACCCGCGACGACGTAATAGGAAAGTTTTTTGTCGAACAAATCACCGAGCAAGGCGACGGCCAGTTGGCGCCCGTCCGTCAGACGGTCGCTGCCCAAATAACGCTCTACCGTGAGCATCTTCGTATCGCTCATCAGTTGGTCGCCACCGAACGCCGTCTTCAGTTGACCAAACCTCACATTGGCCTCGGGGTAACGGTTCCAGTTAACGAAAATCTCATTCGCCTGCGCGCGATGACCCGTTCCAGCGCTCAGCGTGTTGCCCTGCAAATCCAACTCCGCCTTGAAATCAAAATGCTCGGCGAAACTGCCTGACACAAAAATGCGCGCGCGGCGGAAAAAGAATCGATCGTTCACTCCGGCCCATCGCGGATCCGACGCACCGCCAAACTCGGCTTGCCCCTGCAAAAATCCACCCACACGCAACTCCCCTTCGCTGCGCGCGGCTTGCACGGTTGCTGTAGTCGGCTTCGGCGCGAGTCCAAGTTGACGTTTCAAATCCGCGTTTTCTTCCGCGAGCGTCTCCAGTCGCGATTCGAGTGCGTTCAAGCGTTCCTCAATCGAAATTTGCGCCAAACCCGAGACGCCAGAAACGACAGCCACAACTAGAATAAAGAAGTATCGGAGCAGCGTGATCATCGCTTAATTTCCGTGAACTTGCCGCGTCTTTCAACGTAGCGCACGCCGAAAGACGAGGAACTGCAGGTCATGTCTCGAAAAAAGTGAGTTGCCCTTCGAGGTCGCGTGGTTTGGCGAGCAATTTACGCAAGAAACTGTCGCGATGCACCGGACAACGCCCGAGCCGCACGACGGCTTCGCGATGCTCTTCCGTGCCGTAACCCTTGTGCTGCGCGAAACCGTAACCCGGATACAACTTGTCCAACTCGTCCATCATCCGGTCGCGCGTCACCTTTGCGATGATCGACGCCATCGCCACGCACAACGAGCGCGCGTCGCCGCTAACGATGCCCTGATGCGGATAGGGAAAATGTTTCAGCGGCAATCCATCGACGAGAATCTTGCACGACACTGTCGGCGTGAAAGCGGCCTTCTCCTCCTCGCTGGCAAACAGATCCGGCTCCTTCTTCGATTCAAACGAGCTCGGCGGATAAATCCCTTCGAGCGCGCGCCGCATCGCGAGTTTAGTCGCCCCGAGAATGTTGAATGTTTCAACTTCGCCCACTTCGCCGACTCCGAACGTCGCGTGAATGTGTCCTTGTCGCGCCAGCTCATCGAATTCGCCCCAAAGTTGCGCGCGCTCCTCCGCACCGAGTTGCTTCGAGTCGTTCACGCGGCCGGATTTGCTTACGGCCCAGCGTCCTTCGAGCAACTCGCGATTAACCAACACCGCGCCCGCCACCACCGGGCCCGCGAGCGCGCCGCGTCCGGCTTCATCGACGCCGATCAGGCTGTCGAAGCCGAAGAGCTGCTTCAGGTCGAAGCCGCGGAGTTGACGTCGCTTGGCCGGCATTGTCGCAAGGCTTAGTCGCGCCGCCACTCCGTTTTCTCGCGCGGTGGTGGCAACGGTAACTCGTCCAATTTGCCCGCCGCCGCGACGACTTCGTAGGCGGTGCGAAAGTGTAATTTGGCGAACTGTCCGAGCGCACGCGCGCCCAGTTTCGCCACCATGTCCGCTGCCTGCGCCTTGGCTGCCGCGCCCGCGCCCTTTTGTAATTTGGCGCCGAACTGCTGCGACAAGTCGTGCATCGCGCGCACAAATTCCGCGCGCGCCACAATCGAAGCGGCAGCGACGACGGGATCTTCTTCCGCCTTCGTCCGCATCTGCAGGTCGAAGCGAGTGACGCCACGGCGCACGAGTTCCTTTTGCACCAGCGGCTCTTTCGTAAACTGGTCCAACAAGCCGCGCGGCACCCACTTTTTCGCGAGCGCTTTTTCCAGCGCGATGGCGTGTTGCCACGCGAGCAGGCGGTTCAAGTTGGCGCGCGGCTTGAGCATCAGCTCGTTGTATTTCGCCATGCCGCACGCGCACGTTTCCACGACGACGCCCGGCGTGTTGCGGATGAGGTGATCGAGTTTGAGAATCTGACTATCCACGACCGTCTTTGAGTCGCGCACGCCGGCCTTCATCCACGCTTCCACCGCCGCGCGATCCGCCACGACGGTCGCGGCCACCACGGGCCCGAACAAATCGCCCTTACCCGACTCATCAAGTCCGGCGTGCGGCTCGAACCACTCGGGATGATTCACCTCGTCGTAACCGAGTTTCGCCTGACCGGTGACCTGCGCCTCAATCACGTTTTGCACGAAGTCCTCGGTCTCTTTGCCCGCGACGACGACCTTGCCGCTGGTGTAAGCGGTGACGTTGACCTTCGGGCCTTTGAACGCGAAACGCGCATACGGCACCTCCGCGCGCTCCCAATACTTGGCCGCGACGACCGCGTGCAAACGCTCCATCTGCGCGTCGTCGAGCTTGATGGTGTAAGTGCTGAGCGCTTTCGGCTTTTCTTCCTCGGCGTCGTCGAACCGTTTGGGCATGGCCGAGAGAGCCACAAAACACCGTCGCAGCACAAAGAGAAAAACACCGCTTCCCTCGGGAATCTTTTTCTGTCTTGTCGTCAGGCGTGGCCACCGCCCATGACAAATTGACCGCCCGCCGCACGGAGTTTCAACGCGCGTTGCATCGCTGGTATCGCCAGCACCAGCGCGCGCTGCCGTGGCGCACGGCGCCGTCGCTCTATGGAACGGTCGTGTCAGAGTTCATGCTGCAACAGACGCAAGTCGTTACGATGCTGCCGTATTTTCACCGCTGGTTGGTGGAGTTGCCGGATTTCGCCGCACTCGCCGCCGCGCCTGAAGCCCGCGTGGTGAAACTATGGGAAGGCCTCGGCTACTACGCGCGCGCGCGCAATTTGCACAAACTCGCGCAAGCCTTCGTCGCGCTGCCACACGAACCGCGCACGCCGGAGGAATGGCGCGAATTACCCGGCATCGGCCCCTACACCGCCGCCGCCGTCACGAGTATCGCCTTCGGTCACGCCTCCGCCTGCGTCGATGGCAACGTCGTGCGCATTCTCGCGCGGCTCACCGGAGACGCGCGCACCTTTCGCGGTGGTTCCGAGGCGGCGAAACACTTCACGCCGCTCGCCGATGCGCTGATCACCGACGCCGAACCCGGTCTGCACAACCAGGCGATGATGGAACTCGGCGCGACCGTCTGCGCGCGGGCCAAACCGCTTTGCCCGACGTGTCCGGTCGCGGAATTCTGCGTGGCAAGGCGGCGCGGTGATCCGGAAGCGTTTCCGAAATTAACGCCGAAAAAAATCGAGCAACGCCAAGTCGTGCGCGTCTGGTGCGAGCACGGCGGAAAGTTACTGTTGCGGCGCGGCGCGGCGGGCGCACGACGCTTGGCTGGGTTGCACGAGTTACCGGAGCCGGCGGATGTTGGCGGTGAAGTCGGAGCGGCGGAACTTCTCGCGACTGAACGCCGCGCGATTACGCGTTATCAGATTACGGAGCGCATCTACCGCGTGAAAGCTGACGCAGCACTACGGCGGCGCGTGGCGAAATTGCCGACGCTGGTTTGGGTCGATGCCACCGAACTCGCCTCACTCACGCTCTCGGGTCCGCATCGACGATGGATTCGCCAGTTGCAAGACGCCGCGACTCCCGCGCAAAAAAAGCGGCGCGCTTAAGCGCCGAAGCGCGCCTCAATCATCGCTTCGACGCGCTTCTTCGACAGCAGCACGTCTTCGACTTTCAGGCGCGGACTGAATTCCAGCACGAGCGTGTGCTCCGGCCGCCAGAAGCTGCTGACCATCTCGAAATCGATTTTGCCCGAACCAATCGGTTGGTGATCGTGGCCGTCGGCGCTGACATCGTGCAAATGGAAGCCAATCGCCCGCGGCGCATTTTTTTCCAAATGCGCGCGATGATTGATCATGCCCATCGACTGTTTGATCTCCGCATGGCCGGTGTCGTGCCAGTAGCCGGCCAATAATTCGCGCGGAATCGAAGCGACAAACTCGGCGTAATCTTCGTCGAGCGGCAGCTCTTCAAATTTTTCGCGATTCTCAAAGCCGAGCGCCACATTCTTGCTCGCCGCGTAGGGCATCAACTCCGCGATGCCGGCACACATGTTATCCCAATAAAGCTCTTTTGTCCCGCGCAGTTTGTTGAGCGACTTGGTGAGCAGTTTCACGTAGGCCGGATCGGTGAACACCTCGGTGTCCGGATGCTTGTCGAGGTAGGCTTCGACGCGGCGTCCCGGATTATACCAAAAAAATTCCACCGCGCCCAAGTGCACGACGAGTTTCTTGGCCCCAAGTTGGTTGGCAAAATCTACCGTGCGCTTGCTGTGACGGAGCCATTGGTCGCGTTCGCGGGCATCTTTCGCGCTCGGCATGTAAAGATTTGGCGCGGCATGGAGAACGCCCATGGGCAACGGACAGAAATTATGGCACGAAGCGACTTTGATAATGCCTTCTTCGACGGCACGCAGGATGCCCGGCACGAGCGTGATGCGAATTCCATGGCTCAACTCGACCCACTCGAAACCGAGCTGGGCCATTTCCTTGAGCATTTCATAACCGTCTTGGTGGCGACCGGAGCACCAGCAGGACGAGAGGGCGAGAATCGGCTTCATCTGAGAAAACCCACTAGGACAACAGATTGGGCCGGTGGCAAGCCGAGCCGATGACGTCTGTGATTTCGTTATCGTGCCGCCGGAAAATAACAAACCGGCCACGCACGAGGCGAAGGCCGGCTGGAAAAACAATAGCGCGGAACTTAGTCTGCGTAACGAGCGCGGAGCATCGCGGTGAAAGCCGCGACCTTATCTTTACGACGGCGCTTTTCGCAGGGCTTTTCGTAGTAACGCTTGGCGCGCACGTCTTTGATGACGCTCTCACGTTCGAGCTTCTTCTTCATGCGGCGCAGCGCACGATCGATGGGCTCACTTTTGCGTAATTTGATCTCGATGGACATGGTAAATTGGATGGTTCGGCAGTGACGAAAGTTCAGAAAGAACCTTTCGGCTGCGGCTCCGTCAACAGCATTTTTTAAACGGAATTTGTCCGTGCGACTGCCTCACGCGAGTCGATCGCACCCAAAACCGACCCGCGCGACGCGTTGGGGCGCCGATCGCAGGGCACCTAATCACTCGTGCCGGCGGCATTTACACCCGAACTACGCGCGCACCGTCTTTCCGCTTGCCCAGCCCTGACCCGTGGCTTCCCATCGCTGCCTGTGGCCGCCCAAGACAACAGTTTCGTTCACCTGCACGTCCACACCGATTACAGCCTCCTCGATGGAGCGTGCCGGATTGACCGTTTGATGGACCGCGCGGCGGCGCTGGGGATGAATGCGCTGGCATTGACGGATCACGGTAACATGTTCGGCGCTATTGAGTTCTTTAATGCCGCCAAGGCTAAAGGCATCAAACCGCTGGTCGGTTGCGAGATCTACCTGACCGAGGGTTCGCGACTGGAAAAAAACGGTCGTTCCGAGGACGGCAAAAGCTATTACCACATGGGTTTGCTGGCGCGCAATCTGCGCGGCTACCAGAATCTCCTCAAACTCGTCTCCGACGCGCATCTGAAAGGCTTTTATTACAAGCCGCGCGCCGACTACGAGACGCTGGCCCGCCACGCGGACGGCCTCATCGGGTTCACCGGTTGTCTGGCCGCCGTCGTGCCGCAACACCTGCTCCACGGGCGGATGGAGGACGCACGCGCGGCCTGCGGTCGCTTTGTCGAAATTTTTGGCCGCGAGAATTTTTTCGTCGAAATCCAAGACCACGGCATCGCCGAACAACGCAAAATCATCCCCGGCCTGCTCAAGCTAGGCGAAGAGTTTAAGCTCAAGGTGATTTGCACGAACGATGTGCATTACGTGAACGCCGACGACGCCGGTCCGCACGACGCGTTGTTGTGCATCCAAACCGGCTCGAAGATCGCCGAGACGAACCGGATGAAGTTCGACGGCACACAATTCTACCTCAAGACGCGCGAGGAGATGGACCGGCTCTTCAGTGAAGTCCCCGAATCCGTCACCAACACGCAGCTTGTCGCCGAAATGTGTGACCTCGCCATTCCGTTTCCGAAAGGCTCCGAACGTTACCCGAAGTATCCGCTTCCGCCCGAGGTCAAGGACGACCGTGCCGGTTATCTCAAAGAACTTTGCATCGCCGGCCTGCGTCGTCGCTACGAAGTCGATTACGCTAACCCCGACCAAGCCGCCGATCCCGCACTCGCCAAAACGCTCAACGAACGCCTCGACTTCGAACTCTCGATTATCGGCGGCACGGGCTTCATCGACTACTTCCTTGTCGTGTGGGATTTCATCGATTGGGCGCGGAAAAAAGACATTCCCGTCGGGCCGGGGCGCGGTTCCGGCGCGGGCTGTCTCGTCGCGTATCTACTCGGCATCACCAATCTCGATCCGCTCCGCTTCAAGTTGCTCTTCGAGCGCTTCCTCAATCCCGAGCGCGTGTCGCCGCCGGACTTTGATATCGATTTCTGCATGCGCCGCCGCAGCGAGGTCATCGACTACGTGCGCCAGAAATACGGCAACGACTGCGTGGCCAACATCATCACCTACGGCACGCTTGGCGCGAAGATGGTGATTCGCGACGTCGCACGCGTGCACGACCTGCCCTACGCCGACGCCGATCGTCTCGCGAAGATGATTCCGGACGAACTCAACATCAGTCTGCAGGCGGCAATCGACAAATCCGCCGAGCTGCGCAACGAGTTCGAAAATAATCCCGTCGCCAAGCGCATCATCGACCAAGGTCTCGTCCTCGAAGGCATGGTGCGCAACACCGGCAAACACGCCGCGGGCATCATCATCACGGACCGGCCTCTCGAAGAATTTGTGCCGCTCACGTTGCAGGAAGGCGACGTCACCGTCCAATATGACATGAACGCGGTGGGCAAACTCGGCTTGTTGAAGATGGACTTCCTCGGCCTCAAGACGCTCACCGTCATCGCCGACGCCGTCGCCAACATCCGCCGCAGCGCCGATGCGAAGTTCGACGTCGAGGCGCTCGATTTCGACGACGCCAAAACCTACGAGTTGCTCAACTCCGGTCGCACCACCGGCGTGTTCCAACTCGAATCCGGCGGCATGCAGAATCTCTGCCGCCAAATCAGTCTGGCCTCGATCGACGAAATCGTCGCGCTCATCGCACTCTACCGGCCGGGTCCGATGGAGTGGATTCCTGACTACATCCGCGGCAAAAAAGATCCCGCGACCGTCCAGTTCCCCCACCCGTTGCTCGAAGAAGTCTGCCGCGAAACTTACGGCGTGATGGTTTACCAAGAGCAAGTGATGGAAGCCGCGAAGATCATCGCCGGCTACACGCTCGGCGGCGCTGACATGCTCCGGCGCGCCATGGGCAAAAAGGACGCCGGCGCGATGGCGGATGAGCGCGCGAAGTTCGTCGCCGGTGCCGCGCAAACCAATAAAATCGACGCCAAGACGGCCAACTCGATTTTCGATATTCTCAACAAGTTCGCTGGCTACGGTTTCAACAAATCGCACTCCGCCGCCTACGCCGTTCTCAGTTATCAGACGGGTTATCTGAAGGCGAATTACCCCGTGCAATTCATGGCCGCGATGCTCAGCGCGGAATTGGGCAACTCGGAAAAAGTCGCGCACTTCATCGCCGAGTGCGAAGCGATGGGACTCACCGTGCTCGGCCCCGACGTGAATGAATCGCGCGACATGTTCACGCCGCTCGGCGGCAAAATCCGCTTCGGACTCGCCGGCATCAAGGGCGTCGGCGAACAAGCCGCGCAGAAAATTATCGAAGAACGCGAAGCCAACGGACCGTTCGCGAGCTTCGACGATTTCGTCGTGCGCGTGGATGGCCGCGCGATCAACAAGCGCGTGCTCGAACACTTGGTGAAGACCGGCGCGTTCGACTTCAGCGGCGCGTCGCGCAAACAACTCTTCGAAAGCATCGACTCCGCCCTCGCCGGTGCCGCCGCCCAAGCACGCGACCAAGCCGCCGGACAACACAGTTTCCTCGACTTGCTCGCCGAACCCGCGCCCACCAAACGCAAGAGCGAAGCCAGCACCGTTACCGCGCAGCGCGCCGCGGCGGCAGACGATTTCACCTCGGCCGAGCGTCTCCAATTCGAGAAAGAACTTCTCGGCTTCTACGTTTCCGGTCATCCGCTCAACGCGTTTTCCGGACTCGCCGAGGCGCTGTGCACGCACAACGAAGACAACATTCTCCTCGAAGGTGATCGCGTGGAGTTTCGTCTCGCGGGCCTCGTCACCGGGATCACGAAGCGACTTTCCAAACGCGACAATCGTCCGTGGGCCTTCTTCACCCTCGCGAGCAAACGCGGCACGCTCTCGGTCAACATGTATGCCGATGCCTACGAGACCTACGGCAAGCTGCTCGCGGAGAATCTTCCTGTCGTCGCACTCGGATCCGTGATGCGCGGCAACGACGGCGCGCGGCTCAACATCAAGGAAGTCTACCCGCTCGAAAACCACCTGCCCGGCGTAGTCCGGCGCATCACGTGGTTGCTGCATCCCTCGCATTCCGCCGCGCCCGATTTTCTCCAGAAACTTCGCACCGCGATCGACGCGGCGAGTGGCGACACCAAGATTGAACTCGGCTTCCTCTTCAACGGCAACATCGCGCCCGTGGCGGAAACTTCGTTCGCGTTGAAGTGGCGCGTGAGCGGACCGGCGTTCCAAGAATTGCGCAACCACCCCGCGTGCGCCGGCGTGCAAGTCGAGACGCGTCCGCCCGAGCTCAAGGAAGTGCGGCGTTGGGGCAAAAAATCGTTTTAGCCGATGCAAACTTCTCCTGTTCTCAACGAAGCCGCGCGCATCCTGCAACAAGTGCAGGCCGGCATGCCCGCTGACGCAGCCTTGCGCGAGAATCTCGCCCGCACCCGTCACGTGTCCGCTCCCGCGCGGCGCCGCGAAGTCAGTCACGCGGTGTTTACGTATTTTCGATGGTGGCGTTGGTTGGCACCGCGCGACTCGCTGCAAACGCAAGTCGCCGCCGCTCTCGCGCTCCAGCAGCGCTTCGACCAAACACCGGCAAGTGTGAAACCCGAGGCCCTCGCCGCGCGCGCCGTGCCGGATTGGCTCGCCGCGGAGATGGACGCGGTGCCGTCGGCGTGGTTGCAACAACTCCAGCGTCCACCTGCGCTATGGATTCGTCCGAAAAAATCCGATGCGGCCGCCGTTGCCACTGCGCTGCGCGAATGCGAACCCGCGGCACCCGTGCACGGAACTTCACTCGCCGCGCTGCGCTACACCGGCACACGCGATTTGTTTCTCACGCAGCAATTTCAAAACGGTCAGTTCGAGATCCAGGATCTCGCGTCGCAACTCGTCAGTCACGCCTGCGCGCCGCAAGCGGGCGAAACGTGGTGGGACACCTGCGCCGGTGAAGGCGGCAAGACGATGCATCTGTCCGACCTCATGCAGAACAAGGGCATGATTTGGGCGAGCGATCGCTCGTTGCGCAGGCTTGATCAGTTAAAGAAACGCGCCGCACGCGCGAAGGCATTCAACTATCGCGCTGCGCCATGGGAAGGCGGAGAAAAACTACCGACCAAAACCAAATTCGACGGCGTGCTCGTCGATGCACCGTGCAGTGGCGTCGGCACATGGCAGCGCAACCCGCACGCGCGCTGGACGACGCAACCGAACGACGTGCACGAACTCGCCGCCGTCCAACTGCGCCTGCTCCAGCACGTCGCGCCTTCCGTGAAAAAAGGCGGCCGTCTGATCTACGCTGTGTGCACGTTGACGCGCGCCGAAACGACTGCGGTCGCCGATGCTTTCAGCACCGCGCACGCAGAGTTCGAGCCGCTGGCGCTGGCGACGCTCGGCTCGGAAAAATCATCGCTCACACTCTGGCCGCAAGACCTCAACGCCAACGGCATGTTCATCGCCGCGTGGCAGCGGCAGTAACAGGCCAGCGGCACGGGATTTTACGCAAATTCTGCCGTGCACCGGCAATGAAGATCCCCTAAAAAACGCCCATCATCGCCGCCGGGCCGCGGTTTCTCTCTGAACTATCAATCCTTCTGTCATGATTAATTCAGTCCTTCGACTCGTTCTTTCCCTCCTCGCCCTTTCTGCCATTGCCGCTGCTGCCCGTCCCCCAGTGGGCGATTTCGTCAAACGGCCCGCAATTAACTCGGTCGAGATCTCCGAGGGCGGCCGCTATGTCGCGTTCCTCACGCCAAACGACATGCAATACTTCGATCTCAATTTATACGATCTACAGACGAAGGAATCCAAACGCTTTGATCTCGGCGGCGGGGACGTGACGCGCTTTGAGTGGATCGATGCGAATCGCATGATCGTTTCCGACCTGAACATCGGCAATTCCCTCTACCGCGAACGGGTAGTCGATGTGAAAGACGGCAAGGTTGTCGCCAACATCGGCTCGCGCCACGAATTTTTCCAAATCCTGAGCAGCCTCCGGCGGGACGAGAAACTCTTTGTCGCCCGTTTTTACGATGACGGCCGGGGCTCGCAAGGACTCGCCATCATTAACTCCCGCCTGCAGCCTCGCTCCATCGCGGGCCTGAACAATTCCCGTTACAACGTGCAGGAATGGATCGACCTGCCCAAAGGCGAATACCACGGCGCCATGACTGATCTCGACGGCGAAGTGCGACTCGTGGCCATCTACAGCGGCAAGCAGCTGCGCCACTACTACCGCAAGTCGGCCAAAGATGCTTGGCTGGAGTTGCCCTTCGATTACGAAACGACCGATGTCATCGGCTTCACCAACGACTCCGATCTCATTTACGTCTCTCGTTACTCGCCCGACGCGGCGAGTAGCCGGCTCCACCGCTATCGCGTCAGCCAGTCCGACTTCGGTCCGCCGCTCTTCGAAGACCCACGCTATTCGTTGAGCGAGGCGTCGCTGTTGGAAGTGCGCACCGCCAACGGTCAGGCGCGCTCTCTCGCGCTCCAATATCAACGCGATCTCCCAACCCAACTCGCGCTCGATCCTGAATTCGCCGCAGTGCAAAAAGCAGTCAACGCGCGCATTCCCGGACGTCTCAATCTGATCACGAGTTGCGACAACGAACTGAAGCAATTTGTCGTCTCCTCTAGCAACGGTCGCGAGCCCAGCCGCTACACCATCTACAATCACGCGACCGGAAATTTTCTCCCACTGCCCGACCCCACCCCGTGGTTCAAAGCGTCCGAAATGAGCGTGATGCGTCCCGTAAAATTCACCGCACGCGACGGTCTGGAACTCGAAGGCTACCTCTCGTTGCCCTCCTCCTCCGCCGACGGACACAAGCCTCCGCTCGTCGTTTATCCCCATGGTGGCCCCTGGGCACGCGACACGTGGGGTTTCAATTCCGACACCCAATTTCTCACCTCCCGCGGCTATGCGGTCTTTCAGCCCAACTACCGTGGTTCAACCGGTTTTTCCCGCGCCGTGTCGAAAGACGATGATTTCGCCTTTCGCAAAATGCACGACGACGTCACCGACGGCGTCCGGCACCTTGTCGCCCAAGGCATCGTCGACGAGAAACGCCTCGCGATTTACGGCGGCAGCTTTGGCGGCTATCTCGCCGTGGCCGGCGTCGCATTTGAGCCCCAACTCTATCGCTGCGCCATCACCTTTGCCGGCGTTTTCGATTGGAAGCGACTGATCAAACAATCGTGGAGCCAATCCGATGACGACGAATTCAATTACGACCGCCTGCTGCAAAAGCTCGGTAATCCCGCAACGCAGGAGGAACGCTTTCTCGCGTTTTCTCCGATTGCCCACATCGCCGCCGTGCGCGCCCCAGTGCTCGTAGTGCATGGCCAGATGGACACCGTCGTCGATTATCGCCAGTCAACAAAACTGCTCGCCGAACTTAACTCCCACAAAGTGCCGCACGAAAAATTATTCTTCGCGACCGAGTTTCACGGATTCTCCGAACCGGCAAATTACCAGAAATTCCTCGAAGCGCTGGAGCGCTTCCTCGCCAAACACCTGTGACCAAAGTTATCGCTCCCATCACCGGTGAAACCGTTTGCGCGGACTTTAATCATGTCCGCGCGGTGCTGCATTACACGAAGGCGGCTCACTCACTGGGACTGTGGCGCTCGGAGCTGGTCGTCATCGACCGCTTCCTGACCGACAAATCGGCGCGGCTTCTCGAAGCCGGTTGCGGCGCCGGTCGCGTGGCGCTCGGTCTCGCGCAACTCGGTTACGCGGAAATCGTCGGTTTCGATTTCGCCACCGAACTCGTGGAGCAAGCCGAAAGTCTCGCGCGAGAGCGGGCCGTGACCAACGTGCATTTCGCCCACGCCGACGCCACCACCCTGGCCGCCCAGTGTAACCTATTAGGTGACAAACCCCGAAAACGCACTCGTGCCGCCACGAACACTTGTAACCTAATCGGTGACAAACGCCCGGAGTGGGTGCGGCCGGAGTCGTTCGATGGCGTGCTGTTCATGTTCAACGGGCTGATGCAAATTCCCGGGCGCGCGAATCGCCGCGCGGCGTTGCGCGGTTTGCACGCGCTCGCGCGCAAGGGAGCTCCATTGATTTTTACGACGCATGATCGCGACGACGAAGCAGCGGAGCGGCGGCATTGGAAACGGCAGGCGGAAATTTGGGCTGCGGGCAAACAGGACCCGGCGCTGGTTGAGTTTGGTGATCGCTACTTTGTCGATGACGATGATTACCGTGTCTTCATGCATTTGCCGGATCGTGCGGAAATTGTCGAAGACCTCGCGGCCACGGGTTGGACGCTCGAATTCGACGAGATGCGCCGTCGGCTGGCGGTGGAACTAAAGCCGGTGCGCGACTTTTCCGACGAGTGCCGGTTCTGGGTTGCTCGTAAATAAAAAGGCCGCGCGTTTCCGCGCGGCCTGAGAAAGGTGAGCGACGACTGCGACTTAGAAGCCAGTCTGAATCGAGAAGGAGTATTGGCTCGCGGTGTCGCCGTCGTCGCGGAATTCCGCGGTGTAACCGGCGGCCCAACCCCAACGCTTCGACAACGTGCCGACTAGGCGGCCGCCGACCTTGATGCTCTTGTCGAGGCCATCGACGACATTCGTTCGCGTGGTGGCCGACAACGTGCCGCTCAAGCGACCGGAGAGTTGGCGCGCGTCGTCGCCGAGATTGGATTGAAGCACGGCAAAGAGATTCACGTAGAGCGGTTTTTCACCCGCAATCATGCGCCAGTCCGCCGTCGCCCCAACGAGGCCGGCCAACGCGGTAGCCGATTGACTATCGAACGCATAATTTAGACCCGTCACGCCAGTTTCACTATAGCCATCGAGTTCGGCTTTCGTGTAGCGCACGCCGACGAAGGGCGAGAAGTGGAACTCTTCGCTGCCGAAATCGCCGCCGAGGCGAATTGAGCCACCAAGGCGATCGCCCTTGGTTTTGCCGGAAGTGAGATAACCGCCAAAGGCCGTCTTGCGGCTGATGTCGCGTAAGTCTTGCGAGCCGTAGCTGGCGGTGGCGTCGACAAACAGCGGGCCGGATTTCCATTGGCCGTAGGCGGTGACCACTTGCCCACCGAGTTTGAAGGAGCCAGCGGTCGCGCCGAGCTTAGCATCGAACTTTTCCACGGTGAGCACGACGCCGCCGATGATGTTGCTCGAGAGCTGCCAATCGACACCGGCCGTCATGACGCTGCCCGTGTAATTGTATTGGTTGGTGTAGCCCGTGTAGTCGCGGGAACCGTCCTTGTAGCTGTAGCCGACGTAGCCATGCGCACCGGTGCGGCCCGCGCTGCTGCGCACGAGATCGAGGCGCGAGGTCACGACGTCAGCGGACATGTCCGAAGCGACGAGCACCGCCGAACCTTGCACGGCGGACGTGCCGAGGACAAATTCCGGATTCAACACTTCCGCGAGCACGGTGGCGAAGATCCCATGGGCTTTCGTCGTCGGGTGAATGCCATCCCAGAAGACAAACGTGTTCACGTCGCCGATCATGCCGTTGCCGAGGAATTCCTGGCGAACGTTGGTGAAACCGAAACGCGCCGGGTCGGCCAAGATGCGATCGAAGATCGCGCCGAGATCGAACACCGTGACCTTCGCGTCAGCGGGCAAGGTCAAGCGGCCGATGCGACCGGAGATGTCGTTGTTGAAGGCGAGCGAACCCGCTTGAGCCAGCGTCGCCGCTGGTGCGCCGGTGCCGGTGACGAAGCGCGCTGTCTTGGAAATGTCGGGCAGGTTAAGCACGAGGATGTTTTTCGCACCGAGCGTCGCGAGGCTTTGCACCGAGCTGGCCACCGCAGTCGAAGCCGTGATGGCGGAAGCGGTGACGGCTGGCCCGTTTTGCGTCGCGGGATTGCCGATGGTGTTGAGCAAGTCATTCGCACCCGCGAGGAGAACAAAGAGGTCATTCGCACCCGCCGTGATGGCGCGCGATTGATAGAGACCGACTTGCTGCGCGAGATTCGGCACCGCGCTGCCGGGAGCTGCGGTGGCACCGGCATAGGCGAAATTCAAATTGGTTTTCACCGTGAGCGCCGCAGTGCCATGCGCCGCGAGGCCGCTGCGCAAATATTCCGCGTAGGTGATACCGTTGGAAACACGACCGTTGAAATACGGCGCCGGTGGCGAAGCAGTCAGCGCAAAGGTGTTGCCGTTGTCGGTGAGTGAATCACCGAAGAAAAAGTAGCTGCTGTAGCTACGGGGAGCTGGCTGGGCCAGCAGGCTCGAAACGAGGCCCAGAGAGGCCAGTCCAAGCAGGATACGAGAACGCAGTTTGCTCATAGGTAGATAGGGGTAGAGGACGGCGGTAATAAACAGCCGAGCACGACAGGCGGCGCAAGGCAGATTCCATCGATTTCGCTACTAACGTCGAAGAAGTTCTTCCAGCCGGACGCGCGCCTTCGGCCATTCGGCAGCGGTCAGACTGAACATCGCCGTGTTGCGGACGAAGCCGTCGTAACGCGTCTGGTAGTTGCGCAAAATCCCCTCAAACACGCCGCCGATTCGGGCAATCGCGCGCCGTGACGGCTCGTTGCGCTCATCGGTCTTGAGCTGCACGCGCAACGCCCCGAGTTCTTCGAAAGCGTGCCGCAATTGGAGAAGCTTCGCCTCGGTATTCAACGCCGTGCGCTGCGCGTCGCGCTGCAGCCACGTGCTCCCGATTTCCAAGGCCCGATGCGGCCTGCGGATATCGAGAAACCGCGTCGAACCCACCACCGCACCATCCGCCCGCCGCACCGTGACCCACGTGACATCGGTTCCGCGCTGCTCGGCAGCGAGCGCGTCATTTATCCATGCTTGCGCGTCGGCCAACGACCGAAATTCCGGCGTCAGTGCCCAACGCCACACTTCCGGATCCGCGCCCGCGGCGAAAAGCCCCTCAGCGTGTTCCGGACCGATCGGTTCCAAACGAACCTGTTGGCCCTCCAGCAAAATCGAACGCGGCGAAAAGTGCATGGCCGCGATGAAGTCCGGCGCGGGGCACAAGACAAGAGCCGAGTCCGGACCTGCGGACGCCAACGGCTTCATTGCCGAAAAGCCCGTGCGGACGAGAAAATGGTCGGGCTGGTGAGATTCGAACTCACGACCTCTTGCACCCCATGCAAGCGCGCTACCAGGCTACGCTACAGCCCGATGATTCATCGGAAGGACGAAGAAGCCCCACGCCCTAGGGCGATGCAAGTCATTATTTCGGGGCTCCGCGAACCGGGCCACGCTGCTAAGACTACTTAATCCCGAAGGCTATCACTGCACCCCACTTCTGCCTCAAATAGGCTCGAAACCCCGTGGCCGCGGAATTTAAGTGAGAGCCATGGCTGCGACGAAATCCCCCTGCCTATTTTCTCAATTCGTTTTGCCGCGCTTGGTCGCTTGCGCTACTTTTGTATGGCTGGCGGCGGCCGCTGGCGCATCCGACGCCGTAGTTGTCCGCGCGACGGCCCATGCCCAAGCACACCCGGCCGGCGACGCACCCAACACGTTCGTCGCCTCCGATTATCAGGGCAGCTTGCGCGACCTGCCGATCGGGGTGTTCGATTCCGGCGTGGGCGGACTCACCGTGTTCGAGGCGATCAAGAATTTTGACGCCTTCAACAACCAAACCGGCCAATCAGGTGCGGACGGCGTGCCTGATTTCGCCAACGAAAATTTCATCTACTTGGGCGACCAAGCCAATATGCCCTACGGCAATTATCCGTCGGTGCAGAAAACGGACTTCCTGCGCGAACTCATCTTGCGCGACGCCGCCTTTTTGCTCGGTCGACGTTTCTGGCGTGCCGCGAACGAAGCCAATCCGGTATTGGTCAAGCCACCAGTGAAAGCCATTGTCATCGCCTGCAACACCGCCACGGCCTACGGCCTTGACGACATCCGCGCTGCCGCGAAGGCGTGGGGCGTTCCTGTCATCACCGTGGGAGTCGTGGAAGCCGGTGCCCGTGGCTTGGCTGAAACGCGTGGCGACCACAACGGCAGCATCGCCGTCTTTGCCACGGTCGGCACCTGCGCCAGCAACGCCTACCCGCGCGCCATCACTCGCGCCCTGGGCGATGATGGCACCGCCGTCTGGCAGCGTGGATCCGTCACCCTCGCAGCCGCCATCGAGGGCGATGTATCAGTGAAACAATCCGTCCCCGAGATCGTAAACTTCGAGGTGCACAGCTTGCTCGAAGAGCGGGTCGCGCAAGGCGGCAAAGCGATCGACACCATCGTGCTCGGTTGCACTCATTACCCGCTCGTGGAGCATGATTTTCTCGCCGTGCTCAAACAGTGGCGCAACTTCACCGCGCCCGACGGCAGCAAGCCTTACGCGGACCTCGTCTCAGAAAAAATCCACGTAGTGGACCCCGCGAAATGGACCGCGCAGGACCTGTGGCGTTCGTTGACGCAGGCCGATCTTTGGCGCGCGACACCGGCAGTCGGTGGCGACCAATTCTACATTTCCGTGGCCAATCCGCACTGGCCAGGCGTGCAACTCGACGCCGATGGCGGCCTAAATCGCGCCTATAAATACGGCCGCGAGCTAGGTGAATTGACGCGCGAGGACACGATCATCGTCCCGCTTACCCCCGACAGCTTGCCCGCCAGCAGTGCCAAGTTGGTCCGCGAGCACTTGCCGAAGACTTGGGCGAGCCTGGTTGAAGCCAGCACGGTCGCGAAAGCCGCCCTCGGTAGCACGCGCTGAGCTCTCGCGCTGCTTTATTTACTCAGGCGCGCCATCCGGCGCGCCTTTTTTGCGTCTAAAAATGGCGTCCCCGGCGTGACTCGAACACGCGACCATCGGTTTAGAAAACCGATGCTCTATCCAGCTGAGCTACGGGGACAGAGAGAGATGAAGGACACTGATGGACACTTTTGGACACAAAATGCTCGATTTTCTAGCAAAGTGACTAGCAAAGCAGCCGACGTATCTTTAGGCTATCTCTCATGACTGGGAAAAGAACACTGCCGACCGACAAACGTCCGATCAAGATCCGGAAGATCGGCCTCAACCACTTTGAAGTAAGTGGCTGCATTCCCGGCCATGGGCAAGCCCATGGTTTGAGCAGCGATCAGGTGCGACGCCGGGCAGACAGTGCGACAGAAGCCGAAACTATCAGAGCTGAACTACAAGCGGTGCGCGACGCCGCGAGGCGAGGCAAGTTTGCCGTCGGGAACACGCGACGTTGGACTAACACCGCGCTTTCCGACCCGGTCTTGGCGCAAGCCGAAGCAGGTTGGCAACTAGCCCAATCGAAGCGCGACGCTAGGCCGTTGCTAGAATTGATCGAAGCCGGCCTCGGTGTGAAAGAGAACACTGATCGATCTCTCACCGTCGCGTTGCCCGAATTCCTCGAACACAAATCAAGAATGTTGGCGCGTCGCAGCTACGTAAGTCTCGCCAATCGCGTGCAATCCTTCGTGACCCATTGCGGCGGCTTTCCCACCGAAGACGATTGCCGCAAATGGATGCAATTCGAACTAGGCACTCCGCAACGTGCCCCAGCGGGTTGGACCGCAGAACCCCAAGCGAGAATCAATCGCCGGGCGGATGCCATGTCCTTCACCCGATGGTGCGTAAATCAAGGTTTCCTGGCCATTGATCCTTGGGCGAAAATCGGACGAGACGAAGCTTTCAAGGAAGTCCGGCTAGCGGGGGAAGACTACCGTGATAAGACGCCTGGGGTGTTAAACGCGAGACAAGTTGTGTCACTGCTTAAGTCCGCTCGTTCGCGCTACGATGGCACGCTTTTCAGCTACTTCGCGTTAAGCATTTACGCTGGACTTCGCCCCTCGGAAATCGCGCGCCTGGAGCCCAACAACATTGAAGACCGCTACATCGTTGTTCGTGGTAAAAATCGCCGAAATCGATCAGAGCGCATTCGCCGACGGGTCCCGATTGAGCCGATCTTGGCAAAATTGCTAAAAGGCTTAGATTGGAAGAAGCAGCTGCGCGATGTCCTGAAATTCAGGCGGCGTTTCTTGAATATTCGAGAGCACGCCGGCATGCATGGCACCTGGTCTTCGGACTGCCTTCGGCACACCTATGTTTCTGCACGGCGCGCTCGTGGCGACCAGCCCGAGGTCGTCGCCCGTGATGCGGGACACCACCAAACGACCGCCGATCGCCACTACGATGCGAAAATGCGCAAGGAAGATGCCGTGAAGATTTTTTCGAAGGGCCTACCTGCTCGCGTCGCTCGAAAGAAATGCCCAATCGATCCCATTACCGCGCGAGTCGCCATCGCTTATGAACGCAGGGAAGAACGGCGGGCGCAAAAATCTGCGCAAAAACGCAGGAAACTCCGGCCTATCTCGTCTTCGTAACGGAGCCGATACCCACTAATTGATCCGGCCGACTTCCGCCGTGCCATAAACCCGCAGGCCGGTCACCTGCGGCATCAAAGTAGCGACGCATTGACGTGCAAAAAGCACGCAAACACGCGGGCGTGCGGATGGCGCGTATCTCTGGGGTATGAGCATAATCTTTGATATCGTGCGAACCGTCGGTTCCGATCCGATCACGCGGGCAACTGAAGACAGCCTCATGCGGGCCCTGATGGATCCTGAGGAAGACCAACCCGCCCTTTTCAATCTGCTCCACCACCTGGTCGCGTGCGACCATGAACTGCTCAACACCATCGCCCAATCAAAGCTGCGCGACACTAGCCCCGAGTTGGTCACGCGCTTGATTGTCCATAGTTACAATTCCGCAGGAGACGGAAGGGCTCGCGGGGCGGTGCGCACAATCGCGAACGCCGTCCGCCTCGCTTCCAAGCTGCCCGTGGCACCCGGAGCCGGCGCGATATTGCTCACCGAGTCGCAAAGCGCGGCGCTCGAAAGACTCGATGCCTTGGTGGAAATCTACCTTGCGCAAGGTGGCACCCCCGCACCAGTGCGGATGCGAATCGCGCCCTTGGTCGTTGCTCCCTCGGGCGCGGGCAAAACGTTTCTCGCGGGACTGCTCGCCCGGCGTCACGGACTCGGTCTTTTCCGCACGAGTATTTCGGAGTGGATGGTGATGGGCAGCAAAGCCGAACAACCGACGCTGGAATTGCTGCGGCTGGCGATCACGGCGAATCCCGCCGGCCTCGTTCTCCACATCGACGAACTGGACAAACTTTCCGGTCAGGAAGCTTGGAATTTGGCGCAGCGCGGTGAAATCTTTTGCTGCGCGGACCGCCAGGTCACCGGCGGAGGCTGGACCGACCAACACCGCGCCGCACTCCGGGATCGCGTGTTTCTGCTCGGGACCGGCACTTGGCAAGAAGTTTGGAATCGGCAGATCAACCGCCACCGCGGATTTACTGGGCCTGACACGACAGCGACCAGCATCGAGCATGCGATTCGCTCTTCCCGAGTAATTCCGGATGAACTCTATTATCGTTTCGGGCCAATGATCCCAATTGGTCCCTACACAGTGATCGACCATCAGCGGCTGGCTGCGCAACTGGGCCTTGGCCAAGAGCATTTTGATCCTGTCGCAGCCGCGCAATCCGGACTCAATTTTCGCGCCATTGAACTCGCGCTCTCGGGGAAAGCTCTCGTCGAACACCAAAACCGGCGCCGCGCGGCGCTCAACCTCTAGAAACTATGACTGAATACATCGTCATCGCGAGCACCCTGATCCTCGCCAAGCCCGAGATCGTCGCCGGCTGTGTAGAGTGCCTACTCCGGGTGCTCTTCGCCATGCGACGCGAATCAAAAGTCATTATTTTGCAAGCACCCCGGCTGCTACAAACCCGTCGGCGCAAGCGCAAGGGATCTCCGAAAGCGAAACGCCAACGTATTCGAAAGAATACATCGCGAAGGCGGATCATCGGAAATGCCTCAAGGCCGCAGAGCGATCGATCCGACCTAGTGAATGTAACTTTACAATATGATTAATATCACGGCTGTCCGGAATAACGGTTAATGAAGTTCTGTAACATAAAACGATTCAGTGGATTGCCGACCGCAGAGGGTGTGACGCATTTTGAGTTCGGTCGGAGCGAGCAGGCCCCATTCTGCGTGGATGGCTACTCAG
>CAMTVI010000022.1:0-85232 GCA_947085165.1 uncultured Opitutaceae bacterium
GGAGGTATGTGTTTGTGGTTGAAGTTGTTGACTATTATTAACGTCGGTTAGTCGACGACGCTTGCCGTGGAGCCCAGAACCGGATTCGAACCGGCGACCTCGTCCTTACCAAGGACGTGCTCTGCCAACTGAGCTATCTGGGCAGACCAAGGCATAGGCAAAAAACAAAGAGAACGACTAGAGAACGATTCCAAAAAATTGTCGTCAACAGTATTCTTGCACTTCCGCCAAAAATCTACGGCCCGATCGTTATGCGATAACGTCCGGGGGCGAGAACAGACCCAATCCGTAACGTCTTCGCAAGGTAATCTCGGAAAAATATATCAATCTCATCGCGTCCGGAGCCCGCCGCGAGCAACGGACCGCCCGAGATTCCACTCGGTCCGATGGCTACTACGAATTCGAGCGGCGCAAAATCCGCGCGCGGCAAGGTGATCCCAGTCAAATTTATTTCGCGCAACTCACCATCTGTCATGCACTTAATTTGCACGAGCGCGTTGCGTTCCCCCAGAGCCACGGTTCGTCGAGCGGCTTCGCCGAAGCCAGCAAATGGCACTTCACTGGCCCGGGCGAGGATCTCGACGACGTTCTCCGCCGTCCCGAGATTCTCGGTGCCGTAGTTGGCCAGACCTCCCTCGGCAAAGTTCAATTTCGCTTCGAAGTTCGCGAAAACCTGACCGGGCTGCTTCACCAACCGTGCTGGCAAGCCGCCCTGCCCGAAATTTCGCGCAGTCGGAATAAAGAGTGGCGCAGGATCAAAATAGTCAGCGCGCTCGCGCAACACTTGATCGGGTGTCGCCTGCCCTCCCCCAGCCAATTGCACAAATGCCTTCTCGCCCATCGCGTCGCTCTCACTCGCATTGCGGTGACCATAGTGCGACCAAAGCCCCCATACGCCCGTCACGATCAGGGCCAATGCGGCCCCGACAAAAATCCGTCGCTTCACTCGAAAAGCTTCCGCCATGGGACTCCTCTAGCGTCGGGCCGGCACGAATTGCGGCGCGCTGTTTTCCGCCTGCTCGGCAGCAACGAGCACATTAGAAAAACCCGCCTCGCGGGCCAGATCGCAAAGCTCCAAGAAGCCCTGCATCGAAACTTGTTTATCGACCCGCACCAACATTGATGCGCCGGGCCGGGCCTCTGCATATCGCTGCAATACGCTGCGGAAACTTGCGAATTCGTAGATGCCGCCCTCGAATAAAATCATATTGTCGCGGCGAAAACTCACCACGACCGATGTTGTCCCTTGCTCGGCTGACGCGACGCGTGGTAATTCCAATTCCGCCGCTTGGTTCACGCCGACCGCCAGCCCCGGCGCGAGCACGAAGCGCGAACCGAGCAACGCGAAGAATAAACAGATCACGCCGACGTTAACCCAAAATACGACGTCGAAGTCCCGCGGGGGCAGCGCCAGTTGCGCGCGCAAATCGAGCGGCCGCGTAATCACTTGCCGGTCTCCTCGGTGCGTTTGTTTGAGCGATGTTCGCGCAGTAAGTAACGCATGAGTTCGTTACCAACCCATTCCATGTCGTGCACGAGCGCGCGCACTCGCCCAGTGAGAAAATGCCGGCCGAGATGCGCGGGAATCGCGACCGCCAACCCCACCGCCGCGGTTAGTAACGCCTCCCACACGCCGCCGGCGAGCACCGCCGGCGTGGCGTAATTACCGGACTGATTAAAGAGCCAAAATGTTTTGATCATGCCGAGCAACGTCCCGAGCAAGCCCAACAGCGGCGCGATTTGCGCGATCGCCGCCAGCGCACCAATGCGTCGCTCTAACGCGGGAATTTCAGTCAACGCCGCTTCCTGCACCGCGAAGCGCAGCCCTTGTTCATCGTCCGCTGAATGACGCAGGCCCGTCTTTACGATCGCGGCCACTGGCCCGGGCGTATCTTCGCAGAGCGTCAACGCCTCCATCAAACGGTCGCGTTGCAGGAGATTTTTGATACCGTTAAGGAATTCCGTGGAACGAATCTGTCCGCGATGCAGATAGAGCGCGCGCTCGACGAAGATCACGAGCCCAGCGATTCCAACGAGCACAAGGAGCCACATTACGGGACCACCTTTGGCGAAGAGACTGTAGCTAAATGCTGTCATGCGAAGTGGCGCGCATCATGCGCGTGCTCAACTGGGCGTAAATCCGAAAGCGCGTTCACGGCTTCGCCTCCAAGACCGCGCGGAAGCGTTGCAGCTTCGCCTGCGCTTGGACGGCTCCACCCAACTTGTTATCCACCACCATCTGGTAGGCGCGCTGCGCTTCGTCGAATCGCTCGGCCTCTTCGAGCGACTGACCGAGTTCGAGCAACGTGCGCGAAATCCAATAACGCCCCGTCGCCCCGAGCCGCGCCGCCATCGCGCCATCGAGTAAGAACGCATCAACCACCGACCAATAAATTCTGCGCGCCACCACCGATTGTCCGCGCCGCGTTTGCGCGTAGGCCCACTTGAATCCCGCTTCGACTCGGAGATCGACCGGCGCCGTCGGCAAATCGTGCAAACGTTCGAAAAGTGCCGCCGCCGCCTCGTAGTTTCCGGGGTTGTTCCCACCTTGCGCAAACAAACTATCCGCAAGCGACAACTGCGCGAGAATCACATCGGGATGTTGGCCGCGATTGTTGATCAAATCCTCATACACGAGCCGCGCCGCGCCGAAATCGTTCAGCTTCCGCAGCAAGTCCCCCTGCTTGAGCCGTGCGTAGAACACGAGTTCATCGCGCGGATAACGCGTCACCAAACGTTCCAACCGCTCGAACGCGTCGCGCAAATTACGATCCAAACCCAGCCGCTCCGCATAAATCGCCGCCTCGAAAAGTGCGAACGGCGCATACTCGCTCGTGCCGTTGGCATCGACCATGTCCACGAGGGTTTTTTCCGCGAGCGCGAGTTCGCCGCGCTTGGCCTGCCGCGCCGCTTGCACAATATAAGAATATACGGCGGCCTTCGCGTCGCGATTGGCCGAACGCAGTTGCTCGAGAATCGTCGTCGCCTCCGCATCGCGCCCGAGATCGAGTAACGCCTGCGCTTTGAGCAACTGCGCCGTGCTTTCCACTTCCGCGCGCAACGCCGCTTCGAGGCGCGCATTCGTCAACGCCGCGAGCAAATCGTCCGCCTGCCGCGCCGCCGCTCCCGGCTGGTCGTTGTCGAAGGAAAGTTTTGCGCGCAACCACAGCAACCGCACCCGCAACTCGTCCGCCACCGGCGTGGGCGTCGCGGTCAGGCGCTCGACGCGGGCTTGCGCTTCGGCAACGCGGCCACGCGCCTGCAATTCGCGCACGAGATTCCACTCCGCCTGCCAGCGATTCACGACATCGAAGGCCGCATTGCCCGCCATCTCATCGAGCAGCACCGCCGCTTCCGTCAAGCGATCGGCGCGCACGTCGGAGAGCACGCGTTGAAAAATCAACCCTCCCGTCGGCATCACTTGCGGCGCCTCGCGCAACGCGGCGTCGTAGGCATCGGCGGCGTTCTTGAAATCGCCGGAGCGAAAAAACGTTTCCGCGAGCAACACGCCCAATTCCGAGCGTTCGCGCCCCGGCGGCAGCACCGCGCGCAATTGCGTGCACACATCCGCCGCCGTGCGATAGAGCCGCGCATCCCACGCCACACTCAGTCGCACGCCGAGCGCAGCCGCTTTCAACGGCGAACCCGGAAAGCGATCAAGCAACGTGCGCGCATCTTCTTCCGCGATGTTGGCTTGTTTGTCCGCCAACGCCGCCTGCGCGCGCACGAGCAACAAATCTTCGATAATCGGGTGCTGACGCGGACTATTGATCAGTTCGCTCAGATCGCGTCGCAACTGCTGCCGTTCGGTCGCCGTGCGGGTGCCGCGGGCCAAGGCGTAGAGGGCGGTGCGCTGTGTTTCCACGCGCTGCCCATCGCGCACCAGTTCGCGAAAAGCACGGCGCGCTGCGGCACTCGTTTCCCCCGCGATCAAACCGATCAACAAGCGAAATTGATCCGCCACATTGCGCTCCGTCGGTGGCAGCGCCGCGAGTTGTCGCTCCAGCACGGCGAGCGCGTCGGTGGTGCGGTTCACCCGCGCCAACCCGGCAGCATAGTAACGCGCGGCATCAAAGCCCACCCGTTGCCCGACGAAGCGCTCCATGTTGGTGCGCCACGCGTTCAATTCCTGCTCGGTCGGCGTGCTGCCGCGCAGAATCGCCTGCGCCTGACCGAGCGTAAAGCGCGCGCGTTGCTGCTCCGACACCGCCGCTTGCACGGCTTGTTCATAGAGTGTATTCGCCCGCTGCACTTCGTTGTCGAAATCCGCCACTTGCGCCTGCAAAAAAAACCACCAACCGCGTTCGCCAGTCGTCAGTTGATCCGCGACAATTTCGCCGAGTGCCGCCTTGGCCGCTTGCCCGCGCCGCGCGTGGATTGCCAGCAAGCCCGCGCGCAAGTGATAGGAGCTCCCGCGTGGCCCTTCGATTTTCTGCAATTCCTGCTCCGCTGCGCGCACATCACCCGCATCAAGCAGAGCAGTCACGAGCGCGAGTTGCACGCGTGGTCGCCCCTCTTCCGTCAACGCCGCGTCAGCGAGAATGCCGCGATAATAGCCGGCCGCCACCAGTGGAAACCCGGCTTGCAGCGCGCTGTTGGCGCGGCCTTCCCCGACGAGCCAGCCGCCCGGCACGAGTTCCGCCGCGGCGCTTTCGCTCGCCAACGGACTTTGACTCGCCGGCTGCGCCAGCAGCATCGTCGACCAGAAACACGCCCCGACTATCGCACACACCAATTTTCTCATGAGCGGAGCGAGCGTGCGCGGCGCCACGACGACTGGCAAGCTCGGCATCCAAACCCCGACTCGTTGTGTAACTGAATACTGCTCGCACATCGCGAACGATTGGGACAACAATCCGCCCGTTTCGTTCAACCTTACTTACTCCGACCATGATTACTTATCTCATTCTCGCTGGTGTTGCCTTGGTCTTGTTCTTCTGGATCGCAGGCTCCTACAACGCCCTTGTCACCCTGCGCAACCGTTTCAAAAACGCCTTCGCGCAAATCGATGTGCAATTGAAGCGCCGCTACGACCTCATCCCGAATCTGGTCGAGACGGCCAAAGGTTACATGAAGCACGAGCGCGAGACCCTCGAAGCCGTCATCGCCGCCCGTAACACCGCCTATGCTGCCTCGAAAGCCGCCGCCGCCAACCCCGCCGACGGCAGCGCAGTCAAAGGCCTGATGGGTGCCGAAGCCGGACTCGGTGGCGCACTCTCCCGCCTCATGGTCGTGGCCGAACAATATCCCGAACTGAAGGCCAATCAAAACATGATGCAGCTCACCGAAGAGCTGACTTCGACGGAGAATAAAATCTCGTTCTCCCGCCAAGCGTTCAATGACGCGGTGACCGCCTTCAACACCAAGCGCGAACTCTTCCCGACCAATCTCATCGCGGGCATGTTCAACTTCAGCGAAGCGCAACTCTTCGAAGTGGACAGCGCCAGCGAACGCCAGGCGCCGAAGGTGCAGTTCACCTGAACAAAGGAGTGAGGAGTGAGTAGCGAGTAGCGAGCAACGCGCCACCGGATTTCTGACTACTCGCTCCTGCCTACCCGCTACTCGCTACCGCTATCATGGATTTCTTTGAAGCCCAGGCCCGCGCCCGTAGTCGCACGAACCGCCTCGTGCTGCTCTTCGTTGCCGCGGTGCTCGGCACGATCGGCGCCGGTTATCTGGCCGCGCTCTTCATCCATGGCTCGATGGTGCGTAATGATTCGCAGTTTCGTGGCGAGACGCAGCCCTGGCTCTATTGGAACGCGGACCTCTTCGTGCCCGTCGCGCTCATCACCGTGGCCGTCGTGGGCGTGGCGTCGTTAATCAAGTGGACGCAGATGCGCGTCGGCGGTGCCGCCATCGCCACCTCAGTCGGCGGACGCGCCATCAGTCCGCAAACCACGGATCTGCACGAGCGGCGCTTGCTCAACATCGTCGAAGAAATGGCCATCGCCTCCGGTGTGCCGGTGCCGGCGGTCTTCGTGCTCGAAGGCGAGCAAAGTATCAACGCCTTCGCTGCAGGGCTGAAAACCACCGACGCCGCCGTGGCCGTCACGCGGGGCACGATGGAAAAACTCAGCCGCGACGAACTCCAAGCCGTCGTCGCCCACGAGTTCAGCCACATCCTCAACGGCGACATGCGACTCAACGTCAAGTTGTCCGCCATCGTCTTCGGCATTCTCGTCATCGGCATCATGGGTCGCGGGCTGTTGCACTCACTCGGTCGCGGCCGCGTGCGCGGTGGGGGCGGGAAAGATAAGGGCGGTGGCATCGCCTTTCTCCTCGCGATCGGAATTGCGCTGATGATTGTCGGTTACATCGGTTATTTTTTCGGGCGCCTCATCCAAGCCGCCGTGTCGCGCCAACGTGAATTTCTCGCCGATGCATCCGCGGTGCAATTCACGCGCAATCCGGCTGGCATCACGGGGGCGTTGAAAAAAATCGGCGGCTACGCGCTTGGGTCGCAAATGACGCACGCCAATTCCGCCGAGATCGGCCATTTCTTTTTCGCGCAAGGTTTTCGTTCCAGCTTCGGCGGTCTCTGGGCCACGCACCCGCCACTCACGGAACGCGTGCGCGCCGTCGAACCGCGTTGGGATGGCAAATTCTTTGAACCACCCGCCGTCGTCGATGTGGCGCGTGAGTCATTTGCCTCCGCCAAAATCGGCGGTGCCGCGCAGTCTCCGTCACCGCACCGCGCGGCCACACCGTCGGCGCGGATTCCTTTTGTTCCTCTGGCGGTCATCGCCGAGATTGGCGCGCTGACCGAGACCCATTTTCAACGCGCGCAAGCGGCGCTCGCGGCCATTCCCGAATCTCTGCGCACCGCCGCCCATGATCCATTGCGCGCAACAGCGCTCGTTTACGCGCTCTTGCTGGACGCCGCGGAGCCCACGCAAGCGAAACAATTCAGCCTCATCACCCAACACGCCGGGGACGCCACCGCCGAAACCACGCGCGCGCTGCATCCTGCGACGCTAACTGTCGAGCCCAGCGGTCGCCTGCCCTTGCTGCAACTTTGCCTGCCGACGCTCCGCACCTTGACGCGCGAGGCGCTCGATCAATTTGTCACCACGCTCGACGAACTGATCCATGCAGATGGTCAAGTTTCGGCTTTCGAATTCGCGTTGCAAAAAATGCTCGTGCACCAACTCGAGGCGTTGCGCACGCCGTCGGCCGGCGTGGCGTTCCATTCGTTTAAGGCGGTTGAGCAAGATATCGCGGTCGTGCTTTCAACCTTAGCCTATCTGGGCAGTGGCGACGACCGCGACGCCGTGCGTCGTGCCTTCGGCATGGGCGCGAATCAGGTGAAGCTGCTCGACGAGTTAGAGTTGCTCCCGCGCCCCGCGTGCGGCCTGACCCAACTCGACACTGCACTCACGCGCCTCGCGCAATGTTCTCTGCCAATCAAACAACGCGTGCTCGCCGCCGCTGCCCACGCCATCGGCGCTGACGGCACGGTGACGATTGAGGAAGGCGAGCTCTACCGCGCCATTGCGGCGAGTCTCGATTGTCCCGCGCCCGCACTGGCCGCCGGTTGAACTACGCGCAATTCGCTGGCCGCGCTAGTGGCGGATCTGGTTGATCAAAATCGCCAACACGACGGAGCCGAAGAGAATGCTGCGCGCGATCACGATACGTTGTTTTTCCACCGACAGCCATGTGGTTTCTTTCGTTGCCAGCCAACGGAACAGCAGTGCCGGCAAAATCACGACATAGAGCCAATGCACGCCGAGTGATGTCAGCAATTTCCCGACGCCGCCGGCCACCGAAGCGCCGAGCACCACCGAGCCGAACAACGCCGCAAATGTTACGCTGTGTCCGCGCAAGCCGCGCCAAAACCACGAGATTGCGCCAATTTCCATACGGGCAACTTCGCGAAGCCGACCGTGGCTTGCAAGCCGCGCCTGCGTCCGCACGCTCGGTCGCGTGAACTTGGCGGAAAAGCAGCAACAACTTCTCGAAGATCTTTTGCTCATCGAAGACACGCAGGAACGCCTGTCGGTGATCGTCTCGCGGGCCGGTAAGCGAACCACCCTCGCGCCCGAAGAGCGCACCGACGCGCGCCGCGTGCCGGGTTGTGTTTCGCTCGTGTGGTTGGTGCCGACGCTGTCGGATGGCCGCTGCCATTTCCGCTGCGAAGCCGATTCGCCGGTCGTGCGCGGGCTCGTGTTTCTATTGTGCGATCTTTACAGCGATTGCACGCCGCAGGAAATCGTCGCGATTGAGCCGACCTTGATCGAAGGCTTGGGTTTGCCGCGTCAACTTTCGCCGACGCGTCTCAACGGATTGCGCAGTGTGCGCGCGGGCATCCGCGATTTCGCGGCGATGCAACTCCGCGCATAACTCGTGCAGTTACGGTCCGAGTAATTTCGTGTCGGAACCCGACCCGCATTCGTCGTCCCAACCGCCCGAAAGAACCGGTTGGCGTGCTTCGAGAAAACGTCGCCCGTGCGCGTATTCCCAGAGCCAGCAGCAACCATCGAAGCGATCGTGCACCAACATGAATTCCGGCGGCACATTCTCCGACTTACTGCGAATGCTGAAACGGTGCTCGGTGATGCGCTCGACGATTTCGCGCACGCTACGGAGCAGCGGCACATCATCCAGTGTCACGCTCCAATGCCCCGACACGACAATCGGAAATGCCCCGGCAAAATAGTAACCAATGAACCGCGTTGGATCGTAGCGTCCCGTGATGCCGAGGCGGCGGGCGTGTTCCTCTACAGCCTCGATGAACTTCACCCGCTTCGCGAGATCGCGCGGGAGTCGTAGTTCAGGTAATTCGATGAGTAAATTGTCCGTCATGGACGTGGTTCCTTCCGTGGTTGCCCTCCATAACGGCACCAACTCGCCTGAGTTAAGCGCGACGTTCGCTTTCGGCTGTTTTCCCTGCACTCAACCCGCTAACGTGCGTCCGTGCCGCCACTTTACGATGCTCATAATCACTTGCAGGACGACTGGTTGACGCCGCATCTCGCGTCGATCGACACCGATCTGCGCGCGTGCGGTGTGCAACGCGTGGTCGTCAACGGCACTTGCGAAAACGATTGGCCGGCTGTCACGGCCCTCGCCGAGCGTTTCGAGTGGGTGTTGTCGAGTTACGGCCTGCACCCGTGGGACGCGGGCAATCGCAGCGCGAACTGGCTCGCCACACTCCAAGCGCAACTCGCCGCCAATCCGCGCGCGGGCGTCGGCGAAATCGGTCTCGATCGCTGGATTCTCGACAGCGCGAAACCCGACGATCCACGCCTCACGGGTTTGCGGCGCGCACCGCTTGAAGAGCAAGGGGAAGTTTTCCTCAAGCAACTCGCGCTCGCCGCCACCGAGAATCGGCCGGTGTCGATTCACTGTTTGCAGGCGTTTGGTGCGCTCGACGGTTTGCTGCGGCACGTCAACACGCCGACGCGCGGGTTTCTCCTCCACGCTTACGGCGGTCCCGCGGAAATGGTCTCCGGCTTCGCCGAACGCGGCGCGTATTTTTCGTTCAATGGCTCGTTTCTCGCGGCGCGTCACGAAGCGCGCCGCGCCGCCTTTCGCCTAGTGCCCGCTGAGCGACTGCTCGTGGAAACCGATGCGCCCGCGATGCCGTTGCCGGCGGAGTTTGTGCAGTTTTCGCTGCCGCCCACTGCCGACGGTTGCGCGATCAATCATCCGGCGAATCTCCGCGCCACTTACACCGCGCTCGCGGAGTTGCGCGGAGTTTCGCTCGCGCAATTGACGGCGCAGGTCGCGGAAAATTTTTCGCGTTACTTCATCGCATAGCGGAAGTTCCCCCATCGTTGCGCGCCAAAGCGCAGCCGTTCGTGCAGTCAAAAGCGCAAGCGAATGGCAAGAAACCGTCTTTTTGCATGACGGGGAAAAGTCCGCGAAAACCGATTCGGCCCTTTCCATCCGCCGCGGAATCCGAGGTAATGTCGGTTCGTCTGTCACCCCACGTGCGCCGACGCGCACCCATTTTTATGCTAAATCCACTCATCATCCAAGGCGGCATGGGAGTTGCAGTTTCCGGCTGGCGCCTCGCGCGCGCGGTTTCAGTGACTGGGCAACTCGGGGTGGTTTCCGGCACTCTCCTCGCAGTCGTGCAATCTCGCGTCTTGCAACAAGGCGATCAGGGTGGCCACCTGCGCCGAGCTTTTGATCACTTCCCGATTCCCGCGCTCGCCGAGCGCGTCTGGAAAACCTACTACGTGCCCGGTGGACTGCCTCCCGGCGCGCCATTTAAGCTCAGCCCGATGCCGAATCTTCCGGCGAGCACCGCCTTCACGGAGCTCACCGTGATCGCCAATTTCGCGGAAGTGTTTCTCGCCAAGGAAGGCCACGATGGCCTGGTCGGCATCAATCTCCTCGAAAAAGTGCAACTACCCAACTTGCCCTCGCTCTACGGCGCGATGCTGGCGGGCGTTGATTATGTGCTGATGGGCGCCGGTATTCCGCGGACGATTCCGGGGGCACTTGATGCGCTCTCGCGCGGTGAAGTCGCAGAGCTGAAAATCGACGTCGAAGGCGACAAGCCCGACGTGCAGACTTTCCTCCGTTTTGATCCGAGTGCCCTCTTCGGCGCACCAGCTCCGGTGGCAAAACGTCCGCTGTTCCTCGCAATCATCACGTCCGCCACGCTCGCGATCACCCTCGCCCGCAAATCCACTGGCAAAGTTGACGGCTTCGTCGTCGAAGGCGCTGTCGCCGGCGGCCACAACGCGCCGCCGCGTGGTCCGCTGCAACTTTCGGGCGAAGGCGAACCAATCTACGGCCCACGTGATTTGCCGGAGTTGCCAAAGATTCGCGACCTCGGCCTGCCCTTCTGGCTCGCGGGTTCCTATTCCTCCGCCGAACGCGTGGCGGAAGCCGTCTCGCTCGGCGCCGCCGGTGTGCAAATCGGCACCGCCTTCGCCTTCTGCGATGAATCCGGAATTCTGCCTGACTTGAAACGCCGCGTGCGCGAAATCATTCGCAACGGCACCGCGCGAGTCTTCACCGACCCACTCGCCTCGCCGACCGGGTTTCCCTTCAAAGTTGCCCGGCTCGCCGAAACGCTTTCCGAAGCGGCGACCTACGCGGCGCGCACGCGTATTTGCGATCTCGGTTATTTGCGGAATCTCTTTCGCCGCGCCGATGGCTCACTCGGCTACCGTTGCGCTGCGGAACCCGATGCGGATTTTCTGCGCAAAGGTGGCGAGGCTTCCGAACTCATCGGCCGCAAATGTCTCTGCAACGGCCTCGCGACGACGGTTGGTGTTGGGCAAACGCGTGACGGATTGGCGGAGTTGCCGATTCTCACCGCCGGCGACGAACTCCCAAATCTCGCGCGCTTTTTCCGCAACGATCGCGATGGTTATTCCGCCGCTGATATCGTGCGCACGCTGCTCGGCTCATCCGCGCCTCAGCTAGCCTAATTCGAATCCGACTTACGTGCCTGCCGCGATGCGGCGCACCACTTCACCGGCGGCCGCAAAACCAAACGCTCCGGTGACAAACACCGCCGTGCCCAAGCCCGTCGCGCAGTCCAGGCGCAGACTCGAACCCGGTTCCTGATCAGTCGAACACGTGCCGTCCGCCCACGGAAAGGTGAGTTTCTCGTCCGAGTAAACGCAGGGAATCCCGTAATCGTTGCCCTCGCCGCGCGCGAAGCCGTGGTCACGGCGCAGCTTGCGGCGCACGAGTCGGAGTAACTCATCGCCTTGCGCCGCGCCGAGATCGCCGACGCGAATCCGTGTCGCGTCACGCTTTCCGCCCGCGCCGCCGATGGTCACGAGTCGCTGTTGGTGTTCCGTGCACGCCGCGATCAGCGTCGCTTTGTTCGTCATGCCATCCACCGCGTCGACCAACCAGTCGAACCGCGTTGCCAACATTCGCGCAGCCGACGCTGCAGCGAAAAACTCCGTAACCACTGTGACACGACAATCGGGATTAATCGCCCGCACGCGCTCCGCCATCACGGTCACTTTGGCGCGCCCTACCGTAGCCGCCAACGCGTGCGCCTGTCGGTTCGTGTTGGTGATGCACACATCGTCGAGATCGATTAACGTGAGCGCGCCGACACCGGAGCGAGCCAGCGCCTCCGCCGTCCATGAACCGACGCCGCCAATGCCGACAATAGCGACGTGCGCCGCATGCAAACGCGTCAGCGCCGCCGCTCCGTAGAGACGGCCCAGCGCAGCATAACGGGCTTGGTAGGTGTCATCCATCGACGCGCCACTGAATGTCCGACCGCGTTACTTCGCCACTCATTTTTTGCGAATCGGTGACCACTCGCCGACTATTAGGCGACTGACACCGCGCAAAACTATTTGGTGATGATCATGCCGTTGCGGTCCGCAGAACTTCTTTCCGCGCTCGACCGCGGCTACGCTCGGGTCACGACTCGCCCATTTTGAGCGCGTCACTTCGGAGTCTTCGCTATGACAACTGTTCACCTACAAGGAAAACGCGGCCTCGCCATCCTGCAAAACCCGCTGCTCAACAAGGGCACGGCGTTCACCGAAGAGGAGCGCGACGCACTCGGGTTGCGCGGCTTGTTGCCACCCCGCGTCACCACGCAAGACCAGCAACTCGTGCGCGTGCTCGACAATTATCACCGCAAAGAAAACCCGCTCGAAAAATACATCTATCTGATCTCGTTGCAGGAGCGTAACGAAGCACTCTTCTACCGCCTCGTGATGGCGAACCTCGAGGAGATGATGCCGATCATTTACACGCCGACGGTCGGCCTCGCCTGCCAGAAATACGGCCACATCTTCCGTCGTCCGCGCGGTCTCTACATCACGCGCAACGACCTCGGCCGCGTGAAATCACTGCTCCAAGCGTGGCCACAAGCGGACGTGCGCATCATCGTCATCACCGACGGCGAACGCATCCTCGGCCTCGGCGATCTCGGTGCTAACGGCATGGGCATCCCCGTCGGCAAACTCTCACTCTACACCGCTTGCGCCGGTATCGCTCCGTCGCAATGCCTGCCCATCATGCTCGATGTCGGCACCAACAATTCCGCGTTACTCTCTGACCCGCTTTACCTTGGTTTGCCCGAGCCGCGTCTGCGTGGAGCCCAATACGATGAACTCATCGGCGAATTCGTTGAGGCCACACAACAGGTATTTCCGAAAGCGTGCATCCAGTTCGAGGATTTCGGCAACGCCAACGCGTTCCGCTTGCTCCACCGTTTCCGCGATGTGGCATGCACGTTCAACGACGACATCCAAGGCACCGCCGGCGTCACCCTCGCGGGCTTGCTCTCGACCGAACGCCTCACCGGCATTCCTCTCGCGCAGCAGAAAATTCTGTTCCTCGGCGCCGGCGAAGCTGGCATCGGCATCGGAGACCTCATCGTCGAGGCCTTGAAACTGCAAGGCGTGCCGGAAGCGACCGCACGCCAGCAATGCTGGTTCGTCGATTCGAAGGGTCTCGTCGTGAAAAGTCGCACTGACTTGGTGGAGCATAAACTCCGTTTCGCCCACGATCACGCGCCGGTGAAGTCTTTGCTCGAGGCAGTTGAAGCACTGCAACCCACCGCGCTCGTTGGCGTTTCCGGCATGCCCCAAACATTCACCGAGGAAGTCGTCCGCGCGATGGCGCGAATCAACCAACGTCCCGCCATCTTCGCGTTGTCCAATCCCACCGCCAACGCTGAGTGCACCGCCGAACAATGCTACACATGGAGCGAAGGAAACGCGATCTTCGCGAGCGGCAGTCCGTTTGCGCCGGTCACCTTCAACGGCATCACGCACGTCCCCGGCCAAGGCAACAACAGCTACATCTTCCCGGGCGTTGGCCTCGGTGTCATCGCCAGCGAATCAACGCGAGTGACGGACGAAATGTTCTACACCGCCGCGCGTGTGCTCGCGGATATGGTGACCGACGACGATTTGAAACTCGGCCGGATTTACCCGGATTTGAAACGCATTCGCGAAGTCTCTGCCGCCATCGGCACCGCCGTCGCGCAAGTCGCGTTTGACCGCGGCCTCACCGCCTCGCTGTGTCCGACAGACCTGCGCGGCTACGTGGAGAGCACGATGTTCAATCCGACGTATCCCGACTACATCTAAGCGTAACGCGCGGGCGACTTAGGGCACAGCGACTTCTCGCTTCAACGCGGAAGCGAGTTGGCTCGTGCGCACCTTCGTCCATTTGAGCATGCCTTGCTTGTCGATGACGTAAATCGAGGGCGAACTCGTCACGGCCAAGCGTGAGGCGGCTTCGCCGTCCTTCCCCTTCCCATCGAATACGACCGGCCATTTGATCCGATTTTCTTTGATGAATTTCGTCACTTCGGTGCGCTGCGCCTCTTCATCGATATTGATCGTGACCACATCGACCACATTGCGGCGATAGTCCGACAGTGCCTTAAACATCGAATCCAAATCTTTCTCCGCTGTGGCAGAAGTCGCGCTCCAAAAATAGAGCACAACCACTTTGCCGCGCAGTTTGGCCAAATCGACCGGCTTGTTGTCGAGCGAGGTGAAGCTCATATCCAACGGCACTTTGCGCTCATGCATCAACTTCAGTTCATTGCGCGCCATCGCCACGACTTTCTTGTCGCGATGATCGAGCAGCTTGCGGGCTTCAGCTTCGCCGGCTTCGGCGTTCACCTCGTAAACGAGCAGCACAAACTCACGCTCGTGGTCATCGAGAAAACGGCTAGAGCCCTTCATCGGCGCGAGCGCGTCGATCTTCGTGCGGAGTTGAAAGAGATTCTTTTTATTGAGCACTTCCTTCGCATCGGAGACCGCCATCGCCGCCTCCAGCGAGGCCAATACCATGCGCGTTTCCACAGTCATGTCTGCATCGCCCTTGCGGTTGGCAAATTCAAATGCGAGCACACTCCCCCAGTATTCGCGCATCGGGCCCAGTTCCTTTGCGCGCAATGTCGTGCCAAACGAAGCGAGTGAATTCACTACCGTGCTCACGCGACGATGCGTGGGATACTTTGTGAGATAATCAAAACCCATCGCGCTCAACTTCTGCAAACGCTGCGCGGTTACGGCAGCCTCTTTGTCGTCCCGAAACTTCACGAACTCATCAGCCGCCAAATCGGCCGGAGACTTATCCTTTTCGGAAGTTGTCTGTGCCCAAAGCGACAAACCACTCAGGGATAAAATTGCGAAGGCAAAAACAAGTTGGAGCGCGCGCATACGAGGAGAGTTGTGAGAGCGTTACGCCCTCGGGTGACACGACACCACGGCAACCCAATCAGTGTTGCTCAGCAAGGGGAACCGAACGAACGACCCGATCATTCTCGATCAGACAGGATACGTTGGATTGCTTCCTGCGCGATCTGCTCTCGTTTTGTCCAATCGCCGCTGACAACCACGTAAGGCAATCCCCGACGGTCCAGTGCGTCGCGCCAGATTCGACCGCATTTTTCCCGATCTTCCGTTGAAGGAAAACACCGCTGTGGGTCTGCCGCGAACGGCACATCGGACTCGAGCAACAAGTAGAGTGCGTAGCGTCGCGCGCGCGTTTCCGCCGTGAGCCTGATTTCTTCCGGACATTTGTCGTAAAGCAAATCACTCCACAGCACCGTCGTCAGTGCCTCCGTGTCGCAAATCACCAGAGGTGCACCACTCGCCATTGCCGCATCTTCGCGCCGCCATTGCTCGCGCGCGATCGGCGCCATGTCGATCAACGCAATCGCACCATGCACGCCCCAAAACTCACGCGCATATTCCAAAACCAACGGCGCGCCAAAATGCGCCGCCAATTTGGTGGCGAGCTCCGTCTTGCCCGTCGACTCCGGCCCAAACACGGCGATGAGGAGTGGAGCGCTCATGTTGTCTGACGCGACATCGTGCGTCGCCACTCACGCCAACCCCACACCGACATCAGCCAGAAAATCGCGTAGAGGCCGGCGGTGAGTTGCAAGTCCTTCGCCCAATACACGCCGATCGCGACGGTGTTCACCGCCAACCAGCCAGCCCAGCATTCGATCCGTTTGCGCGCCTGCCACCACTGCGCAAGCAAACTGAAAACCAGAATAAACGCGTCCCAGTGCGGCAGCGCTGCATCCGTTGTCCGCTGCATCAACGCCCCCCATCCCGCTGCCAAAATGCCACCGCCCAAAATCCAGAGCACCAACGCGCGCGGACGGAGTCGCGTCACCGGCATCGTGCTGATGGCGGCGCGATGTGCACCTCGCGACCAATGCGCCCAGCCGTAGGCTTGGATCACAAAAAAGCACACCTGGAGCAGCGCGTCGGAGTAGAGTTTCACATCGTAAAACACCCACGTGTAAACCGCCACTTGCACGAGCCCGACCGGCCAGCCCCAGATGTTCTGCCGAATCATCAAGGCGACGCCGATAACGCCCAGCACCGTGCCGATTATTTCCCACACACTCATGGCGCGAGTCGAGCGAGCGCAGCGTGGGTTGTCGAGCGCGGTGGTGCAAAGATGCCCTGTGCTTTGTCGAACGCTGCCCGCGAAAACCAACACGTAGACGCGGTTACATTGCCAACCAATCGAGGCAAGTGTGCGCGTTCCGCATCGTGAGTTTGTCACCTAATAGGTGACAAACTCACGGCACCACACGCCGCCCACACGGCTCTCAGAGCGGTGGCGCGAGGAATGCTTCCATCGACTCACGCGTGATGAGGTGCATTGCGGCGCAGCGCGGACATTGCACGCGGATGGATTCGTCGTCGCCAAAGAGCGAGGCGAGACTGTCGCGGGCGGCTGGCGCAAGTGCGCCCATAATTTTTTGCTGCGAGCAGCCGCAGGACCATTGGTAGGCACGGCGGTCGATGCGGGCCAAGGTCTCGGTTTCGGCGAGTGCGCGCACACCCTCGGTTTCGAGCGCGCGCAACCACGCTTCGTCACAATCGGGATGCGACACGAGCATGGCGAATTGATCGCCGCCCAAATCAAAGAAGCGCGCCAAGCGTTGCTCGCTCGCGGTGTAGTAGGCTTCGACCGCTCCGAACAAATTGGCGTCGGCGAAATTTACGACGCTGCGGCGTTTCTCCGTGCCGCGACGCGGCATGAGTTCGGCGTAGAAAACATTTTGCGCCGCTGCCCTCACGTTCTCGGTGAAGAGTCGTCCGGTGACGGTGCAATCCTCGTTGTCGCCCGCGAAGAAGAGATTCACGCGCAGCACCTGCAAATTGACGGTCCACGCCAGATGCTCGTGACGCGGACGCGAGGCGGTGTGCAACACGAACGCCGCCATGCCGTCGCGAAACGCAGTCGCCGCTGCCGGTTCATACTGCAATTTTTGATCAGCCAAGTGCAGGTAGTAATCCACGAAGAGCGCACTGAGGTCCCCGCGCACGAGCAGCGTATTGCGGTGACGCACGAAATCGATCGTCACTTCAGTTCCAGACGGGGCAGCGGGTTGAGCTTCAGCCATGGCCGCAGTGTAACTCGAATTGAAGAAAAGCAACCATTCGCCTCTTCCGAACCACGCTCGTCACGCGCAAACCAAAAAATCACGTCGTTCGCTCCGCCCCGTGGCGCGCAGTCGCTGGCGGATGTCCTCCCGCGCGTCGCGTTTGCCCACATAACCGAGCACGAAAATCGTGTTTACCGGTGGCAATTTCTCCGGTCCCACCACCGGCACGCCGCCGGCGCTGCCGCCGATTTTCTTCCCGTCGATGTCGATGTAGCCGGCCACGCGCACGCCGTGTTCTGCTAAATACGCCGCGCGGTTCCTCGTTGGGCGTCCGGCGCCCCACACCCAAATTTCGCGCGACGGCGGCAACTCGCGCCGCAGCCACGCCGCGATCCATTTTGCCTTCAACTGATAGAATGCCTCCACCGCATAGCGCGCGTCGCGCCGCGACAACCGCTCGGGTAAATCGTGCCACGTGAGCAAAGTCTCCGGCAACTTTGCCATCAACACATCGGCGTCGAGCCAGCGCAGCCACAATTCGTAATCCTCCGGAAAATCCCCTTCCCGATAACCGCCGTGATCCTCCACCAACGTGCGCCGAAACATCACACTCGGATGCGCGAACGGTGCTTCGACAAACCGGTTCAGCGCGATCTGTTCCGCCGTGAGCAGTCCGTTCGTCCAGTCCACATGCAACGCGTAACCCGCGCTCTTGGCGCGGTCGCCGCCAAACTCCACGCAACAACTCACCAGTCCGCACGCGGAGTGCTTTTGTAAATAGTCCGCCTGCGCGGCCAGACGGTGCGGATGCGATTCGTCGTCCGCATCCATCCGCGCAATGAATTCCCCGTTCGCCGCCGCGATGCCTTCGTTCAGCGCCGCCACGATGCCGTGCCGAGCGATGTTCAACACGCGCAACCGCGGATCGTTGAGTGCAAATTCCAGCAGGATTTCCCGCGTTGCGTCGGTGGAGCCGTCATCGACCACAATCAACTCCCAATCCGCCAAGGTCTGCGTCTGCACACTCGCCACTGCGCGTGCGACTGTCGTCGCGGCGTTGTGCACCGGCATGACTACCGAAACCAGAGGCATGCACTGCTTCTGGCGCAATCACACCACAGCGGCGAGCTACAACACGGCGTCCGTTGATTTCGTTACGCCATCATTCCGCGAAACGTCGAACACGCGACCACTGCGCCTGCTTACTTCGCGACTCGGTCAGGCGCGATCACGCCTTTCTGCTGCAGCTTTTTCATCTTCGGCTTGATCACGAAGGCACAGTAGCCCGCGTTCGGATTGTTCTTAAAATAGTCCTGATGGTAAGCCTCGGCTTCGTAGAATTTTCCGAGCGGCGTGATCTCGGTCACAATCGGGTCATCCCAGATTTTTTGCGCCGCCACCTTGCCGGCCTCGGCCGCGACGCGTTGGGCTTCGCTCGTGTAGAAAATCGCCGAGCGATACTGCGTGCCTTCGTCCGCGCCCTGGCGGTTCAGCGTGGTCGGGTCGTGCGAATCGAAAAACACTTCGAGCAACTGCGCAAAGCTCACAATGTTCGGATCGAACTCGATGCGCGTCACTTCGGCGTGGCCGGTCGTGCCGGTGCAGATTTGCGCGTAAGTTGGATTCAACACCTTGCCGCCGGTGTAGCCGCTGACGACGCGCTTCACCCCGGGCACGTGTTCAAACACCGCTTCGGTGCACCAAAAGCAACCGCTGCCCAAAATGGCAATTTCGTTCGGAGTGGATGCCGCTTCAGCGGCGGAAGGAGAAACTGTGCTCATAATAAAGAGGGCCGCGACGACTGCCGCGAAATTGGAAAATCGTTTCATTAACGGTAAGAGCGAGCTGGCCGGGCGGTATTCCCGCGGACTTAGCGGGCGCGTTGGATCAATTCGACTTCGTAGCCTTCGGGCGCGTCGATGAATGCGATGGCGTTGCCACTGCCGGACGTCGATGGGCCGTCGCTGAGTTTGAAGCCCTTCGCTGCCAACTCCGTCACAAAAGCAGCCATGTCTTCCACTTCAAACGCGAGGTGCATCAAGTCGGGTTGCACGTGCACGGGCGTCGCGCCTGCGGGCATCTGGCACAGCTCGATTTCCTCCTCACTGTTCGGCGTCGCGAGAAACACCAGTTGCGCGCCGCGGGGTGACGTGTGTCGCCGCGTTGCCTTCAGGCCGAGCGCTGCTTCATAGAAGCGAACGCTGGCTTCGATATCGTTTACCCGCATCCGTGTGTGGAGAAGCTTTTTGACTGACATGCGCGGGAACGTAGCCTCGGCTTCGTCAAAAGCAAACATGTCCCTCGCCCTCGCCGACATCCGCGCCGCCGCCAACCGTATCGCACCCCACGTGCACCGCACGCCTGTGCTGACCAACGCGGCACTGGATCACGCGAGCGGAGCGCAGTTGTTTTTCAAATGCGAAAATCTGCAAGCCGCGGGCGCGTTCAAATCGCGCGGCGCGTGCAACGCTGTCTTCGCGCTCAGTGACGCTGCGGCGACTCCGGGCGTCGTCACGCACAGCTCGGGCAATCACGGCGCGGCCGTCGCGCGTGCGGCGCAGCGTCGCGGCGTGCCGTGCACCATCGTCATGCCGCACAACGCGCCGCTCGCGAAAGTGCGCAACGTCGAGAGCTTCGGTGGACGCATCATCTTTTGCGCGCCGAGTCTCGCCGCCCGCGAAGCGGAGTGCGCACGCGTGACGGCGGAAACCGGCGCGACTCTCGTGCATCCCTTCGACGATTACCACGTGATGGCCGGACAAGGCACTGCGGCGCTGGAGTTGTTGGAGGAAGTGCCGGAGCTCGATTTGATTCTCTGTCCGGTGGGTGGCGGTGGTTTGATTTGCGGCACCGCCGTCGCCGCCAAAGGCGTGCACGCCAACGTGTCCGTGATCGGCGTCGAACCCGCGCTCGGTGACGACGTCACCCAATCGTTTCGCACGGGCCAGCGCGTCTCCATCGCCACGCCCGCGACGATTGCCGACGGCTTGCGTTCCAATGTGACCGGCGAGCGCAACTTTCCGCTTATCCAACAACACGTGAATGACATGGTGACCGTGACGGAACCGGAAATCGTCGCGGCGATGCGGCTCGTGTGGGAGTCGTTGCACCTCGTGATCGAGCCGTCTGCGGCGGTGGCATTTGCCGCCGTGCACGCGGAAAAAATCGCGATCCGCGGAAAAAAGGTGGGCATCATCCTCACTGGCGGCAATGTCGACCTGGACAAACTCCCCTGGCTGCACTCGTGAGCTCCGTTTTCCCCCACCGCCCCACTCCCACGCTTGAACGTCTCGCCACGCCCTGCCTTGTGCTGGAGCGCGGCAAGTTGGCACGCAACCTCATCCGCATGGCTGCGGCGCTCTCGATGCGCGGCGTCGCGTTGCGGCCACACCTCAAAACCGCGAAATGCATCGAGATCGCGCGACTCGCCGCCACGAATCCACCCGGCCCGATCACCGTCTCCACGCTGCGCGAAGCGGAGTATTTCGCGCATCACGGCTGGAAGGATATTTTTTACGCCGTCGGCCTCGGCCCGAGCAAACTGGAGCGCGTCGTCGCGTTACTGCGCGCGGGTGTGCGCCTCGTGACGATGGTCGATCATCCCGACGCCGCCGCGGCCATCGCGGCCTGCGCGCAGCGGGAGGAAATCGCATTTCGCACCGTGATCGAAATCGATTGCGGAGAACACCGCGGCGGGATTGCGCCCGACAGCGCGACGCTGTTGACGATTGCGCAGACGCTGGGGGCGAACTTCGCGGGCGTCGCCACCCACGGCGGCCAATCCTACGGCGAGCACACCAAGGAAGGTTTTGCGAAAGTGGCCGAAGCGGAAGTCGCGGCGTTGCGCGCGGCGGCGATGCGGTTGCATGCGGCGGGTTTCACGAGCGAGATTCGCAGTCTCGGCTCCAGCCCGACGGCAATCGTCGGCGTCGATTTGTCCGGCGTGACGGAATTGCGCGCGGGCGTGTATATGTTTTGGGACGCGTTTCAGGCGGGAATCGGCGCGTGTTCGCTCAATGACGTCGCGCTCAGTGTGCTGGCCGAAGTCATCGGTCGCCCGGCGGAACGCCCCAACGAATTTCTGATCGATGCCGGCGCGTTCGCTCTCTCGAAGGACATTTCAACCGCTGCGTTGCCCGCCGCGCAGAACGCCGGTTACGGCTGGGTCTGCAACCTCGCTGGCGAACACTTGCCCGAGATGCGCGTGACGCGCGTTTGGCAGGAACACGGCCTCGTGGTCAGCGCCACGCCGTTGCCGAGTGACGCGTTTCGCATCGGTGACCGCGTGCGGATTCTGCCGAATCACGCCTGCCCGACTGCGGCAGCGCACGACCGGTATTTCGTCGTCGCCGGTTCGAACGAGATCGTCGGCGAGTGGACGCGCGTGAACGGCTGGTAGTTGCGCCGGCTGACTTAGCTGACGGCGATGCGCGGCAATCGAATGCGGAAGCGCATACCTTCGCGCACGACGACGCGATGCTCCAACCAACGGCGGTAAGCATCCCAATGCACGTAGGCCGTGACAAACGTCACCGCGCCCAACACATCTGCCGCCCAGTCGCCAAAATCACACACCCGCCCCGGCGTGAAGGCCTGATGCAACTCATCAGTGATGCCGAAGATCGCCACGATCACGATCGCGGACATGGCGCCGAGCGGCATTTTTTCCTGCACAAAACGCAGACGCGCAATCAGCAGCGCCATCGCGCCAAAGACACTGAAATGGACCACTTTGTCCGCTTTGCACATGAACTCAGCGACCACCGGCGAAACCGGTTGCCCAGACGCCACGACGATCGTTGCCGCCAGCATGACCGGCAGGAGGATGCGCCAATGCCCTTCGGGAGATTCTTTGAGTAAGGAGTGTTTCACGGAAAACCGGCTAGCTGGAGGCTTGCCGCCCCATCCCGCAATGCGGAAATCAAGCCAAAGACCCCTAGGACAAAGATAGTGCCCATCGCTCATATGCCCCACCGCGTCGCTAATTATCAACATCGCAACGGAACTAAGCATTATTCATTAATTGTTAATTACTTACGCGAAGTAAATTGCCATTGTTTTTGCTCGGATTTTCAACCCGCTGTCGTTCGTATTTCGTAATCTCATCGTCCATCGCGCAGGATTTGCGACGATCCGCCAACGTTTCCTAGACAAGCGCGGTTCGTAAAAATCCAGATGAATTGAAGACCGTTTCCCTCGTTCAAGTCGTCAGACCGAAACTTGTTGGAGCATTTTCGAGGAGAATACTCGAAAGAATCAGTTCAAGTGGCTCTCAATCGCCACGGGCATCGCATCTCAGGTGCTCTGTCATAGCAGAAAAGTTCTACGAAGATGCATTCGCGCGGCCAACGAGAAAGGCAATTTGCCCGAAACCGTCGATGAACCAGTGTGCGTCGACGTTTCTTCCTGCTGTGAGTCCCAACTAATCAACGTGATGCTTCCTGACCGAAGCGCTTCCCCGTATCAGAAATCACGAGTGGATTGGCGTCGATTAAATCGCCCAAAATGTGGCGGAGAAAAATCTTGATTATTATTATAATAATTAAAAGACTAAGCCCGTTCGCACCGCCATGTGCCGCTTCTTCATTTTCATAACCTGAAGTCGCTCCACACAATCGTCAATCACCCAGCCCCCTCAGCCCATGAAAAAAATCCTCTTTGCCGCGTTGCTTGTTCTGCCCGTCGTCGCGCTCGCCCAACCTGTCTTCTCTGACAATTTCGCTGACGGAGATCGCAATGGCTGGTTCAGCTCCTCAACGACTGGAACGCTTACCGTGGTCAACGGCGCAATGAACCAAACCACAGGCACAGCTGGACGTAGTGCGATGACCTATTTCCCATCTACCACATTATCGGTGGGAGAAACGCTTACGCTCTCCTTCACCATGCAAATGGTAGGTCCCGCGGGGGCCAATTTCAACATCAACACCGGCAACAACAATCAACTTCGTTTCGGACTTTTCAATTCCGACAACGCAGTTAAAGTTGCGGCAGATAACTATGGGAGTTCGACGCCTTATAATTTCGGTTCACAAGGCGGCTATGCTTCTGTTGCGTCTTTGCTCCAAGGGTCTACTAATTCCGATACGACACCGGCGGGATGGACGATACGCGAGAGAACTGCTGCTACTGCCAGCACCGCCCTCATTAGCACGACGTCACCCTACTCGACCCTAGGTGACACGGAATTGCATGCAGCTTCATTTGCCTTAGACACGCTGTATGCGGCAACCATGATTATCACCCGAACCAACCTCGGTGTTGATATTTTCGCCAAGTATACAGGTGGTTCTTTAGGCGCAACTTACGAAATTATCAGAAGTGATAATGAGATTCCTGTTATCACCTTCGATATGCTGGCGATTCACTTAAACAGCAATATCGCCGCTGGGTTCACTGTTGACGATGTAATCGTTTCCAGAGGAATGGCTCCGATTCCGGAGCCCTCGACCTATGCCGCTATCGCTGGTGCGTTGTCGCTCATGGGAGTGATGGTCTGGCGCCGCCGGCGCCAAGCTTAAGTCAAAACTGTTTTATTCAATCCCCGCCCTCACCGGCGGGGATTTTTTTGCGCTCAATTTTCTGGCCTCACTACGGCACGCGAGGCACGTCACCACCACTTCCGCTCGGCGGCGACTTGTAGGGCGACGTCGAGAGTCGGGAGGTAAGGATGCCAGAGACGTTCCCACTCCAGGCTCACGGTGCCGGAAAATTCACACGCGAGTGCGGCCTGAATTCCGGCCATGGGGAATCCGCCGTCGCCGGGGAGCACATAGGTAAAGGGATGCCGAGCCGAAGGTAGCGGCACGCTGTCTTTCACGTGGCAATGCACCACCAGCGGTCGGATCCCCGTCCACGTCACCAACGGATCTTCACCACCTTTTTTCCATGTGTGATGCGTGTCCCACAATATCGCCGGCTTCTGCACTGTCTCGGCAAACTGCTGGATTGCGGCCGCCGTGAAGAGTGAGTCGTGCGTTTCGATCATCACGTCGATCTTCCACCCGTTCGCCGTGCGCAAGGCGCGCCACCAAGCAAGGGATTCCGCCATCTCCTGTTGCGTAGTGCCATCGTTTGGTTTGCCGCCGTCGAACACGCGCAGCCACGGCACACCGAGCGCCTCGGCCCACGGGATAAATTCCAAGAAGACCTCGCGGTCGCCCGGCTTGGCTCCGGCAAGTTTCCATGAGGTGTCGAATGACACTATCCTCACGGAAGACTTGTTCAGCTTCTCCGCCAGCGCAGCGGGTGTGCCGTAGCGTTCGGTCAACAAGCGCGGCAATTCCACTGTGCCTTCAAGGGCGCGCAACTCCACCGCCTCCAATCCGTGTCGCACGGCCAGTGCCAGCACGTCGTCGAGTGTCGACTCGTGGCATCCGAGAGTGGAAATGGCGCGGTGGTAAGTCGGCATGTCTGAGCAGAAATCGTGCGCTGAATCGGCAGAGTGGCAAGCGAGTGGACAAAAAAAGGCCGCTCCGTTGCAGGAGCGGCCTCGAAAATTTTACGGAGCGCGAGACTTAGAACTTCACGCCGACGCTCACCATCACGCGGCCAGGTTGGCCACGAGCTTGGTTGGCGTAGAAGTATTCTGTGTCAGCGATGTTCTTCCAAGCAATCGTGCCAGACCAATCGCCGCCAGCCATCTTCCAGTTACGGCCAATGGTCGCATCGAAGATCGTGCTGGCTTCGAGGAAGAGCGTCGGGTTGGCGGTGCGCTGTGCTTTGTCGCCGGTGTGGACGAAGCCACCCGCGATCCACCAGCCCTTGAGGGCGTCGCCGGTGAAGTTGTAGCGCGTCCAGAGCGTAGCGAGCGTCTCGGTCGAGCCTTCCGGCACGGCATTGAGAAGGAGCCCCTTGGCATAGTTGAATGCGGCGGTATACGCTGCTTGGTCAGTCGGGCTGGCATAAACGGCCGGCGTCGGGAAGATCGCCTTGGTCGTCTTGATGTCCATCAAGCTGAGCGTGGCGTAAACTTGCCAGTTATCAGTGGGGGACCAAGTGACTTCGACTTCAACACCTTCGCTCTGGTCGACCGTGCCCTGACGGGTGAGCGTCGGGAAGGTGCCATCAGGAGCGGTTTCACGGAAACGCAGCACGCGGTTTTCGCGTTCAAGGTGGAACAGCGAAATCGTCGAGGAGACGCGGCCTTCGAGGAAATCGGTTTTGATACCGACTTCGTAACCGCTGCCCGTGGTGGGCTTGGCGGGAGTGGAGATTGTCACTGGATTGCCCGCACCGGAAGGCAGGAGCGGATTGTAAGCGGGATTCCACGCAGTGAGGCTACGGTCTTCGATGAAGAACGATTCCGAGTAGCTGGCGAAGAGCAGTAAATCAGGACGGAGTTTGAAACCGACACCGAATTGCGGCGTGGTCGCGGACGCTTCGAATTTGCTACCCACCACGGCCGGACCGGGAACAGTGGCCACCGTCGGCAAGAAGTTGGTGTTGGTTGACCAAGTTTCATTGTAACGCGCCCCGCCGATGAGAATGAGGCGATCTTCCATCATGGTCGTGCTGACCAATGCGTAGAGAGCGCTTTCTTCACCCGTGGTATTGTTGAATGAATCGATCGCAGGAATGTCGCTCACATTGTAGGAGGAAATGTAATCCCACGTGCTCGGGACGTTGTAATTCCAAGGCTGGTAGTGCTGGCCGCCTGTGGTCGCGGTGTTGGCCACGCCGACTCCAGGAGTAGCGGTGCTTTGGCGGCGGAAGCTACCCGTGTTGATTTCGCTCAGAAATGCGCCAAACAGCGGACGGACCTTCATGCCAGCGGTTTCAATCAGACCGGTGATTTCGGCTTGGTAGGAACGCGAGTCACCCATCGATTCTTCGAGGCGCTTACGGCGCGTCAAGAGGGCCGAAGTGGTCTTGGTCGCGTCGGCCATGACGGCGACGGGATTGGCCTTCAATTCGGCGACGTAATCGAAGCGATTCTTGGTCGCGAGGTAAGCGGCGGCAGGAGTGATGGTGAACTCAGCGAGACCGGTCAGCTTGTTAGAGATGACAAAATCGTTCCAACCGAAGTTGGCACGAGCGCGCCAGTTTTGACCGAGCTTCACGTTCAATTCAGCGTTGATCGAATCAAAGTCCGAATTGCGATAGTCTTGGGTGCCGACGTAGTTGAAATCCTTCGGGAGTGGCGCGTAGTCGATGAAGCCGAGGTTGAGATTGCCGACGTCGATGTAGGCTTGAGCGCGGGCGCGGTCAGCGGTGTTGGCGAAGTTGCCAGCGGTTGCGGCAACACTCACTGCCATGTTTGGCTTCATGCCGATGAGCGGAGTCTGACGTTTGTTGAAGCTTTCGAAATCGACGATCAGCGAGGCGTTTTCGCTGAGCTTCACATCAACGGCGCCGGCCACGAGCCACGATTCGCCGCCGCTGGGATTAGCCCAAGCCATGGCATTTTCGTAGCCACCGACGAGGCGCACTTTAAGGCGGCCGCTATCAGAGACTTGATTCACATCGAGATCGGAGCGCCAAAAGCCATCGGTGCCGACCTGGCCCTTCACATTCACGAAGGATTTGTTCGTCGGGCGCTTAGTGATGTAGTTCACCGTGCCGCCAGGGGTGATTTGTCCGTAGAGGAGCGAGGCCGGGCCTTTGACCACTTCGACACGCTGGATGTTGGCGGCATCGACGTAGCGATTACCGACGAAACCGTTGCGTTGCGGCGTCACGTCGCCGTCAAAGCCGCGGATCGAAAAGCGGTTGTTACCTTGAGTAAACTCCTTGGCACCGCTGGTCACACCGGGGGCGAAATTCACCACATCGAGCAATTCGAGCGCACCGATGTCGGTGATGAATTGTTCAGTGAACGCGCTGATCGAGAACGGGAGGTCCTTGATCGCGGTGTCAATACGAGTGGCGGAAACCGAGTTACCGGCGCGATAGCCTTTGTCGGCCGTCGTCGTAACGTGGAACGTAGCGAGCGTGAGCACTTCGTCCTTGGTGGCGGCTGGAGCCGACTGGGCGAACATCACGGGGGAAACGAAGGCTGAGCATGCCGTCGCCATCAAGGCCAGGGCACGCAACGCCAACGGCGGTTGCTTAGGTGTTTGGTATTTCATGGGGGGGGTGAGAAATCAGGCTTAGACAAAAACTTGATACTTATTAGCTCCTGCCCTACGCAAGCTAACCTTCCCCTTATTACGCTAAGTTATTTATTAGTTATATTACCTGAAATCCCGGGACATGTCCCCTGCGCATTTTCGGATAAAGTTGCCGCCAACCTGTGCCGATAATCAGCCATGAACTCCGCGCATCCGAATCTTCGCCACGCGCAGTTTGCCAGCGCCTTTGGCGTCGTCGGTGCGCGCCGCGATCGGTGGGGACGCTTTCAATTTGCACCACCCGCATTGCCGAGTCCGCGCAATATCTTCGACCCTCAGCTTTTCCGCGATCAACCGCTCCTGCGTTGGACCGGCAAGCGCCCGCAATCAGTTACCTAAGCACTCAGTCGGTTTTTCCATCATCCAGCGTTGCGAAAGCACGCTGGGTTTTTCGCGTCCAAAACCTTTCACCCCTAAATAACTGAAAACGTGACCGCCCGAAGACGATCACGCGATCGGCCTGTTTTGCAGGATACGACTTAGCTATCAATGAAGTGCGCCGAGGACGTTGGTGTCGCTCGGTGACTGCCCATCTCGCGTTTGTGCTTTGCTCCAGACGGCGTGCGGCGAGCGACCGGGACTGGGGCGGGCGCAGGTTCATAATCCTGTTCATTCGAAAAATCGGTTGTATCGGCGTGATTAGCGCCGTGGACCATCGCAAGTAATTCGGCCACGGCAGAGCGCACCTGGGCGGACTGACCCTGGAGTTCCTCCGCCGAGGAGGCGGATTGTTGGGCAAGTGCAGCGTTGGACTGTGTAATCTGATCCATACCAGCCACTGCTTGGTTGAGCTGGCCGATGCCGTCGCTTTGTTCATGCGAGGCTTGGGCAATCGCACCGACCATTTCGTCGAGCTGACGGATCTTTTGCACAATCGAATCGAGACTCCCGGCTACTTGGCTGCTGATCTGGGCGCCTTGTTCGCTCTTGGCGGAGGCGTCGGCGATTTTGGCGGCCGTTTCCTTGGCTGCTTGGGCCGAGCGTTGGGCGAGATTGCGCACTTCTTCGGCGACGACGGCAAAGCCTGCTCCTGCTTCCCCGGCACGCGCCGCTTCAACGGCTGCGTTGAGTGCGAGGATGTTGGTTTGAAAGGCAATTTCGTCGATCGTCTTGATGATCTTCGCGATTTCGGTGCTCGAGGATTGGATGGCGCTCATCGCGCCGCGCATCGCGGTCATGTCGCGGGCGCCGGCGTCGGCGGTGGCGCGGGCTTCGGCGGCGAGAGCCTTGGCAGATTGTGCGCCTTCGGAGTTGCGCGTCGTCATGCTCGCCATCTGGTGCAACGAGGCACTGCTCTCTTCAAGCGAGGCTGCTTGGCGGCTCGCGCCGTCTGACATCGATTGGCTCGCTTCCGCAACTTTGAGCGCGGCGGAGTAGGTTTGCGCGGATTCCGAAGCGAGCTGGTTGGCGATTTTCGAAATGGGGCGCTTGATGCTGCGGATGACCAACCACGCAGCGATGATACCGATGAGGCCTCCGCCAGCGGTGCTAATCAGCACTTGTAACTCACTGCTGCGTTGCTCGGCGCGAATGCGCTTCTCGAGATTGGCTTGAAATTCAGTGACCGATTTTTTCACCGTGAGCAGCGTGTCAGTAAATTCTGGCGCGATCTTGTCGAGGCGCGCGATGAGTCCGTTGCGGGCCTGTTTGCTGACGATAATTTCGTTCAGCGCTTGCGCGTAGCTGGCCGTCGCGACTGCCAGATTGCGGAGCAACGCGTCTTTGTCGTCGTCCTTCAAAGTGGCGTCGAGTTTCACGAGTTCGATTTGATCCTGCTGCATAATCCCAATGGCACTTCCGACCATGCGAATGCTCCGATTGGCCCCTTCGGCGAAATCGTCGCGCGAGGTGAGCAAGAACGAGTTGGCGAGACTGCTGCATTCGAAATAGGCCTTGAGTGCGTTGGAAACTTTGAACGCGCCGTTCATGTCGCCGTTGCCGCGCGCGTCGGTGAGGACTTGCTGCAGACCGACGGTGATTTCGTTGCCCTTCGGCGTGAGTTGGCCGGCGACGACGGCGTCGAGTTTCACGGTGGCGCCGATGATCTCCTGAAAAGTGCGATCGTATTGCTCGAGCAGACGCGCGGCTTCGGCGACTTTGGCGGCGCGCGACGGTTCCGTGATCACCTCGGCGGCGACGGCGAGACCCTGATCGAGTTTTTTCTTCGTCTGCCGGTATTCATCGACGCGCTCGGCGGTGCTCTCGGCGAGGTATTCATTTACATGCAATTTCACTTCGACCATCGAAGTCGTCAGGGCGGCGGCGGTGTTGGTCTCGAGCGCGCTGCCGGCAAAGGCGGTGAGCTTGCGCCCGGACTCGCCCAGGGCGACCCAGGAGATGACCGCTACCGTGCCGAGGAGCAGCGAAACGAGTGTGAAGCCGAGCGCGATGCGGCGCCCGATAGTCATGGTTCCTGAAGACATAAAAATAACAGTGGGCTAAGGGTGAATCGCGACCGTTTAATCGGCGTTCAAATTGAATTGAATCGGGATACTGACGTGCAGGGCGACGGGGTTGCCGCCTTTCTTGGCGGGCTTGAATTTCCACTTCCGCAAGGCCTCCAACGCCGGTTGGATAAAGGCATCGTTCGAAGCGCGTTCGACTGAGGTTTCAGTGATATTCCCTTTTTCATCAATCAGGCATTTGACCGTGACGATGCCACTCGTGCCTTCGCGACGCATATCCTGAGGATATTTCGGTGGCACCATGCGAACTGGGACCGGCGCCTCAAAGCTTTCATTCGCCCGAGCGGCCGCCGTTCCGAAGACAAGCGAGGCAACGAGAACGAAAAATAATTTCTTATTCATAGGGCGTGAACCAAATCGGCAGAATGAGTTACAACTTTAGTGGAATTACACTTCAGGCGGAGACCGAGGTGCAGTCCTCACATCGGCACGAAGTTGCGCAACTTAATCGCTTTCCTCTCGGTTGGTTAGGCGCCGAAAGATTTGGCTCATAAGAGTTGCCGCGCGCTGGGCAAAACCGCACCGTATCACTCCGTGTCAGCAACTTCCGACCGTCCGTTAAGTCGTTTGGCGATTATCGCTACTTTCTGCTCCATCGCCATTGGAGCAGTCTCCTTATTAGGTTGGTGGCTGGAGATCGACGTTTTGCGCAGCCTGCACCCTAGTTGGCGGCCAATTAACCCGAATTCGGCGCTCCTTTTCGTCATTTGCGGTGCCTCACTCCTATTGCGCCAACTCAGTAGTTCGCCCAAGACAACCCTCGTCGCTCATGCACTTGCGGTAATTGTGTTGGCGGTGGCGACAGCGATTTTTGTGCGCATCGTCTTTGGGGTCGATCTGGCAAGTCTGGCCGATCCGCTCCCACGATCGACTCCTCAAAAGATACCGCAACTTCCTACCGGCACGGCGCTGCCCTTGATCCTGCTCGCCATCGGTTCACTCACCTTCAGCAACAAGCGGGGCCAGTGGTTTGGTCTGTCCCATTGGCTCGGCTTTTCGGTGTTGTCCTTTGCTACACTCAGTTTGATCAGTGCAGCGCTTCCGGAAACCCGGCCACTTACTCGGATGGCGGCGGGAAGCAGTCTCGCGTTGATCGGGCTGAGCGCGGCTCTCATCGGTGCCCAAATTAACCGGCCTCTGCTCCAGTTATTTTCCTTGCAACACCAGCTTGGTTATTTGGCCCGCGGGTTGTTCGGTATCACCATCGTCCTGCCTGTCCTGTTCTATCTTTTGGTGAATTGGTGGTATCTCCCGGTCGCTCCCCAACTCCATGAGACCAGCCTGCTGCTTGCGGGGATTTGCGGCGCGGTAGTCTTCGCGATGCTCACCCTTACGCTCCGACACATGGAGATGCTCGGCCAACTCCGCAGCGATGCGGAAAAATCCCGAGATGATTTACTCCACCGCTTGCAACAGCAGGCCTCCTCTCTTGAAGCACAAGTCAACGAGCGCACACAGGAGCTCCGCAAAACCACGGAGCGGCTCGACTTCGCGCTACATGCCGGCGGTTACGGCGTGTGGGACTGGAACACCACGACGGACAAACTAATTTGGAACGAACGCCAGTGCGCGCTCTACGGTTATTTGCCCGCTGACTTTCCGGGTGTCGTAACCGCATGGAAGGAGCGCATCCATCCTGCCGACCGTGTCCTTTTTGAAAAGAATCTCGCCCGGGCACTCGCCTCGGATGACGTATTCGATGCGGAATTTCGCATCGTGCGCGCCGATGGCGAAATGCGACATCTCCAAGTCCACGGCGTCATCCGCCGCGATCACGCCAATCAAGTCACGCGCGTCGTCGGTATGGATCGCGACGTCACCAACGAAGACGCGCGCGATCGTGAGATGGCGGCGCTGAACGACCGACTCCAACTCGCGATCCAAGCTACCGGCTACGGTGTTTGGGAAATGGACATGACGACCCGGCAAATGATCTGGGACGACCGCATGTTGGAAATTTATGGACTCACCCGCGAAAACTTTACTGGCGCGCCCAGTGATTGGCACAATTGCGTTTTCCCTGAAGACGTTGTCCGCGACGAGGAGTGCATCCGTGACGCGATTGGCGGTAAATCCCCTTTTTACCAAAACACGTTTCGAATCCGTCGTCCCGATGGCCAAGTCCGCCACGTTGAAGCTCTCGGCGCCCTTCAACACGGCCGAGATGGTTTACCGACGCGCCTAATCGGACTCGATCGCGACATCACCGAAGCGACTGAGCTACGCGAAGAACTACGGATCACGGAAGAACGCTGGCAACTCGCCATCCACGGCACCAGTGACGGAGTCTGGGATTGGGATATTGCCAGTGGCCTCGTTTACCGCGACTCGCGATACGCAGAAATGATCGGCTACACGCCACTAGAGTTGTCCTCTCACCAAGTTTGGCGCGATTACGGGCATCCCGACGATATTCCCTCCGTGGAGAAATCCGTGCGAGACCACCTCAACGGCGTCACTCCGATTTATCAGTGCGAATACCGCTTGCGACACAAGCTGGGCCACTGGGTCTGGGTGCTCGACCGCGGCAAAGTCGTCGCGCGCGACAAGAGCGGAAGCGCCGTTCGGATGGTCGGCACGCAAACGGATATCACCCAGCGCAAGGAACTCGAGGAACGCCTGCGCCACGGCGAAGAAATGTCCCTGCAACTCAGTCGCCTCGCCCAGATCGGCGCTTGGGAATGGGATCTCACCACCGCCCGCCTCACCTGGTCGCCCGAAATGTTTCGGATCCACGAAGTCGAACTCGGTTACGAACCTTCGCTCGCCAAGCTCTTCGAATTCTATCCTCCCGAAGCAAGCCACCGGCTCACGGTAGCCATGGAACAAGCCGTTCGCGATGGCTCAGGCTTCGATCTCGAACTCCCCTTCACCTCCGCACGCGGCCACCCACTGTGGGTGCGCGTGCTCGGCCGTGGTCAAGTCGTCGATGGTCGCGCTCGACGCATTTACGGCGCCTTCCAAGACATCACCGGCCGACGTGATGCCGAAGAAACACGCCGCCAGTTGGAAAGCCAACTCTTCCAGGCACAAAAAATGGAAACGCTCGGCACCCTCGCCGGCGGCATTGCCCACGATTTCAACAATCTCCTCACCGGCATCCTCGGTTACCAAGACCTCGCCCTCGATACCCTCGCTGAGAACGATCCCGCACGCTCCTATCTCTCGTCCTCCCGCGAAGCCAGTATGCGCGCCCGCGAGCTCGTTGAACAGATTCTCACTTTCAGTCGCCAAGCCGACAGCGAGAAAATCGCCGTCAACCTCGCGCAAATCCTCGCCGATGCACGCCGCTTTCTCCGCTCGATCGTCGCCGCCACCATCAAAATCGAAGTCGATACCGAAGCCCCCTGCGGTCGCGTGCAGGCGGACTCCACTCAAATCCACCAGGTTCTGCTCAACCTCGGTTCCAACGCCGCCCACGCAATGCACACCACGGGCGGCACAATGCGACTCACCCTTTCCCAAGTTGAGTTGGACGCCGAAGCAGCGGCGGCGTTTCGCAATCTTACCCCCGGCTCCTATGCGCTCGTGCGCTGTGCCGATACCGGCCACGGCATGGATGAAGAAACCCGCAAGCGCATCTTCGATCCTTTTTTCACCACCAAGGAAGTCGGGCAAGGCACCGGGCTCGGACTTTCCGTCGTGCACGGCATTGTCGAAGCGCACCGCGGCGCGATCACTGTGGAAAGTGCACCAAACGCAGGCACCACGTTCTCACTTTATCTGCCGATTGCCCATGACACCGACGACGAACTTGCTCCCGCGGAGCCAAGCTTTCCCCGCGGCAACAGTGAACTCATTGCCGTCGTGGACGACGAGGACCTCGTGCGCAGCTACGCCCAGATGGCGTTGGAAAAAACGGGTTACCGCGTCGCTGCCTTCGATTCGGCAACGCAATGCCTCGAAGTTTTGCGGCGCAACGCTCCGAGCTATCGCGCCCTACTCACCGACCAAACAATGCCGGTGATGAAAGGGATCGAACTTGCCACCGAAGTGCGTCAGTTCGCCCCCACGCTGCCGATCATTATCATGTCAGGTTATTTCTCCCGCATCTCTCCTGAGATGCTCGCGCAGATTGGCCACGTGGCGTTACTCTCCAAGCCGTTTACTAACGAAGAACTCGCGCGTGCGATCTCCCGCGCGATTTACGGCGACACGCCGCCGGACTTCAATCCGCCCCACACAACCTGAGTTGAGTCGCCGCAATAGAAAACCCCGTCGCGCACGAGCGTCGACAGGGTGAAAAAACGCCCGTGTGCTCAATTCCGCACGCGCAGCGAAGGGTGGCGCAGACTATTGCTGCAACAACCGGAGCACGCTCTGCGGCGACTGATTGGCTTGGGCGAGCATTGCGGTGCCGGATTGCACCAAGATGTTGTATTTCGCCAAACGCGTAGATTCCTCAGCGACATCTACATCACGGATGCGCGAGATGGCTGCGCCAAGATTCTCGAACTCGATCTGCAACGTGCGGGACGCGAGTTCAAGTCGTGATTGCGATGCGCCGAGGCGAGCGCGCTCGGTTGCGATATCCTGAATCCCGTTGGTGATTTTAAAAATCGCATCGGTGTCCGTGATGTTGAGCGTATAGGCGCCGGTGCCGTCCTGCTCGAAGATAGCGAGCATCGCACCGTCACGCAAATTGGACTCGGGAATCGTCATCTCTTGCCCAACTGCCTGGCCAATCGTGACGCTTAGACCGGTCGGGTTGGCACCGAAGAGCGTCAAACTGTTGAACGAACCGAGCGGTGTATCGTTGTCCGTCGTGCCACCGATATCGCCGGTCGAACCACCGATGGTGGCGCGAAGTTGATCCTGCAGTGCACGGAATTCTTCCCCATAGAGCGAGACGTCACTCGTATTCTTGGTTACGTCCTTCGCGAGAATCGCCAGTTCGCTCATGCGCGAGAGGATTTGGCTCATCCCATTCATGAAACCGTCGGCGGATTGCACATACGAGATGGCGTTCTGCACGTTGGTGGTGGCAGCACGGACGCGGCGGTTTTGCGCGTCGAGTTTTTCCGAGACCGCAAGGCCGGCGGCGTCATCGGATGGATTAACGATTTTCGATCCGGAAGACAGACGATTCAGAGACCGGCCGAGCATCTCTTGACTTTGATTAAGGTTACGGGCCGCAGTGCTGGCCTGGATGTTGGTATTGATAACGCTCATGGATGGAGGTGTTGACTGGTTATTAAGCCGCGTTGGCTTTCACGGCCGTAGCGATTGGGGTTCGGTTCATTAATCCACCATCCATGGCGGGGTTGTTCGGTCCGTGATCCTTGGGCCGATTGATTTTTGGAAGTTGGGGCAAGGCGTGCGGGGCACCACCCTGGCGCGGGGTTTTGAAGGCCGCTGCTTGATTCGTCGAAGCGATCGAAACCTGAACTTCTTTGCGGAAGATCGGAATTTCGCGCGGTGCGATGATGCCGATTTTCACCACGTCGCCTTCGATGCGATTGATACGGATTTCGATTCCATCGCCGATGATGATGGCTTCATTGATTTTCCGGGAAAGGACGAGCATGGTAAGTTCCTCAGGCCGAAACGGCGACGGTGGTGGAACTAACGAGCGCGTAATGCGCACTGTAGTTGGAGTAGTTGGCGATAACGAGTTGGCGGCCAAGCTTCGTGCGGCGATTAACAATGATCGGACCGATCAGGTTGACCTTGGCGTCGAGCGGTCGGTTTTGGTCGATCGTAACAATGTTGAGCAACATCGTATCGCGAGAGTCGTGCAGTTCGAGCACCGCAGCATCGTTCTCGAACAACTCTGGTTCGTAATCGGAAATGATACCGCCGGGCTCGATGACAACAAAGTGAACGGAGTCGCCCTCTGGGTTCGTCAGTTTCATCCAGAGAAACGGCAAGTGATCGGGCAGGTAAAGAAGTTCGGCGTGGGAATAATCGCGGAAGCCGATGAGGCCTTGCGGCAACACAAAGTGATTCGTCACGCGGGTTTCAGTTTCAACAGGGACGGCAGAGGTGAGGACTCTCATGGTAGTTAGTCGGAATCGGGGTTAACGAAGGTAATCGAGAAGGGAGAGGCGCATGATATTGGCTGATGACTGCAAGGCCGCTTGATAGGCAACTTGGGTCTGGTTCAGTGAGACAATCGACGTAGCGAGATCGATGTCGGCTTCCGAGGAAATGAGGCGTTCTAGATTTTCCGCGCGCATCTCTTGTTGGACCTGGCCGACTTCGATGCGCATCTGCACCGAACCTTGCTCAGCGAGCGAGTCCACGAGGAGGTCTTCGCTCGCGAGGAGAGTCTCGTGCACCGCCGATACTGCACCCGGCGCGCCGCTGTTGAGCGCATCGCGCAGTGCGATCATGCGATTAATAAAATCACCGATGCCTTGATTCGTCGCCGGGCTTGCGCCGGTTTTTAAGTGCGAGGATTCGGAAACGGCAATCGAAGCCTGCTCCGTGTTACCGTTGAAACTGCTGCTTGTGATTTTGCCTTCCGCATCGCGCGTGACGACGAAGGGCTGCGCGTCCACGGCCGTGCCGGCAAAGATAAAGTCGTTGTGGAAACGTGTATTGCCGAGCTGCAGGGATTGTTCGAGCAACTGGTCGGCTTCGAGCGCGTAGGCTTTGCGCGCCTCGGCACTCACGGTGCCGGAGCCGAGCGTGGAAAGTTCGGTGATCCGATCGGAGATTTTCTTGAGCTGCTGCAGACCCGAAAAGGTTGCCTGACTGACTTCCATCGCCCGGTCGGCGTTGCGCGCGAACTGCGTCAAACTACGGCGTTCACTCTCGAGATTAATAATGCGACCGACTGACGCTGGATCATCGGAGGGATTCACCACGCGCTGGCCGCTGGCGACCTGACTTTGCAATTTCGACTGTTGCGTGCCGAGACGTTGAATCTGGCGAACCACATTATCCGAGACTGTTGAAGTAGCGATGCGCATGGGGAAAAGGGGCTGGAAGGTTAGGCGCGGCCGAGGCGGTTGACGACGGTGTCGAGCAACTCGTCGACGATGGCGAAGACGCGCGAAGACGCTTGGAAGGCGCGTTGGAAGCGCACGAGGTCTGCCATCTCTTCATCGATCGAGACACCGCTCACGCCTTCGCGCTGCGCCTTGATCAAGTTGGTGATGTTAGCTTGGTCCTCGAAGCGAGCGTTAGCGCTGGCGAGAGCCTGGCCAAGATTGCTGACGGCGCGGGAGTAGAATTTGCCGAGAGTGCCGTCGACGATATCGCCGCTGTTGGTGGAGAACGCCTGGTTGGCGATACCGGCGATGGCGAGCGCGATCGAATTATCGCCCGCCGCACCAGTGCCGGCGCGCACGTTGCCCGCAGTGACATTACTGGCGATCGCGATGGTGCCTGCACTGAGGCCGGCCGCATTGAAAAAATCTCCGTTCGCCGCGCCCGTTGGATTGTAGGCCGCGTTGACCGACGTCACGAGTTGGCGCGCCATCTGGTTGAGATTATCGCGCAGCGTTTGCACCGCGCCATCGCGGGCGTTGAGTAATCCGCGGATTGAGCCGGACGCAAATTCCACCGGCGTCGCGCCACTGCCGGCTGTGAGGCCCGTGCCGTCGAAGGCCACGGCACCGACCACTTGGGCGAGATCGACCAGCACGACGTCGCTGTTCGACGAGTCGCGCAGGACGACTTGCACTTGGCCGTCGGTCGTGTCGCGCACTTCGATGGGTAACTTCACCGCAAGTTCTTCGAGTCGCGCCTGCCGTTGATCGCGCAAATCGACCGCCGAGCGCGGCAGGTTGATTTCGCTGCGTCCGATCTGGCCATTCAACTCCGCGATGGAAACGAGGAGCCGGTTGACGTCGGCGACATCGGCGGAAATTTCGATACCAATGTCTCCTTGCACCTGCTCCAAGCGGGCATCGGTGTTGCGGAAGGAGTCGGTGAGGATCGCCGTCTTTTGGATCAGCGTTTGGCGTTCGCCGGAGTCGGTCGGACGGGCAGCGAGTCCTTGGAACGCGTTGAAATAATCGTCGAGCGCGGCGGCAAGTCCGCCGGTGGCGGCGTTGGAACCGGTGCCCGAGGACGCGCCAGCGCGATTGATGTTCTGGCCGAGACCAGCTTGGGCGCGTTCGAGGGTGCGTTGTTCAGATTGGAAAGAGGAGCGCAGCGCAATCTCGCGCATGAGCTGTTTGTCGAGCAGGGTATCGCGCAGCTGCTGGATCGCGAGTGCTTCAAGACCGCTGCCTTGCACTCCGAGGGTCGTCTCCACCATGCCGCGATCCCCATAATGCACACGTTGGCGCGCGTAGGCAGGGTTGTTGACGTTGGCGAGATTCTTGCCGGCGGTCTCAATGGCACGGCTGTGCGCCGCGAGCGCTTTGACCGAATTGCCGAGAGTGGAGTAGAGGCCGGACACGAGAAAAGGGAGCGAGTTGGTTTAACCGGCGATGCGGAAGGCGGGTTCGGCGCGCGAGGTGGTGAGTGCAACGCGGCCGTTCGGCGCGTAAGTCTGCGTGAAACTCTCGGGGCGCAACGTGCGCATCAGTTGCTGCTGCGCTTCGAGCGTGCGGGTGAGCAGGGAATGATTGTGGCGCGAAACGCGGCGCACGCGGTGAATGAGAACATTGATCTCCGTGATCAGCGCTTCAATCAACGGCCGCACCTCACTGATAAAATGGGGGAGCAAAGAACGCAGCGTGCTCGATGGTGATTCATTGTGGTCGACGGCGAATTCCGTCACGACCCGCTCGCGTTCGCGGCGGTTAGCGTGCAGCGCGTGGGATTGCGCTTCGATTTCGGTGCTCAAGCGGAGCACCGAATCGGCATCGCGGCTGAAGAGGAAGCGTTGTTGCTCCTCGAAGAGAAAGAGGAGACCGCCGTAACCGGCGATCTCTTGGCGGAGGGCTTCCGCGACGTTATGCCATTGTGGATTCATGGCTATTCAGGGTTTTGCGTTGCGGTGGCAGCAGCGACTGCTGTGCGTGGTGAAAGTTGTTGTTGCAGCACCTTGCTCATGCCGAGGCCGCCACTTTGGGAAATCTGATTGGCGAGCGCATCCGTGAGCATGAAACCGTAAACACCACCTGCGACGCCGGCTTCTTTGCCGCCCATGATGCTGCCCACACTCTCTTGCAAAAATTGGCGGAGCAACACGGCCTCGAACTGCTTTGAAACCGCTTCGACCTGCTCTTTCGGCGAGAGGTGCGAGAGTTTGCCCGGCTGCGTCATCAACGAAGCGGCGGAGGGAACGGCGGCACTGACGGGAGAAATTTGCATCGCTTAGTTGATGATGAGATCGGCTTGGAGAGCGCCCGCGCGCTTGAGCGATTGGAAGATCGCCATCATGTCGCGCGACGAAACGCCGAGTGCGTTCAACGCGGCCGCGAGGCGATCGATGGTTGGCGGCTCATTGAGAATCGTGAAGCCACCCTTGGTTTCGTTGATCGCCGTCTGCGTGCTCGGAACGGTCGTGGTCTGACCGGAATTATTAAATGCGTTCGGCTGACTGACGCCGACGTTGTTGGTCACGGTAATCGTCAACGCGCCGTGCGCGATGGCGACTTGCGAGATGCGCACCGTGGACGTGGCAACAATGGTGCCGGTGCGTTCATTCACCACGATGCGAGCAAGGGTGTCGGGTTGCACTTCGACGGTGCCGAGATCGGCGAGGAAGGCGACGTCGCGACCACGGTATTCTTCGGGGATGTTAACTTGCACGGTGGCGGAATCGATCGCTTGGGCGAGCGCACCGGGCCACCGAAAATTAACGGCGTCGGCCATGCGTGCGGCAGAAGTAAAATCAGGATTGTGCAACAAGAGCCGCATCATGTCGTCGCGCACGAATTGCGAAGGAATCTCGCGCTCGACAATCGCGCCGTTGGAAATCGTGCCGACCGTCGGATGATTTTTTTGCACGGTGGCACCACCGGCGCCACCCGCGCCGCCGAGGAAGCCGCCGATAGCAATCGCCCCTTGGCCGACCGCGTAGACGCGTCCGTCGGCACCGAGGAGCGGCGATTGCAACAGCACGCCGCCCTGCAAAGTCTTCGCATCGCCCATCGACGACACCATCACATCGATCCGCGCGCCGGGCTTGAGGAACGGGCCGATGTTGGCCGTGAGCATGACGGCGGCGACGTTCTTCGCTTTGATATCCTGCGCCGGCACGGTGATGCCGTAACGCTGTAAAGTATTCGCTACCGCGCGCAAGGTGGACGCCGCGTTGCTGTCGCCCTCGCCCGCCAAGCCGACGACCAAACCGTAACCGACGAGTTGATTCTCACGCCCGCCTTCGACGAGCGTCAGATCCTTCAACCGCGCGGCGTGCAACCCAACCGTCACAACGCCGCTCAGCAAAACGCACGCCATGGCGCGGCGCCACGGGGAGCGTGAGTGAGCGAGAGGGTTACATCCTGTAAAATTCATCCGTGATCCTGGTTGGAGTGGTGTCTAGTGCATTGCGAGCGACTCAGAAGGGGCGCAGTTTTTCGTAGAGCTTGGTGATCCAGCCGCGCTTCTGGGCGTCGGTCAGATTACCTTCGGCCACGAACTCGACTCGGGCATCCGCGATGTTGGAGGAAAAAACCGTGTTGTCGGACGAGATGTCGTCAGGGCGCACGAGACCGTGCAGCACGACGTATTGCGTTTCGCCGGAGAACGTGACGACGCGCACACCTTCGATAACGAGGTTACCGTTGGGCATCACATCGGTGACGAGCACGGCCGCGCGACTGGTGAGCGATTGGTTATTCGAAACTTCACCGCCGCCGGAGTAATTCGCTTTGCCGGTGATGCTGGTGCTCGGCAACTCGCCGTTGTGCGTGCCGAGTTTACTCGTGGCCGCGCTAAAGAGGAACCGTTGCACCGCGTCCTCGAGTGAGGATTCGCGCGTGGATTTCTTGTTCTGCGTATTTGTCGCGTAGGCGCTTTCCGCAACTACCACGGTCAAAATATCACCGGCGCGCGCCGCCTTGCGATCGGCAAACATGCTGCGATTGCCGGCCGAAGCAGTCCAAAGCGAAGCCGCTGTCGCGCTAACTGCACTGAGAGCGCAGCACGTCACGAGCATAGTCGCGCGGAAATTAGAAGCGGACTTGGACATGGTTTTCATCGACGACGAAGGCTGAGAAATCTTTCTTGGAATCGAGATTACGGATGGTGACCACTTCACCATGAGCGCCGTTCTGCATCGCGAGGCCTTTCATACTCAAAACCAACTGCCCGGCGGCCGCGGAGACTTCGACCACTTCGCCCTTGCGCACGAGCGGGCGACGAGCGATGTCGCGCCACGTAAGGAAGCGTCCGGCTTGCACACCGCGCACAAAGATGAAGGAGCGATCACCGACGGTGGCGGGTAAGGAGTCACGATCGCGGAGGAAATCGACGCGACGTGTCTCGAGCATGCTCGGTTCGAAGGTAGCGTTGTTGGCGACTGGTTGGCGTGCCATCCACGCATCGCGCCAGAGCGACGCGCGGAGCAAAAGGGAGAATTCGCCAACCAGTTGACCATCGGCGATGATGCGGCAACGCAGCAACATCGACGACGCGGGCAACGATGGGTAATCGGCCACCTGAATCTGCCAATCGCTGGCGACGCGATCCGGTGAGGACCAAGGACGGAGAAACTCGAGTTGCAAATCGCCCTCGAGATTGAAGTGCGCAGCGAGGTCGCGGGAAAGCGCGGCCGCAAAACTTTCCTGCGAGAGAGGCCGGAGCGAACGATCGGCGTCCTGCGCTGAGACAGTGGAAACGAGCAGCGCGATAACGAGGAAACTGGAGAAAAGAGCACGCATGGGGTCAGCGCTTCATGTTGGCGACGTTTTGCAGCATCTCGTCGGAGGACTGCACGGACTTGGAATTAATTTCGTAGGCGCGCTGCGCGATGATGAGGTTTACCATTTCTTCCACGATGTTGACGTTGGAAGTTTCGATGTAGCCTTGGATCGTGCGACCGAAGCCCTGTTCGCCGGGATTGCCGCTCTCCGGCGTGCCGGATGCGGGCGTCTCTTCGTAAAGATTGCCACCGAGCGAGCGGAGACCGGCTGGATTGGAGAAACGCGTCATCGTCAGTCGGAAAGTTTGCGCGCCGGACGCGGAGGTGACTGTCACTTGTCCGTCTTCGGAAATCATCATTTCGCCGCCGGGAGGAACTTGTTGAAATCCGCTGAGAATGGGGAAGCCGTCGATGTTCACCACTTGGCCTTGGGCGTTGAGTTTGAACGAGCCGTCGCGGGTGTAGCCGATGGTGCCGTCGGGGCGTTGCACTTCAAAGAAGCCATCACCTTGAATCGCGAGATCGAGTTTCTCGCCAGTGTTGGTGAGTTGGCCTTGCGTGAAAACTTTGGAGGTCGCGGCGACACGGGAGCCGTTACCGACTTCGATGCCGGTCGGGACGAGATTGCCACCACCGGAATCGGTGCCGGAGGCGCGAGGCTTCTGGTAAAGCAAATCTTGAAACTCAATCTTGCTGCGCTTGAAGCCTGGGGTGTTCACGTTCGCGAGGTTGTTCGCGATCGTGTTAAGATTTTGTTGCTGGGCCTCCATGCCCGTAGCGGCGGAGTAAAGCGAAAGATTCATGAGCGGCGGAGGGTGATGGGGTGGAGCGGAGCGGAATTAATCCCGCGAAGCGCAAACCGGACTGGGTTCGCCCCGGCCCCATACCAGGCACGAACGGGCAGTCCTGTTTGCATTTCGCTAGAGAAGTGTTTCATGGCGCACTATGGCTCAGCCGAGCGCTTCGAGGGCCTTGCCCATTTGCTGATCGATGGAAGTGATAATCTTTTGGTTCGCCTCGTAGGCGCGGGCGATGAGGACGAGATCGACCATCTCGCGGAGAGACTGGACGTTGCTCCCTTCAATGTAGCCCTGCATGATCTCTGGATCATCGACGGAGTTTTTGCCCGAGTTATCGCCCTCGATGAACATGCCACCCGCGATCGCTTTCAGGTTTTCTGGATGCTCGAAGCTATGCACGCCGATCTTCCCGAGCGGCACGCCGCCCTGAATGATCATCCCATCGCGGTTAATGATGATCGGGTCTGTGCCGGGGCGCAGCGTAACGGCATCACCGGAAGTGGTCATCACTTGCAGGCCGGCACCGGCGACCAACATGCGTTCCGGTGTCATGCGAAACTCGCCGTTGCGGGTGTAGAATTTCTGGCCGTCCGGACCCTTTAACTCGAAAAATCCTTCACCTTGGATAGCAACGTCAAGATCCCGACGCGTCGGTTGCGTTTCACCGTGGAGGAAATTGATACCGTTGGTAGCGCGCGTGAAGAGCACTTCGTGCTCATTTTCACGGCCCGCATTCTTGGCGGACGGATTGATGTTCCACTTACCCGCAACCTCGCTGGAGAACTGAATGGTGCGTTTGCGATACCCACTCGTTTGCGCAGAGGTGATGTTCTGCGAAACGACGTCCTGCCACCGCTCCAGAGCGGAGAGGGTGGAGGCACTTTGGTAAAGCCCTACATTCATTGCCTTCCACTAAGCAACAGCGATGCCAACACCGCGCGCCTCCACCCTACCCGCTATTTATCATTAACTTAAAAATTTCGCGGTAAATACCAAGTGGCTCACCCCAGCCTTCGGTGCGCCTTGGCGGCAAACTTTGCCGTGCTGGGCAGAAAGTGCCGTCGACAAAAAAACCGCGCACCAGGCGCGGCTTGAATAATCGGCCAATTCGCGGCCTTCCTCAGAAGAATTTTTTGGCTTTTTCGAAGAAATTCTTGGAAACCGGTTCGTCGGCATCACCGCAGGCTTGGGCGAATTCCTCCAAACGCTTGCGTTGTTCGCCGCTCAACGATGTCGGCACTTCGACGTGCACGCGGATTAGTTGGTCGCCGTGCGCCGAGCCGCGCAAGTGCGGCATACCCCGTCCCTTCAAACGGAATGTCGTGCCGGATTGCGTGCCCGCGGGTATCTTCAAAGTCGCTTTGCCTTGCAGCGTTGGCACCTGAATCGTGCCGCCGAGCGTGGCCAAGGTGAACTTGATCGGAATCTCGGTAAACAGATCGTCGCCCTGGCGTTCGAAGACTTCGTGCTCCTTAACATGCACGACAATGTAGAGGTCACCGGCGCTACCACCGAGAACGCCGGCTTCGCCATTGCCCGCAGAGCGCAATTTCGAGCCCGTCGCCACGCCCGCGGGGATGCGGACGTTGATCTTGGTCGTTTCTTGCACGCGACATTCGCCGTGGCACTTGGTGCAGGCTTTTTCGAAGCGTGAACCCGCGCCATGGCAATTCGGGCAAACCTGCCGGACGTGAAAGAATCCTCGCGAAGTCGTAACTTGGCCGCTGCCGCGACACGTTTGGCAGGACATGCGTTTCGAACCCGGTTCAGCCCCCGCGCCACTGCAATGCGAACAGGCACCGAGTCGGCGGAATGAAATCTCTTTCTCGACGCCGTGCGCAGCCTCTTCCAAGGCAACCTCGATGTCGTAACGTAAATCGGAGCCACGGCCGGCGCCACCACCATTGCCACCGCCGCCACCGCCACCGAAGAAATCGTCGAAGACACTGCCGCCGCCGCCGCCTTGGCCCCCTTGGCCGAAGACTTCGCGGAAAATATCAAATGGATCGTGAAATCCACCGCCGCCGCCACCGCCACTGGGGCCACGTGCGCCGCCGCCGGGTCCTTGAAACGCGGCATGACCGTAACGGTCGTAAGCAGCGCGCTTATCGGGATCCTTCAATGCCTCGTAGGCCTCGGAGACTTTCTTGAACATTTCCTCCGCATCCTTGTTACCAGGATTTTTGTCCGGGTGAAATTGCACCGCCTTCTTGCGATATGCCTTCTTCAACTCCTCTTCCGTCACACTCTTGGTAACTCCGAGTAGTTCGTAATAATCCTCTTTCTTCGACGTCGCCATGGGGGTTAGGCCTTTGCGACGGGTTTGGCTGGACCGCTGGAAACGACGACCGAGGCGGGGCGCAGCAGACGCGAATGCAACGAGTAGCCGAGTCGGACAACTTGAATCACCTGTTCTTCCGGCGCTTTTTCATCCGCCTGGTGCGAGATGCAATCGTGCTGATTGGGATCGAACGGTTGGCCGACCGGATTGATTTCCTTGAGTCCATGGCGCGCCAGCGTGCTCTTGAATTGCTCCAACACCATCGTGACGCCCTCGACGATCGAGTTGTTTTCGACGCCCGGTTGCGCGGCCGCAGCCACGGCGAGGCTCAGGTTGTCCATAATGGGGATGATGTCCTCCACGACGTTGGCGGCAGCGTATTGACGCAGTTCGTCCTTCTCGCGCAGGGCGCGTTTGCGGAAATTTTCCATATCCGCGACCGTGCGCAAGTAGCGCTCGTGGTTCGCGGTCGCCTCGGCACGGGCCGCGGCTAACTGTTCCTCTAGGGAAGTAGTTGGCGCGACGGCGGGTGCCTCGTTCGGAGTGGAAGTCGTGGTATCGGTGGGAGGATTTTCGGCCATGCGGAGCTGCGGAGGATAGTCTTAAGGTTTCTTTTTATCAAGTGACTGGAACAGCCCTTTCACGGCATCGCCGGCTTTTTTGCCGGTATCCTTCAGGGCACCGCCAGCATCTTTCAGGACTTCCCCCGAGTTCTGCAACATTTGTGTCGCACCCTGGAAAGCGTCGCCGAGCACGTCGGTCATCACCTTAAATGCAACCCCTTGAAACGGTTGGATGATATCCGTGAGACTCGCGACATCGCGCAGCTCGCGGTCAATGGCCAAATTATACTCCTTCACCGTCGGTTTCGCGCCGGAATGATCGGCGTAGACAAGCTGGCCGACCTTTACATGAAGGCGACGAATGAGAAACTCAGCTTTCGCATCCGGCGTAGGTTTGGCGGGCGGCGTTTGTTCGGCGGGACCAGCCAGTGCGTCCTTCAACGTGATGGCATTAAAAGTTCCGTCGCGATTTTTGACCACCGTCACGCGCGCCACATTCACCACGACCTCATCGGCCATTAATTTGCCTTTGAGCAACGGGATCAAATCCGCATCAGCGCGGAATTCGCGCAAATCGACAAACGCCCGCTCCGGCCAGTTCGACGGATTTTGCAAAACGAGGCCGCTGATCTGCACCTTGGCCGTGAACGGATTCACCGAGAGCGAATCCACTTTCAGTTCAAAACCCGTTTTCGATTGCACGACCGACGACACAATCGTCGGCAGGAACAAAATCCATGCGAGCACCAGCACCGCGAAAAACACGCCGAGTAGAAGTAACAGTTTGCTCAAGAGTCCGCCGCGAGACGAACGAGAGGTGTGATTGGTATTTATCATCATAAATCGTAGGTGAAATTTTCAGTAACCAGAACGATACTATCCTCCAGCGCGACCAGCGTCAAAGGTTCAGCAAAAATCGAGAGTGCGTTGCTGCCCCAAGTTACGGCTTCGCCAGTCGAATCATCGCGCAAACTCCCCGTCACGACCGACAAGAGCCGCGGTTGCTCGCCACCGGGCCAAGCTAAATTTCCTCCCTTCGCCAAGCGCACGCGCCGAATCCGAAATTCCTGACAATCCGCCAGCACTTCGCGGGCATCGTCGGCCCGGATCAACTCTGGTATCGCCGCCACATTGGCGCTCAAACACGCCAAGGAGGCTTCGACGTGCAGTTGCCGCGGGCGTCCATCCAGCCCCATCCGCCCCCAGTCATAGACCCGATACGTCGTGTCGGAATTTTGCTGAATCTCCAAAATCACATTCCCGCCTTCGATCGCGTGCATCACGCCACTCTCGATCATCAGCGAATCGCCCGTGCTCGTCGCGTGGCGCACCACCAGCTCTTCCGCGTTGCCCGCCTCCAAGGCCGCGCGAAACAACGCCGCATCCACGCCTTCTTTCACGCCTGCCAACACCGCCGCTCCGGGCTCGGCATGCGCGACATACCAATTCTCCGACTTCGCCTCGCCACCCAACTCCGCCGCGACCGATGCCGGTGGATGCACCTGCAAACTCAACCGTTCGCGACAATCGAGCCACTTCACCAACACCGGAAAACGTCGCTCCGGCACCCACCTCGGTCCCATCACTTCGGCCGCGTGCTGTTCCAGCACCTCGCGCAACGTCAGTCCCGCCCACGGACCGTGGCTCACCACTGATTGCGCTTCGGGCCGATCCACGATTTCCCAACTCTCGCCAATCACTTTTTCCGCCGGTAACTCGCGTCCCAACCAATCCGCCAGCGCCCGTCCACCCCACACCCGTTCCTGATAAACCGGCGAAAATTGAAGAAGCGACATGGGCGTTGAAAGTAAAAGAGTTGGGCGACTCGCGGAACGGGGAATTTACATTGACCCCCACTCGCGCTACACGACTTTAGGGACACTGAAATGGCCAAAGCTGCGAGTTCAAATCCAAAGAACCCCGAGCCCTCCTTCGAGGCACCCCGCTACCGCCCCAACTGGCTCGGCGCGGTGCTTTGCTTCGTGCTGGGCGTCCTCATCATTGTCGCGATGGCCGACTACGCACCGAGCCAGACGGCTTACATGCAACAGGGCGCAAAGTCCGAGGTCATCAACGGCGTCATCAAAAACGTCGCGGTAAAATCTTCGGCCGGTCCGAATCTCGTCGGCGACGTTGGTGCTGACCTCTCGTTTGCCAATTACGCGGTGCTCGGCGGCACCGCGTGGCTCGTGCCGATTTTTCTGCTCTGGATGTCCTACACTTACCTGCGCAGCTCGCGGCACCTCACCGGCACGCGCTTGATTGCGATGATTTGCTGTCTGATTTCCGGCTCCACGCTGCTCGCGATGCAGGACGCCATTTTCCTCGACCGCGACGTCTACACGCAAGGCTCCGGCGGCTACTCCGGTCGCTTCTTCTACGACTCGCTGTTGCAGGACAGTTTTGGCGTATTCGGCACCGGATTTCTCATGGGATCGGTGTATTTCATCGGCCTGCTCTTCATCTTCACGCGCGACATCACTGCGGAATTCGAAAAATTGCTGCACAACTTCTCCGAGTGGCGGAAGCGTCGCGCCGCCCTCAAAGCCGCATTGCGCGAAGAGCGTTTGAAGCAACGCGAAGATGCCGCCAAAGTGAAAGCTGCTGCGCTCGCCGCCGCGCCGGTGCGCCCCGGCCCCACTCCCGCCGCGCTCGAAGCCACGACGAAAAAAATCATTCTCCCACCGCAAAACGATCCTCTCGAAGAACCCATCAAGCCCGCTCCGCGCGTCACAGTAACTGCAACCGACACCAAGCCGCTCGCCGCCGCCGCCAGCGGCAAACTCGCGCTCAACATCGTCAAGGCCGAGGAAACCAAGAAAGCCAAGGTCACCTTCCCGCACAGCAACGATCTCGATTATCAGTTCCCTCCGCTGAAGTTGCTCAAGGATCAGGTGAAAATTTCCGCCGCCGACAGCGAGGAAGAGCACAGTCAGAACGCCGAGAATCTTTTGCGCATCCTCAAGGAATTTGGCGTCGAAGTGACGCTCGGCGAAATCCACGTCGGCCCCGTCATTACGCGTTACGAGCTCGTCCCTGCGCCCGGCGTGCGGGTTGAAAAAATATCCGGCTTGGACAAAAACATCGCCCTCGGCATGCGCGCGCAATCAGTGCGTATCCTCGCACCGATTCCCGGCAAGGCCGCCGTCGGCGTCGAAGTTCCCAATCGCATCCCCGCGCCCGTCGGCATGCGCGAAATTATCGAGAGCGAAGACTGGGCGCACGCCAAAGCGGAGTTGCCCATCGCCCTCGGCAAGGATGTTTCCGGCAAACCGCTCGTCTCCGACCTGACGAAGATGCCCCACTTGCTCATCGCGGGTGCGACGGGCTCAGGGAAATCCGTCTGCATCAATTCCATCGTCGCTTCCATTCTCTATTCGAAGAGCCCGAAGGACGTGCGGATGATCATGGTGGACCCGAAAGTCGTCGAATTGAAAATTTTCAATTCGCTGCCGCACATGCTGATTCCGGTCGTGACAGAGCCGAAGAAAGTGCCCGCCGCGCTCAAGTGGCTCCTCGGCGAGATGGAGCAACGCTACCAAATTTTCGCCAAGGCCAACGTCCGTAACATTCTCGGTTTTAACAATCGCAAGAAGGAGAAACCCGAAGACGCGTTACCCGAGATGCAGTCCGAACTCGCCGGCGTCGCCCTCGACGACATCGAGGTTCCCGATCGTCTGCCTTACATTGTCGCCATCATCGACGAACTCGCCGACTTGATGATGATCGCGCCGGCCGAAATCGAAACGAGCATCGCGCGTCTCGCGCAACTCGCCCGCGCCGCCGGCATCCACCTCATCATTGCCACGCAGCGTCCGTCGGTGAACGTCATCACCGGCGTCATCAAAGCGAATTTGCCATCGCGCATCGCGTTCCAAGTCGCCTCGCAAGTAGACTCGCGCACCATCCTCGACGGCAAGGGCGCCGAGACACTCATCGGTCGCGGCGACATGTTGTTCACGCCGCCCGGCACTTCCCGAATCGTGCGTGCGCAAGGCGCGTATGTCGCCGACGAAGAAGTGGGCGCCATCGTCGAATTCCTCAAACGCAACGGCCCGCCGCAATACGCGCAATCTGTCCAACAACAAATCGACCGCGCCTCTCGCGAAGAAGACGAAGATGGTGGTAGCGACGGCGACCTGGGCGACGACCAGGAGCTATTCGTTCAAGCAATCGAAGTGCTCCGCTCCACTAGGCGCGCCTCCACTTCGATGATCCAGCGCCGTCTACGCATCGGTTACAACCGCGCGGCGCGCATTGTCGATTTGATGGAAGACAAAGGCATCGTCGGCCCGGAAAACGGCTCCAGCCCGCGCGAAATCCTCGTCGATCTCGACAACTACCAGCCGTAGTCATCGGCTTTAAGCTTTAAAACCCCACGTAAAACAGACTTAAGGAAACCCATGCAGACGCTCGGCGAAAGACTCGAGGAGGCGCGCAAGCGCAAAGGAATTTCAATCCGCGAAGCGGCGGAATCCACCAAGATCCGCGGGGATTACTTGCAGAAGTTCGAGGCTAACACCTTCGAAATCGACCTGCCGCCGCTCTACATTCGCGGCTTCGTTCGCGCCTACGCGCGTTTTCTCGATTTCGATGCGCCGCGCTTTCTCGCGGAATACGACGCACTCGTATCGGGCGAACGTCGCCCCGCCAAACGCGAACCACGCGAAAATTATGGCCGCGTCGAATTCGGTTCCGACAACGCGGACAGCAATGAGTCCTCGCGTCCCGCCGGTCTCGATCCGGTGATGCTGAAAAACATTCTGCTCGGCGGCGGTATCGTCGTCGCAGTGATTATTCTCGTTCTCATCATCAACGCCGTCACCAGCGGGTCGAGCACCCGCGCGACTTCCACCGAGGCAGCAAGCGACACCACCAGCGCGCCTGCCAAATCATCTGCTGCCGCGCCCGCGGCGGCAGCGCAAACGCTGACCTTCACCGCGCTCGATACGACCCGCATCAAAATCGTGCGCGATGTCGACAAGGGCGTCGTTTACGACGGCACCTTCGCCCGCGGAGAGACACGTTCCTTCCGCAAGACCGGCGTGTTGCTCGTCACCGTCGAAGACCGCACGAAGCTGCGCATGGAAGTGAACGGACGCGCGATGGAAATCCCCGTCTTCGAAACCGGCAACCACGGTCGATTCAAACTCGACTAAACATTCCCCAAAACAAAAAGGCCGACGCAAGTCGGCCTTCGTTTTTAACGGATCATTTAGCGAATGCTGAGTGGCGGGCCCAGCACTTCGCGCAGGACAAACGCGCGACGCAAAGCCGCCGGATCGCGTAAGTCAGCCAGCAACGCGGCACGGTTCTGCTTCCGCGCCATCGAGCTCGCAGCAATGGTGCCTTCTTCAATCGTCACGCGACGCACGGCAGAAGCTTTCACCAACTCAACGTGCCGCAGCCGTTCGGCCAACGCCACTTGCTGCTCTAAGATTTCAGCCGAGCGGCGTGCTTCCATCCGCGCTTCCGCGAGCTCGCGCATGGAAACCGGCTCCGGCTCAAACGTGCGCTGATACTCGGGCTCGAAGGAGGTTGGCTCCACCGGCGCACTCGGCGCGCGCTCGGGAGCCATCGGCGGCAACGCCGACGAATCGCGTTGGCGTTGCTCAATCTTGCGCTGGATATCCTCGCGGATCTTGCGCGTGCGCTCCTCCATCTCCGCGTCTTCAAACTCGGCGATGGGCGGCGGTGCCTCGGGAGCATTCTCGCCCTCTTTCTTGCCTTTGACGGCTTGAATGAGCTGCGCGAGCACGCCCGCGATGATGATCAGCGTCCAGAGATTATCGAGAATCCACTTCATGGGCTGGGAGTGAAGGCGCGAGAAAGCTAGTCCCTCGCGGCGCCTTTACTTTTTGCCTTCCGGATTGGCGATCGAGCCGCGCATCGAGGTGTCGGATTGAATATTTTCCATGCGGTAATAGTCCATCACGCCCAGCTTGCCGCTGCGGAACGCCTCGGCGATTGCCATCGGCACCTGGGCCTGCGCTTCGACAACTTTCGCCTGCATCTCCTGCACGCGGGCCTTCATTTCCTGCTCCACGGCAACGGCGGCAGCACGACGGATTTCCGCCTGCGCCTGGGCGATGCTCTTGTTTGCCTCGGCCTGCGCTTCCTGCAGCTTGGCCCCGACGTTCTCGCCGACGTCAACGTCGGCGATGTCGATGGAAAGAATTTCGAACGCCGTGCCGACATCGAGACCGCGGGCTAGCACGGTCTTGGAAATGCTGTCGGGCGACTCCAGCACGACTTTGTAGCTCTCGGATGAACCGATGGTGGAGACAATGCCTTCGCCGACGCGGGCGATGATGGTGTCTTCCTTTGCCCCACCGACGAAACGGTCGAGATTGGTGCGCACGGTCACGCGGGCTTTGACTTTTACTTGGATGCCGTCCTTCGCCACGCCGTCGATGGTCATGCGACCGCCTTCGGGATTCGGGCAATCAATCACCTTCGGATCAACCGAGGTGCGCACGGCTTCCACGACGCTCTTGCCGGAGCCCTTGGTCGCGAGGTCGATCGCGCAGGCGCGGTTCCAGTTCAAGACGATGCCCGCCTTCTCGGCGGCGATCAGCGCTTGCACGGTCGGAATGACGTTACCGCCAGCGAGGAAATGGGCTTCGATTTCGTCGATCGAGATGATGATGCCGGCCTTGCGCGCTGTGACGCGGGCATCGGTCATCAAGGCGTATGGCACTTGACGCAGACGCATCGCGACGAGATTGAGCATGCTGACCGGCGCATCGGCTAGACGGGCGCGCAGCCACACACTGAAGAAGGAAATGATGATGCCCGCGACGATGAGCGCGAAGACACCAGCGACGATGATGAGAACGAGGGTTAGGTTCATAATTTGGTTACTGTGAGTCGAAAATTATCCAGACCGGTTACCTTGATCGCCGCACCTTGCGGGAGCAAGCCACTCTGGGAGGACGCTTCATATCTGCGGCCACCGACCAACACAAAGCCCGACGGGGCCAGCGTGGTCAATGTTTCGCCAGTTTGACCGACCACGACGGCTGATTCTGCCGGATCGGGTTGGCTTTTGCCGGCGATCGCCGATCGGAGAAATAGTTTTTTGCCAAACTTCGTTTTCGGCAGCAGGAAAAATTCGGCCCACAACATCAGTCCGCTCGACCCAATCGCCACCAACGTGGCCACCATGCCGCCGTTGAGGCCGTATTCGGCGAAGGCGAGGCCGCAACCGATGAGCATCAGGATAGCGCCAAGGATTCCGAGCACGGCACCCGGGATGATGACCTCGAAAAAGAAGCAGACGAGGCCGAGAGCAAAAAGCAGCACGATACCGTTCATGTGAGTTTCCTTTCTACAATAAGACCGAAATCAGTTTGCCCAGTCACCACAATCGGCCTGCCGGCTTCGATCGAGCCCAATTCGAGCCGCGCTTGGAAACGCTGGCCGTTCACTTCAACTTCGCCGCTGGGGAACATCCCCGAAATGGCTACGCCTTCGCAGCCCACCAATGAGTTCGCCGTCTCCATCGCTTGCGCACGATCGGTGGACTTCGCATCCACGGCCACCGCCAGCACGATGCGATCCCAAAACCACGTGTGCGGCAAGTAGCGCACCACGAGCGCGGCTGAAACGGCTGTGATCGCGAGTGCTAGCCCGAGATTGATCGCCGGTTGCAGAAAAACTTCGCCCGAAAAACGCAATGGCTGGTTCGGCCAGTAATCCACCATGGCCCACAGCAGCGAAGCGAGAATCATCCCCACACCCGCGAGCGCCGGCAGCACCGCGCCGGGGAAGAAAAACAACTCCACCGCGAGCAGCAAAAGCCCCAGTGCGAAGACAATCGCCGGTTCGTGCCCGGAAAGTCCGGCGATGTAGTGGCCGAAAAATACGATCGCCAGCAGCGTCAGCCCGGCGATGCCGGGAAATCCGAAGCCCGGCGTCTTAAATTCGATGAAGAGCGCGAGCATGCCCAATCCCATCAACACCGGCGCGAACGCCGTGAGGTATTGCGCGAGCGACTCCGACCACGTGACGCGAAATTGCTTAATCTCAAAATTCCCCGCGCCATATTTCTGGGTGAGCAAATCATCAATGCTCTTCGCGATGCCCGCTCCGAGCAACGGTTGCGGTGGCTCGCCGTAGGTCTGCATCGCCTCGCTCGCGATCAAGGTAAGCAACTCGCCTTTCGGCTTCAGCACCGTGTCGCCGATCTTCAACTCGTAATCCTCGTCGAGCATCGCCGAGATCGCTTGGCCACGATAGCCCTTGCCCTCGGAAACCGAGCGCACTTCCGCCCGCAGGAAACTGACAACCTTCAGCCGCATCGTTTTGTCGATATCCTGACCGGTCGCGTTAACCGGCGCGGCGGCGCCAATCTTACCGCGCGGCGAAAACCAAATCTCTTCCGTCGTCGCGGAGATGAATGCGCCGGCCGAAATCGCCTGATCATTCACAAACGTTACCGTGTGACCGTTGAACTTCGTTAACGCCTCCATGATGTCGAACGTCGCGTCGAGCGCGCCGCCAGGCGTCTTCATGTCGAGCACGATCACGTCGGCGTTCTGCGCGAGTGCCTCCTTTAAGCCGCGACGGATGATGTAGAACGTCGGCTTGCCGATCTGGTCCTGCACCGGAATCACGTAGGCCACCGCTTTCTTGGCCCGCGGGGGGAATTCTTTGGCCAGCACGACTGCGGGCGCAGGCACCGTCTCAATAGCCGGAACTGGCGCAATCGCGGGCATGGGCATGGTCGCAGGCGCAATCTCCGCCGCCGGCGCGGCCGGCGCGACTTCAGCAGGCGTTTCCGCCGGCGTTTGCGCGCCCAGCGTCCCGAGGAACGCCAGCGCCGCCCAACCAACCCATGTGTTTCGCAGATTCACCCCGTCACCATACTCCGCCTCCGACGCTCTGCAAGCGCAGGCACCTTACAATTCACCATCGTGATTCAATGCTCGAAAACGAGTTCGCCTTACCACCGACTTTGGATTGGTGTGCGGCGCAAATTGCCTTAAGCAACCCTCCATGGAACGCATCCCTTATCTCGGCCAAACCATCTTGCGCTGGCAGGTCGGCCCCTCGTGTTTCCTCGCGCTGCCTGAAAAAGGCGCCCGCCTGATGAATTGGAACGTCACGCTCGGCGACGGCTCGGTGCGCGACTTGATTCACTGGCCCGAGCTCACGTCGCTCGACGACTTCGCCAAGATTCGCGGCGGCAATCCCATTCTCTTTCCTTTTTGCGGCCGCAGCTACGATCGCGGCACCGAAGGTTCGTGGCGTCCCGAAGGCGGCCAACCGCTCGCGATGCCGATGCACGGTCTCGCACGCCAGGGTGATTTTCGCATCACGCGCCTCGACGAAGGCGGTTTCTCCGCGCTCTTCGTGCCCGATGCCGCGGCGAAAATTTCCTATCCTTACGACTACGAGTTCATCGTCAGCTACCGCTTCGAACCCAACGGTCTCTACGTGGAACTCGAATTAACCAACCACGGCACGACCCCGATTCCGTGGTCTGCGGGACATCATTTCTATTTCACGCTGCCGTGGACTTCCGGTCTCAGTCGTCGCGACTACACGTTCGAAGTTCCGGCCACGCGCACGCTCCGTCGCAACGAAACCGGCCAACTCGTCGACGGTCCACACCTCCAGGAGCGCGAATCGCTCGATAACCACGCGTTGATCGACACGATTTTCACCGGCGTGCGCGGTCACCAATTCCAAGTCACCGAACGCAGCACCGGCGCGCGCTTGCGCTTCCGCACCGGCTTTTCCAACACCACTGCGCAAGACGCCGCCGTGGTCACGTGGTCGAGCGACGACAAAGCACCCTACTACTGCATCGAGCCGTGGATGGGCCCACCCAACAGTCCGGAAACCAAACTCGGTCTGCACCACGTCGGCGGCGGGCAAACCCAGAAATTCTTCGTCGAGCTGCGTCACGGTTGATGCGATGATTCGTTTTTCGGCGTTACATTTGCCGCCACGCTCAGTCTAATTTCATCATGATTTTCCCGTTTGCATTCATCGAAGGACTCGGCGGCCCCGAGTTGATGATGGTGCTCTTCCTCGTCCTCTTGCTCTTCGGCGCCAATCGCCTGCCGGAGTTGGCGCGCGGACTCGGGCGTTCGGTGCGCGAATTCAAGAAAGCCACCAGCGGCGTCGAAGAAGAATTTCGCGCCGCGATGGATGACAAACCTGAACTCTCCGAAGAGGCAAAGCGGTTTGCCCCCAAACCAGTAAAGCCCGCCGAAGTCACCCAGCCGCGCAAATTTCCGCCCTACCCGCCCGGCGCCACGCCTCCGCCGTCGGCTCCACCGACGGAATCGGAAGCGTAAGCAGTTCAGCGAGCGACGCGACGCGCGCCGTTTAGTTATTCGAACACCGGACCGGTGCGGAAGCGCCACCAGCTGACGCCGATCAGTGCCGCGGCAATCCCGAGCAGCACGCCGACTGTCGGCAAGAGCTCAGCGAACGTGCAGTCATTCCACAGCACTTGGGCGAAACCTTCCATCGCCCAATAAACGACGGTGAGTTTGCTGAGTTGTTGGATGAGCTCCGGCATGAACGATGTGGGAAACCACGCGCCGCCCACTGCGCTCATCGTCAGGATGAGTAGCGTCGCGAGGCCTTGCGCCGCCGCGGGAGTGCGCGTCACGGCGGCCAGCAACATGCCGAACGCCGTGCAGGCCACCGCGGCCGCAGCGCAAATCACGAGCAAGTTCGCGAAGTTCGACGTCACATCGATGCCAAACATCAATCGTCCGGCAAAGAAGAGTGCGACCAATTGCACGAGACCGAGCAGGATTCCAAAAGCGTATTTGCTCCACAAAATGTGCGATGGGCGAACAGGAGACGCGAGTAACCGCAAATAGAGCCCCGCCTTTTTTTCTTCAAAGAGCGACGTCGCCGAGCCGCTCAGCGCGAAGAGCAAAAACATCATCGCCCAACCACCGACGGCGCGCGTGGCGCCGGTGTTTTTTACCTGCGCGCCGGCGAGTTGTTCTTGTTCAATCTTGATGACGCGCTCGAGGAAGTTGCTCGCCTCGCCATTCGTCGAGCCGCTCGTTTTGGCACCGACAATATCACCCAACGAACCGACCTTCATCGACTCGCGCACTTTCGCAGCATCGAGTCCGAATGAGCGGCCAATTGTTGCGGCCATCTCGTCGTAGAAACGATCCGTTTTGACCCGCCCGATCGCGGACGCCGCCTGTTTCTCCAGCGAACGCAGGAGCAACATTGGCGCTTCCGTGTAGATCGTGCGTTGCAACAATCCGAGCACCATCTGCGATTCGATTTCGTTGCGCGGGTTAAAGAGTAGTTTCAGTCGCAGTCCGAAGGTCTCGTCGCTCGTCGCATCAGCGGGCAGCACGAGCGCAAAACGGTAGCGGTTCGCTTTGAAGCCTTCGCGCACTTCGGTTTCGGTGAGCGCACGCGCGACGCCGTTTTCGTCGGTCGTCGATTCCACGACGCGAAACGCGGTTTCCTTGCGTAAGGCCTCAACCAGTTTCGCGATCTCCGGAGCAGCGCTTTCATTGATCACTGCGAGCGGAATGCCCGTCGGCCCCGAACTCGTGCGATTCACGCCGAATACCGCACCGAAAATGTATATCAACACGACCGGCACGAGGAACGTCAGGGAGAGCGCCACGCGGTCTTTACTGAAAAGGAGCAGCTCCTTGCGGAGCAGAGTGAGCACAAGTTTCATGGGAGATTATTCGCGCAAGGTTTTGCCGGTGAGATGAAGGAACAGGTCTTCGAGCGTCGGACGCTTCAGTTGAAACAGGCGGTCGGGTAACCCTGCTGCCGCCGTCGCCGTGAAAAATTCGGCGAGGCGCACGTCAGCGCGCAGATGCAACTCGCGAGACTCGGCACGTTCGTGCAACGCACCGAATTGCTCCAGCTTCGCCGCGAGTCCAGGTGCGACGCTGCCGCGTGGAAACGTCACGACTTCACGCGAGGGCAATTGCTCCAACAACTCGTCGAGCGTGCCGAGGGCGTGGATGCGACCGTGGTCGATGATGCCGATGCGCGAGCAGAGCCGCGTGGCTTCCTCCATGTAATGGGTGGAGTAAATGATGGTGAGTCCGTCGCGGTTGAGTTGCTCCAACAGATCAAAGATGGCGTTGCGCGACTGCGGATCGATGCCGACGGTCGGTTCGTCGCAGAGCAGCAGTTTCGGCGCATGCAGGAGACTCGCCGCGAGATTGAGCCGACGTTGCATGCCGCCGGAAAACGTTTTCACCGTGTCGCGACGACGTTCTTGCAGGCCCACCGCGACGAGACACTCGTCGATCCGCGCTTTGAGCGCCGCACCGGTCAAACCGTAGAGACGACCAAAGATCGCGAGATTTTCCTCGGCGTTCAGGTCTTCGTAGAGCGCGAGCGATTGTGGCACGAAGCCGATCGTCGCGGACGCCGCACCGGCACGGTCACACGGCACGCCGTCAATCGACATGCGGCCCGCGTCGGGTTGGCGCAACCCAGCAACGAGTGCCATCAGCGTGCTCTTGCCCGCACCGTTGGGACCGAGGAGGCCGAAAAATTCGCCGCGGCGCACGTGCAACGACACGTCGTTGAGCGCGGTTAACGTTCCGTAGCGTTTGGTGAGATTTTCAACGACAAGCATGGTGAGTGGATTGACTCCAGTTCAGCACACCTGTCGGAGAAGGCTACGGTGGTTTCCGCGCCAGTAGTCATGGTCATGCATGACTGCTCGCTGCGTCCCATCTGCGGGAATTAACCATACCGCGAGCGCACAGTTTGGAGACCGGTAATCGAAGCGCGCGGCGGTATTTTAGAATTTAACTGGTTCACTACCTTAATGTTGCGGTTTTTTCTGCAACTTGGCACATGCCATGCGTGTAGTAATAGTATGAAAACAAATTACTCTCTCCTCCTCGCTCTCGTGAGTGTCACGCTCGCGACCGCCACTGTCCACGCCGCGCCGCAATCGCTTTCCGCCAAAGTCGTCGAACTGCCCGCTTACCAAGTCACGGCCGATCGTTACACTGAGGCTGAACTCAGCGTCGAACAAAGTTTGGCCGAGTTGCGCGCCAGCGCCACAGCCTCGCACTACCGTGAGATCAGCACGGAATTGCCGTCGCTCGGCATCACGGTTGATCATGCGAGTGCCAATGCCGCCAACACCGTCGCCGGCAAAGCCAGCACCAGCGTCGAATCGCGCTCCTGATCTCTAATTTTTGTGTTTGTGTGTCCAACTCGCCCCATGGGGGGCGGGTTTTCTTTTGCCGCCGTCACGCGGTTTCCTAGTCTGCGGGCGTGGACGAACATGCCGAAGCCGACCCGTTGCGCATTCCGATTAACGGCGAACTCGACCTGCACACGTTTCGGCCCGCCGAGATCAAATCGTTGCTCGAAGATTATTTTGCCGAGTGCCGCGCGCGCGGCATTCGCGAGGTGCGCGTTATCCACGGCAAGGGCATCGGCACGTTGCGCGAAACTGTTCACGCCCACTTGCGCAATTTACCGGGCGTCGCGTCATTTCGCCTCGGCAATGAACACAGCGGCGGCTGGGGAGCCACGCTGGTGAGCTTGCGCTAAGACAACCGTGGTGCCGCGCGGCGCGGTATCGGCGGTGGTCCCCACAAGCGCAGAAGATGGTCCGCAAGATTCTGGAAACTCACGCGCACCACCCCGCCCGCAACCAAGGTCCGGAGCGCGGGCACGTGTTCGCTTCGCTCTTGAAAATACGCCCAAAGTTCCCGCTCCAACTCCCGCGTCGCTTGCCCGGAGCGCTGCGCCGCCTCCATGGTCTTCATCTGCCAATGTCGGCGCTCATCCGTGGCACCGGACATGTAGTCGAAGAGGGTCTGTTCGTAGCGGTTTAGGCTCATTTTGGGGTAAATCCGTGCCCAAAGCAGTCTGCACACGGTGGAATTGCTTTTGAACTCTCCACCTGCTTGGCTGTCAGCACATTTCTCACCTCACACACACCATGTGGCAAAAACTGAAAGAACAACTCCCCGCGGTTATCCTCACCGCCCTCCTCATCGTCGGCGTCGCTTTCTGGTTCCACCAGAAGACGGTCCAAGATCTCGCGCTCCGCCAGCAGACCGAAATCGGCTTGCTGCGCGATCAGACCAACGCGGAACTCAAGGCCTCGTCCGAAGAGACGCGTCGTCACATCGAATCGGTTAACCAACTACTCAAAGACGCCATCTCGAAGCGGTCCGCGGAAGTTTTCATGACCGACGATGAAGTGCAAAAGCTCAACACCGAGCGCATGAACCAACTCGCCGAAGCCATCGCGCAAAAAATCTCGCCGTATGGTTCAGTGCCGAATTCCCCCGAAGAAGCCGAGAAACTGCAAAACGAGCAGGTCGACAAGGTCTCCGCCCGCATGGCCGAGCGCATCTCACCCATTCTCTCCGAAATGTCGCGCGACCAAAACCTCACTCGCGAATCGATCACCAAATACAGCCAGCGCATCTCCGACCAAATCGGCGGCGTGCTCACTGCGGAGATGGCGCGCAATCAGGAACTCAACAACAGCCTGTTAGTCGCCCAAGGCGTCGCGCAGGATTCGATGAAACTGTCGCACGAAATCACCGCGCTCTACCTCAGCAGCTTTAAGGACCAGGGAATTTTGACCCGCCTGCTCACGCTTCCGGCCAACGTTATTCGCGACGCGAGCAACATGAGCATCGTCAACAGCACCGAGCGCAAAAAAGTGGAAGAACGCCTCGTTCAAGAAATGAACGATCTCAACAAGCGACTCCAAGACCTTCAGTCGCAGGCCCCGCGCAACTGAGCTCCGTCCCCCCACTTTGATTTTCAAGCCGTGCCTCGAGCACGGCTTTTTTATTTTACTCCGCAAGCAATCTCCGACCCGCTCGCGTCCGCCGATGTTGCCCGCGCCACTCAAACTCGACTGCGCCCACGCCCGGCGCTTTCAACGCCGCGCGCAGCTCCTCGACGCGCCCGTCCCCGACGTCACCGCCGCGCTCGCCGGTCTCGGTTACGTGCAGATTGATCCGTTGAACATCTGCGGTCGCATGCACGACCTCATTCTGCGCAACCGCATCGCCGACTACCGCGAGGGCGACCTCATGCGGTATCTGCACGGCGATGCCGCCATCAAACCCGCCGCCCGCACCGCTTTCGAACACCACCACCCCGAGACCGGCATTCTCGTCGCCTTTGAACCTGAGGCCTGGCCCCACCTCCTCGGCGCGATGCGCCATCGCACACGCCGCTCCGGTCCGTGGTCCGGCCGACTCACCACGAAACAGAAAATGCTCGCCGCAAAACTCCTCGCGGAGATCGCCACTCGCGGCCCGCTCTCGTCCGAGGATTTCGCCGATCACGGCCGCGCCCGCAGCGTTTGGGGCGCTTCTTCGCTCGTGAAGGCGACGCTGCAGAAGCTCTTTTTTCACGGCCGCCTGCTCATCGCCAAACGCGGCCCCGCCAATCGCCGCTACTACGACTTGCCGGAACGCGTCCTGCCCGCCGCCGTTCTCTCGCGCGCCGAACCGACGCCCCGCGCCACCTCCCGCTGGTGCGCCGAACTAAAACTCCGCCAACGCCGCCTCTGCACGCTCAAGCGCATCGAACTACTTCTCGTCGCCGACCTCGTTCAACCCGTCACCGTCGCCGACTGCCCGCCCCTCTATTGTCTACGCTCCGACCTGCCGTTGCTCGAATCGTGTCGCTCCACACCGGCTCCCTCACCGGAACCGTTGCTGCTATTGGCGCCGCTGGATCCGCTGATCTACGACCGTCGCGTCACTTCCGCGCTCTGGGATTTCGATTACACGTGGGAAGCCTACACGCCGCCGGCCAAACGCGTGCGCGGCCACTACTCGCTGCCACTCCTCGCCGGCACCGAACTCGTCGGCCACGTCGATCCCAAAGCCGACCGCGCCGCCGGACGCCTGCGTGTCGTCGGCCGTTCCGTGAAGCGCGGCCACCAGTCCGCCGGAGCGGTGCGCACCCTCGCGCGCTGGTTGCAGTTGCGTTGAGCGGGCAATTTTTCTGGCTGCAGGCTTGCCCGGCGCGTCCGCGAGCGCGCACACTCGCCGGTTTGTGGACGACCTGCAACTCACGCTCAAAACGACCTTCGGCTACGGCGCTTTTCGCCCGTTGCAACGCGAGATCGTCGAAGCCGCGCTCGCGGGGCGCGATGTGTTTGCGTTGCTGCCCACCGGTGGCGGCAAATCGCTCTGCTTTCAACTCCCCGCACTGCAACGCACCGGTTTGACGGTCGTTGTTTCGCCGCTGATCGCGTTGATGAAGGATCAGGTGGATCAAATGCAAGCAGCGGGCGTCGCCGCCACCTACCTCAACTCCACGCTCACCACCGCCGAATCGAAATCGCGCTTGCGCGGCCTCCATCGCGGCGAGTGGCGCCTCCTCTACGTCGCGCCGGAGCGACTGATGCTCGACGAGTGGAAAGAGAATCTCGCCAATTGGAATATCACCGCACTCGCGGTCGACGAAGCGCACTGCGTTTCCGAGTGGGGCCATGATTTCCGTCCGGAATACCGTCAACTCGCCCGCCTGCGTTCGCTATTGCCCGACGTGCCGGTGATGGCGCTCACCGCCACTGCCACCGAACGCGTGCGCGCCGACATCATCACGCACCTGCAGTTGCGCGATCCGGAAGTTTTCGTCGCGAGTTTCAATCGCCCGAATCTCACCTACCGCGTCGTCCCGAAAGATCAGCCGCAGAAGCAAATCATCGAGTTCATCCGCAAGCGCGAAGACGAGAGCGGTATCATCTATTGCGCCACGCGCGCCACCGCCGAGCGCATCGCCGACGCATTGGCCGGACGTGGCTTCTCGGCGCGCCCGTATCACGCTGGACTCAGCGCGGACGACCGCACGCGCAATCAGGAACTCTTCCTCCGCGACGAATGCCGCATCATCTGCGCCACGATCGCGTTTGGCATGGGCATCAATAAGCCAAACGTGCGCTGGATCATTCACCACGATTTGCCGAAGAACATCGAAGGTTACTATCAGGAAACCGGCCGCGCCGGCCGCGACGGCTTGCCCGGTGATTGCTTGTTGTTGTTCAGCGGCGGCGATGCCGCCAAGCAGACGCATTTCATTGAGGAAATTACCAACGAGCAGGAAAAAACCAACGCACGGCATCAGTTGCGGAAAATTCTCCACTACGCGGAAAGCGCCGGTTGCCGTCGCGCGGAGTTACTCGACTACTTCGGCGAAACTTTTCCCGGCGATGGTTGCGGCGCGTGCGACAACTGCCTCGAACCGCGCGAAACCTACGACGGCACAATCGTCGCGCAGAAGTTCCTCTCGTGCATCTACCGCATTCGCCAAGGCGGACGCTTCGGCGTCGGCATGAATCACATTATCGAAGTGCTCACCGGTGCCGACACCGAGAAAATCAAACGCTGGAGCCACGAACAACTCACCACCTACGGCATTGGGCGCGAGTTGACCCGACCCGCGTGGGCCGCGGTGGGACGCGAGTTGATGCGCTTGGGATTGGTCGCGCAGGCCGAAGGCGAGTTTCCCATCCTCGAACTCACCGAGGAAGGTCGCGCCGTGCTCGTCGCGCGCCAACCCATCAAACTCACCAAACCACTCGCGTTGCCGAAAGCGCGCAGCGTCAAACGCCGCCAAGGCGAAATCGAGTGCGACGAAATTCTCTTTGCGCGCCTCCGCGAGTTGCGCAAACGCCTCGCCGACGAACGCGGCGTGCCGGCCTACGTCGTGTTCGGCGACGCCACCTTGCGCGAACTCGCGCGCAGTTACCCCGTGCGCATGGAGCAATTGGACGGCATCACCGGCATCGGAGAGAAGAAGCGCGCCGAGTTCGGCGAGATTTTTACGTCAGCCATCGCGGAATTCCTGCGCAACAATCCCCAGGTAAGTTTCAACTGAGCGCACGCTCGCGTCCCCACTATTTGACGTGCACCACCGAGCGAGCTTGGCGTGCGGATTCCCCGTGCTAAGAATTTCCGCATGTCGCACGCTGCGCCCCGTTTATTGCCGGAAAACCAGAACCTCGCGTTCGTCGGCGAATCTGTGCGCCCCGCCGCCGCCATCCCCGTGCAACTCGCTCAGCGGATGCTCGCGACGCAAAATCACCACGGCCGCACCAATGTCGATGTGGTTCGCCGAGTCATCAACGCAACAGCTCATCAGCAAGTCCGCGAAGGTTGGATGATCGATTTTCCGCCGGAGATGTCCGAGGGCGAAGCCGCGCTCTACGAGGCTCCCTACCAACATCTGCGCCGCTCCCTGCGCCAACACAGCGAAGGTTGGTGGACCAACCCCAATGCCAATCCCACCGCGCGTGCCCTCATCGCCCGCCGCGAGCGCTACCTCTCCACGCCCATCGGCTTCGCGCCTGAATTTGTCTGGGTTTCCTCCGAGATATTGCCCGACAGCACGTTGCTCGTCGTAGCGCGCGACGATGATTTTATCTATGGCGTGTTGCGCTCCCGGGCCTTCGTTGCGTGGTGGGATAAATTCCATTCCCGCCGCACTCCGACGCTCGCCGTTGATTCATTTCCCTTCCCGTGGTCGCCTGAACGCACGTTGAGCAGTCTCACGCGTGCGGAAGAGGAAGCGCGGCACGGCGTCGCCATCGCGGCGCGCTCCGGCGACCAAGCATCGGCTGATGCCGCGGTGGCGGTTGCCTACGGCTGGCCGACCGAGCTCCATGAAAGCGAGGCGGTGGAAAAACTCATCGAGTTGAATCGAACACGCGCGGGCTAAGCCTCCGGCGCGGTCGAAACTTATTTCTCTTTCGGCGTGCGACCGAACGCGCGTTTCAATGCGGTCCAGAGCGCCGTGGCGGTAAACCCTGCGAGACACATCACGACGAACAATCCGGTCAACAATCGCGTCGAGGCGCTGCCGCCTTCCCCGCCGAGCGCATTGAGTTCGGCGAGAATATTGCGCGCCAATAACAACAAGAGCACGAGCGCCGTCGCGGCCGTTAGCACCACGAGGCTCATCAGCAAGCGATTCGGCGGCTTTGGCGGAGTCGGTTTCGGGCGACGTTTACTCATGGTTGTTCGCCGACAAATTTCCACGACGTGCGATGATCGCGCGCGAGCTTCGTGTTGGTCAGGTGCGCGCGCACCATTTCGATGGGCATCGTGCCGCCTTGCAGGATGCGGTCGTGAAATTCCTTCTCAGGCATCTGGCCGCTTTGCACCAACTCCGCGTAGAGCGCACGCAGTTGAATCGCGCCCATCATGTAGGCGACTTGGTAGAGCGGTGAGTAATCGCCATTGAACGAACGACGCACTTCGCCGGTCGCCGTGTGGCGGTCGTGCCCGACACGGTCCACGAGGAAGTCGATGCACTGTGCGGGCGTCCAGTTTCCGAGATGAAAATTGAGCGAGAAAATGATGCGCGCGGCACGATGTGTGCGCCAGAAGAGCATGCCGGCTTTGTTTTCCGGACTTTGCGCAAAACCGAGATCCCAGAGGCGAAACTCCCACCACAGCGCCCAGCCCTCGCCCCAGAACGGCGTCGAGAACAGTCGGCGATGCGGGTTGTAACGCTGATTATACCAACCCTGTAAGTGATGCCCCGGAATCAATTCATGATGCACGACGGCGCGACAAAAATGCCGGTTGTTCGCGCGCAAGCTGTCGAGCTTGTCGGCGTGATCCATCGTGTCGGTCGGAAACGAAACCAGAATCTGCTCCCCGCCGAGGAAGAACGGCGCGACCTTCTGCCGCTCCGGCGACATCATCGCCATCCGCCACGTGTCAATCGCGTGCGTCGGGATGGTGAGCAGGTCGCGTTGCAGGAGAAAATTAATCGCTTCATACGCCTGCTCGGCAATCAGCGCCGGTTGTTCGCCCGGCGTCACAAAATCCTTCTTCGTGCGTTCGAGTGCAGCGCGCCAGTCGTCGCCGAGTCCCATTTCCTGCGCGACCTTGCGCCACTCCGCTTCGCACCACGCAAACTCCCGCTCCGCGATCGCGATCAACTGCGCGGGCGTGTAGGCAATCATCTCGCGTTCCAAATCAAGCGCCAGGCCCGCCGCGCCAATCGGGTCACCGACAATCGGTTCATCTTCGCCCGTTTTCACGCCGACGATTTTTTCGCGGAGATATTTCCGATAATCCTCCATCGCCGCCGTCGCACCCTTGTAAGGCTCGCGACTCCACCAACCGAACTGCGGATCGTAGCCGTTGAAGTAATCAAACCAATCCTTCAACGCGGCGCTCAAATCACTCAAACGTCCGGCCGCGCGCAGCGCCACAATCTTGCTTGGCTTGGCGCCATCGGCGTCGAGCGCTTTGCGCGTCGCCGCGATGTCTTTCTGCAACTGGTCGAGCGTGGCCGCTGCCTCACTGGGCACGAGTGGCGCGAATTGACGGCGATTCTCCTGCATCTGCGCAATCGCGTCAGCGAACGGCAGCAGCTGGGCCATCTCCGTGTTGCGTGCTGCGGCGCGGTCGAGCAGTCCGTTGTCGTAGCGCAGATGCGTGCGCAACAAGTGCCAATCGATCCGCCCGGCCGCATCGAGCGCGTCGTAGTTTACGTGTTCGAGTTGCGCGAGCCACGCGTCGTTGAGCGCTTTGAATCGCGCGATTTGCAACGTCGAGCTCGGCACCGAGTAAAAGCGGCGCAACGCCGCGAGATCGGTCATGTAGCGCTCGACCAGTTCGCGGAGCGGACTGGATTGCGGCGCGCTCAGCATCGCGAGGTCGGGCACGTAATCCGCGGCGGCGCGCGTGGGCTGCGCCGGTTGTCCGTGACGCCAGGAGTCGGCACTCAGCGAAACAACCAAACATAAAACTAAAACGAGCGAAACGAGAGGGCGGACGCGCATAGTGAAGAGGGGTTACGGCAGTTTTCCGCCAAATGAAAAAGCCGCAAGCGCGGAGTCTTGCGGCTCGTCCTAGGAACTAACTTAGCGCGACTAGAATTTCCACTCCATGCCGGCGAAAACTCCCGTGCCGGGTTGCGGGAAGCCATGCACTTCTTCGTAACGCTCGTTGAACAAATTTTCCACGCGCGCCTTGAGGGCGACGGCGGCGCTGATCTGCCACGCGCCGTAAACGCGGGCGACCGCGTAATCCTCGCCGTCAATGCGACCGAAGGTGGACGCGTGGACGTCTTCACGTTGCGCCGCGAAAGCCACACCCGCGCCGAGACTCAAGCCATGTCCCAACTCTCGCCAGAGGTCAGCCGATCCGCTGTGGCGCGGACGGCGGAGCAGTCGATTGCGCTGCGAAAGATTTTCCGCTTCGAGGTAAGTGTAGACCACGCGGAGTTCGGTCGCGCCGAGGGCGAATTTGGCCGCGAGTTCGAGGCCGCGCGTGCGGGCCGACTCGACGTTCCGCACCGTGCCGGGAAACACGCCGAAGTCGAAAACGATGAGGTTGCGATAATCCATCTCGAACCACGTCGCGCTGAGCGTGCCGCGGTCGGCGGCGAGGTAGTAATCCACGCCCGCGTCCCAGCCGCTTGCCTTCTCGGCGCGCAGATTCGGATTGCCAACGTAAAAGGCGCTTTGCCCGAAAAGATCGAGAAACGACGGCGCGCGAAACGCCGTGCCGTAACTCGCACGCAGCTTGAGCTGGTGATTGTGCGTCAGCCACGCCGCCGTCGCGCGGCCGGTCGTGGAGCGACCAAACGTGTCGTGATCATCGCTGCGCAGTCCGGCAGTGAGGAAAACATTTTCGACGGGCGAGTATTCGTCCTGCAAAAAAACCGCCAGCAACTCCTGTCGCTGGTTGATGTCGCCGAAGCCGGTGTTGCGCGTGTGATTCAACTCGGCCGTGACGCCACCGGTGACGCGATGGTGCTCGGCGCCAAGATAGGTCGTCTGCCAATCGAGGACGGCGCGGCGATTCTTCACCGTCGTGACCTGCGTGCCGAAAGGATCGGGATTATTGGAAACGAAACGGCGATCCTGCCCACCGAGCACGACACGGCTCGTCCATGCGGCGGACGGCGTGAAGTCAGCGAAGACGGTGGCGAGTTGGTTGCTCTCGCGGTCTTCGTTGTCGGGGTCGTTGGTGAAGCGCGTGCCCGGCGACTCGTAGACGCCGTTGAAACCACGCCACGTCGCGCCGATCGCGAGGCGGTCGTTTACGGTGCGGTCGAGCCGCAGCACATAGGTCGCGCTCGTAAAGGCGTTGTGCGGACGGTCGTTGTCGGTGTGGCCGCCCGCAGCGGAGAAATTGTAGCCGTTTTTTTCGTCACCACCACGGGCGGCGATGGCACCTTGCACCGTGCCGAAGGAGCCGAGTTCAAACGAAACCGTGCGCACCGGCGCGCCGCGACCGCGTTCGCTGCGGAGCGCGATGACGCCGCCGACCGCTTCGCCGCCGTAGAGTGTGCTTTGCGGGCCGTGCGCGATTTCGAGCGAGTCGCACGCGGACACACACGCGCCGCCGAGGGAGACAGCGTAGTCGGTGTTGGGGTCGTTGGAGCGAATGCCATCGACGAGAAACAACGTCTGATTGGAATTCGCGCCGCGCAGAAAGAGTGACGTCGCGCCGCCGTTGGCACCGGAGGCAAAGGACGGAGCGCCGGGCACACTGCCGAGTGCACCGCGCAACGTGGTGATCTGGCGCCGCGCGAGTTCGGCAGCGCTGATCGTGTCCACGGCGCTGCCGAGCGTGGTGACGGCGGCGGCGGTGCGCGTCGCGGTGACGACGTAATTATCGAGTTTGGCCGGCGCGGTTTGCGCGGCGAGGAATGTCGGTGCGAGACCGACGAGGAGGACGAGGCGTCGCCATGACGCCGGGAGTTTTGTTGGCATGATCTGCTTTCGTTACGGCAAGAGCAGAGCGGGCGTTCGCGGCGTCGGGCGCGTGGAATGTTTCCACACATGGGCAATTGCCCTGCCGACAAAAACGAAACGTCCGGGCCTACTCCCACCCTTCATTGACTCCGACGGTGTCGGAGTTGGTGCGATGAAGTTGCCCGCGGTGCACGCACGACGCGCCGCGAGTTGGTGAGAATTGGCAGTCAGGTATTCGGACTCCGCACTCTGCCGCGAACGATCACTCGTTCACGACGCCGGTCTCCTCGCCTTCACTTCCGATTTTGGCCGGAAATTGGCTTTGCTCCCGCCCTGTGCGAGATGGAGAACCGTCATGCGTTACCGCAGCGCTACTGTGGCCGGATTGCACGGCCTTCCCTGCGTCTGCCAACGGAACAAAAAAGAACTCAGGACGCGCAACCAAGTGTTTCGCCTGTCCCTCACGCAAGCGCAAAGCCTGCGCATTCTTTGCGGGCCCAGTTGCCGCGGTGCGCCGCCGCGAGTGACAAGCACACGTAATTTTCCGCCCCGCCGTTGTCATAAAACTGCCGCCGCTGAGTCAAAAGATGCACCCGAGGGTTGCCATTCACATATCAACGAATCTTGATTCAAAGATACGAATCATGTCGACCCTCACTCAGCGTCAAAGCACCGCCGCCGCCGAATTGCGTCATCTCTTCGCGCAACGCATCGCCATCCTCGACGGCGCGATGGGCACGATGCTGCAGCAGCACCAGCTCATCGAGGCGGATTTTCGCGGCCCGCGCTTCGCCGCGCACCCGCACGATCTCAAAGGTAACAACGACCTGCTCTGCCTCACCCAACCCGAGATCGTCGAAGCGGTGCATTATGCGTATTTCGAGGCGGGCGCGGACATGGTCGAGACCAACACGTTCAACGCGAACCGCATCTCGCAGGCCGACTACGCGATGGAAGCGGTTGTGACCGAACTCAACGCAGCCGCGGCCGAACTCGCGTTGCGCGCTGCGCGCCGTGCCGAGGAAAAATATCGACGCCGCTGCTTCGTCGCGGGCGCGCTCGGGCCGCTCAATCGCACGCTCTCGCTCTCGCCCGACGTGAACCGGCCGGATTATCGTGCCGTGAATTGGGACGAAGTGGTCGCGGCCTATTACGAGCAAGCCCGCGCCCTCGTGACCGGTGGCGTAGAGGTGCTGTTGATCGAAACGATTTTCGATACGCTCAATTGCAAAGCCGCCCTCTTCGCGTTGAGCAAATTGTGGGAAGATGTCGGCGCGCACCTGCCGGTTTTCATCTCGGTGACGATCACCGACCAATCCGGTCGCACGCTCTCCGGTCAAACGACCGAAGCCTTCTACAATTCCATCCGTCACGCGCATCCGTTTTGCGTCGGCATCAACTGCGCACTCGGTGGCGCGCAAATGCGTCCTTTCGTCGAGGAACTCGCGCGCCACGCCGAGTGCCCCGTGTCGTGCTACCCGAACGCCGGCCTGCCCAACACGATGGGCGGCTACGACGAAACGCCGGAGCAAACCGCGACGGTGCTCGGCGAGTTTGCCATCGAAGGTTGGCTCAATCTCGTCGGCGGTTGCTGCGGCACCACGCCTGCGCATATCGCCGCCATCGCCAAGGAAGTGCGCAAACATAACCCGCGCCCCCTGCCCGTCCCCGCGCAGGACAATCCGCTGCGCCTCAGCGGACTCGAACCGCTGACGATTCGCTGAACCGCGCACCCCTGTGACCAATTCTGCTTCCAATTTTATCGTCGTCGGCGAGCGCACCAACATCACCGGTTCGCCCAAATTCGCCAAGGCCCTCAAGGCGGGTGACTGGGCCGGTTGCCTCGCCATCGCGCGTCAACAAGTTGAATCCGGCGCCAACATCCTCGACGTCAACGTCGACGAAGCGCTGATCGACGGCGAAACCACGATGGTGCGGTTGCTCAACTTCATCGCCGCCGAACCCGAGATCTGCCGCGTGCCGATCATGATCGACTCCTCGAAATGGAGCGTGCTCGAAGCGGGACTCTGCTGCCTGCAAGGCAAAGGTATCGTCAACTCGATCTCATTAAAGGACGGCGAAGCGGAATTTCTTAACCGCGCACGCCTGCTCCAACGCTACGGTGCCGCCGCGGTCGTGATGGCGTTCGACGAACAAGGCCAGGCCGCCACGCGCGACGAAAAAGTCCGCATCTGCACGCGCGCCTACCGCCTCCTCGTTGATCGCCTGCGTTTCCCCGCCGAGGATATTATTTTCGATCCCAACATCCTCACCGTCGCCACCGGCATCGAGGAGCACAACAACTACGCCGTCGATTTCTTCGAGGCCACGCGCATCATCAAGGACACTCTCCCCGGCGCGAAAGTCAGCGGCGGCGTCTCGAATGTTTCGTTCTCTTTCCGCGGCAACAATCCGGTGCGCGAAGCGATGCACACGGCGTTTCTCTACCACGCGATCAAGGCCGGACTCGACATGGCGATCGTCAACGCCGGCATGTTGGGCAACTACGCGGAGCTCGACCCCGAATTGTTGGAGCACGTCGAAGACGTGTTACTCAACCGCCGCGCCGACAGCACCGAGCGACTCATCAACCTCGCCGAAGCGATCAAGGCGAAGGAAGTCGCCGCCAAAGCCTCGGGCGCACAACTCTCCGCCATCAGCGCGCAACAGGCCGCCGCCGATGCATGGCGCAGCCAGTCCGTCGAAGAGCGTTTCAAGCACGCGTTGCTGAAGGGCATTGATACCTTCGTCGATGCCGACACCGAGGAAGCACGCCAAAAATATCCGCGCCCGCTCGACATTATCGAAGGGCCGTTGATGGATGGCATGCGCGTCGTCGGTGATCTCTTCGGCGCCGGCAAAATGTTTCTCCCGCAAGTCGTGAAATCGGCGCGCGTGATGAAGAAAGCTGTCGCCTACTTGCAGCCGTTCATGGAGGAGGAAAAGCAACGTCTCATCGCGTCCGGCGGCGAATCGCGGCCGCAGGGCCGGATCGTCATGGCGACGGTCAAAGGTGACGTGCACGACATCGGCAAGAACATCGTCGGCGTCGTGCTGGCGTGTAACAATTACGAAGTGATCGATCTCGGCGTGATGGTGTCGTGCGAAAAAATCCTCACCACCGCGCGCGAAAAGAAGGCGGACATCGTCGGCCTGTCCGGACTCATCACCCCTTCGCTCGACGAGATGGTGCACGTGGCAAAGGAAATGAAACGCCTCGGGATGAACCTGCCGTTGCTCATCGGTGGTGCGACCACTTCCGCCGCGCACACTGCGGTCAAAATTGCGCCCGAATACGGCGAGCCCGTCGTGCACGTGCTCGACGCCTCGCGCGTGATTGGCGTCGTCTCTGCGCTGCTTAGCAGCGAGCAGAAACCCGCGTTCGCCGCAGAGAACCTAGCGAAGCAAGATCGGCAGCGCACGGAATTCGCCGAGCGCCGCGGTGCGCGCAAACTGCTCGCGCTCGAGGCCGCGCGCGAACGCCGCCAACTTTCCGATTGGAACACCGTCGATATTCCGCGGCCCGAATTCCTCGGCACGCGCGTTTACGATCCGGTGCCACTCGATCAAATCGTGCCCTTCATCGATTGGGGTCCGTTCTTCTCCGCGTGGGAAATGCACGGTCGCTACCCTGACTTGTTGCAAGACCCGGTAATTGGTGAGGAAGCGACGCGTTTGTTCGCAGATGCACAGGCATTGCTCCAGCGCATCGTCGATGAGGAACATTTTGTCGCGAAGGCCGTGATCGGCTTCTGGCCGGCCAATGCCGTCGGCGACAGCGTCGAAATCTACTCCGACGAGAGCCGCACCACGGTGGTGAAATCGTTCCACTTTCTCCGTCAGCAAAACGAGAAAGCCGAAGGCCAGGCCAACCACTGTCTCGCCGATTACATCGCGCCGAAGGCGAGCGGACGGATCGATTACCTCGGTGGCTTTGCCGTCACGAGCGGTCACGGCGTCGAGCCGTTTGCGAAGCACTTCGAAGCGCAGAACGACGACTACTCCGCGATCATGGCGAAGGCGCTCGGCGATCGTCTCGCAGAAGCATTGGCGGAGTTGCTGCATAAGAAAGCGCGCGACGCGTCCGGCTACGGCAAGACAGAGAATCTCTCCATGCAGGACATCATCCGCGAGAAATACCGCGGGGTGCGTCCCGCCCCCGGTTACCCGGCGTGCCCCGATCACACGGAGAAGCGCACGCTGTTCGATTTGCTCGATGCCGAGAAGGCAACGGGCATCACGCTCACGGAGTCATTCGCGATGAATCCGCCGAGCGCGGTGAGCGGACTGTATTTGAATCACCCGGAGTCAAAATACTTCGCCGTCGGCAAATTGGCGAAGGACCAAATCGTAGACTACTCCACGCGCAAAGGTCAGGCGGTGGAAGTGTCGGAGAAGTGGTTGTCGCCGTATTTGGATTACTAAGGTCCAAACGCAAAACAGCCGCTGCACCAGAGGCGCAGCGGCTGGAAATTAATCGCGGTTGGCGGAATCGTTAGTTCGTCGCGACGCGTTGCTGACGACGGCGCCAGAAAGCAAGGCCGAGCACTAAACCGCCGAAGATAGCCGCGTAGGTGGAAGGTTCGGGAATGGCGGTGCCGGAAATACCGACCGTCATGGTTTCACCACCGCCAATGCTCCACGAAGCACCGCTGTTGCCGGAGAAGCGCAGGCCAAGACTCGGAATGGTCGCGTCGCTGCCAACGGCCGCACTGTCGGGACTGAACCAGCGGCTGTTATTGGTCGCCTGCCAGACAATCCAGTAGCGTGAGTTCGCGTCGAGCGTCACTGCGTTGGCGGGCGTGAGCGTAAATGTGGTCGAGCCGGTGCCGCCGTCCGGAATGGTGCCATTGAAAAGACTGAGAACGGAATTGGGGGTATCGGAGCCGTTGTTGAAGCCGGCGGCAGAATTGCTGTAGATGCCGAAGACGCCACCGTCGGTGTTCTCGAAACCGCGGATCGACAGGCTCGCGAGATTGAAGCTCGTGGAGCCCATGTCGAACGCTTGGGAACGCCAGAAGCCGGCGTCGACCTGGTTGTTATTGCCGAGGGTGCCGGCGACGTTGCTGACCAGAGTCGTTTGCGACCATGCGGCCAGAGGCAGCACACACGCCAGCACCGCAGTGCGCAGGATGAATGAGGAAGTTTTAATCATAGTCTGATGTAGTAGGGTTGGGAGTGGAGGCGGCACTGCGGACACAGGGCCTGACTCGTGTGACAAACCGGAACACAACGTCAGGTGGACAAGATTGCCTGACTTGCGCTGGTAATCTGTAGATTAACGATTAAGTCGGCGATTGTCCTGTCGTTTTACAGCGACGAGCCATTAGGGCCGAATGCCGCGCAATGCACGCGCGCTGCGGGCATGCTATTGCAAGCGATGCTCCACCACGTGCCGCAACAAATCAGCCGTCGTGCGCAGCTGTAATTTCTCCAAAATGCGACTGCGGTAGGTGCTGACGGAGCTTGCGCTGAGTTTGAGGCGGGCGGCGATCTCCTTGCCCGACTCCCCGGTGCCAATCGCAAGCAGCACCTCTATTTCGCGCGGCGACAGCGCACTCGGGCCGGGCGCCCATGTGCTCAACGACTGCGCCACCTCCGCGCAAATTTCCCCGCTGGCCACCCCGCGATGCTGCAATGCATCACGCACCGCCGCTTGGATGGAGGTCCGGCTTGCACTTTTCGCGACATATCCGGTGGCGCCGCCGCGGATCGCGGCCAAGCCCATCTTGCGCTCATCCATGTTGGAAAAAATCAGAATAGGCAATTGCGAGCGCAGGGCTCGCATGCGTTGCAAAGTCGTGAAGCCCACTCCGCCGGGTAAACGCAACGCGAGCACGACGAGATCCCAATTCGCGCCCGTCACGGCTGCCACGGCTTCGTCCGCTGAAACTGCCTCGCCAAACTCGGCCGCCGGCAAAACTTCGCCAAGCAGCGCGCGCAACCCCGCACGAATCACTACCCGATGATCGGCGAGTAGAATCCTTGGTGGTTGCGGCATTGCGGCAAGTCTATGGTGCAAGCGCACGCGTGGCAACCGTCTTATCCCCTCCACGCCCACTCGGGTCCCCGCTGCGTCACTCAATCCCGCACGGTTTTCATTCCGAGTCGCGTAATGCGATCGATGAGTTGCGGGTAAGCGATGCCGGCTTGGAGCGCGGATTGCGCGAAATCTTCATCAGGCGCGAGGGCCGGATTCGGATTCGCTTCGATGAAATAAAGTTCGTTGCGCGCGTTCATCCGCAGGTCAATACGGGCGTAGCCGTCGATCGTCAGCAAGTGGTAGATGCGCTTGCAGACGGTTTCGATGTGCCGCACCAGCGACGGCTCCAAGCCTTCGGCGAAGCGATTTTCCAAACCCCAACGTGCGCGGTAGGCTTCGTCCCATTTCGCTTTGTAAGTCGCGATCTTCGGTTCGTCGGGCGGCACTTCGCGGAAGACGAGTTCGCGAATCGGAAACACTTGCAGTCGATGATTCCCGATGAGGCTGACGTAAAGCTCGCGACCTTCGATGTATTCCTCCGCGATGACGTCGTTGCCGGTGTTGTCGTGGATAAACGTCACGCGATCGCGGAACTGATCATCGGTCTCGACGAACGACGCCTGCGAAATGCCGTAGGACGCCTCCTCCTTCAACGGCTTCACCAGAATGGGAAACTTCAACCGCTTCGGTCGCGCGATGCGTTTACCGCGCGGGATGATGACAAAGTCCGGCGTGTGAATCCGGTGATAACTCAGGATCTTCTTCGAGATGCCCTTGTGTTTGCAAAGCGAGAGGCCCGACGCGCCGCAGCCGGTAAACGGGATGTCGTGCATCGAGAGAAAAGACACGATGTGCTGATCAAACGAGCGGTTGTTGCGGAATTGATCGGCAAGATTGAATATCACGTCCGGACTGAAAGTCTGCAGCTTTTGCCGCACCAGATCGAGATCGTCGAAGAGCGCGAGTTGCTCGTGCGGATAACCCAGCTCGTTTAACGCCGCGATCACGGCCGCTTCGGTTTTCCAATCCACAGTCTTCAACTCGGGGCTGAGGTCCTGATCGAGCGTCGTCGGTCGCACGGCATCGAACAGCGTGAGCACTTTGAGTTTTTTGCGCATGACTACTTGGTGCGTTTGAATTTTCCGGTGAAAAGATAATTCATCACCAGCGTGGTGATGTAGGCCGCCACCGGCATGTCCGGCGACGGCGCGCCGGGTTGCAGATGCAAATCCAATTGGTCGCACCGCTCGATCAGACGCGAGAGCAGTTTGTGCACGCGGTATTTTTTTTCATTGGTCGATTCGCAAACCGCGTCACGTAAATGACGACGATGTTGCCGCAGATAATCTGACGCCTTCAAAGCCGGTCCCGCGTCGGACGCCCCCGCGAAGAGTTGCCGCAAATCGCGGTCGTAAAAATCAGGATAGATATCTTCGTTCTGCTTCCGCTTCCGCGCGTAGTAGGTTTTCAGCTTTTGGTTAAGGCAGTTGAAATCCTTCTCGCGATACGCCGGTTGGTGCACCGGCGGTTGGCCCGCGATGGAACGCATCAACTCGTCCACGTATTCGAGTTTCTGCAGTGCTTTCCAATCCTTGTAACGCGTCCGCCAATCCAAGCCCGGCGTCAGCCACACGGCGAAGGTCTCGGCAAAATCTTCATCGGGATGACTCTGCGCATACCAACCATCGAGGTGGACGACGTAAGAATGGCTGTAAGGTCGCGGGCGATAGAACTCCGGCGTGTCATCGGCGGAGGTCTTGCCGAACACGAGTTGCCATTTTCGCTTCCGGAAAAGCTGATACGCGTAAGCGTAGGCATGCGCCGCTTCGTGACGGATCAAGCGCATGAACCACTCGGGATTATCACCCTCGACTTCCAGCATCAGCTTCGCCTCCAGTTTGCGCAGACGCTCGTGCACGAGAAAAAACGGCACACATATCGCCGGCGTCCCCACCGGCACGAACCACTCATCCCCGACGTGACACGGTGGTTGAAACGTCAAGCCACGCTGCGCGAGCTCGTCGTAAAGTTGTTGCACGAGCGGTTGCAACGACGTGTCGGCCAGCGTGAGTCCGAGTTGGGAAATCTTTTTATCCAGCAAAAGTTCGTCGTCCAACTCGTGCCAAGGGAGAGATTCCATCGGCGGAACGGTAACGGGAAATTGCGGGCGGACGACTCAAATTCCGCACTTTGCAACACGGGCCGCTGGGCGTAAAATCCGCGCCAACCCCTAACCCACCGAGTTTCCCATGCCCAAATATGTCGATGGTTTTGTTCTGCCCGTCTCGAAGAAAAAACTTCCCGCCTACCGCAAGCTGGCCCAGCAGGCCGCCAAGGTCTGGATGGCCCACGGAGCCCTCTCCTACATGGAATGCGTCGGCGACGACCTGAATATTGGCGGGATGCTGTCGTTCAACACTCTCGCCAAGACCAAGCCGAGCGAAACCGTGATGTTTTCGTTCATCACCTACCAATCAAAGAAGCACCGCGACCGGGTAAACGCCAAAGCCATGAAGGATCCGGTTCTCGGCGCATTCTGCGCAGATCCCAAGAAAATGCCCTTCGACTGCAGTCGGATGGCCTACGGTGGCTTCAAGGCGCTCGTCGAAAGTTAAGCAACAGAACAGACGGCAGCGGCGCATTGGCGTCGGCATTTTTTAACGCGCTTCGCGACCGACACACGTGTCGATCACGGCGCGAATTTCGAAACTGAGTTGTCATACCGCCGCGCGGTTGGCCTGATGGTGTGATGTCTCTTCGTGTCGTCGGTCAGCGGTGTATGAGTGAACGAGAACCCGAGTTGGGTCTCGGGGTCGTCGCGTCGGTGGATTTGAGCGCGCGGCGCATCAACATCGCATTCCTTGCCGCCGGTGAAACCCGTCTCTATGCGCTCGGCACACCGGTGCTCAAGCGGGTGCAATTTGCCATCGGCGAAACGGTCACACCGCGCGAGGGCGCGAAACTCATCGTGGAGTCCGTCGAGGAAAACGACGGCCTGCTCACCTACATCGGCGGGGGACGTCGTCTGTGCGAGAACGCGATTTCCGACGTTACGAATGTCAGTTTTCCGCCCGAACGTCTTCTCGCGGGTCAGGCCGATCTGGGCGAAGTGTTTGATTTGCGTTACCGCGCGTTGCAAGCGCAGGCGCGCTTCCGTCAGTCGCCGGTGCGCGGTTTTCTCGGCGGTCGGTTACAACTCATCCCGCACCAATTCTACATTCTTCACGAAGTCGCCGCGCGCCAAGTCCCGCGCGTGTTGCTCGCTGACGAAGTCGGCTTGGGCAAAACGATCGAAGCGTGCCTGATCATTCAACGGCTCCTCGTCACCGGTCGCATCCGCCGCGTGCTCGTGCTCGTGCCGGAACCGCTCACGCACCAATGGTTCGTCGAATTGCTGCGCCGCTTCAATCTGTGGTTTAGCATCTACGACGAAGACCGCTGCGGCGCGATCGAGCAAAGCGAGCCGGGCCAAAATCCGTTTCTCTCCGCGCAACTCGCCCTCGCCAGCGTCGAATTCCTCGCACGGAGCGCAGTGCGCCGCGAACAAGCCTGCCGCGCGGGCTGGGACGTCGTCGTCGTGGACGAAGCGCATCACCTCACGTGGACGCCCGACTTGGTCAGCCCCGAATATGCACTGGTCGAGAAACTCGCCGCGCTCTCGCCCGGCCTCCTGTTGCTCACGGCCACGCCAACGCAACTCGGCGTCGCGGGACACTTCGCCCGACTCCGCTTACTTGACCCCGATCGTTACACGGATTTCGACGCCTACGTCGCCGAGACCAAGCGCTTCGGCACTGTCGCGGGCGTTGCCGGCAAAATTATCGAGAAAAAACCTCTCACGGCAACCGACCACACGACTCTTAAAAAACTGTTTGCGCGCGATCCCGAACGTTTGAGCGAACATCTTGACGCGCTGACGAAGGGCCGCGTGGGAGCGCGCGAAGCGCTGTTGCGCACGTTGCTCGATCAACACGGCACGGGCCGCGTGGTCTTCCGCAACACGCGCGCGGCGATGACGGGATTTCCCAAGCGCAAATTCCAACCCGTGCCGCTTACCGAAACCAACCTCAACCAACTGGCACGCGTTGCCCGTGAGTTGCGCGCAGAGGAAACCGGCGAGGTCGCCGACATTCGTTACTCTTTCAAAGAGGATCCGCGCATGGATTGGCTCGTCGGATTCCTCGAAGAGCAGCGTCCGGCCAAAGTGTTATTGATCTGCCGTTCGCAGCGCAAAGTGCTCGCGATCGAAACGGCGCTGCAAGAGCGCACGAGCGCCAAAGTCGCGCTCTTTCACGAAGGACTTCCTCTCGTGCAACGCGATCGCAACGCCGCGTGGTTCGCCGAAGCCGACGGTGCGCAACTGCTGTTGTGCTCTGAGATCGGCAGCGAAGGCCGCAATTTTCAGTTTGCGCACCACCTCGTGCTTTTCGATTTGCCGCTCAATCCGGGGCTCGTCGAACAACGCATCGGCCGCCTCGACCGCATCGGTCAGACAGAGACGATTCGTATCCATGTTCCCTTCATTGCCGGCAGTGCCGAAGAATGTGTCGCCGAGTGGTATCACCGCGGACTCGACGCCTTCGAAACACCCCTGCACGGCGGCAACGATTATCAGGAACAGTTCCGCGAGCGACTCCTGGAGTTCGCCCTCGCATTTGACGAAAGCGACAAGAGCCACGGCCGCACCGGGCTTGACAAGTTGGTGGCGGAAACCGCGAAATTTCGCAGCGAGCTCACGGCCAAGATGAAGAAGGGCCGCGACCGCTTGCTCGAACTCAACTCGTTCGATCCCGACGTCGCCGTGCGCGTGATCGAACAAGTCAGCGCGGCGGATGCCGATCCGTTCCTGCGCGACTTTCTCATCGATCTCTTGGATCACTTCGGCGTGCGTATCAAGGAGGACGAAAACGGCGACGTGACGCTCGATCCGAGTCACGCTTTCGTCGAAAGTTTTCCGTCAATCCCCGCCGATGGCATGCTCGCGACTTTTGCGCGCACCCGCGCCATTGCGCGGGAAGACATTCGCTTCGTCTCGGCGGATCATTCGCTCGTGCAAGATTCGATCGACCTGCTGGTCAATTCGCCCGCAGGCACGACCGCGTTCGGCTTGATCGAATCCGATGCGCCCAACCTCGTGCTCGAAGCAATCTTCGTGCTCGAAACGGTGGCCGACTCGCGTTGGCACGTTGACCAATTCCTCGCGCCCACGCCGGTGCGCGCCGTCGTGGATGTGCGCAGCAATGATCTCACCACCGCGCGCACACCAAATTCGCTTTCGGAAGATTTCGAAGACAGCGATATTCACCGCTTCCTCGAGCGCCGCGGCTTCAATGCGTCCTTGCTCAAACGACTGCTCGAAGCCGCCACCACCGTCGCGGAGCAGCAAAGCACCTCATTAAAATCCACCGCCGAGGCCCAAGCGAGCACCGCGCTCAACGCCGACGTGCAGCGCTTGGTCGATCTGCGGCACCTCAACGATCACGTGCGTCCGCAGGAAATCGAATTCGCCCGCGAACGTCTCGCGCAAACCGTCACCGCGATCAACGGCGCGCGGCTTCGCCTCGATTCACTGCGCCTCATCCTCGAAGGCCCAGCCGGAGCAGTCAGTTTGTAACGTATTGTATTACAAACTGGCGCGATGCGGTGCGGTGCGCTCTCGCGGAGCGCAAACTAGTCCCCTAGAATCCATCGTCTCTGGCGATGGTGCGAAACGGCCTGGTTGCCGCCGGTTATTATTTAGCCTTTGCTTAATTAAGCATTTCGTTAATTTTAGGCGCATGCAAAGTCTTATCGCACTAGCCGATCCGACGCGGCGCCGCATAGTGGAGTTGTTGGCCAAGGCGGATTACTCCTCCGGTGAGCTGGTCGAGGAATTTGACGTTTCCGCACCGGCCGTCTCGCAACATCTGAAAATTCTCCGCGACGCCGGTCTCGTCACCGTGCGCGCGGAAGGGCAATTCCGCTATTACTCGATCGAACCCGCCGGACTAGACGAACTCTCCCGCTGGCTGGAACGCACGCGTAATTTATGGAGCAAGCGACTCGACGCCCTCGAACGGGAACTTCGCTCCGACGCAAAATCCTCGAAATCGACCAAATCATGACCTCTGCAAATTCTGACTATGGCCAGTTCACCGCCCCCGGCGAAGTGCGCTTCGTGCGTTTCCTGCCCGGCCCGATCGAACGCGTCTGGGAGTATTTAACCGACGCGGAAAAGCGTGGACGTTGGCTCGCCCGCGGCTCGATGGAGTTGCACGTCGGGGGCGCGGTGAATCTGCAATTCTGCCATGCCGAGTTAAGTCCCCACACCGAAGAGGTGCCGGCTAAGTATCGCGAATCGTGTGGAGCGAGTGGCGAAGCCGCGCGGTGCACGGGGCGCGTGACACGTTGCGAGCCGCCGAGCTTTTTGAGTTACACGTGGGGTGAATCATCAGGAGCAGCTTCCGAAGTGACGTTTGAACTTTCTGCGCAAGGTTCGCGCGTCCAACTTGTGCTCACACACCGGCGACTGGGTGAAGATCGCGGCATGCTTACGAGTGTCGCTTCTGGCTGGCACACGCATGTGGACATTCTGATCGCCAAGCTCGCCGGTGCGGAACCGCTGCCGTTTTGGTCGACCCACGAGACTCATGAAGTGGCATACGAGAAACTGCTGCCCTGACGATCGCGCTCCCGTGTTGCGCAACTAGCGGCGCGGCGGATAACCGTTCACTCGCGCTCCAAGCACGATATCGCGCGTCACTTGCCAGACGCCGGCCGCGTCGCGCGACGGCAGCGCCAAACCATTGCCGCCGCGACCGGTGAGTAGCTGGCGACGTTGTTTCGGCGTGAGGTGCGGATCGTCGTCGAACAGCAGGTCGTCGATGTAATACGTGCAACGGCCGGGCTCGAGCACATGGAAATGAACGTGCTGAGGGATATCGGTGCCGGGATAAGCGCCGGGCCGAATGGTGAAAAATTGGTAGCGACCCTGCGCGTCGGTCTTGGTCCAGCCGCGCAAGCGACCATGGCGCCCCGCGGCCGAGTTGCGCGGAAAGTCAGCCAACGGAGGGTAAATGCCTTTTTCATTGGTTTGATAGGCGTAGACGATGATGTCGGGCACCGGTTCTCCGCGCAGATCCTTCACCACCCCCGTAATGATCATCGGAGCGCCCGACTCATCAGCGGGAGCGAGTCGACTTACTGCAGGAATATCGGCAGGCAACCCCTCGAAAACCGCCTCGCAACCTTCGCAGCCACCGATGATCGGCTCGCGCGCGATCGTCATCGACGAAACCAAGAGCGCCACGAATCCGACTGCGAACCACCGACTCAATTTACGCATAACAGAACCATGCCGCCAGCGGCGCACGCGGCAACGATTTTGCTCATCCGAAACTCGCGGCGACGGTTCGCACCAACGGCTTTCCACTGTGCGCCGCGCGAACTCACGTGCGCCACTCGCGGACGCGGGGGGCGAGTTGCGCGAGTAGTTCGGGAAATGCCGCGGGCACGGGCGAGTTGAGCAGAAATTCAGTCGCACGCGCTTTGTGTCCCCGAGAACACAAAGCCGCCCAGACATGAAGTTCGAACTGTGCGCGCAACGCCGTATGCGCTGCGTGCAATCCGAGTGCCTCCATGAGAAACAGCAGCGATTCTGCCGTCGAAAATCTTTGCTCGTCCGCTTGCGCGCGCAACCAGTAGCGGCTCTCCCCTTGCATCGGCAGGCGCACGCGACGGCCCCACTTCGCCACGCGGTGCGCCATTTCCGTCGATTGCGTCCACGACGCGTCGAGCAACAGCACCTGCAACCGTGCGGCGTCGACGTTCGCCGGCATCGGTTCACCTTGTGGGTGCAAAATCCAAAGTTCGCGATCCGGCGCGGCCACGACTTCACGTTCGAGCAACCGCTCCTTGCGATACAGATGGAGGCCGGAGGCCGGCATCACGCGTTTGATCAAGTGCCCCGTGCTGCTCGGCCGGTAGGCCTCCATGAAGTGCATCAAGACTTCGACGCGGAGCGGCGACACGACTTCGCGCCACGCCGCACACACGCACCACCGCGGCGCCAACTGGCAACGCAGACAACGCGGAGTATCTCGCAGCACGACGGAACGTGACATGATTCCAAACGGCGCGAAACCGGCGCCGCGGTCAATCCTGCGCTCGCCAATACCAGTGTCGACCGCTCGGCATTACTGATCCTGGTGCGGCACTGGGTCGGCCGTGGCGTATTTTTTACAATTCCCCAAAAATAATTTCCAAGAACTAGTGAAAAAGTTGTGAAATCCCCCTTATTTTGCTGCACTCACCCGACTCCGCCTTTCGCCGTCCCGTGACACATACCTCACCGCACTCCGATTCAGCCCGAAAGCTGCGCATCCTCTATGCGGATGACATGCCGGAATTGCGCGAGTTGATGACGGCATTGCTTAGTCGCGAAGGCCACGAAGTCGTGACAGTCGAAGATGGCTCATTGGCTTGGGAAAAGATTCAGGCGGCGCCCGGCTCTTTCGACTTGTTGATCACCGACCACCACATGCCGAGAATGAACGGCTTGGAACTTGTCGCACGCGTGCGCACGGCTCCATTCAGCGGCAAAGTTATCGTTTTCAGTTCGGATGTGAGCAATGCGGTGCGGGAGAAGTATCGCGAATATTGCGTCGATCAGTTTCTGCCCAAACCGATCTTTCGCGAAGTGTTGGTGCGCACCTTGCGCGAGTTGTTCGAGCCTTCGAATTCCGCGCCGGTTTAAGTTGGTGCGGGGAGCACGGCACCACGGCCAGCCTTGCGTGTCGTAGCCGAAGCGACTTCACTGTTCGCCTGCTATGCTTCCTCAACACCCAACTCACCTCCGCCGCTTTGCGGTATCGTTAGCCCTCGTTGTTGGACTGGCCTCAAACTTGAGCGCCGCCGACACGGTTGATTCCATGACCGACAATCCTCTGCTCACCGAGAGCACGCTTCCGTATTTTTTCCCGCACTTTGATCGCATCAAAGACGAGCATTACGCTCCGGCCTTTATCGCGGGCATGAGCGAACATCGCGGCGAGATCGATCTCATTGCCAACAATCCCGAAGCTCCGACGTTTGAAAATACGATCGCTGCAATGGAACGCGCGGGGCAGACGCTCGGTCGCGTGAGTCGCGTGTTTTTCGGGCTTTCCGGCACGATCACTAATCCAGCGATGCAGAAAACCGAAAAGGAACTGGCGCCGAAACTCGCAGCGCACGGCGACGCCATCCGCCTCAACGCCGCGCTTTTCCAACGCATCTCCACCCTCTTCGAGAGTCGCGAATCACTCGGCCTCGACGCCGAGTCCGACCGTTTGCTCGAGCGCTACTACAAGGATTTCGTCCGCGCCGGCGCGAAGTTAAATGAGGAACAGAAGACGGCCCTCCGCGCATTGAACGCGGAACTCGCAACCATCCACACGAACATCGCGCAAAACATTCTCAAAGAAACCAACGCCTCCGCCGTGCTCGTGGAGACGCGCGAAGAACTCGACGGCATGTCCAACAATGCCATCGCGGCGGCCTCCGTCGCCGCCAAGGCCGCCGGTCACGAAGGCAAATTCGTCATCCGCCTGCTCAACACCACCGGTCAGCCTTCGCTCGCTTCGCTGAAGAATCGCGCGCTGCGCCAACGCTTGCACGAAGCCTCTGTCACGCGCAACAGCCGCGGCGGCGAGTTCGACAACACCGCGTTGATCTCCCGTCTCGTGCGCATCCGCGGCGAACGCGCCGCGCTCCTCGGCTACCAGCATCACGCTGCGCTCCAACTCGAAGAGCAAACCGCTCGCACCGTCGACGCTGTAAATGCGTTGATGAGCCAACTCGCTCCGCCGGCAGTCGCCAACGCGCGCAAGGAAGGCGCCGACCTGCAAGCCGTGATCGACGCCGAAGGCGGCGGCTTCCAACTCGCCCCGTGGGATTGGGCGATTTACACCGAGAAAGTCCGCAAGGCCCGCTACGATTTCGACGGCCAGCAAGTCCGCCCCTACTACGAGATGAACCGCGTGTTGATCGACGGCGTGTTTTTCGCGGCGACCAAACTCTACGGTATCACCTTCCAAGAACGCCCTGACCTGCCAAAATATCACGACGACACGCGCGTCTTTGAAGTCTTCAACGAAGACGGCTCGCCTCTCGCGCTCTTCATCGTCGATTGGTATGCACGCCCGTCGAAACGCGGTGGCGCATGGGCCAACTCCTACGTGGCGCAATCACATCTCTTTGGCACGAAGCCGATCAGTGCCAATCACCTCAACATCCCGAAGCCACCCGCCGGCGAGCCGACGCTGCTCACCGCGGACGAAGTGAATACCGCGTTCCACGAATTCGGTCACGCGTTGCACACGATGTTCTCCGACGTGAAGTATCCGCGCTTCGCCGGCACCAGCGTGCCGCGCGATTTCGTCGAGTTCCCGTCGCAAGTGAACGAGATGTGGGCGAACTGGCCCGAGATTCTGCAGAACTATGCGAAGCACTACCAAACCGGCGAGCCGCTCCCAGTTGCGATGTTGGAAAAAATCCAAGCCGCCGAACAGTTCAACGAAGGTTTCCGCACCACGGAATATCTCGCGGCCACGCTCGTCGATCTCGCCTGGCATCAACTCACACCTGACGAAGTGCCCGCGCCCGAAGCCGTGCTGGCTTTCGAAGCCGCGTCACTCGCCCGCTATGGCGTCAACTACGACGCCGTGCCGCCGCGCTACCGCAGCCCATACTTCAATCACATCTTCGCCAGCAACGGCTACGCGGCGGGTTACTACTCCTACATTTGGAGCGAGGTGCTCGATGCCGATAATGTTGACTGGTTCAAGCAAAACGGCGGCCTCACCCGCGCCAACGGTGATCGCTACCGCGCGATGTTGCTCTCTCGCGGTGGCAGTCTTGACGCGATGCAGATGTATCGCGATTTCGCCGGACGCAAACCGGACGTGAAACACTTGCTCGATCGCCGCGGCTTGAACGCGCCGACCGAGTAACCGAGCACTCACTCCACTCTCGCCCCGCGGTTGCAAGCCGCGGGGCTTTTTTGGGTCGGGTAACTCGACCACTCGCGCCGCTCGCGATTTGCTATTCTTGGTTTGCGGACTGCGGGCGGCTTCGCCGTGATGCTCTCGGCCCTACCCCTCCGGCCTCGCCAGCTTTTGCTCCACCCTACCCCTATGGAAGCATCCCACGGCTGTCTGATTAAGAGCGGCAGCGGATTTTGCAACTAGGCTTAGATCAGCGATGAATGAAGGGGCAAGGGTGTGATCGATTTGGATTTTAGGCGATGATTTCGGCGCCGTCTCCGTCATTTTGCGGCCATGAA
>CAMTVI010000023.1:0-44378 GCA_947085165.1 uncultured Opitutaceae bacterium
AGTCTGAGTAGCCATCCACGCAGAATGGGGCCTGCTCGCTCCGACCGAACTCAAAATGCGTCACACCCTCTGCGGTCGGCAATCCACTGAATCGTTTTATGTTACAGAACTTCATTAACCGTTATTCCGGACAGCCGTGATGCTGAATGTAAATACAATCCCTCGCCTGTTTTATTGCCCCATGTGGAATTACGCTTGCCTACAACTCAGATGATGCCGTGAATCTGCCGCTTTTTCCAATACCCCCATGAAATCCACTCCTTCGAAACTCTTGGCTCTGCTCACGCTCGCACTGTTGTGCTCCAGCCCCGCCGCAGCTCAAACCTTGGTCGTTAACGCTAATTTCAACGCCTGGGGCGGATCGAACTACTCCGGCCAAGGCGTTTTCAGCGACCCAGGTAATAACTTCTGGAATGACGTCCAGTCGGAGACCGGCGCAGCCAACCTCACCGCATCCGACGGAATCACGGCCACAGGCATCTCCTTTTCGATCACTGGCACTAATCTAGGCGTAGGCTATGGCTCGGCGTTCGCCCCGTTGCTTTACGATCATTACCTTTATTTTTTCGGCACACCGGTGCCATTCACCATTAGCGGTCTAACTGCGGGCACGCCCTACCAGATATATTTTTATGGCCAGTCCGGCACGCAAGAGCCGGCAGACCGCATTGTTGATGTCACCTTGAATGGCAGCACGTTGACCTACACGGGCGAACATGTGGGCTCTTTCGCTGCCGGTTCAAATTACGTGGTGTTTTCCGTTACCCCGAGCGGCACCAGCTTGATGGGAAGCATGGTGCACAACCCCGGAAATGGCGAAGGCAACTTGAGCGGCATTCAGATTGTCTCTGCCATTCCCGAGCCGTCCACTTACGCGATAGTTTTCGGCGCCCTTGCTCTCGCGGGAACGGTGGTGCTCCGCCGCCGCGCCCAGAAAAACTCGGTTCAGGGCTGATTGCACGACCGCCGTCGCCGAACGCAAAGTTGCGAATACAAAACCGCGCACTCCTCTACCACTCACACATCCTTTGGCCGGTCCCCGTGACCGGCCTTTTTGTTGGCCGAGGCGGCCCGCTCAGTGAGATTAGCTACCCGAGCCACTGCTCGAATTTCGCGGCGTCTTCCGCGGTGTCCACGCCGATGGTCGGGTCGTCGGTCACGTCGATCGCGATTGGGAAACCGTTTTCCAACACGCGAAGTTGTTCGAGTTTCTCGATTTGCTCGAGGCGCCCCGGCGGCATCCGCACGAAGCGTTCCAAGAAGTCGCCTTGGTAGGCGTAGAGCCCGAGGTGTTTGAAGCAGGGATTGGCGACCACCCACGCGTCGTCTGCCGCGCCGCTCCGGTCGCGCGCGTAGGGAATCGACGCCCGCGAAAAATACAGCGCGCGTCCCGTGTCGCTGCGCACGACTTTCACTTGGTTGGGATTGCGGAAATCCTCGGCGGTCTGGAACGGCGTGCAAAGCGTCGCCATCGGGGCGTCGCCTTGGATCAGTTTGGCGAGCGCTCGGATCTGCGCACCGGTGACCAAGGGCTCGTCAGCTTGCACGTTGATCACGTAGCTGGCGCGCACGGTGCGGTTGGCTTCGGCGAGTCGGTCGGTGCCGCTCGGATGGGCCCCATCAGTCAAAATCGCCCGGTAACCCGCGCCTTCCACGCACTCGGCGAGCAAAGGATGATCGACCGCAAACCAGAGCGGAAAATCCGGCGCTTCGGCGGTGATGCGTTCCGCCACCCAGAGCACAAGTTCCTTGCCTTTAATGCGATGCAATAGCTTCCGCGGAAAGCGGGTTGATTCCAATCGACAGGGCACAATGACGGCGAAAGCGGGCATTTTGGGAATGTGGTTGCAAGCCAGGGGGCTAAGGGCTTTTAGCAATACCCTTTATTTTGAGCCGAGACACACCTGCAATGGAAAAGAGTGACACCAACGCCGCCCCCACCCACATCCGGGAACTTCTTGTGCAAAACAAGATGGGCATCCACGCGCGCCCAGCGGCGATGATCGTCCGCGTCACCAATAAATTTAAGTCCGAAGTCTTCGTCGAAAAAGACGACGAACAGGTGAACGGCAAAAGCATCATGGGCCTCATGATGCTCGCCGCGGCCAAGGGCTCGAAGATCAAATTTATCGCCACGGGCGACGACGCCGAAGGCATGCTGACCGAACTCGACGCGCTCTTCGCGAAGAAGTTCGACGAGGCGTAAGCGCGCTAACTGCCCGAGTGGGGCAATTCCGAATCGATTTCAGCCGGTCACCTGACCGGCTTTTTTGTGGGCAAACGGATGTTGAAACTTCGCCTGCGGAACTAGAGACCGAAAAAAGCTTTCGCGTTGGCCGTCGTTTGGGCGGCGAGCGTCTCGTAGCTGACGCCAAACAACTCCGCGCAATACTCCGCCGTGTGCCGCACGTAGGCCGGTTCGTTGGGCTTTCCGCGATGGGGCACGGGCGTCAGGTAGGGCGCATCGGTTTCGAGCAACAAACGCCCGAGTCCCTGCGCCAACGCCGCCGCCCGCACGGCTTCCGCCGATTTGTAAGTGATGATGCCCGTGAATGACCCGAAGCCGCCGCGCCGCGTCAGTTCCGCCATCTCGGACTCGCCTTCGGTAAAACAGTGAAACACCACGCGGTTCCACGCCACGCCGCTCGCGTCCACTTGGTCCACGCATTCGCGAAACGCGCCGCGCGAATGCACCACGACGGGACAGTCCAGCTCCTTCGCCAACGCCAGCCCAGCGGCGAAAGCCGCCTGTTGCCAGCCGAAGAGCTGCGCCGCCTCAGCTTCGTCCTTCGGCAGATGAAAGCGATCCAGCCCGATCTCGCCGAGCGCGACGGGGCGCGGTCCATTTTCCGCCGTCCAAAATTCGCGCAGTTCCGTCCAGCGGTCTTCCCATAGTTCATCGACGCTGCACGGATGCAGACCCGCCGTGTAATGGACCAAGCCGCCGCTCCCTGCGGCAATATCGCGGTAAAGCGCCCAGTCATCGCGGTCCGTGCCGATGGTGATCATCGCGGCAACGCCCGCCGCCCGCGCGCGCTCCAACGTCGCGGCTAATTCGCCCCGGCGCGCGAACGATTCCAAATGCGTGTGCGTGTCGATCAATCCCATCGCTCCAGCAAAACCAAGATTCCGCGCCGAGCCAGCCCCGACTCCTCGTCAACTGCTCGCCCGCTACGCAAGGAAGCCAGCACCCTCGTGCTGGCTTCCACACACACAACCGGCTCTTGCGACCGGTAATTGTTATTCGGTGCGCACGCGGATATCGCCACCGCTGGTGCGCAGCTTGAGCACGGGTCCGCCGCCGTTAACGGTGCCGACTAATCGGCTCTTGCTCGTGCTGCTACTTTCCAAAGTCAGGGTCAGTCCCACCGCATCGACTTTGCCACCCGAGGTGTGCGCATCGAGTTTGAACGACGCAGTCTTCGGCACTTGCACGCGCACATTACCGCCTGACGTGCTGAGCAGGGAATCTTCGGAAAACGCGCTCGTGAGCACCGCTTTGATATCTCCGCCTGACGTCGTGGCTCTGATAAGTTGCGCGACGGCATTCAAAGTAATGTTGCCACCCGACGTGGAAACTTTCGTCGGCCCACCGGCGCGCTCGACCACAATATCGCCGCCGCTCGTGTGCAATTTCGCTTCGGCCGTGCCTTCTTGGAGCGTGATGTTGCCGCCCGACGTGCGCGCGTCGAGGTCTCCATCGATGCGCGCAAATTTCATATCACCGCCACTCGTGCGCGCGCGCACTTGGCCCGACAAATTGGCGACTTTGATATCTCCGCCCGACGTGGCGAGATTGAGGTTAAACTTGGTCGGCACCGTCACCGTGTAGCTCACCGTGACCGGCGGCCAATTGAAGCGCAGGAAACCGATGCCGCTTTTTTCGTATTTGGATTCCACGACGATTTCGTCGCCTTGCTGCTCCATCATCAGGCTCAGATTTTTGAGCAATTCATCCGCTTCGCTCTCGGAGGAGGCGCGAATTTCCTGACGCGCCGTGACCCGAACTTCGGTGATATCCGCCGTTTGCACGACAATGTCGCCACCTTGCGTTGACGCCTTGAGCGAGGTGCCCGGCTGCACGGCGAAGGTCTTTTCAACCGTGCGCACAATCTTGGCTTCGAGGACTAACGGTGAAACGAGCAATACGCCCGCGGCGAGAAAACAAATGAGGGATTTCATGGTGTGGTGATAGAAGAACCCGTGAGCGCCGCGAAAGTTACAGTCAAATTCGCCAATTCTTCGCGACCGCACCACGACACCACTCGCGCGGTCAGCTCAACCCGCAGCACTAAGCCACTTGCTCAAGCACTCGCGCAGTTCCTGTTGGCGGACCGGTTTTGCAAGAAAATCGTCCATCCCCGCAGCGCGACACATATCACGGTCCTCTACCCGGGCGTTGGCCGTCAGCGCCACAATCGTGAGCGCGCGTCCCGCCAGTTGCCGGCGAATCTCGCGCGTCGCCTCCAAGCCATCCATGCCCGGCATCTGCACATCCATGAACATGAGCGCCCAATGTCCCTCGAGTGCGCGGGTGACCGCATCGCGACCATTCCCCACCAAAGTCACTTGCAAGCCAACTCGCTGCAGCATCGCCGTAATCACTTTCTGATTTCCCGAGTCGTCTTCGGCAACCAGCACGCGGCCCGCAAAACGCACGGGCGCCGCATCCGCCACCCACGTCGTGCGCACCACGTCGCTGCTCACCATTGGCAGCGGCAGCTCAAACCAAAATTCGCTGCCCTGACCCGCCGCACTGTTGACGCGAATCTCGCCGCCCATCTGCCGCACGAGACTTTGCGAAATCGCCAACCCCAGCCCCGTGCCGCCATACCGTCGCGTCATCGAACTGTCGCCTTGCGTAAATATTTCGAACAGCCGGCTCTGCCCCTCTGCATCGATGCCAATTCCCGAATCTTTGACGCGAAATTTCACCAACACCACGCCATCGCTCGTCGACGTCGCACCGAGAAAAACATCCACGCGGCCGCGCTCAGTGAACTTCACGGCATTGCCCACGAGATTGAGCAGCACTTGCCGTAAGCGCATCGGATCCCCGCGCACCGTGCCGGGCTCCTTGCCCTCGAATTGCCAGTGCAACTCCAAGTTCTTCGCGCCCGCCCGTGTTTTAAACAGCGCGACCACTTCCTCCGTAATCTCCGTCGGCGCAAAATCGACTTCCTCAAATTCCAGCCTCCCACTCTCGATTTTCGAGAGGTCCAAGATGTCATTGAGTAACCGCAACAAAGTGTCCGCCGACTTGCCCGCCACTTCGACTTGTTGAGCCTGCTCCGGGCTGAGCGGCGAGTCGCGCAAGAGTTGCAACATGCCCAGAATGCCGTTCATCGGCGTGCGAATTTCGTGACTCATCGTCGCGATAAATTCGGTCTTCATCTGATTCGCCGTTTCCGCCCGCCGCTTCGCGTCGCCGAGCGTGCAGACCAACTCCTCATTCTCAAAGATCAGCCGATAGAGTTTTTCCAAGTCGGCCCGATGCAGGTTCGCGGTGTTCACCAAGAACAACGCATACGTTATCGTGATAACACCCAGCGTCCAACTGCCAGCTTCATCGAGCATCACAAACCGCGCGAGCGCGGGAGATAGCGTAAGCACGACGTAGGCGAGGTAGCAGATGCGCGACGGCGCCAACGAGCGCGCGGCACCGGCATTCAGTCCGACAACGATAAAAACCGCCAAGTATTGCGGCAGCAACGCGGTCGCCCCGAGGAACAACCACACACCCGCTCCCCAACACAGCGCCGCGAGCACCAGTTCACCAAAAAAAACCTTCCTCCACCGCGCTAGTTCCGCATCCGATCGACCTTGTCGCGCAAAAGCCAGGTTCGTCGCCAAGCGGATTAGTGACACCACAACGACCGCGCCGAGCCACGAGAGCGTCACGATCGCCTCGAAATACGACCACACACCGACGGCCAACACGGCTGACAAAACGAAATTGGAAAACAGCCCGAAACCGGCTGACCGGTAGAGCAGTCGCGTCATTTCTGCCTCAACCCGATGATCAATCGGTTGCGCGGCAGAAATTATCACCGGCTGAGTAGATCCGTCCACCGTCATGCGTGACCCCACTAGTGTCGCGAGGTTGATAGAGCGGCAAGGGAATAGAGACCGTTCTCAGTCGCGCTGGATTTTTATCCAACTTTTCACAGCTGCCCTCACGCACCCCCTGCGTCCGACTCAACTGGTGCGACGCAACTCCAACACGTCGCCCGATTTCAGCACGTGATCATCCAAGCCCTGCCGCACGCGCCGTAAATCCGCGTCGATCCGCTTTCCCTTTCGAAAAATACTCGCGAGGTCATACGCCGCGCCGATCTTGCCGGACTTCGTTGCCCCGTAGAGCCGCATGCCTTTTTCCCACGGCATTTCCGTAATCGCACCCGAAGCGCTGTCCACGGTCACGACCATGCCCGCCCGGGCCAATTTCGCTGCCGTTTCCATCGAAAGCGAAGTGACATCGCCCGACGACGTCACCGCCGACGCCGCCATTTTCCCGCCGGATTTCACCGCGGCGACCGTGACCTTGCCCGCTGTCGTGACTGTCGTTGCCGTGACTGCGCTCACCGTCGTCGCCGTTGCGACGACAATCGCGCAACTGCTCTGGGCCAACAAAATCGTCAAGCCTAGCAACCCGATCAGTGCGTTCTTCACGCCGAGAGTCCGCCGCCGATGTATTGGCGCAAGGACTCCGCCTCTGCCCGATGCGCGCTCGCCACCCAACGCGACACGTCGCCAATCGAAATCAATCCCACCAGTTTTCCGTCCTTCATCACCGGCATGTGACGGCAGCGTTTCTCGGTGAACAATTCCATCATCTCCTGCACGGTCTTCTCTGGTCCGACAGTGAGCACATTGGCGGTCATCACGCGATTGACCGGCGTGCCTTTCGGATCGAGATCCGCCGCGACCACGCGCGTGAGCACATCGCGCTCGGTGAAAATCCCCACCAGTTTGTCGCCATCCATGATCAGCATGCATCCGATTTTATGGCGGTTCATTTCCTGCACCGCTTCGGAGACCGAAACACTGGGGAGCACTGACTTTATTCCACCGGTTTTATGTTCCAACAGCGTCGAAATCGAAGTGTTCATGCATCCTTAAGAGTTGCGGACAAACTACGCTCGCCCCTAAGCCCGCCGCAATCCTAAAGCCCTCCGCGCGCCGACGTTTTTCTACCGGCGCAGATTTCCCAGCGCATCCAGGCTCTTCAACACCGTCTTCCCCTTCGTCGGCAACGCCAGTGCCGGCGCGCGCGCGGGTTTCCCTTCACTCGGCGCGCCCCTCTTGCCCGACTTGATTTCCTGCAACGCCCGCTCGAGACGCACCACCGACACCGGCTCCGCCGTGCCGAGTTCCTGCGCAAACAAGCTCACGCGCAACTCCTCCACCAACCACCGCAATTCCCCCGCGTCTTCGCCGAGCCGCTGCACCGCCTGCACGAACGGCTGCAACTCCCGCGCCCGCGACGAATCCTTCGCCGCATCGCGCCGCGCGCGCTCGGCGCGCAGTTGCATGCCTTTCAAAAAACGCGGCAAGTGCTGCAGCCGCGCAAACGGTGTGTGCCGCAAAAAATCCGGCGGCAACAACGTCGCCAGATCATTCTCCATCCCCGGATAAGGTGTGCGGTGCGTCTGCAGCGCGAGGCGCAGCGTCAGCACTTCGCGCAACAAATCCGTCAATCGCGGCACCAGTCCGCGCAAGTCGGCTTTCGCGCGCTCGACTTCGCGTTCAAACACCGCCGCGTGCAACGGCCACACTTCGCGGGCGCACGCCCACTGCGAAATCGACGCATACGCCTCGCGTTGCAACTGCTCCAGCGGCGCGAGCGTCACCGCCAGCGTGCCGATGGCGCGCAAGTCGCGCAGGTCGCGCTCCAACCACGCGAGATCGTGCCGCAGCCGGCTCTCGCACAACCGCGTCACGCCCGCGCGCGTCGCCGTCCTGGCTTCCTCCGGCGTGGCGAACAACTGCACCGCCACGCCGCTCTCGCGCACTTGCAGACCCGGCCAGCCGGGCACCGCGACACCGGCGTGCTCCGCCACCGTGAACGACTCCGGCAAGTCGCCAAATTTCCACTCCGTCATCGGCGCGGTTTCCCAGCGCGTCCGCGCCGCACGCCACGCCGCATTGTCGTGCTTCGCCGCGTGCACACTCGCCTCGCGTTGCTTCGTGCCGAGTTGCTGCTGCAACACCGCCAAATCGCGACTCGCGCCAAGCACCGTGCCGCGCTGGTCCACCACTTCCACGCGCACGCGCAAATGATCCGGCAACTCCTTGCCCTCCCACACGCGCGCATCGATGCGCCGCCCGAGTCGCGCCGTCAGCACTTCGGCCAGCGCCGCGGTCAACGTCGGCGGCGGCTCGCGGCCTGCGAGCAATTGCAATTCGCCGAGAATTTTCCGCGCCGTCTCGCCCAGCGGAATCAGCGTGCGTCGCTGCTCCTTCGGCAACGCCTTCAAATAAAATTCAATCTTCTCCGCCAGATGTCCCGGCACCGCCCAGTCGAGTCGCGCCGCCGACAGCGTGGCCACTTCCTCCGGTGCGAGTCGCAAGGTGACGCCGTCCTCCTCCTGACCGGGCTTGTAACTGTAGTTGAGCGGCAGTGCGCGATTCTCGATCGGCAACGCATCGGGAAAAGACACCGCATCCGGCTCCATGCCTTCGGGCGGACGCAGGCTGTCCTCCGTCATGAACAGAAACTGCGGCTCCTTCGTCTGCCGACGACGCACGAAATCCACCAACTCCGCGACCGCCGCCACCGGTTCGTCGAAACGCGTCGCGTAGAAGCGATAAACGGCCTCGTCGAGATCGAGATAGCCGGCCGTGCGCAACCGCGTGAGCACCTCTTCCGTCGCTTCGCGCAACCGGCGATTGTGCGCAATGAACGACAGCGGCCACGTGATCGTGTCGCCGACGAGTCCCTCGCGAATAAAAATCTCCGTCGCGTGCGCGGGATTGAGCTTTCCGTAACCGACGGCGCGCGTCTCCAGTTCCAAATTGTAGAGTCGCCGCCGCTCCTTCACCAGCACGCGGCCCGCCTCAGCATTCCAAAACGGTTCGCTATGCGTCGCGTTGATCAAGTGCGCCGCGAGATCGAACACCCAATGCGGATCGATCCGCGCGCAGGTGCGGGCGTAGAGCCGACCCGTCTCCATCATCTCCGCCGCCATCAACCAGCGCGCCACCTTCGGCTTCACGGACGCACCTTGCCGCGGCGCGCCGGCGGGTTTGCGCGGCGCACGTTCGAACAACGCCGAGCCGGGAAAAATCGCCACCTTGCGATCATGCGCCGCGTGATAGAGGTCGTCCTCGCCCAGCGTCGCGATGTTGCCGAGCAACCCGGCGAGAATCGCACGATGAATGGAACGGTAACCCGGCGTCGCCATCGCGAGCCGCAACGCCGATTCGGGCGTCTCGCGTTGCCGTTGGCGACTCGACGCGTGTTCGCGCCCGGCGGCCACACCGTCGTAAACCGAGGAGAGTTCAAACCCCTCGCGCCCATCGATGACATCGACCAGCTGCGCGTGCACATCGCGCCACTCGCGCATCCGCATGAACGAAAGAAAATGCTCCGTGCAGAACTTGCGCAGCTTGCCGAGCGTCATCGCCTCGAACTCGTCGTGATACGCTTCCCAAATCGCGAGCAGGGTCAGAAAATCCGACTCGGGATGCGTGAACCTGCGGTGCGCCGCGTCGGCTTTCTGCTGCTGATCGAGCGGACGCTCGCGCGGGTCCTGAATGCTGAGCGCCGCGCCGATCACGAGCACTTCGCGCAGCGCCTTTTCCTGTCGCGCCTGCAAAATCATGCGCCCGACCGTCGGGTCCACCGGCAAATGCGCGAGGTCGCGGCCGAGGTCCGTCAACACGCCCGCGTCGTCGATCGCGCCGAGTTCGTGCAACAATCCATAGCCCGCGCGCACGCCTTTCGCCGGCGGCGCGTTGAGAAAAGGAAACTCCTCAATGTCGCCGAGCCCAAACGCCTTCATGCGCAAAATGACATCCGCCAAATTGCTGCGCTGAATTTCCGGCTGCGCGAACCGCGGGCGTTCGTTGAAATCCTCCTCCGAATACAAGCGGATGCAGACGCCGTCGCTCACGCGGCCGCAGCGGCCCTTGCGTTGCTCCGCGCTGCTCTGCGCCACCGGCTCGATCGGCAAACGGCGCGTCCGACTCTGTGGCACGTAACGGCTAACACGCGCCAGTCCCGTATCGACCACGAAACGAATGCCCGGAATCGTGAGTGAGGTTTCCGCGATGTTGGTGGCGACGACGATTTTGCGGCGCTGCGCCGGCGCGAACACGCGTTGCTGTTCCGCATTGGTGAGCCGACCGAAGAGCGGCACAACCTCGAGGTTGCGCCCGGCGCGCCCATCCAACAAGTCGCGCATCTCGCGAATGTCGCGCTCCGTCGGCAAAAAAACGAGCACGTCGCCACTCTGGCTCTCGCGCAGGATCCGCTCCACCGCTTCGACCGCGCCGTCGATGTAAGTAAACTCGTCGGAGCGTTTCTGCCGATTGGTCGGGCCCGCAGGGCTCGCCGATTTCTCGCTGTCACCCAGTTCGTCCAACGGCGCATAGATCACCTCGACGGGATAGACGCGGCCCGACACCTCGACGATCGGCGCGCCGTCGAACGCCTGCGAAAACGCCTCGGTGTCGATCGTCGCCGACGTGATGACGATCTTGAGCTCGGGCCGGCGCAATCGCAGCCGCCGCAAATGCCCGAGAATAAAATCGATGTTGAGCGAACGCTCGTGCGCTTCGTCCACGATGATCGCGTCGTATTCGCGCAGCTCCGGATCGCCCTGTAACTCCGCGAGCAACATGCCGTCGGTCATGAATTTCACGACCGTCTGCGCCGACGTCTGGTCGGCGAAACGAATCTTGCAGCCGACCTCACGGCCGTAGCCGACGTTCATTTCCTCGGCGACGCGCCGCGACACCGACGCGGCCGCCACGCGCCGCGGCTGCGTGCAAGCGATGCGCCCGCGCAGCCCGCCGCCGGCCGCCAGCACCATCTTCGGAATCTGCGTCGTCTTGCCCGAACCGGTTTCGCCCGCCAGCACCACCACCTGATGTTTCATCAGCAATCCGATGATCTCGTCCGCGCGCGCGCTGATCGGCAGTTCCGGCGGGAACTCGATGCGGAAGTTGGGGGTTGGTTTGGAACGTGACGCCATCGCGGAAGCGGTGTCTGATGAGCGAAGCCTATTATGGTGATTCGGAAATGACAAAATCCTCTCTTCCTCCGCTGGTGGCCGAACGCAAGTTGCAACGCGTGCTGACGATCTCGCGCGTGGACAGCATCGGCGTGCTCGTCGTCGCGAGCGCCAGCCTGGCGGTCAGTCTCCTGAGCGAGAGTTGGATTTTTGCCGCCTTTTCCACGCTGGCGCTGGGCGCGGGGGCGATGGAGCGCCACGGCAACCTGCAATTGCAATCCGGCCTGCGCGAGGGCCTGCAATGGCTCACCGGCGCACAAGGTTGCCTCTACACCATTACCATCGGCTACGTTTTCTGGCGCTGGCAGTATTTTGACGGTGCCGCCTACTGGGCGGAGATTCCCGGCCCCGCGCGCGAGCAGATCACGGCGCAAATGGTCGAAGCCGGCCTCAACCCCGAGACCGACCGGCCGTTGCTCCTGAAATCGATGAACTTCCTCATCTGCGCGACGCTGTTCGTCGTCAGCACGCTCTATCAAGGCGGTCTCGCTTTCTGGTATTCGCGCCAGCGCAACGCCATCGCACAGGCGCTGGAGGGAAACCCCTCGACGGACACGTTTGATGCGGGTTGACTCGCTTCCTCATGAGCAGCGCGAAGTTTTTTCCTCAAGCTATCATCATCAAGAAGCGCGACGGCGGCGCGTTGACGCGCGAAGAGATTGAGTTCTTCGCCAACGGCGTGGCCAACGGCGAGTTTGCCGACTACCAGGCGACGGCGCTGTTGATGGCGATTTTCTGGCGCGGCATGACGCCGCAGGAAACCGCGTGGCTCACCGACGCGATGATGCGCTCCGGTGAAGTCATCGACTTGAGCGACTTGCCCGGCGCCAAAGTGGACAAACACTCCACCGGCGGCGTCGGCGACAAAGTCTCGCTCATCCTCGCTCCCCTCGCTGCCGCGTGCGGCGTCAAAGTGCCGATGATGTCTGGCCGCGGCCTCGGTCACACCGGCGGCACGTTGGACAAATTGGAAGCGATTCCCGGATTCCGCGTCGGCCTCTCGGTGCCGGAGTTTCGCGCCATCCTCGAAAAAGTCGGCGCCGCCATGATCGGTCAGACACCGCAAGTCGTGCCCGCCGACCGCAAGCTCTACGCGTTGCGCGATGTCACCGGCACGGTGGAATGTATTCCGCTGATCTGCGCCAGCATCATGAGTAAGAAACTCGCGGAAGGCATCGACTCACTCGTGCTCGACGTGAAATTTGGCAAAGGCGCGTTCATGAAAGCGAAGTCCGATGCACTCGTGCTCGCGCGCGCGATGGTCGAAGTCGGCCGCGCCTCCGGCAAACCCGTGCGCGCCGTGCTCACCGCCATGAATCAACCGCTCGGTCGCTGCGCCGGCCACACGACGGAAGTAATCGAATCCATCGAGTGCCTGAAGGGCAACGGCCCGGCGGATTTGATGGAAGTGACGTTCGCGCTCACGGGCCACATGCTGATTCTCGGCGGCGCGGCCCAAGACGAAGCCGACGCGCGCGCGCAGATGGAAGCCGCGATTGCCGACGGTTCGGCGTTGCAGAAATTCCGCGAGATGTGCGTCGCGCAAGGTGGCGACGCACGCGTCGTCGATGATTATTCAATTTTGCCCACGGCGAAGAAACTCCTCGAAGTCACCGCACCCGCCGGTGCGAGCGGATTTGTCAGCGAAGTGGACGCGCTCAAATGTGGCCACGCCATCATGGCGCTCGGCGGCGGACGCGCGGCGGTCACGGATGCGGTCGATCACGCCGTCGGCATCGCCGACCTGATCAAGATCGGCGAACCCGTCACCGCCGGCACGCGCTTGTGCACCTTGCATGTGAATGACGACGCCAAAGGCGCGCAGGCCGAAGCGCTCATCCGCGCCGCGATCAAATTCTCCCCTACCGCTCCGACAACCGAGCCGCTGATTCAGGACTTGGTGCAATAGGAAATTCTTGCGGCAAAGTGGTGCCCGGGAGCGGACTCGAACCGCTACACCTTTCGGCACAGGCTTCTGAGACCTGCGTGTCTACCAATTCCACCACCCGGGCAAAACCGAATGGTCATGGATACGTGCCGCCCCGAGTGGGGCAAGAGTTTTGTTAACCGGCGCGGTTTCGCTCATTTCGCGCCCTGCCGCTCGTGGTCGAGCAGGCGCTGTTTCCGCCAAACACCTCCGGCGTAACCGGATAGTCCGCCGTCCGCCGCAATCACGCGGTGGCACGGAATCACGAGCGCGATCATGTTCGAGCCGTTCGCCCGTCCGATCGCCCGCGCGGCCTGCGGCACACCGACGCGTCCGGCCATTTCCAGGTAACTGCGCGTCCGCCCGACCGGAATCCGCTGCAACTCGGCCCACACCTTCTGTTGAAACTCTGAACCGACCGGCGCCAACGGCAGCGAAAACGCACTCGTCGGATCCGCGAAATACGCGGCGAGTTGGGTCGCGGTCGCGTCGAGCGTGGCGTTGTTGCCCGGCACAACGGCGCATTTGAGACGACGCCGAAGCAGGCTGATCTCGCGCTCGAGTCCGCGGCGATCGACGAACTCCAACAACCGCAAGCCCTGCTCGTCCGCCAGCGCGAGCATCGTGCCCAGTGGCGTCTCGAGGCGCCGCGCCAACAGCACTGCACTGCGCGCCGCGCCGCGCGGCGGCTTGCCGAAGATGCGCGCGAACGCCTCGCGAAATCCGCTCGTCGATTCGTAGCCACGGTCGAGTTGCACTTCGATAACCGGTTTGCCCGCCTTCACGTCGCGCAACGCCAGTCCCATCCGCCGCGCGCGTTGGTAGGCGTGAAACGTCATGCCGTGATACGCCTTGAACTGACGCCGCGCCGTGGACGGCTCGACGCCGAGCGCAACAAGGTCCTTGTCGGTCACGCGTCCGTCCGGCGTCGCTTCGACGGCGCGCCGCAATTTCTCGACGAGCGGCGGCACGGGTTTGGTTGCGTCCATCGGACGGCACAACCGGCACGGCCGGTAGCCGCCGTGCAACGCTTCGGACACGGTCGGGAAAAATTCGACGTTCTGCGGCTTCGGTTTCTTGGCGCGACACGTTGGACGACAGAAGATGCCGGTCGTCTTCACGCCGGTGAAAAAAACGCCTTCGTAAGCCGTGTCGCGCCGCGCGAGCGCGCGATACATCGTGCGGAATTCGGGCAGGCGTTGACTGGGGAGCGACATGGGCGGAGCGGAATCGAGCTGAATCATGGTGACAGTCTACGCTATCGCGCGGCAAGAACTCCGCCGATAATCGGGCGATGAATTTTGCACGGGTCGGTTGACGCGCTCCGCCGGTGCCGGTTGGATACGGCGTCGGCCGTCGCGCCGCTGTTGCTCCCATGAAAAAACGCCCCACCCGCTCCGCTGATTGGAAGAAAGCCATCGCCCGCCTGCCCAAAGCCGCGCGCGCCGACGTCGATGCGTTGTGGGACACGGCAGGGCATTTGCCCGCCGCGCAAGTCGAGCACCTGCTCGGTCAGCTCAAGGTCGATCTCGGCACGTTCATGATGCAATTGCTGCCGGTCGCGCAGCAGTATGCGGTCGTGCCGGTGTCGCATTATCAAGTCGGCACGGTCGCGGCGGGACGACTCGACGCGAAAACCGGCAGCGCCAATCTCTACCTCGGTGCCAACTTCGAATTTCGCCACGTCGCGTTGAGTTTCAGCGTGCACGCCGAACAAGCCGCGACCAACAGCGCGTGGCTGCACGGCGAAACAGGACTGCACGCGCTCGCGATCAGCGCGGCACCGTGCGGTTATTGCCGCCAGTTTCTCAACGAACTCGTCGATGCAGATCGCCTCTCGCTGTTGCTGCCGTCCGACCCCAAGCGGCCGACGGTTTACAGTGCGTGGCCGTTGCACAAATATTTGCCGGAGGCCTTCGGTCCGACGGCGCTCGGCGTGCGCGGCGGCTGGATGGATCCGGAGCTGTGCAACCACGACCTCGTGTTGTCGGCGCACAACGCCACTGATCCGCTCGTCGCCACGGCGCTGGCCGCGGCATCGCAAAGCTACGCGCCCTACCTCACCGACACCGATCATCACTACTGCGGCGTCGCGATTCAACTGGCCGACGGCACGATTTATCCGGGCCGCTACGCCGCCAACGCCGCGTATAATCCCAGTCTCTCGCCGCTCGAATCCGCGCTCGCGTTCATGAACATGAACCACCCGCGCGGCGCCGCGCCGCTCGTGACTCGTTGCGCGCTCGTGGAAGTGCCCACGCTCGCCAGCCAGCTCAGCGCCACGCAGGCCGTGCTCGCATCTTATGCGCCGACGGTCGGGCTGGAGTATTACACAGCGCAAAGCGCGCCGACGAAAACCCGCGCGCGCCCGCTCGCGGCGAAACGCAAGCGCCGCGCCTAGGCGTCCAAATACTTCGCGACATCCGGCAATTCACGGACGCGACGATTCGCGCGGTTGCGCTCAAAGTAGGACTCGGGCTGCGGCGTGTCTTCGTCGCCCTGATCGTCCTCGTCGTCGGTTTCAATTTCGAGTCCGGCAAAATCTTCCTCCGGTTCAAAATACTGCGTCACGCGGCGCGGTTCCGGTTCGAGCAACAGCGCGGGATTCGGCACGCCTTTCTTGCTGAGTTGGATGAAATGGCACGGATAAAACAGCTCCTCGTAGCGGCGGATGAAGCCGCTGAGCCATTTGTTCTCCACCCCCGTGCGATTCGTCAGCACGACGACATCGGCAAAATGAATGCACGCGTCGAACCACGGCACAAGGACGGGATGTTTTTCGGCAAACTGACAATTCACGACGCAGAAGATGCGGGCGAGTTCGGCGCCGCGTTCTTCCATCCACGGTTTGAGCGACTCGAGTTGCGTGATCGTGTCGGCACGGGAATCGGCAAAGAGAAAAACATTCGTGCCGGGCGTCACGCCATCCACGGGCAAAATTGCGGGGTCAGTGCGCGTCCAACGGCGAACTTCGGTGTGCGCCCGCGCAGCAAGTTTCGTCTCGGCTTCGTGCGGCGTCTCACCCTCGGCGATGAGCAGCAAGGCGGGCTCGGTGGCGCTGAAGCCGTTCTCAATCAAGTCGAGCACCAGCGCACGACGTCCAGACCCGGGTGTGCCGATGATAAAATATACGGAGGCGGCGCTGGAGTTCATGGGAGAACAGGAACCCCGGTCCGCGCGCCGGACAAGTCAGAACTTGAACGTCTGATTTTGCGCCGCGTGGCGCATCCAGTGGTCCACGAGCACGAGCGCGGTCATCGCTTCGACAATTACCACGGCGCGCGGCACCACGCAGGGGTCGTGCCGGCCGCGGGCCTGCAGCTCGCTGGCTTCGCCGTGCACGTTGACCGTTTGCTGTTTTTGCAAAATCGTCGCGGTCGGCTTGAACGCGATGCGGAAGACGAGGTCCGCGCCGTTGCTGATGCCGCCTTGGACGCCGCCGGAGTTGTTTGAGGCCGTGCGCACCGCGCCTTCTTCCATCACAAACGCGTCGTTGTGTTGGGAACCTTTCAACAAGGTCCCCGTAAAACCGCTGCCAATCTCAAAGCCTTTCGTCGCGGGCAGCGACAGCATCGCCTTGGCCAAATCGGCTTCGAGGCGATCAAACACCGGTTCGCCCAGACCGACCGGCACGCCGCGCACGCGGCACTCGATTACTCCGCCCACCGAATCACCGGCGGCGCGCGCTTCCTTGATGGCGACAATCATTTTCTCGGCCGTCGGCAAATGCGGACACCGCACCGCCGTGGCATCGACTTCTTCCAAGGTCGGAAAATTTCCCGGCGCCGGTGCCGCCACGTGGTGGATGCGCGTGACGAATGCGCGAATCTCGACGCCGCCCGCCAGTGACAAAATCTTTCGCGCCACCGCGCCGGCCGCCACGCGTCCGATGGTTTCGCGCGCCGAGGAACGCCCGCCGCCGCGATGGTCGCGCACGCCGTATTTCGTTTGATAAGTGTAGTCGGCGTGCGAGGGACGGAAATTCTCCTTCATTTCCGTGTAGGCCTCGGAGCGCGCGTCGGCGTTGCGCACGAGCAGGGCGAGCGGCTGGCCGGTCGTGTGGCCCTCGAAGATGCCCGAAAGCACTTCGACCGTGTCCGCTTCTTTGCGCGGCGTCGTGATGTCGCTCTGGCCCGGACGGCGGCGGTCAAGCTCGGCCTGCAAGTCGGCCTCGCTCAACGGCAATCGCGGCGGACAACCATCAATCACGACGCCGACGGAAGGCCCGTGGCTTTCGCCCCAGGTCGAGATTTGAAATAGCTTTCCGAAACTGTTCGGCACGCCGGCAGAGTTAGAGGAACCCCGCTTGCAAGCAAGCCCCTCCTCGCCATCGTCGCGTCATGAAGATTTTCATTCTCAGCGGCAGCCATCGGGCCGAGGCGCAATCGCTCAAAGTCGCCCGCTACCTCGCCGCGGCGGTGCCGCAGGAAATCGCCGGCGCGGAACCGTTTCTCTACAGTCTCAGCGGCAATCCCCTGCCCTTGTGGGACGAAGCGCATGGCGGCGCGCCCAAGGACCTGTGGGCGCCGATTTCGCGCGAATTGAAAACAGCCGACGCGCTCGTCGTGATTAGCCCCGAGTGGAGCGGCATGGCGACGCCGGCGGTGAAAAATTTCCTGCTCTGCTGCTCGACGGACGAAGTCGGTCATAAGCCCGGCTTGATCGTCACGGTGTCCGCCGGTCGCGGCGGTTCGTATCCGGTGGCGGAGTTACGCCTCAACGGCACGAAGAACAACCGGCTCACCTGGCTGCCCGAGCACGCGATCGTGCAACACGTCGGCGACAACCTCAACGCGCCCGATGGTAGCGCAGATTTGACCAAGGAGGATGCGTTGATTCGGGCACGCCTGCGCTATGACCTGCGATTACTCGGCGCTTACGCGAAAGCGCTAGCCGAAGTGCGCAGCAGCGGCATCGTGGACCACCGGACATTTCGCAACGGAATGTGAGGCCCTTTGGCGTGTCTCTACGATGTCGTTACACGGTTGGTGCCCCCGCCCAGAGTCGAACTGGGATCACACGTTTAGGAAACGCGCGCTCTATCCACTTGAGCTACGGGGACTAAACCGTTTTCCACAGACGACTTGCAGAACGTTTTGGCAAACTCAAAATGCCCGTTGACAGAGGGGGCGTCGGACGCAACATCTCTACCCTTTTCCAATCTACATGAGCACCGAACAGAAGACCCAGAGCCTCAAGCCCGAAGAAATTCCGATGACCCAACCGCAGTTGATGTCCCGCTACATCACTGACACGGGCAAACTTCTTCCCCGCAAATACACGGGCATGTCCGCTAAGCAGCAACGTGAAGTGACGCGTATGATCAAGCGCGCGCGCAACATGTTGGTCATGCAATAAGCCCGGAGCGCGACCTCCTTTCGGATTGAGCCGGAGCAATTGCTCCGGCTTTTTCTTTTTCGGTATGCAAACCCGCGTTTATTCGCCAACTCCTGCCAACCTGCGTCGCTTGGCTCGCGCGTTACAACAGGGCGAGCTCGTCGCATTGCCGACGGAAACGGTCTACGGGCTCGCGGCCCACGCGCTCGACGCCAAAGCGTGCCGCAAGATTTTCACGGCCAAACGTCGGCCGGCGAATGATCCGTTGATCGTCCATGTGTCCGGTTTACGCGATGCGAAGAAATTAGCGGAATTCAACGACGCCGCTCGCGTGCTTGCGCGGCGCTTCTGGCCGGGTCCATTGACGCTAGTGTTACCGAAACGCAGCGTAGTGCCCGGAATTGTAACTTCCGGGCAGGCAACCGTGGCTGTGCGTGCGCCAGCGCATCCACTTGCGCGACGCTTGCTCAAACTGTCCGGACTGCCGCTCGCTGCACCGAGCGCGAACCCTTTCGGCTACGTCAGCCCGACCAGTGCGGCCCATGTCTGTAACGGTCTTCGCGGACGAATTCATTACGTGCTTGATGGCGGAGAGTGCCGCGTGGGGGTTGAATCGACCATTATCGATCTGAGTGTGCCGAAGCAGTGGCGCGTGTTACGTCCAGGGGCGGTCACACCGGCGCAGATTCAGGCGGTCTTAAGTGAGGCAAAAATCAAACTTGGGCAGAATAAATCGGTGAACAATCCGGCGATTCTCTTGGCTCCAGGAATGCTGGGCCAGCACTACAGTCCGCGCACCAAGTTCACACTCATCACGCAGTTGGAGAAGGAAGCCGATGCGCCAGATACGGCCCGGATTTATTGGCAAAAGCCGCGCGGCCTACACCCCGCAAACGTGTTTTGGTTGAGCTCGGGCGGTTCCGCTCAGACGGCCGCCCACGCGCTCTACGCCGTGCTCCGCCGGGTTGATACCTACGGCTTTAAGCGGATCCTCTGTGAGCCCGCACCCGCCAACGCCGGAGCACTAGCAGAGGCAATAAACGACCGGCTGACTCGTGCCGCCGGTCGTTGCTCGACGCACCCTGTTTAGCGCGCGTTTTCGTCGCCTTCGCGCGACTGCATCGTGATGTAGTAGTCCTTGTAGGACTTGTCGTAATATTGCGCGTAGTAGTAGCCCGACACCGCAAGATTAAGGCCATTGAGCACCGCACCGAAGCACGGGACATTGGCTTCAAGCAAACGACGAGCGGCGAACTGCGCGGCCTTACGACGAACACGATTGAAGTAGATGGTGAAGACTGAACCATCTACCAAAGGCAGAATAATCAGTGAATCGCTCACCGCGGCGAGCGGCGGCGTGTCAATGAAGACGCGGTCGTAACGCTTTCGAAGTTCGGAGATCATCACCTCAAAGCCTTTGCTGTTTAGGATCTGGGTCGGATTCTTCGCGCGGCCACCGGCCGGGATAACATCTAGGCCCGGATAGACGTCCTTCACGGCAACATCTTCAATCGTTGCGGTGCCAGCGCAGATATCGATGACACCCTTCAAATTTTCGATGCGGAAAGATTTGTGGATATTAGGCTTCCGAAGATCGCAGTCAATGATCACCACGCGCTCGCCGTGGCTAGCAAAAGTGAGCGCAAGATTGGTGGAAACGAAGGACTTACCTTCGCCAGGGACTGTGCTGGTCACGAGAATCGCTTGCGCGCTCTTACTCTCGTCCTTCAAGCGCAAGGACGAGTGAAGTGCGAGGAAGGCTTCAGCAACTTGCTTGTCTTGGTTATTAATGACGATCTGTGCCTTTTCTGGCTGCTCCATCCGCTTTATTTCCGGAATAATTCCGACCAAAGGCAGACCGATGACGCCTTCGATGTCATAAGAACTCTTCACGCGGTCGTCGATGTAGGCGACGAAGAAAGCAAATACGGTGCCCAAGCCGATGCCGCCGATAAAGCCTAAGACAAGATTTAATGGAATGTTTGGAGAGTAGTGCCTGAGCGAAGGGCCTGCTCGATCCACCACGCGAGAATTTTGCGTCTCGATCGTGCTGGTCATCGAGGTTTCCTTCATTCGCGCTAGGGTATTCTGGAGCAATTGTTCACTGATGCGCAAGTCGCGCTCAAGGTTTGTATACTCAACCGCAGCCCTATCAAGATCCAGCGATTCGGTCTCTTGCGATGCAAGTGCAGAACGGGCTTCTTGGTCATTTCGAAAAGCCGTCTGGTATTCCGACTCAATCATTGAGGCCGTTGAGACTAATGCTCGATTCAACTCCTGTTCCGTTTGATTGAGTGAATTAACGGACTCAATCATCTTCGGGTGCTTGTCACGATAGCGCTCTCTCAATTGTGCAATTACGATTTTTTGTGCAGCAATTTGTTGCACCAATTGACCGATTAATTGCTGACCTGAAACAAAGGTGAGATCGAGCAGACCGGACAATGGTTCACGCCGCTCCTGAACCTGCCGCCAACGAACTTCAGCATCCTTAAAGCGCGCATTAGTTTGGGTGACGTAGAGATTGAGCGCCTTCAGTTTTTCGGTTACAATGTCTTTGCGTTGATCGAGTGAGATAAGATTATTCTTTTCACGATAGGCTTGCAGACTTATCGCCATTTCTTCGACCCGTTTTTTCTGCTGATCGGCGCGAATTTTGAGTTCATCCACGGCTTTCATCGATTCCTCGATGCGAAGTCGAGAAGTATGCGCGATGTATTCGTCTAGAAAAAGATTGGCTACCTTTGCCGCAATGAACTTATCTGGGTGCGTATATTGCACCTGAATAATCATACTAAGTCGGACCGGAACGACCTTTCGGTTGCCCAAAATAATTCGCGCCGCATCGAGTGGTTCTTCACTGCTCTCTTTCTGAAAGGGAGCAAGAAACTGCCGCAAATCTTCGCCAGTCAGACGATCTGCAACACTTTTCACAATTGTGAGGCTTTCTAAGATTTTTACCTGCGTATTTAAATCTTCCGCAGAACGAATTTCGTTATCAACGACGCCCTGCACCTGCATAATAACAGGGTCGCGGCGGAAAATCTGAACGCTCGCCACTGACATGTAGTCCTTCGTTTTAGTGAAGGTGTAAACCATGGCCGAGCTGAAAACCAAGAGAAAAACCAAAACTATATACCAAATTCGCTCCCGCAAAATAAGCACGTAATCGTGGAAACTGCGCTGCACGCCAGTTTCTCCGGCCCCGCCGGCGCCAAAGGCTCCGTAATTATTGCCGTAATAGGTATATGGATAGGCTCCTGCGCCTGATCCTTTATCGAATTTTTTCGGTTCCATTGCTGCTTAAAGAAGTCGTTCGGGGACGAAAATAACATCACCTTTTTTCAGTAACCAGCGTTCGCTGGAATTGCCCTGCAAGATTTCATCAATATTGACAGTGACCGTCTCTGTTCTGCCATCTGGTAATTGGCGGGTCAGCCGAATTCGTCGTTTTTCTGCCAATCTACTCGGACCACCCGCTCGCGCGATCGCCTCCACAATGCCCATTGATTGTTCTGGAATAAATGCGATTGCACCGGGCTGATTTACTGCACCGAGGACCTGCACGGTGCGTTGAGAATATTCCAAAACCGTAATCGTAATTTGCGGATTGCGCAGGAAGTCTGCGTCGTAAAGAGCCCTTAGGGTTTCCTCAGCTTGTCTCACTGATTTCCCAGTCAAATCGATGATTCCAATTAACGGGAGATTAATGGTGGATTCCTGACTAATGCGCACCTGTCTTTCTAAATCGGGTTCCTGAAACACTACAATTCTCAAGAGATCGAGGTGTTGTAGCACATAATCGCTCGAAATTGGAGATTCGCTCTGGGCTACGGCAACCTTGCTCAAACCAATCGCAAACAGAACCATCAAATAAAATGTTCTCATATGTAAAAGAAAAACGGAAGAGGATCGTCTGCGATCCCCTTCCGTCGTAAAATTTAACCCCGGTTAGTAACGGATGTTCGCGCCGACGAAGAATACGTTGTTTGCGAATTCAAACAGGGCCCGACTGGAGCTCAGTTTCCGATGCGTGTAGGAACCAGTGAAGTCTAAGAATGCACTATAAGAGTAACGGAAACCGACGTTACCTTCGAAAAAGTCGTCGCTACGAGTCGGATATTCGATCGATCGGAAGGCAAGACTGGCATCCCAGCTCCATTGCTCGTCAAGTTTGACTCTTCCACCAACCGTAATCGCGAGGCTCTCGGTAGAGTCACCGTTGGCTGAATTGCCGAAGTCATTAGAAACAGCAAGATTGAAGGTGGATTTTGCCGAGTAAGCATAGGACAGACTGGCGTCGACGCCCAGATTGGAGACATCGGCTAAGGTGCGCTCGAAGTTACGCTTGTTGTAACCCACGCGGACTTGTCCAACTAATTTCGGGGTGAATTCGCCGCGTGCACCAACATTGAGGAAGTGGTCGACATTATCGATTCCGTTTCCTGCGAGATCGGTCGCACGGTAGCGATAGCCAACACTAACCTGCATCTTAGGGGTTGCCTCAAAATACAGATCTACCGGCAAGGTCCAGATGTTATTGTTCCGAAATGCACCGACGACACTGTAATCGGTTTCATCGTAACGTAAACCGACACCGAAAGTTGTTTTCTGAGACAATCCGAATTCGCTTAAAGCGCGAAAGCTCATCGTGTTGCTAGCCACAATGAAACCGGGTGCGCTGATTTCATTCTGGGCATTTTCAGCGTAATTGACGCCAACATCGAACTTCGTTTTTCCGTTATCGTAGAGAGAGTTAAAACCAACGCTGAGCAAGTCCGTGTTCTGCTGAGAAACATCGCTGTAGCGCAGAATCTTGTGACGATAGTAAACGTTGCCGCTTAATTGGGCGTTGCGGCCAAAAACCAGATCGAGGCCCGGAGTGAACGTGAAGATCATGTCATCCACTTCGTTCGTGTTACGAAGATAGATATTGTCATCAATCGTCACCGATGCGGACGCGGTCAGGAAGAGTTCAGCATTGTCTCCCAAGGCGGCGAACGGTGCGGCGTTGAGGTTTGCGCCAACGAGTGTGGCGACGGCAAGGAATCCAGCTTTAATTTTCATGGTTTGTTACGAGTGCGATAGATCGGACAATTTAGACCAAAAGTGACCTAGGCCTTCAAGGAAGATGCAAAGGAATTTCGGTAGCAAGGCTATAATTTCTGTGAAATTACGTTCTCCCTCATGCACTTCCCCCTTGGCGTAGGCGGGTTATTAAGTAAGAGGTTGCTAGCTCATGATGGAACGTTTTGCAGCACTTTTTTTCACGCAATTCTGCGATCGCGACGGTTGCGTCACCACAGTTCTTCATTGGAAGCGCATCATCGCTGCACTGGTTTTGCTAATCCTGTTGGGCTGGTCGGTCGCGAGTGCTGGATTATGGCTTTATCTGTGCGAGTATCGCGGAGTAGCCACGGCGAGATTGATTGATACCGCATTTCCGCACCGCTGGGGGAATTTGCGTCATGCTCTGGGTGAACACCACTTGATCGAGGCAAAAGCCGCGATGGAAAGCCGGGAATTTGACCAAGCACTCCACCTTTATCGCTCCGGCGTGGCCCGTTCTCCGCGCAATGCGTCAGGCCGTATCGAGCTCGCCCAACTCTACGTCCTCTATCGGCGCCCCGATCTGGCCAAAATCGTCCTCACCGACAAAATCACCACATTTGCCGACAACGAGTCGCATCTGCGCACGGTCCTCCAGTTCTTGCTCGAATTTCATTTCGATGCCGAGCTCTCAGCCTCTTGCGACGATCTACTCGCACAACCTCATCTCGCGGGTCGCCCGCTCGTGGCTCTGTTTGCCGCCACCGTCGCTTATCATCGCGGCAACTACGATCGTGCGGAAATTCTGCTTTCCACTCACGGCCTCGACCAATCTACCGAGGGCGCACTACTTCAATCGCGCATGGATTCCGAACGCGACTTTCACGAACTCGCGCTCCTTCGCCTTGAGGACCTGATTCGCCGCGACAAAGCAAGCGATGAAGCCTACATTCTCATCGGCCAGATTCGCCGTCGCCTCGGCCAGACCCGCGCCGTCGAGCTCAACGCTACCTTGCGGCTGACGAGCGACCCTCTTTCCCACGCACCTCGAATCGATTTCCTCTACCTTTACCACGAACAAAAACTCACCGTGGACTTGGCTCGCGAAGTTGAGTCCTATTTCACTCACTTCAGCAACAACCCCAATGCCCTACTCGCACTCGGCGATTTTGCCGCCAACACTGGGCAACCCGCACTGGTGCAACGCATCGAGAAGATCTTTATGGCCAACGCTTGGCCGCTCGAAGCGCCCTCTTTGATGGCGGCAGAGGCTACCATCGTCGCTGGTCAATACTCCGAAGGCTTGGCGCTCATTCGCCAATACACTCAGCGAAACCCACAATGGGCCAATCAGTTCGGCGCAGTTTTCGACAGTCTCCAAGCCGTCGCCCTTTTCGGCCTGAATCGCCCCGATGATGCACGGCTCCACCTCGATCACCTCCTTACTCTGACCAATCTTCGTGCAGACAATTTGAACGCCATCGCGACCCGCCTCATCGCTCTCGGCAATGCCGAGCACGCGCGAACAGTGTTAACTCGCGCCGTCGACATCGACCGTTTGAATCAAAATTCGCTTACCACGCTTGTGCGGATTGAAGCCGAAGGGCGCCACTTCGACACTCTCCCAAAATACGTGCGCCGCCTCATGGAAATGCGCCGCCCCTCACTCGACGTGCTCAATCTCGTTTATAGCCAATTCGGTAGCGACCTGCACCTCTTTCACCCGGAACAGAATACGATCATGGCCGAAGTGCGCGATACCGTCGCCCGCGCCACCGCCGCCGCCAGCGTGAAGCGCTGAGGTCCCTTCAATTGCTCGCGATCACTGCGGCCAGTCCGGCAAGCAATCGCTCGTTTTCCGCCGCCGTGCCCACGCTCACGCGCAACCATTCGGGCAACCCGTAGCCTTTCACAGGCCGTGTGATCACGCCGCGCCGCTGTAACGCATCGAACACCGCCACGCCGTCTCCGACGCGGATGAGCACGAAATTCCCACCACCCGGCACGTATTCGAGTCCCAGATTGGCCAAGCCCTCGCCGAGCTGTTTGCGCCCCGCCGCATTCGCCTGACGGCAACGTTGGACAAATTCCTCGTCACCCAACGCCGCCACCGCCGCCGCTGACGCCACCGCGTTAACATTGAACGGCTGACGTGCGCGCTGCACGACCGCGATCAACTCCTTCGCGCCGTAACCGTAGCCGACCCGCAGCGACGCGAGTCCGTAAATCTTCGAAAACGTCCGCAAGCCGATCACCTTGCGTCCTTCCGCCAACAGCGGCCGCAAGTCCGGTGGATTGTCGAGATACTCAGCGTAGGCCTCGTCGAACACAAAAATCACGTGCTCCGGCAACGCGCGCACAAACTCGTAAATCTCTGCTTTGCTATTCGTTACGCCCACCGGATTCGCCGGACTCGCCAGAAACACGAGTCGCGTCCGTGGCGTCACGGCGGTCAACAGCGTTTTCAAATCCTGTTGCAACCCCGCCGCGAGCGGCACTTCCACCGGTTTCGCGCCAAACATCAGCGTGACCAACTTGTAGACGACAAACGACGACTGGTGCATCACGCACTCCACGCCCGGCGCCAAAAACGCATGCCCGAGCAACTCGATGATCTCATTTGATCCGTTGCCAATCACGAATTGGTCCATGCCCAACGCCCACTTGCGCGCCAAACGCTCGCGCAGCGCGTAGTAACCACCGTCGGGATAAAGATGCGCGTCCAACAACGCTCTTTGCGCCGCCGCCAACGCCAGCGGCGACGGCCCGAGTGGATTCTCGTTCGACGCCAACTTGATGATCCCCGCCGGATCCAAGCCCAACTCCCGCGCGACCTGATCGATCGGCTTACCCGGCTCGTAAACCGGCTGCGTTAGAATTCCAGGATTGGCCAACTCCGCGTAAGTCATGCCGACACCTTCACAGCGCCGACGCACCTGACTCAAACCAAAACCCGCGCGCTCCGCATCACCTCAACGCGCCATCGTCCGGCTCGGCACGCGCACGAACTGCATCCCCGCCGCCTCCGCTGCACGATAACCGGGCTCTGCGTCCTCAAACACCAGACACTTTTCCGGCGCCACGCCCATCCGCTCCGCCGCGAGCAAAAACATATCCGGCCACGGCTTTCCACGCACCACATCTTCCGGCGTGATCACAATCGGAAACAACTCCGTCAGTCCCACCGCCGCCAACGTCTGCCGCACGATCGGTTTCGGTCCGCCCGACGCCACACTCACCGGCGCGCGCTTCGCCACTTCCCGCGCAAAATCCACCACCGCCGGAATGACGCGTAACGCAGTCTGATTTTCGAGAAACAACTCCTCCTTTTCCACAAACACGCGATCCGGATCGAGCGTGAGCCCGTAGTGTTCGGCCAGCAACTCCGCCACCCGCCGCGTCGGCACGCCGCCGAGCGAGTAAAACAAATCCTCGCTCAAATCGCCCTGTAATCCGTAGCGCTGCATCGCCAGATTCCACGCCCGATAGTGCAACGGCATCGTGTCCACCAAGGTGCCGTCGCAGTCAAAAATGTAGCCGGCGAATTCGCCGTGCGGAATCTCGAGCTTCATGGGAAATCGCGAGCCAAGCGCTCCCGCTCTCCCGCGCAACGGCAATCTTGTTAATGCCATACCGCGCCGTTGACGCCCATCGGCTCGCGCGGCGTAATAACTCCACTATGGGTTCACTCGCAGGCAAACGCGTTCTTATCACCGCTGGCGCCCAAGGCATCGGCCTCGCCATCTCCCGCCATTTCCTCGCCGCCGGTTGCGACATTTTCGTCCATTACCGCTCCAGCGCCGACGCCGCCCAGGCGCTCGTCGCCGAGGCCACCGCGCAAGGCAAACGCTGCGGCTCCGCCAGCGCCGACCTCACCGAAACCGCCGGTTGCGAAGCACTCGTCACCGCCGCGCATACCTATCTCGGCGGCATTGATATTTTAATCAACAACGCCGGTTCGCTCGTCGCGCGCCGCACGCTGGCCGAAGCCGACGACGCCTTCTGGACCGAAGTGATGTCACTCAACGTCGGCAGCCTCCGCCGCGTCACCCGCGCTGCCGCGCCGCACTTGATCGCCGCCGCGCAAGCCAACGGAGGCGCCAGCATCGTCAATCTCTCCTCGCTCGCCGGCCGCAAGGGCGGCCACGCCGGCTCGCTCGCCTACTCCACGTCCAAAGGCGCCGTGCTCACGTTCACGCGCGCCCTCGCCAACGAAGTCGGCCCGCAAGGCATCCGCGTCAACGCGCTCGCCCCCGGCCTCATCCTCGGCACCAGCTTCCACAACACGCACACGACAAAAGAATCCGCCCAAGCGACGATCGCGGGGATTCCGCTCGGACGCGGTGGCAACGCCGACGACGTCGCGCGCGCGGTGTTGTTCCTCGCGAGCGAATACGACGGTTTTATCACCGGCGCGACGCTCGATGTGAACGGCGGCGTTTACGCCGCCTAAGCTGCGCCGACGGCGCGGTCGCCCGACTCAGCGGCGACCGCCACGCGTCAACCGGCTCTTCGGCTTCTCTGGTGCGGCTTGCGGCATGCCGCCGCCGTCGAAGATGCCGGAGTAAATGTAGTCGAAGCCCTCGACCTTCTTCCAGTCGATGGCTTGGCCGATGAAACGCTCGATACTGCGCGCGTCGCGCCAGGTTTCCTCGGTCACGAGCGTGAAGGCATCACCCGTTTTCTGGGCGCGACCCGTGCGGCCGATGCGGTGCACGTAGTCTTCCGGGTTTTCCGGCACGTCGAAATTGATCACGTGCGAGACGTCGGCGATGTCGAGGCCGCGGGCGACGAGATCCGTCGCCACGAGCACTTCGTATTTGCCGGACTTGAAACCTTTCAATGCGTCCGTGCGCTCCTGTTGGCTGCGGTCGGCATGCATGACGGCGACCGTGTGACCAGCGCGCTCCAAACGGCTCGCGACGTAGTCGGCGCCGGCCTTGGTGCGCGAGAAGATGATGACGCTGTGATACTGCGTGTTTTCGAGCAAGCGGACCAACAGGTCGAATTTCTGCGACTGCACGACCGGGTAAAACGCGTGGGTAATCGTCTCGGCGGTCGAGCGCTCACGGCTGACGGCGATCTTGAACGGATCACGCAGCGCCCACGCGGCGAGTTGCTCAATTTCCGGCGGCAGCGTCGCGGTGAAAAACAACGTTTGGCGATTCTTCGCGACCTTGGCGACGATGCGCTTCACGTCGGGCAGGAAGCCCATGTCGAGCATGCGGTCGACTTCGTCGAGCACAAGGACTTCGACGTCATCGAGGATGATTTCGCCCTGCTCCATGTAGTCGAGTAGGCGGCCCGGCGTCGCCGCCAGCACATCAACGCCACGCGTGAGGTCTTCGCGCTGCTTACCGTAACCGACGCCACCGTAAACCACGGTCATGCGCAGATCGGTGTATTTCGCAAAACCCTTAAAAGCTTCTTCGACTTGCACCGCGAGTTCGCGGGTCGGTTCGAGAATCAAGCAGCGCAATTTACCGTGGCTGCCGAGACGTTGCAAAATCGGCAACGCAAACGCCGCCGTCTTGCCCGTGCCGGTTTGCGCAGAGCCGATGACGTCTTTGCCGGCCAAGACTTGCGGAATCGCTTGAGCCTGAATCGGCGTGGGCGACTCGTAGCCCATTTGCTGCACGGCGTAGGCGAGACGATCATTGAGGCCGAGCGCGGTGAAAGCGGACTCGATCTTCGGCACTTCCGGCAACGGCTTCGCCGGACCTTCGTCGCGCGGGGCGGACGCTTGCGCACGCTGCTCTGGCGAGCGGCGGCGACCATCGTAGGCCGGAGCGTGTTGGTCGTGGCTGCGTTGGCCCTGACTGTGTCCACGTTGGTCTTGCCCGCGACCACGGCCTTGGCCGCGTCCACGGTTGCCACCACGACCTTCATCGCGCCCGCGCGGTTCATGCGAACGGCCGGATGATTCGGGCGCGCGCGGCGCGTCGGACGGTTTGCCTTCGCTGCGTTGGCCGCCGCGGTGGGTCGGCTTCGCTGGACGTGGGAGAGGTGCGGACTTTTTCTCGACGGCTTTTTTAGTGCCGGGCTTGAGCGTCTGCTTAATCTTGGAAAGGAGCTTACGGAGCATGTAGTGAAAGGGCTTATCGCGAGCCCGACGGCGTATTGCAACCCCGCAAAAATCCCCGCCGCTCGCTCAACAGACGCGTTTGCGCCTCCATTTGCCGTAACCCCGCTCAGAACGGCGAACCGGAGTTGCGGCCCGAAATGACGCTCGCGAGCACTTTCTGCAACTGGTCCAAACTGTAGGGCTTCGGCAAAATCCCGCAGAAGCCATAACGGCGATAACTGCCGAGCACTGGGTCGCTCGAATAACCGCTGGAAACAATCGCGCGCACCTGCGGATCGATTTGCAACAGCTTCTCCATCGCCTCCCGGCCGCCCATGCCACCGGGCACCGTCAGGTCCATCACCACCACATCAAAAGGTCGGCCCGCCATGCGAGCCTCCTCGTAAATCCGCAGCGCTTCCCTGCCATCCGCCGCTCCCACAAATTCACCACCGAGCCGCTTGATGAAATGATTAGCCATTTCGCGAATTGGCGCTTCGTCATCCATGAACAGCACTCGCGCTTGCAACTTTTGCACGACTGGTTCCGCGACGGGCGACTCGGCAGCCGCGTGCGCGGCCGCCGGCAACCACAGTTGAAATCGGGTGCCTTCGCCGAGTTTGGATTCCGCCATGATGTGTCCCTGATGCTTGCGGATAATGGAATACACCGTGGCTAGCCCCAAGCCACTCCCTTGTTGCTTGGTCGTGAAATACGGATCGAAAATTTTCACGAGATGTTCTGCCGAAATTCCCGTGCCGTTATCGTGCACGGTTAGTTTGACGTAGTCGCCTGCCGGCAATTGCGCGACGCGCCCCGCGGTGAGTCGCACGTTGGCCGCGACGATTTGCACCAACCCGCCCTCTGGCATCGCTTGCGCGGCATTGATCACCAGATTTTGCACCACTTGGCTGATTTGTCCTTTGTCGGCGTGGGCAGGCCAGAGGTCCGCCGGCAACTCAAACTCACAACGACTCTTTGAGCCGTGCATCGCAAACTGCGCCGACTCACGCACCAACTCCGGCAACGCCACCGTCGCACGCACCGGATCGCCGCCTTTGGCAAACGTCAGTAATTGCTGCGTGAGATCGCGCGCCCGGAGCGTCGCGCGCTTCGCGTCATGCAACATGCGTCCAACCGAACTGTCGTTGCCCGAATCGAGCTCTGCCAGCGTCACATTGCCCAACACGACCGTGAGGATGTTGTTAAAATCATGCGCGATGCCACCGGCCAGAATTCCGACGGCCTCCAGCTTCGACGCGCGCGCCATTTCGCCCTCGAGCCGACGGCGATCGGTGATGTCGGTGACGAACCCTTCGTAGTAAAGCAACGCGCCGTCTTCATCGCGCACTACGCGCGACGTCTCGGAGACCCATCGCGTCTTGCCTTCGCGATCAACGATGCGTGTCTCAAAATTCTCCACCTTGCCGTTGCGGTTGATCAGTTCGGCGAAGCGTTGATATTCCTTCGCGTCGGCGTAGGCCGCGCCGCCGTGTTCGCGCTCGCGCCACGCGAGCATCTCCGCGGGCGACTCAAAACCATAGAGCCGCGCCATCGCGGGGTTCACCGAGATGAAATGACCTTCCGGTGTCGCCCGATAGACGCCACCGACGGCATTTTCGAAGAGTTCGCGATAACGCGCCTCGCTGTCGCGCAGCGCCCGCTCCGCCGCGAGCTTGGCGGTGATATCAAAAGGCAGCGACAACACGCAGGGGCGGTCGTTCAACAGCAGATTGTGTGTGAAAACTTCCACGATGAGGATTGAACCATCCTTACACCGATGCCGCCACAAACCGGCCGCATGCGCACCGGTCGTATTGTTCGGACTGGCGCTAAATTCCTTCATCGCCTGTTTGAGTCGAGCCGCCTCATCGGCCGGTCGGAGCTCCGCTACGGTCATCGCGAGGAATTCGTCGCGCGTGTAGCCGTAGCGCGTCACGGCGGCATCGTTCACCATCACGATCCGCATTGTTTCGACGTCGAAGATATACATCGGATTCGGCGTCGTCTCGAACAGACTGCGGTAGCGTTCCTCACTCTCATACAACGCCCGCTCCGCTTCGCGAATCTGGGTGATGTCCGTGAAAACCATGCGCACTTGCCCGTAATCAGTTTGGTTGTCCACCGTGTCGGCGGACCAATTCAGCAACATGTAGATGACGTTCCCTTTTTTCGAACGGTAGGTTTTCTCAATCCTCATTTCCTTCCGTCCTTCCCAAATGGTCTGCAACTCATCGACGAATCCGGCCATCGACTGCGGAGTCATGATGGCCCGCAGGCCCTCATCCATCGCCTCCGTGCTGCTGAATCCCGTCTGCGCGAGTGCCTGACGATTCGCCGCAACGACCCTCTTCAGACGGAAAAGCTCCTCCAGTCTCCCCTCTTTCTCTGCCACATAACTGCGAATATCTTTCACGCCTAGCGCCCGCAATTCCTGCAAGCGCGCCACCATCGCCCGCAAGTCCTGCACCACGATGGGCGTCGGCGCCAATTCGAACAACTCGCGCTGCTTCTTCTCCGCTTCACGCAGTTCCTTCGTTCGTCGTTCCACCAACCGCGCCAAGCGTCGATTCGCCAGCAACACACCCAACGCCACCAGCACCGCGAGCCCGCCCACGCCGACCAGCCACCAAACCCAGTTCGGCATCCGCTCCGAACGCGGCGTATAAATCCAGCCGTCCAAGGCGCGCGTGTCCGGTGCTTGACCGAGCGCTACCACCAATTCTCCGAGCTTGCGCACCCGACCGGGATTGATGTGCCCGATCTCAACGAGGTCCGGGTTGATTAACTTCGCCGTTGCCGACGCCTCAAATTCCAACCGCTCCCGCGTAAGCCGCGGATACGCCGATCCATGCGTCTCGAGAATCCATTCAATGATCTCCTCCGGGTTATCGAGCGCATATTCCCAACCGCGCACCAATGCCCGTCGCATCGCCTGTGCCCGCTCCGGATGGTCCCGCACTTCGATTTCCGACGTAAAAAAAGTTTCTCCGTAGAAATCCGCTCCGTAATCGGCCGGACGGATCAAGCGATCCTCCAATCCGGCCACCGCCGCATCGAACGGTGCATCAGTTACGAAAACCTGCATCGCGTCCGCTTCGCCCGCGAGGATTTCATTAAACTGCGGCTTGTCCGGCACCATGATGAGCTGGTCGCTCTTCATGCCTTCAAGGTGAAACATCGCCCGGATCTCCAGATTGCTCGACGTCGGATTAAATGCGATACGCCTACCGATCAAATCCGTCGGAGTGGCGATCCCCGAATCCGCCCGCACCATCACCGCAAAAGGAGAATGCTGAAAAATCGCCGCCAGCGCGACAATCGGGGCGCCATTCATCCGCGCCAGTAGTGCTTTCGGGCCGGATAAACCATACTGTGCCCGACCGGCGATCACTTCTTCAACCGGCAGCCGATCACGCGTCGCCTCACGCAGTTCCACCGCCAAGTTTTCCGCCGCAAAATAGCCCCGCAACTCCGCCGCGTAAAATCCCGCAAACTGAAACTGGTGATTGTAGGGCAACTGCACCACCACTCGCTCCAACGCCGGCTCGCCACCCCAAATTGGAGTGCCAACTACAAGCCCGCCTACCAACGCAACCAACAGTCCCAGCGAGTGCGCACGACTGGATTTGAAAAACATGGTGACCACCAGAAGCCAAGCCCCCACCCTTGGTTTGTCGAGTCACAAACCCATCCCCAATGCTTCGCTTCGGCGGGTGCGCGAGATTGCGGTTTGGCTGGTTTTAGTTTCACCCTGACCACCAATTTCCGCCGTAATTCCATGACACCCACCCTGCAAATCCGTCCGGCCAGCGCCGCCGACATTCCGCTCATTCTCCAACTGATCCGCGAACTCGCCGTCTACGAACGCCTCGCCCACGAAGTCACCGCCACCGAATCTGCGCTGGCCGCACAACTTTTCCCGGCCAACGGCAACGCCCCCGCCGCGCATTGCGTGCTCGCCTTCGCCGATGCGCAACCCGTCGGCTTCGCCCTCTATTTTTTCAACTTCTCCACCTTCCTCGCCAAACCCGGTCTCTATCTCGAAGATCTCTTCGTTCGCCCGGATTATCGCGGCTCCGGTTACGGTCGCGCCTTGTTGCTCCACCTCGCCGCCATCGCCAACGCGCGTGGTTGCGGACGCATGGAGTGGTCCGTGCTCGACTGGAATCAACCCGCGATCGATTTCTACCAAAAACTCGGCGCCGTCCCGATGCAGGATTGGACAATCTTTCGCCTCACCGGAGCAGCGCTCGCCCAATACTCCTGACGCGGCTGTGCCGCCACTCCCCACCCACCATTGCTCCTGCCGGTCCGTCCGAAGCGCCGCTACACTCAGTCCCATGAAACTCCCTCTCTACTGGATCGACGCCTTCTCTCCTGCGGTCTTTGCCGGTAACCCGGCCGCCGTCGTCCCACTCACCGCCTGGCCCGCCGATGCGCTCATGCAACGCATCGCTTTCGAGAACGGCCTCGCCGAGACCGCCTTCTTCGTGCCCACCGAACCCGGCCGGTATCACCTCCGCTGGTTCACGCCCAGTGCCGAGGTCGATCTTTGCGGCCACGCCACGCTGGCGAGCGCCTTCGTCTTGTTCACTCAGCTCGGTTTCGCCGGTGAACGCCTTACGTTCGACTCACGCTCCGGCCCGCTGCACGTCCGTCGATTACCCGACGGCATGCTGGAACTCGATTTCCCGTCGCGGCCCGCGGTCCCCGTCACCCCGCCCCCGGCGCTGATTCGGGGCCTTGGCGCAACCCCGGCATTTTACGCCCAAGCGCAAGCCAACCTCGCGGTCTTCGCCACCGCCGCAGAAATCCGCGCCATCCGACCCGATTTTGCAACCCTCGCCACTCTAGAACAGTATGGCACCATCGTTACCGCCCCCGGGGAGGACTGCGACTTCGTCTCGCGCTTCTTCGCCCCGCGCGTCGGTGTGCCGGAGGATCCCGTCACGGGCTCGGCGCACTGCGTGCTCACGCCCTACTGGGCGGAGCGCCTTGGAAAGAACCGGCTTCACGCGCGCCAACTCTCCGCTCGGGGCGGTGAAGTATTCTGTGAGCTGCGCGGTGACCGCGTGGGCCTCGCCGGCCACGCTGCCCTCTACCTGCGCGGCGAAATCATGGTCTAAACGACAGTCGTTTACTGCGGGAATTTTTCAAACTTCACTCGTGGGAGAGTTGCGAATTCGTTGTTCGTTTTTCGTCCTTTCGCGCAGGACTTGTTTCCCTTCCACTTTCGTTCGCCTTGTCCGCCTCCTCCACACCTTCCCGCTTTGCTCTGATTCTCGGCTTCGCCACGATCTATCTCGTTTGGGGTTCCACCTACCTCGCGATCAAAATCGCCGTCGAAACCATGCCGCCGTTTTTGATGGCGAGCGGGCGCTTCCTCCTCGCCGGTGCGCTCATCGCCGGCTTCATCGCCCTCACGCGCGGCTTCCACGCCACCGCCCGCCAATGGCGCGACAACGCCCTCATCGGCGCGCTGTTGCTCCTCGGTGGCAACGGTCTCGTCTCGTGGGCCGAGCAGAAAATTCCGTCCGGTATCGCCACGCTGATTATTTCCATCGGCCCGGTGTTCATCGTGTTGCTCGATTGGGCGGTGCAGGGGATTTTCAAGGACGGCCAACGCGGCTCGCGTCCCAATCTCGCGACTTTCGCCGGACTCGCCCTCGGCATGATCGGTCTCGGACTGCTCGTCGGCCCTGACGTGTTGCGCACCGGTCCTGAAGGCCTCGATCCGATGCGCATCATCGCCCTCGTGTTCGCCTGTCTGTTTTGGAGCATCGGCTCGATCTACACGCGCTACGCCACGAAGCCGGCCGAACCGTTCACTGGTGCGGCAATTCAAATGCTCACCGGTGCGGTCTGGCTTTTCGGCGTCAGTCTCGTCTGCGGCGAACTCACCGACCTCAATGTCGCCGCCATCAGCACGCGTTCGATGATGGCGTGGTTTTACCTCGTGGTCTTCGGTTCGTTGATCGGTTTCACGACGTTTGTCTGGTTAATGAAGCACAGCACACCCTCGCGCGTCGCAACCTACGCTTACGTCAATCCCATCGTCGCTGTCTTCCTCGGCTGGCAATTTGCCGGCGAGGAACTCAGCTCACGCATCCTCGTCGCCTCCGCCGTCATCATCGCCGGTGTCGCTACGATCACCGTGGCCAAGAATCGCAAAACTCTCGCCACCCCACCGCGCCAAGCCGTCGCCTGCGCCACCAGCGCCGGCGAAACCAATTCCCCGTCGTCCAAGTCGCGCGAGCGCTAGTCGCGGCGACGGCGACTGGATGGCGCCGTCATCACCACCTTGTCGTGACTGCGGCAGGCCAAGCCCCGCCAACGCTTCCAGCACCAACGCCCGGCCCTAGTGCGCGGGCGTGTTCACCGCATCGGCTCGACGTGCACGGTGACGTCGGTGATGGCGTGAGCAGGGGAGGCGACGAGCGCGTCTTTCACGGCGTGCGCGATGTCGTGCCCGGCGCGCACGGTGAGTTCACCGTCCACGCGCACTTGAATATCCACGAGGTGACTGAGCCCGCTCTTGCGCACGCGACATTTATCGAGTGCGAGCACGCCGTCTACGCGCAGCGCAATCGCGCGCACCTCTTGTTCAAATTCCGTCGCCACGGCCGTGTCCATCACGTCGCCCAGCGCCTTCATGAAAATCGCCACGCCATTCGCCGCGATAATCACACACGCAAACAGGGCCGCCCAATCATCCGCCGTTTCCCAACCCTTGCCGCCCCACAACGCAAGCGAGATGCCAACAAACGCCGCGGCCGACGTCATCGCGTCCGACCAATGGTGCATCGCTTCCGCGCCGAGCGCCGTGCTGCCGATTTCGTGACTCGCCCGCCGCAAGCGTCGCGCAAACGCCAGCTTCAAGGCCACCACGCCCGCCAACACCAACAGCGTCCACCACGCCGGGCCTTGATGCGGCGTTTGGATTTCGCGCACCGCGTGCCACGCCACCCAACCCGCCATCGCAAACACGAACAACGCCACCGCCAGTGCCGAGAGTGACTCCGCTTTGCCGTGGCCGTAGGGATGATCCGCATCCGGCGGACGCGCCGCCACGCGGAAACCCGCCCACACCAAAATCGACGTGAGAATATCGAGCAGCGACTCCGCTGCATCCGCGATCAAAGCGTAGGTGTTGCCAAACACACCGCCCGCCAATTTCACCGCCGCCAACCCACCGTTCAGCACGATGCCGCGCAAGACCAACCGCGCGCTTTCTCCGGCGCGTTGCTGCGTGCGTTGGTGGGCATCATGGCTCGTCATCAGCCCGACGCTACGGCGGCGCAACGCGCGCGACAAGCAGCGACCGCGCCGCGGATGGCTAGTTGACCAACGCCGCGCGCTAACCTAGCTTCGCGTCCGTCATGGCAGAAATGGACACGACTCTCGCGCAGGATCCGGTGAAACAATTTTCCGTGTTTAGTGAAAACCGCGTCGGTCGCCTGCACGATCTCACCGCCATGCTCGCCAAGCATAACGTGCACGTCATGGCGATGACCACGCTCGACACGACCGACTGCGCCATCATCCGCGCGGTCGTCGACGACCCCGACCGCGCCCGCGAGTTGATGGCGGCGAACAATTTTTATTCCACCGAGTGCGATGTGCTTGCGGTCGAATTTGCCGACGAATCAAAACTCCGCGAAATCTTCCACGGCTTCAAGACGGTCGAGGTAAACATCCACTACGTTTACTCGTTCATTTCGCGACCGCACGGTCGCTGCGGCCTCGTGCTCAAAGTCGAGGATGTCGATCTCGCGTCGCAAGCGTTGAGCAACCGCGGCATCAAAGTCCTCACGCAGCGCGACATTTCACGCTAAGCATTTCTGCCCTTGTTCGCGCCGTCGCGCGCCTCACGCCTTCGGGGTCAGGAATTTTTCGCCTTCGAGTTGATAGATACCGGAGAGGTAACCCTCTTCGAACAACTCACCGACCTTGAATTTCCCGATCAACGTCAGCGGCACATCCATCAGTGGCGGCATGCCCCCCTGCACCATCTTGACGATGATCCACTCGTTGATGCGCGGCATCGCCCCGAAGCAGCAGCCGCTCTGGTCTTTCATCAACAAAAACTCCGTTACTTTGCCGTCCTTGAATTTCGTCGGCAGCATAAAGCCCGTGACGGAAATTTTCTTCGCGTCGAGTTCGCGCACGTAGTCGGGGATCTGCGCGTTCAACTTCGCGGCGTCCTCCGGTGACGTGCTCGCGCCCGGCACCATCGTCTCGTAGCCCGGCGGCACGTAATTAAATGCCGCGAGCAACTCGAAGCCGACCAACTCGAATTCCTTTTTCGACTCGTCCGCCGCCAACGGCGACGACACCACGCCGACCAACGCAAGAGCGCAGACGGCGAATACGAAACGGCGGATTACGGGAGCGAGCATAGCGGGATTACGGGTGAAAGTGGAATTTCACGTCGCGGAAATCCACTTCGCGCACCCTAACCGCCTTCACCACGCCGTCAAAATGTTTGATGTCCTTCAGCCACAGCGCCTCGCCTTCGAAGGAGGACGAATCGCCGACGTTTTCGCCGGTGAGTTCGTTGGCCATCGCGCGCAATGTGACGACGCGGCGCGCGCCGTTATCTTCCTGCACCTCAAATGCGGCCATGCTCACGCGCACGAATTCTTGCGCGTGCCCATCGAGCACCCAGGCGCGCAACATACCGCGCGCCGCATCGTAGCGAAATTCCAAGTTGAATTGATGCGCACCGAGCTCGACGAGTTCGCCGCCGTTCGGCGCCTTGTGCACGTGACCGGTAGCTGTCGGAGCGGCCGCCGCCGGACGCGAGTCGCCCGGCGTGTGCGGACTACCGTAAGTAGTGACGCCTTGCTGCTTTTTCTCGCAGCCGCTTAACAACAGCGCCGCCGTCGCGCCCACGATTACCCAGAGTCGAAGAGTTGTCTTCATAGATTGATGGCTCGCAAGCGAACACGCCCCGCCGCGAAATCCAAGCGAAACCGTGCGACTCACGACACGGGCGCGATCGATTCCGCCACGGGCACGCGGTAGGCTTTCCACGCGGGCAGGAGTCCGCCGAGCACTGACAGACCGAGCAACGCCGCCGGGCCCCACCAGAAAACGGGATTCCATTGAAACGGTTCCAACACCACGCCGGTCTGCGCCTGCACCATCGTCGCGACGCCCGAGCAGAGCACGGCGAACGCGCCGAAACCGAGCAACGCGCCGAGCGCACCAATCGCCGCCGCTTCGCCCACGACCGCGCCAAACACCGTGCGCCGCCGCGCACCGAGCGCGCGCAAAATCGCCAAGTCGCGCCGCCGCGCACTCATCGAATTGTAGATACTGACCAACACCGAACCCGCCGCCACCGCCGCGACGAGCCACGCCACCAGTGCGAGCACTTTGTCCACCCAGCTGATCTTGTTGAACATCTCCGCGACAATCGTGCCGATTGGATAAGCAAACGTCATGCGGTTGCCCTGCTTGTTGATCATCGTATCGAGCATCACGCCCGCCGACGCCGCGCGCAGTTGGATGAGCACCGCGCTGACATCCGTCGCCGTGCGCGGATCGTGTCCGGCCATCGTTTGCACGCCGCTGAGCGGAATCCAAATCACGCGATCCACGGGCGTGTTGGTCGGTGCGAGAATACCCGTTACCGTGTATTCCTCCTCATGCTTCGCCGCCGCATCAAAAGTCAGTCCGTGGTAAGGATGCAGCTTGTCGCCAACTTTCAGTTGCAAGCGACGCGCCGCGAGCGCGCCGAGGACGGCTTCGCGCGCGCCATCGGCAAATAACTTTCCGCCCGCCTCCACCGTGTAGCGTCGACCGGGTTGATATTCCACGTCGAAGAACTGCGGCGTCGTGCCGACGATGCGCCAGCCGTAGAAATTATCGCCGACCGCCAGCGGCACCGCGGTCTTGATCGCCGGGTGACGCCGCACCGCTTCCACGTCGGCCGCCGCGAGATTGCCGGGCGACGCTTCGAGGTGGAAAATCGCGTTGAGCACCAATTGCAGTTTCGAGCCGCGAGCGCCGAGCACGGCGTCGTAGCCGGAATTCGTCGCGGAGAACACGGCCTGCGATTGCGTCTTCACCACCCAAACGGTGAGCAACAAACCCGTCGCCAGCGCGATGCTCGCCGCCGTCACGATCGTCGAGACCGCGTGTTGCCGTAGCGAGCGATAGATGAGGTTGAGAATCATCATGACGCACCTCCATTGGTCACGAGCGCGCGATTAAGCGCGGCGAAATCCTGCATGTTTTCAAACTCCGCGAGCACGGCCTCGTCGTGGCTCACGAGGAGGAGCGCCGCACCGTTCTCGCGGCAGACTTCGCGAATCAACGCGAGCGACTCGCGGGCGTTGCGCTCATCGAGATTGCCCGTCGGTTCGTCGGCGAGCACGAGCCGCGGGCGGTTCGCCAGCGCCCGCGCCACCGCCACGCGCTGTTGTTGGCCCGACGAAAGTTGCCCCGGAAAATAATGCACCCGCTCGCCGAGTCCCACGCGGCGAATCAATTCCTCGGCGCGCGCCCGATCCACGCCGCCGCCGAAGGCCATGCCGAGTTCGACATTTTCGAGGACGGTGTGGCCTTGGAGCAGATTGAAAGTCTGGAAAATGTAACCGAATTTCTCCGCGCGCAGCCGGTCGCGTTTCGCTTCGCCGAGTCCGACGAGATTGCGTCCCTCGAAGTGAATCTCGCCCGCGTCGGGCGCGAGGATGCCCGCGATGAGGTTGAGAAACGTCGTCTTGCCCGAGCCGCTCTCGCCGCGCAATGCCCGCTGTTCGCCCTCGCCGAGCGTGAAGTGAGGGACGTTGACGACCACGTGCGGCACTTCACCGGCGCGGCGGTAGGTCTTCGTGAGGTTTTTCAGTTCGAGCAGGGGCATTTTTCGTCGAATCCTGGTCACGCAACGCCAATCTCCGGACTGCGTCAATCGGTTCCGGCTGCGTCGCATGACCGGTGCCACGTCGTCGCATTTCAATGAAGCGATTTTCGCCGCAAGCGTTAGTTGGCGGCAAGTTTTGCAAGTTATGACAAATACGCTGGCAATACCGCGTGAGGATTTCCAACCTCGCGCGATAACTAACCTCCCCCTGGTTTTGTTTAACTAACCCTGACACACGCTATGCACGCTCCTGTCCTGTGGCCGTTGGCCACAATTTCTGAAATTCCGTCGCTGTTCTGGCTCGCTCCGATCGCCGGCTTCATCGCGCTCATCATGGCCCGCGTTTTCAGCGCGTCGGTCATGAAGCGCTCCGAAGGCGACGCCGAGATGATCCGCATCGCCCAAGCGGTCCGCGAAGGCGCGATCGCCTACCTGTTCCGCCAATACAAAGTCGTCACGCTGGTATTCGTGGTGCTGGTGGGCTTCCTCGGGCTCCTCTGGATGCTCGGCTTGCAACCCGGCCTCACCATGATCGGTGTGCCGCTCGCGGGCCTCCTCTCCGGCCTCACCGGCTGGTTCGGCATGAAGATGGCGACCAACGCCAGCGCCCGCACCGCCCACGCCGCCAAGCAATCGCTCAACGACGGTCTCGTCGTCGCGTTCCGCTCTGGCGCCGTCATGGGCCTCAACGTCGTCGCGTTCGCACTCCTCGATATTTCCTTCTGGTTCATCGTCCTCAATAAATTCGGCGCTTCCTTCGGCCTGACCAACGGCGCCGCGGAAAACATCGCCGAGCTGACGACCATCATGCTCTCGTTCGGCATGGGCGCCTCCACGCAAGCGCTCTTCGCGCGCGTCGGCGGTGGCATCTACACCAAGGCCGCTGACGTCGGTGCCGACCTCGTCGGCAAAGTCGAAGCCGGCATCCCCGAAGACGACGCCCGCAACCCCGCCACGATCGCCGACAACGTCGGTGACAACGTCGGCGACGTCGCCGGCATGGGCGCCGACCTTTACGAATCCTACTACGGTTCCATCCTCGCCACGCTCGCCCTCGGTGCGGCCGCCGCCATTTCCGTCCTCGGCGTGACCAACGCCGCCGCCGGTTTTGCCTTCCATCTCGCCGTCGCGCCCATCGCGCTCGCCGGCCTCGGCATCCTTTGCTCCATCGTCGGTATCTTCTGCGTTCGCGCGCAGGAAAACGCCACGTTCGCGCAACTCCTCAAGAGCCTCCACGCCGGCGTCTATGTCGCCTCCGCGCTCATCACAGTCGGCGCGTTCGCGTTGCTCTATCACCTCTTCGGCACCGGCGACGCCGCCGTCGCTCTCGCTGCAGGCGGCACCACGTGGATGAAGCTCGGCTTCTCCATCGTCTTCGGTCTCGGCGCCGGCTTGGTCATCGCCTACGCCACGGAATACTACACTTCCTACGAGAAGCCACCGACCCAATCGATCGCCAACCAAGCCCTCACCGGCCCGGCCACGGTTATCATCGCGGGTATCGCTGAAGGCATGAAGTCCACCTGGGCTTCGCTCCTCACTACCGCCGTCGCCATCATGGGCGCGTTCATCTGCGCGGGCGGTCCGGAAAACTTCCTCATGGGTCTCTACGGCGTCGGTATCGCCGCCGTCGGCATGCTCTCCACCCTCGGCATCACGCTCGCGACCGACGCTTACGGCCCGATCGCTGACAACGCCGGCGGCAACGCCGAAATGTCCGGCCAACCACCCGAAGTCCGCAAGCGCACCGACATGCTCGATTCGCTGGGCAACACCACCGCCGCCACCGGCAAGGGTTTCGCCATCGGCTCCGCCGCGCTCACCGCCCTCGCCCTCTTCGCCGCCTACGTGCAAATCGTGCAAACGCAGATCACGTCCCAAGCGGTTGAGTTCGGCAAGGCCCACGCCAGCCAACAAATCGTGCCGGTCGCTGTGCACCAAGGTTACGGCAAGTTCGCTGTCGCCTTCCCGAAGGGCATGCCCGACGGCGCCAACTACTACGACGGCGCCCTCTTCCTCCCATCGCACGAAGTGCCGCGCAAGACGCTCAAAAGCCTGCCCGTCGGCGCGCAACTCGCCGTTTCCGCCGTCGGCCACGATGCCTTCGCCGCCAACCGCTACACCGCCGTCTGGCCGGAGAAAAACATCTCCTTCGACATCGTCTCGTCCCGCCAGGCGACGACCGACGAAATCATGCGTTACTACGACGTCAGCCTGACCAACCCGAAGGTCATCGCCGGTCTCTTCATCGGCGTGCTGCTCACCTTCCTCTTCTGCGCCATGACGATGAACGCCGTCGGCCGCGCCGCCTACCGCATGATGCGCGAGTGCCGCCGCCAATTCGGCAAAATGCGCGAGGCCTACCGAGCCGCCGGCATGAGCGAAGCCGACATCGCCAACCCCGAATCGTGGCCGAAACGCGTCACGCATGAGGGCATCGAGTATCCCGACTACGCCAACTGCGTGTCCATCTCCACTGCCGGCGCGCAAAAGGAAATGATCGTCCCGTCCATCCTCGCCATCACCGCCCCGATCGGTCTCGGCCTCATTCTCGGCGTCGCCGGCGTGCTCGGCATGTTGGCCGGTGGCCTCGTCTCCGGTTTCGCTGTCGCCGTGTTCATGGCCAACGCCGGTGGCGCGTGGGACAACGCCAAGAAGCTCCTCGAATCCTACGGCAAGATCACCGCTGACGACGTCAGAAACAACGCCGAAATCCGCAACAAGATCCCCGCCGAAGTCCGCGAAGCCATCGTGGCCCGCGCCGACGACGAGATCACCGCCGGCCGCCCGCAGACCATCGTTTACGGCAAAGGCTCGCCCGATCACAAGGCGACCGTGGTCGGTGACACCGTCGGCGACCCGTTCAAGGATACCTCCGGCCCGTCGCTCAACATCCTGATCAAGCTCATCTCGATCGTCTCGGTCGTGTTTGCGGGCCTCATCGTCCGCTTCGCTCCGATGATCGCCCAGATGATCGGACTCGAGTAACCGAGCCACACACACCGCGGGCAAAATGCCCGCCAAGTTTCCAAGGCCGCGACTAACCCTCGCGGCCTTTTTCATGTCTGTGGGAGCGAGCTTGCTCGCGACCGCCCGCGCTGGGGTTTTTGAACCACAGAGACACCGAGGGCACGGAGGACTCCGAGACCAATCAGAAATTCAGAGGCCACCACGAAACACACGAATGACACGAAAACGATAGACTTGCCGCGCAACGTGGCGTGCGAACGTGTAGGGGCGTGGCTTGCCCACGCCCGCGCGGGCGGACACGAGGTCCGCCCCCTACCCGCTTGTCTTTACCGGCTACCTCCCCTTTGCCCACTGTGGGAGGCTTACTCGCGAATTTCCGCCCTGTGGGAGCGAGCTCGCGACATCCCCTCCCCGCTATTCGCTACTGAACAATCTAGCTTGATCCTTTCCGCCCACGGATCGATCCGATCAACGCGTGCCTCGGAAATCTAAAACGACTCGCGCCGCCAAGCCGGACCACGCCAAGGTGGACCGCGTTGTCCCCAACGCGGTGAAAAAATCCCGCAAGACGCCCAAAGCCGCGCCCTCCGCCTACCCGACCTACGACGACACCTTCCGCCCCGCAGACGGCATCGTCGCCGAAGGCCCCGACATCCTCCAACCGAGCAAGCTCGCCTACCGCGACGACTCCCGCGGCCTCTACCTCTATCACGGCGATGTTCGGATCACGCCGGACTTGCGATTGCCGGCAAAGCCGCCCATGCATCTGCCATTCGGGCATACCCCAATGGCTAATCAGATCAAAGCTGCTTTCCTCGCCGAAATTGAACGTCGTTTTGGTGAACTTAAAAAGCTAGGCGGCAGTTCATCGCTATTTGAGGCTCTTGACGGCCGGTTTCGAATCTACATTCGCTACTC
>CAMTVI010000024.1:0-8851 GCA_947085165.1 uncultured Opitutaceae bacterium
GGTAGTGTCCGAAGAGTTCAGCAAAAAGACGGAACATGGTAAGTGGTTTGGTGATGAAGCCAAAAACCACCGACAAAGGAAACACCATGAACCGTCCGACCAAGGACATGACAAGAACGACGACCACGCGCGAGCAAATGCTGGCGCTATTTCAAGATGACGCGGCGCTGCGCGCGCTGCTGCAGACGACCGTGCAGGAAGTGCTTGAGGGTGAGATGGACGAGGCGCTCGGCGCCGGCAAGGGCGAGCGCAACGAAGCGCGCCGGGGCTATCGCAGCGGCTACTATGGCCGCAAGCTGACGACGCGCGTCGGCACGCTGGAACTGCGCGTGCCGCAGGACCGCGGCGGACTGTTCCGCACGGAGGTGTTCGCGCGTTACCAGCGCAGCGAAAAAGCCCTCTTGCTCGCGCTCGCGGAGATGTATGTGCAGGGCGTGTCGACCCGCAAAGTGCGCGCGGTGACCGAGGAGCTCTGCGGCCACGGCTTCAGCGCGAGCACGGTCTCGGCCGTCACGGTGCAGCTCGACGCCGAGTTGGCGCGCTTCATGACGCGTCCGCTCACCGAGGAGTATGCCTACTTGATCCTCGACGCGCGCTACGAACGCGTGCGCGAGGCCGGCGTCATCCGCAGCCGCGCCGTGCTCGTGGCCCTCGGCATTGACTGGGAAGGTCGCCGCCAGGTGCTGGCCGTGGAACTGGCCAACCGCGAGAGCACGACGAGTTGGCGCGACTTCCTCGTCGGTCTGAAGCAACGCGGCCTCGCGGGCGTGCATCTGGTCGTGACCGACGACCACGAGGGTCTGAAAAAAGCGGTCGCCGAAGTGCTGCCCACCGCGCTCTGGCAACGCTGCTACGTGCACTTCCTGCGCAACGCGCTCGACCACCTGCCGCGCTCCGCCGACCGCGCCTGCCTGCAGGAACTGCGCTGGCTCTACGACCGGCGCAACGCCGCCGAGGCCCGCACCGATCTGACCGCGTGGCTCGCCCGCTGGCAGGACAAACACGCGAAACTGTGCGCGTGGGTCGAGGCGAACATCGAGGAGACCTTCGCCTACTACCGGCTGCCGCCCGCGCACCATAAACATCTCAAATCGACCAACCTGCTTGAGCGCCTCAACCAGGAGTTCAAACGACGCACCCACATCGTGCGCATCTTCACCGACGAACCATGCTGCTTGCGGCTCATCCGCGCCCTCGCCGTGGAGACCCACGAGGAATGGATCGACGGCAGTCGCTACCTCACCATGGAGCCGCTGCGCGAACTCCTCAAGAAACCCACCCCCGAAAGGAAAGTCGCCTAAACCCGCGGACCACCTCCGGTCCGCCCTCCGCTCAATCCAGAGGGGGGGGGAAGGAGCTTCGCCCCTTCCCCTCCACCCCTTCCCAAAAACCTTTTTTAACTCACCAAGCCATCATACCACCTATCCCCTTTTGCTGAACTTGACGGACACAACTGTCTTCTGCGCAATCTGCAGGTTTGCGATGGAAAGTCGCACGTGGCCAATCAGGGCTTCGCGCAAGGAATGCTGGCTTGGTTGATCCGGCGGGAGGTTTTCGCGTAAGTTCCTGATTCAACGGGATTGAGGACGCGAGGGCGGCGTGCTTGACAAGCGTTTGGGCTGGGCCGTAATTTAGTCCCCCAACAATTTAAGTTCACTTTCATTGAGTGGGCCCTCGGGTCCGCTTTTTTTTTCACATTAATCAAACATCATGAGCAGCGAAATTCTGTCCGTCCTCGAATACATGGAGAAGGAGAAAGGCATTCCCCGTGCCGATATGATCTCCACCATCGTCAACGCGATCAAAACTGCGGCGTTAAAGGGCGTGAATTCAGGTCAGGATCTCAAAATTGAGATCAGCCCGAAGAACGGCCAGATGCACGCGTGGGCGATGATGAAGGTTGTGGATTCGGTCGCGGATCCGAAGACCGAAATTCATGTGGAGAAGGCGCAAGTTTTCAAAGCAGGTGTGGTCGTCGGTGACTCGATTGAAAAAGAAATCGATCCTTCCTACTTGGGTCGTATTGCCGCGCAAACCGCGCGCCAAGCGATCATGCAGCGACTCCGCCAGTTTGAGAAGGAGCGCATCTACGACGACTTCAAGGATACCGTCGGCGACATCGTCAGCGGCACCGTGCGCCGTCGCGAGCGCAACGATCTCTATATCGACATCGGCAAGGCCGAAGCGATCATGCCGGGCAAAGAACAAGTCCCAGGCGAAGATTACGCGCCGGGCGAGCGCATTCGCTGCTTGCTACTCGAGATCGAGAATTCCAGCCGAGGCCCTGAGGTCATTCTCAGTCGCGCCAGTCCGAAATTCGTGCGTCGCCTCTTCGAGTTGGAAGTTACGGAAATCGCCGATGGCACCGTGAAGATCGAAGCATTCGCGCGCGAACCCGGTTACCGCACCAAGATTGCGGTCACCAGCTCGGATCCCAAAGTCGATCCCGTGGGTGCTTGCGTGGGCGCGCGTGGCGCGCGCGTGAAGAGCATCGTGCGCGAACTCGGCGGTGAGAAAATCGATATCATTCCCTATCACGCCGACACGAAGGAAATGCTCTGCGAAGCGCTCAAGCCGGCGGTGCCGCGCGAAATTATTCTCGATGAAAAGAGCAAGCGCATGCTCGTGCGTGTGGCCAATGAGGACCTCGCTGTCGCCATCGGCCGCAAGGGCCAGAATGCGCGCCTGACATCGCGTCTCGTCGGTTGGCGCCTCGACATTGAAGAATGGAAAGTTGTCGAAGTCGATCCGCGCGCCGAAGCCATCAAAACGCTCGTCGGCACCTTCAAGTTCGACCGTTCCATCGCGGAACGCCTCGTTGATAACGGCATCAACTCACCCGGCGCTTTCGAAGCCGTGGAAGCGAGCGATTTGCTGGACATGGGCTTCTCCGAGGCCGAGGCGCAAAGCGTCATCGCTAAGGTTCCCGACGTTCAAGGCTGAGCGCCGCAATTATTGCACTTACTTTAACAACATTACTGACACACAGACTACTTAATGAGCGCCCGTATTCACGAGATCGCCAAGCAATATAAAATCGAGGGCAAGGAAATGCTTTCCTGGCTCAAGGAGCAGGGCTATGTCTCGGCGGATACCAAGTCGGTCTCCAGCACCGTCAGCAAGATCTACTACGACGAAATCGAGAAGCATTGGGGCACCAAAAAAGAAGAGGCTCCCGTGCCCGAGGCCGCAGTCGAAACACTGGCACCGCCGGCTGCGCCAAGAGTGATGCTTCCGCCCGGCGTGTTTGTGAAGTCAGCGCAAGATGTCGTGCGCGAAAAAGAGGAAGTGGCCAAAGCAGTGGCCGACGCGCGTGCCGCAGAAATCGCCGAGCAAAACGCCGCAAAGCAAACTGCGACACCAACTCCGGCCGCCGCTCCCGCGCCGAAAGCCCCGCCGCTCGTGAAAGCAGCACCGCAACCGCCAGCACCAGTGGCCAGTGCGCCCGTGGCTCGCGTGTTGCCACCACCACTTCCTGCCAAAGCAGCTCCATTGCCGCCACCGGTCGCTACCAAAGCGCCGGTGCCGCCACCACCGACTCCGCGCTCGGCCGCGCCAGCAACCCCGAAAGCTCCGCCGGCACCGCTTCCACCATCGACTCCGGCACTGGTCACCTCAGCCACGATTACCGAGGAAGACGGCGTCAAGATCATCCATTTGAAACCGCCCGTTGTCGTGCGCGACTTCGCGATGGCCCTCGGTCTGAAGCCGTTCAAACTTATCTCCGAGTTGATGGAGATGGGCATTTTTGCTTCGATGAATCAGTCCATCGAAGAAACGGTCGCCGTCAAACTGGCGGAGAAACACGGCTTCCTGCTCGATATCAAGCACCGCGGCGAAACACCGGTTCCAGTGCCGGTAAACAAGGAAGAAGAAAAGGCGAAGAAGAAGAAACAAGCCGCGCTCGACGACGCCGCCAATCTCACGTCTCGACCCCCGGTAGTTTGTATTTTGGGCCACGTTGACCACGGCAAAACGTCGCTGCTCGACGCGATCCGCAAGGCCGACGTCGCCGCGGGTGAAGCCGGTGGTATCACACAGCACATTGGCGCTTACCAGATCGATCACGACGGTAAGAAAATCACTTTCCTCGACACGCCCGGTCACGCCGCCTTCACCAAGATGCGCGCGCGCGGGGCGAATGTCACTGACATCGCCGTGCTCGTCGTCGCGGCTGACGACGGCTTCATGCCGCAGACCGATGAAGCGCTGAAGCATGCGCAAGACGCGAACGTTTCGCTGATGGTCGCGGTCAACAAGATGGATGTGAAAGGCGCGAACCTCGACCGCGTGAAGGGCCAGATGCAAGAGCGCCAGATCGCTCCGGAAGATTGGGGTGGTGACGTCATCACGGTGCCGGTCGCGGCGATCAAAGGCCAAGGGATCAAGGAACTGCTCGATTACATTTTGCTCAGCGCCGAAGTGCTCAACTTGCAGGCAAATCCGAAGGCGGAAGCCAGCGGCGTGATCATCGAATCTCAAGTTGAAGTTGGCCGCGGCGCCTTGGCGACCGTGATTGTGCAACGCGGCACACTGCGCGTCGGCGATGCCCTCGTGTGCGGATCGCATTGGTGCAAAGTGCGTGCGATGTTCGACGATCAAGGTGCCAACCTCAAAGAGGCGCCTCCCTCATCGCCAGTGCGCGTGATCGGTTGGTCGAGCACCCCGGACTCCGGTGCGTCTTTCCGCGCCGTCAAGAATCCTCGCGAAGCCGAAAAACTCGCTGAAACCGAAGCGCATCGCGTCAAGAGCGAGGCCTCCACTCTCGCCGCTGTGCCGAAGGACACTTCGCTCGACGCGTTGTTTGCCAACATTGCCGCTACTCAGGATAAAGCCCTGAAAGTCGTGCTGAAGTCCGACGTCTTCGGATCTGTCGAAGCGGTTCGCAATGTCCTCGAAGGCATTAAGAGCAACAAGGTGAAACTCGAAATTGTCGCCGGTGATGTGGGCATCGTTTCCAAAAACGACGTGCTCCTCGCCAGTGCGGCGAAAGCCATCGTGATCGGTTTCAACACCAAGCAGGAAAACGGTGTTACGCCGCTCGCCAAGCACCACGGCGTGACGATCGAGCATTTCAACATCATCTACCAACTCGGTGATCGCGTGAAAGAATTGATGGCCGACTTGCTCGAGCCGGATCTCAAGGAAAACAAGCTCGGTGTCGCAGAAGTGCGCCAAGTCTTTCCAGTGGGTCACGGTTTTGTGGCCGGCTGCTTGGTCACCGAAGGCAAAATCAATCGCAATATCGCCGCCCGCGTCCGTCGCGGCAAGGAATCCGTCTTTGAAGGCAAGGTCGGCACCCTCCGTCGCTTCAAGGACGACGCCAACGAAGTTCGCGCCGGCCTCGAGTGCGGTATCCGCCTCGATGGTTTCGATGGTTATCAACCCGGCGACAAAATCGAGTGCTACGAAATCCAAAAGGTCCGCGCGTCACTCTAAGCCGCGTTTCCCACCTTCTGGCTTTCGGTCCCAGCCCGCCAGCCCGCCATGTCCAACCGACTCCTCCGCGTTAACGCTCTCCTGCAACAGGAGATTAGCTCCTACCTGCGCAAACGCTACACCAGCGAAGCCACGCGTCTGACTATCTCCGGTGCCGACGTGACTGGTGATCTACGCGAAGCGAAAATTTTCTACACCATCATCGGCAACGATGAGGAAGAGATTGCTCGCGCCGGAAAATTTCTGCGCTCCAAACTCGGCGAAATCCGCAGCATGGTCGCAAAAAATGTGGTGATGCGTCACGTGCCGCTGCTCTCAGTGCACCATGACGCCTCGGGCGAACGCGCCGTGCGGATCGAGCAATTGCTCGACGAGATCGAGGTGAAGGAGCGCAAGGAATGAGCTACTACCCGGAATTTAAGGCGACGTTTGCCCAATTTCTGGGAGCCATCGAAGGGCAGCGCGTGGCGGTCATCGGCCATCAGCGCCCTGACGGCGATTGCATCGGCTCGCAAGTTGCCTTGGTGCGCGTGCTGCGCGCGCGTGGCATCGATGCCATCGGCATCAATCCCGACCCGGTGCCGCGGCGCATTAAATTTCTCCTCGGTGACACGCCGTTCTTCCAACGCGACGCGATCGCGCATGACGGTCGCACGGCGGTCTACACGGATTGCGCTGACCACGGTCGCGCGGGCGATCGGATGAAGGAAATTTATCCCAACGCGTTTGCCTGTTTCGACCATCATATTTCGAATTGTGGCTTTGCGCAGCACAACCTCGTCGACACCGCGAGTTCCGCGACGGCGGAATTGTTGACGGGACTCTTTCTCGATGCGGGGATTGAAATCGACGCAACTTCGGCGCAGGCGCTCTACACCGGCATCATGACCGACACCGGCCAATTTCGTTTCGCGTCGACGACGAAACGAGTTTTCACGATCGCAGGCGAATTACTGGAGCGCGGCGCGGAACCCGCGCGCGCGGGGCTGGAACTCTACGAACGCGAATCACTCGGCAAATTGAAGCTGTTGCAGCACTTCATCAGCTCGCTGCGCTTGGAGTGCGACGGACGGGTTTGCATCGGCGTCTTGCCGGCGGGGATTTTTGAGCAGACTGGCGCGTCGGTGGAAGACACCGAAGGTTTGGTCGATTACGCGCGTTCGATCGACGGCGTCGCCATCGGCGCGTTGATCGAGGAGCGCGAAGGCGTGATGAAGGCGAGTTTGCGCGCGCAATGCGCCGCGTATCGCGTGGATTCGATCGCCGCGCAGTTCAATGGCGGCGGCCACGCGAGCGCTGCCGGTTTGAATTTCCCCGATACGTTGGAAAATTTTTATCCCAAACTCGTCGCCGCTTGCGCGCGCCGTTTGGTGGAAGTTGAACAAACAAAATCGAAATGAGCCTCCGCCCGCCGCGTCCCGTTGAAGGAGTTTTGTTGGTGGATAAACCCACGGGCATGACGTCGCACGACGTGGTCTATCGTTTGCGCCGCAAATTTCAGATTCAACGCATCGGCCACGCCGGCACGTTGGATCCGATGGCGACCGGTTTGCTGATCATGCTCATTGGCAAGGCGACGAAGATTTCGCAGTTCCTCATCAGCGTGGACAAAGTTTACGAGGGTGAACTCACACTCGGCATCAATACCAACTCGCAGGATGCCGAAGGCGAAGTGATGGAAACACGCCCGGTGCCGCCGCTCACGCGCGAGCAAGTGCTGGCGGCGATGCAGACCTTTCTCGGCGACCAATACCAGAAACCGCCGATGTTTTCGGCGATCAAGATCGGTGGCGTTCCGCTCTACAAACTGGCGCGCAAGGGCGAGGAAATTGAACGCGAACCGCGCTTTGTGCGCATCGCGGCGTTTGAGTTGGTGGAGTTCAACTCGCCGAAGATCACGTTCCGGTTGCATTGCACCAAGGGCACCTACGTGCGCACGGTCGCTTACGATTTGGGCGAGAAACTGGGTTGTGGCGGCCACTTGTCGGCCCTGCGCCGGACGGGCAGCGGGAAGTTCACGATCGAGCAATGTCTGCCGCTCGCGGAGATCGAAACGATGCCGTTGCCGGAGTTGGAACAGCGCCTCATTCCGGTGATTGACGCGGCGCCCAGTGTGGCGCTGTGAGTGCCGTGCTGCAATTTACTGCGTTGGAGCGGGTCACCTTGCCGGACGGTCCGACGCATTTGGCGATCGGGATGTTTGATGGCGTGCACCGCGGGCACCAATCTGTCGTGCAATTGGCGGTGGCCGCCGCGCGCCGCGACGCGGGGTGCGCAGGCGTGCTGACGTTCTGTCCTCACCCCAGCGTGATATTGCGACCGGAGAGTCCGACGCGGTTGGTTTTCGATGCGGCGATGAAACGGGAACTGCTTTCGAAGTTGGGCATCGGTTTTTTTGTCGAGCATCCGTTCACGCCGGAATTCGCCGCGACCGGTGCGCACGAGTTTGTCGCCTTGTTGCAACGGTTCGTGCCGGGACTGAAGGCGGTTTATGTAGGCGAGAATTTTCGATTCGGCCGCGGTCGGGAAGGGGATATTGCGCTGCTTAAAATCGCGGCTGAGGCGGTAGGCTTCGCGGTTGTGACTGCACCGCGCCTGCAACAAGGCGGTGCGCCGATCAGTAGTTCGCGATTGCGAGATTTGTTGGCGCAAGGTGCGCTGGAGGAAGCGAACGAGATACTTGGATTTTCCTATTTTTCGAAAGGTGTCGTCGAAGCGGGCCGCCGACTGGGGCGCGAACTGGGTTTCCCCACGCTCAATTTGCCGTGGCAGCCGGGGCTGATGCCGCGCTTTGGAGTCTATGCGGTGCGCGCAAACGGCCGAGATGGCCGCAGCTACGCGGGTGTGGCAAATTATGGCGTGCGACCGACGGTGGACGTCCATCCGGCTGCTCCGTTGTTGGAAGTGCACGTGTTGGAGGAGACGGCGCTGACCTATGGCGACGAGGTGACGGTGCAATGGCTGCGGTTTTTGCGGGCGGAGCAGAAATTCGGCAATGTGGACGCGTTGCGCACTCAAATTGCGAGTGATCGGCAAGCGGCGATCGCTGCTTTGGCGACGCTTTCTCCAAGAGAAATTCCAAAGAGCGCTTGACTTGGAATTCACCAAATCTACGTTTCGGCCTCTTTCCCATTTTGGGGTGGTAGCTCAGTTGGTTAGAGCGTCTGCCTGTCACGCAGAAGGTCGCGGGTTCGAGTCCCGTCCATCCCGCCAGTTTTAGTAACGCCCATTTCCCTCCGGAGTGGGCGTTATTTATTTATCGCCAGCAATTTAGTGAGATTTTAAGGCTCCGCTGGCTTCAGCCTGTTTATGCCTCGCAACGCTGTTTTAGGTATGTCACCGGCCGGGTTAAATACCGCCACCTCGGGCTGGGTTAAATGCAGCCACCTTGAAGAGGTGCGGAGGTCATGAA
>CAMTVI010000025.1:0-50690 GCA_947085165.1 uncultured Opitutaceae bacterium
AGTCCTCTCCGTCACTCCCTTCGAGAAAGTGCCTGTCGCAGAACTCTTTGCGCCACGTTCTATACATCTTGCTACAAGCAACTTCACAGATGATATTCCCAACTTGTTCTAAACCAATGGGTTAATTCCGGACACTACTGATGCCAAATATGAGCTGAAGAAGCTATTCCCCGAAAAAGAAACTTCCGATCTTTTCAAAACACCAAAGCCGCAAAAATTCATCACCAAGATATTGCGAGTGGCGACAAAGCCGGGTGATTTGATCTTAGACTCCTTCGCTGGCTCTGGAACGACAGCTCACGCAGTCCTGTCACTTAATGCAGAAGAATCAGGCAATTCTGCGCGACGTTTTATTCTAGCCGAAATTGATCCTCAAATAGCGCAGCCCATAACGGCTGAACGCGTCAAACGTATCGCAACCGGCCACACCAACGCCAAAGGCGAGAAGATTGACGGTCTCGGTGGCGGCTTCCGTTACGTGCAGCTCGGCGATGCGCTCTTCGATGCCGCAGGTAAAATCAAAAACACCGTCCGTTTCCGCGCCCTCGCGCGCCACGTCTTCTTCACCGAGACCGGCACGCCGCTCCCCCACGATTCCCCTTGCGACAAGCCACTGCTCGGCGTCGCCCACGGCACGGGCGTTTACCTGCTCTACAACGGCATTCTCAAGGACAAGTCGGTGGACGGTGGCAATGTGCTCACGCAGCCGATCCTCGACTCGCTCCCGAAGCATGATGGCCCCAAGGTCATCTACGCGGCCTCCAATCGCGTGAGCCCCGCGCGACTCAAGGCTCGCGGCATCACCTTCAAGCAGACGCCCTACGCGATCAAAGTCCGCTGATTTTCCCCGCCCAACCGCCATGCTCTCTCCCAAAAATTACCAAGTGGAATCCGTCGATGTGTTGACGGAGTTTCTGCGGCGCAGCCGGGCGCTCGGTGGTCCGGCGGCGGCGTTTACCCAGCTCACCAGTGAGCTGACGGGCGTGGGGTTGCCGTATTTTAGTGCGCCGGGTTTTGCGGCGGCGGAGTTTCGCGGTATGCCCTATGTCTGCCTGCGTCTGCCCACGGGTGGCGGCAAGACGTTGCTGGCGTGTCTCAGCGTGCCGGTGATGCAGCGCGAGCTGTTGCAAAGCGGTCATGCGGTCGTGCTCTGGCTCGTGCCTTCGCGAGCGATCCAGTCGCAGACGTTGGCGGCGCTGCGGCAACGGTCGCATCCCTACCGGCAGGCGTTGGAGAACGAGCTCGGCGCGGTCGAAGTGCTCGATCCGGCGGAGGCGCTTTATGTCACCAAGGCGACGCTCGATGCGAGCACGGTCATCATCGTGAGCACGCTCCAGTCATTTCGCATCACGGAGACGGAAGGCCGCAAAGTTTACGACAGCTCGGGCGCGTTGCATCACCATTTCACCGGGCTCGATCCGGCGGCGACGGCGGTGTTGGAGAAAACCGAGGCGGGGGTGGTGCCGTATTCACTGGCCAACGTGCTGCGGTTGCGCCGCCCGATCGTCATTGTGGACGAAGCGCACAATGCGCGCACGCCGTTGTCGTTTGATACGCTGGCGCGGTTTCGTCCGGCGTGTATTTTGGAGCTGACGGCGACGCCCGCCCGCGAGGAGTCGCCGAGCAATGTGTTGCACCACGTCTCGGCCAAGCAGCTTGCCGCCGAAGACATGATCAAGTTGCCCATCCGGTTGGCGACGCGCGTCGACTGGCTGCGACTGCTGGCGGATGCGGTGGCGCTGCGCGAAGATTTGGAAAAGAAAGCGCAGGCGGAGGAGAAGCTCGGCGGCGACTACCTCCGGCCCATCGTGCTGATCAAGGCCGAGCGGCGCGACAAAGTGCGTGAGACCCGCACGGTGGAAGTCGTGGAGCGGGCGTTGATCGAGCAATGCAAGGTGCCGGCGGCGTGGATCGTGCGTGCGACGGGGGAGGAGCGTGGGTTGGACGACATCGATTTGTATCAGAAGGATTGTCCGGTGCGCTTCGTCATCACGGTGGATGCGTTGAAGGAGGGCTGGGATTGCGCGTGGGCCTACGTGCTTTGCTCGGTGGCGGAAATGAAATCGGACACGGCGGTGGAGCAGTTGATCGGGCGCGTGTTGCGCCTGCCGGGAGCGCGGCGCAAGCAGACGGAGGAGTTGAACCGCGCCTATGCCTTGGCCACATCGAACAGTTTTGCGCAGACAGCACACGCATTGGAAGACGCGCTGGTAGCGGGTAATGGATTCAATCCGATGGAGGCGAGGGATCTGATTGTCGCGCCGATGGGCGAGCAGGGTCGGTTGGGCTTGCCCACCAGCCGCAGTGTGCCGCCCCAGACCGTGGCGGTGGCGGAAACGCCCGACGTGCGGAACTGGACGCCGGATTTGCAGGCCAAGATCACGGTCGATGCGAAGGCGGGCACGGTGGTGTTGACGGAGTCGCTGACCGAGCCGGAAATTCAGGAAGCGGCGGCGGGATTTGTGATGGAGGCGAATCGCGAGCAATTCGTAGTGGCGGCGCGTGCCCATGCCGAGGCGGCGGCGCAGCTTTGCACGAGTCCGGCGGAGCGCGGTGTGCGCTTGGCCGTGCCGTTGTTCTGCATCGAGCGGCAAGGCGTGTTGGAACTGCTCGACGAAACCCACTTCCTGGAGCGCTCGTGGAAATTGCGCGCCGACCAAGCGAAGGAAGGAGCGGGCAAATTCATCGCGGGCGGGCAAGGTCGCGAAACCGGGAGCATCGGGCTGGATGCCGCGGGGAAGGTGAAATGGGCTTTCGGTGAAGAACTGGCCGAAGAGTTGCAGTTGATCGAAGTCACGGAAAACTGGTCGGAGACGCGGCTGATCGACTGGCTTGATCGCAACATCCCGCACCCGGATATTTCCGCCGAGGAAACCGCACCGTATATTTCCGCGCTCCTCGAAAGTCTGCTCCAGTTGTCGGGCAACACGCTGGGCAAATTAGTGCGGGAGCGGTTTGGGCTGCGGGACTTTGTAGAGCAGCAGATCAATGTTTGCCGCCAGCAGGCGAAGGCGGAGGCGTTTCAAGAGGTATTGTTCGAGGAGGTGAGCGGCGTGATCAAATTATCCGCCGAGCAAGTATTCGCCTTTGATCCGGATCGCTATCCGGCGCGCACAGTCTGCGAGCGGTCGAGCGATTTTCGAAAACATTTTTACCACCAAGTGGGCGAGTTAAAGGAGCAGGGCGAGGAGTTCGAATGCGCGTTGTTTCTGGATCAGTTGGCCGAGGTGGAAACGTGGGTGCGCAATCTCGAGCGTCAGCCCGAGCGCTCGTTCTGGTTGCCGACGGCGACCGACCGTTTTTATCCCGACTTCGTCTGCAAACTGACGGACGGAAGAATCCTCGTGGTCGAATACAAGGGCGCAGATCGCTGGAGCAATGATGACTCGAAGGAGAAGCGGCGCTTGGGCGAGCTGTGGCAGGAACGCAGTGGCGGCACTTGCGTGTTTGTGATGCCGAATGGCAACGAGCGCTCCGCAATCCTCGCGGCGATCAAACCTCTCTAAACGATGAATACCCAAACGCAGGCCGAGGCGCAGAGGATTCGCGGGCAGGTGCTCGTGTGGTGGATCATTTGGTTCACCTTGATCGGCGGACTCACGATGATTTATTTCACGATTCCGCTCACGCGCGGAGTGCCGCGGTCGAACCATCCGATCGCCGAATATTTTGGCTTCGCTCCGCTGTTTCTCAGCATCGTTCTGCGCTGGTTTGTGATGCCGCGTTTTAAGGAGGCACAGAAAATATTTGTGATTTTCATCCTCGGCCTCGCACTGGCGGAGGGTTGCGGGATCCTCGGAATATTCCTCGGCGGACCGTATCGCGACGAACTGTTCGTGCTCAGCTTATTCGGGATGGCGCAATACGTGCCGTTCTTCGCGCGTCGACTCTACGAGCCGCGCGCGAAGGGTTTCACATCCAGCACTTAAGCGCGCGGTCGAGGAAGGGTTAATTACTGGTCGTGGCGGCGCGGGGCTTGCACTCTTCGTCTGCAATTCTAAACTGACCCCAGTGACGGAGCGTTTCTGAGCCGTCAGAAAAAAATCCGCATAATGAGCCAACCGGAAGCAATTTTCCCGCCCGGAGAGCTGAAGCCCCAAGAAGGGAGTTCAGTGTGCGGGGCAACTGGACTCAAGCGGTTTGCCGGTGGGGTGGCGCACGATTTCAACAACTTGCTGACGGTCATTAATAGCGACGCGAGTGCGTTGCTTGCCGTTGAGGGCTTGGATCCGACCGCTTTGGAATCGGTGCAGCGCATTGCGTCAGCGGGTGAAAGGGCGGCGCATCTAACGAGGCAGTTGCTACTCTACAGTGGCCAGCAACCTTGCGCCACACAGGGTCAGGATTTGCATGAGCTTATCCGCGAAACGGAGGCTGCGCTCCGGCGACTGGCGGGTCGAGATGCGGCGATCGAATTCGAATTAAATGCCACTGATCCGTTTGTCGAAATTGACGGAATGATGATTGAACAGTTGCTGGCTATTCTCGTCGCGAATGCGCGCGATGCTGACGACGAAGGAGGGCGGATCGAAATCCGAACGCGGGGGGCGGCAATTTCGCAAGAGGAGGCGATTCGGAATCCACGGGCCCGCTGTGGAAATTTCATTCGCTTAACCATTGCCGATCGGGGCAGAGGAATCGCGCCGCAGGATTTACCGCAGGTCTTCGATCCGTTTTTTACGACTCGACCCGTGGGCAAAGGGACGGGTTTGGGTCTGTCGGTTGCTCTGGGGATTGTGAATTTGCATGGCGGCTGGATGGAGGTGGAGTCGGTCTTGAACTCGGGCACTCAGGTCAGTGTGTATTTTCCGGCGGCACCAATTGGGATGGAGCGGATAAATTCAACCAAGCCGGTTTCGCTCAACGGTCGGGAAACGATTCTTTTGGTCGAGGACGATAATTTGGTGCGTGAGACGACAGCGGCCTGGTTGAAAAACTCCGGTTACCGGGTGTTGCAAGCGGACGCGGGGCAGAGCGCGCTGGAGGTTTGGAAGTGGCATAGTCCGCGGATTGCGCTGCTCCTGACGGATGTGGTGCTGCCCGATGGCGTCAGCGGAATCGAACTGGCGCGGAAGTTCCGGGAGGAGAGGCCTGAGTTGCGAGTGATCTGCACGAGTGGTTTCAGTCGCGAGATGATGGCGCAGCTTGCCCATCCACCAGACGGAACATTTTTTCTGCAAAAACCCAGCCCGCCCGCGGCAGTGCTCAAGGCGCTGCGAACCCTGCTCGATACACCTTCGTTATGAGTGATCCTGTGCAACCGCCTTCCACTCCTTCGTCGGCCCCATCCTCCACCGACGAAAACGTGGCATCAACGAACACCACTGACGTAAGTCGCTTTTCGGTGCTGCAGTCTTCGTTGCGGAGGCTCCCGCTTCGCTTGATGCTGATTACGGCCCTCGCGGTATTTGCGGTGGAGTGGGCCATGACGGTGTTGCGGGAGAAATGGCAGTGGTCATCCTCGTTTGATGCACTGGCCGGTTCAGGAGCGTTGGCCGGCACCATTTTGGTCATACTTTATTTTGTGCTGTATCGGCCGCTGCGGCGGCAGGCCATGGTGATGGAAAACGTCTTAAGAAGGGAGAATGACGCGTTGGAAAATAGAGTGCGGCAACGCACGGCGCAATTGGAGGAGGAAATTGTCGAGCGCGCGCGGGCGGAAGCTGGACGAGTGGCGCTGACCATGCTCGGCGCGGCGCTGCACGAAACCAAGGACTTGTCCGCCCTGCTCAAACGCATTCATGAGATCATTGGAGATTTGCTCCCCGCGCAGAATTTTTTTGTGGCACTGCATGATCCGGCAGCGGACTTACTCAGTTTTCCCTACTACGTTGATCAAGTAGATCCGCCGCCTTCGCCTCGTCCTCCGGGAAATGGGCTTACGGCTTATGTCCTGCACAATGGTCAGACACTCCATCTCACCCAAAGTGAGATCGAGCAGATGGTGGAGAATGGCACGGTTAACGTTACGGGAACGATCCCGCAGGAATGGTTGGCTGTGCCACTCGTATCGAAAACCCGCACGCTCGGTGTGCTCGTGGTGCAGCGCTATCAAGAGGGCGAATCCTACACTGAAAAACAGCGCGACTTGTTGATTTACGTTTCACGGCAAACCGCCCTCGCGATCGAGTATAAACAGGCCGAAGAAGAGCAGCGCGCGAGCGAGGCCCGATTTCGCGAACTGTTTGATCATGCGCCCGTGGGCTTTCATGAGATCGATGGCGAAGGTCGGCTTCGCCGAGTGAACCGCACCGAATTGACGCTACTGGGGTATGCGGAAGCAGAGATGCTCGGACACGACGTGACTGATTTTGTCGCGAACCCGGATAAATCAATCGTCGCGGTTAAAGCCAAACTCGCCGGCGGAGTCGCCGTAGGGGAGGCATACGAACGGCAATTCCGCCGGCGCGATGGCAGCGTGATTGATGTGCTGATCACAGATAGCCTGATCGAAAAAGCAGACGGGAGCATTAATGGTATTCGCAGTTCGATTCAGGACAATACGGCGCGCAAGCGCACGGAAGCACGCTTGCGCCAGCTCTCGCAGGCGGTGGAGCAATGTCCAGTGAGCATTGTGATCACGGATTTGGATGGGAGAATTGAATACACCAATCCGCAATTTTCACTGGTAACGGGCTACACGGCCGAAGAAGCACTGGGACAAAATCCGCGACTGCTAAAGTCGGGGAAAATGTCGTTGGAGGCCTATCAGGAGTTATGGAAAACCATTACCAGCGGGGACACTTGGCGCGGCGAATTCCATAATCGGCGGAAGTCGGGCGAACTGTATTGGGAGGAGGCGAACATTTCACCGATCTCAGACGCGCAAGGACACCCCACGCACTATCTCGCGGTGAAACAGGATATTTCCGCGAGAAAGGAATTTGAGCGGGAGCTGAAGGAGGCGAAGGAATCCGCCGAAGCAGCCGCCCGGGCCAAAAGTGAATTTCTGGCCAACATGAGCCACGAAATTCGCACGCCCATGAACGGTGTCATTGGTATGGTCGGCTTGTTGCTCGACACCAAATTGGATGCGGAGCAAAAGCAGTTTGCGGAGGCCGTAAGTAGTTCGGCGGAGCACTTGATGGTCGTGATCAACGACATTTTGGATTTCTCGAAAATCGAAGCCGGCAAGTTAACTTTCGAGGAACTGGATTTCGATTTGGTTGATAGCATCGAGGGCGCGCTCGACATGCTGGCTGAGCGAGCGCAACGCAAAGGAATCGAACTGTTGGATTCGGTGGAACCAATGACGCCAGTGCACTTGCGTGGTGATCCGGGCCGCTTGCGGCAGATTCTGACCAACTTACTCGGCAACGCGATTAAGTTTACCGAGCATGGCGAAGTGGTTCTGCGGGTTTCACTGAGTGAAGAGACTCCGACCCATGCGCTCGTGCGGTTTGAGATCACCGATACCGGGATCGGAATTCCGCGCCACGTGCAGGAGCGCCTTTTCCAGTCCTTTAGCCAAGCAGACAATTCGACTACGCGGAAATACGGTGGAACTGGGCTTGGACTGGCCATCTCAAAACAACTCGTGGGTCTGATGCACGGCGAGATCGGTGTGCAAAGCGAAGAGGGCTCGGGGGCCACTTTCTGGTTCACTGCGCGCTTCGAAAAACAAAGCGGTGAAGTCAAACCGCGACACGAGGTTGATCATAACCTCTTTGATCTGCGCGTGCTCGTCGTCGATGACAACGCCACTAATCGGCAGATTCTTCGCCATCAGATTTTTGCGTGGAAGATGCAAAAGGGAAGCGCGGCCGGAGGGCACGAGGCGTTGAAACTGTTGCGGGAAGCAGCAGCGCAGGGGCAGCCCTACGATATTGCCCTGCTCGATATGCAAATGCCCGAGATGGACGGCATGAGTTTGGCGCAGGCGATCAAGGCCGATCCGACTATTGCCGCGACGCGCCTCATCATGCTCACCTCGCTCGGCCATCGTTTCTCGAAGCTCGAATTGCAGTCTTTTGGGATCGACGCGTATTTAGTCAAACCCGTGAAGCAGTCGCGCCTTTACGACACGATTGTCACTGTCATCGGCCAGGCCAAAGCCGTCAATGCCCTGGTCGAGACTCCGGTTGCGCCGACTCCTGAGACAGCTCCGCCCTTGCCTTCGATTCGGGTCTTGGTGGCGGAAGATAATCCGGTGAATCAAAAAATTGCGGCGGCCCAATTAAAGAAACTTGGCTGCACGGTTGATGTCGTGGCCAACGGCATCGAGGTGCTCGAGTGTCTGCCAAAACTAAAATACGAGGTGATTTTCATGGATTGCCAAATGCCGGAGATGGACGGTTACGAAGCCAGCCGGGCGATCCGTAAGCGCGAGGTCGATCCAAGCAAAATCTGTCCGTGGAAAAGCCCCGTCTTCATCATCGCCATGACCGCAAATGCGATGCAGGGCGACCGCGAGAAATGTCTGGCGGCAGGGATGGACGATTATGTGAGCAAGCCCGTTCGCTTATCGGAATTGCAAGCCGCGCTCAGTCGCGCCCGCGCCTAAACCGCCGTTCAATTTACCGCCGCGACAGCGAAATTAATTCGTGGTCGGCTGGCTCAGGCGGCGCAGCCAACGATAGTGCGAAACGAGTCCGGCCCAGAGCGTCTTATGTTCGTTGTAGCGCACGCCGAATTCGCGGCAGGTCGCTTCGACGATCTTGGACAGCTCCGGATAATGCACGTGGCAAACCCGCGGGAAGAGATGGTGTTCCACTTGGAAATTCAGGCCGCCGAGCAGCCAGCAGAGCAGTTTGCTGCGGCGCGCAAAATTCACCGTCGTGTTGATTTGGTGGACCATCCAGTTGTCCTCCATCCGGTTGGTCGCCTCGTCAGGCATAGGGAACTCGGCTTCCTCGACGCAATGCGCGAGTTGGAAAACCACGCTGAGCACAACGCCGATCACGCCCGCGACGAGCGTATAGAACAGCAGCACATGCCACCACGTGTGGAACAGCATCGGCAACACGAACGCCAAAGTGAAAAACACCGATTTTCCCGCGATGAAGATCACCAACTCTTTGCCGCGCGGACGAGGAACCGGATGTCCGCCGACCTCGCGCGTGATCAAATCACGAAAGTCACCGTAAAGGTGCCAGCGAATCGTCATGAACCCGTAGAGCGCCCACAGGTAGAAATGCTGCAAGCGATGGAAAAAATAATGCTTCTGGTGCGGCGTGACGCGCGCAAACACCCCAAGATCCACATCCGCGTCGTGATCGGTGATATTCACGTAGATGTGATGCGACGCGACGTGCTTCCAATGCCAGAAGTAGGAACTCGCGCCGATGAGATCCAGCGACATGGCCATGAGTTTATTCATCCATGGCCGGTCGGAGTAGGCGAGGTGGCTGCCGTCGTGTTGCACGTTGAAGCCGATCAAACCGGCGGCGCCGCCCAACACGAGCGCGGCGGATACGGCGTGCCACCACGTAGTGGCAAAGAACACCAGCGCGATGTAACTGAACACGAAGACCGACAGGATGATCGCGGTCTTCACATACATCGACGGATTATCGCGTGGATTGCGGCCGGTGCGGACGAAGAACTCTTCGACGCGGCGCCGCAGCTCGGCTTGAAAACCGGTCGTAGGGGCGAATTTGGGGCGTTCCGGCGAGCCGCCGGGAGAAAAAGAGGTGGGCGCGGTGGTGGATGACATGACTAAAAATGGCAGCGGGACTAACCCGAAATTCCGCGCCTACCTTGGTTGCTCAAATTGACAACGCAAGCCCACGGACTGACCCGCTAATTTTTTACAGTTGGGCTCAACGAGCCTGTTTCCGCGAGTCGCTCGATAAAAATCCACGCGCGCTTCGTCTGCACGTCAGCGCTCTTCGCTTGAAAAATGTAGCGCACTACTTGACGGCGACTCGCCACACTGTGTTCCAGCCAACGCTTCGCGAGTGTGGGTCGCGCTTGAAATTCGCGGCGCATCGCTTCGGGCAAATCGGGTTCGCGCGAGTCCGCATCGGGTTCGAGTGTGAAATCGATTTCATCGCCGGCATCGACTTTTGCGGCGCGGAGCAACTCGACTTTGAAAGCGAGTTTCAGTTTGCCCGGTTTGCCCGGCAGTAGCGTCACGCGATCGATGTCGTCGTTGAAACGCAAAACTGCATTCCAGCCTTGGCCGCCGCCTTTTATTTCTGCGAGAGGCAACGTGAGCGCGCGAATCAGACTGCGCGGTAAATCCACCCAACGCACCATGGCGACGCGATAGAGTTTGGCGCGAAATTCTCGAGGCATGAACTCACGATGCGAGACGCGCGGCGCGGTGCAAGCAGCGCGTGGCGATGTGACGTTCCTGTCTGGTTCTCGCGGGAAATTTCTGTAACCTGGCGCACATGTCTAACCCCGGCCCCGGCACGATTAATTGGATCGACCTCACTATTCCTGACGCCGAAGGCGTGCGCAGATTTTACGCCGACGTGACCGGTTGGACCGCCACGGCGGTCGAGATGGGTGGCTACAATGATTACTGCATGGTGGCGCCGGGCGCGGAAGCGCCAGCTGCGGGCATTTGCCATGCGCGGGGGGAGAACGGAAATTTGCCGCCGCAGTGGCTGATCTACATCAACGTCGTCGATCTCTCCGCAAGTTTACGCGCGTGCGAAGCTGGCGGCGGCAAAGTGATCACACCGGAACGCGAGATGGGCGGTGGTCGCATGGCGGTGATTCAAGATCCGGCCGGTGCCGTTTGCGCACTCTATCAACCGGAGTGAAATCGGTTGAACGACGAAACTAACCGAACGTCACGCGTGCGCGCGTTCGCGGCGGAAGCGTGCGATCTCGCGCGTGTTGGGCATGGCTTCGGCCGTGCCCGGTTGCATGACGGCGAGCGCAGCGACGGCGTTGGCAAATTCCACGGCGGCGCGGATGTCGCGCTGGAAACGCACGAGACCGGCGGCGAAGCCGCCGACAAACGCATCGCCGGCCCCGGTCGTATCCACGGCTTCGACGGGGTGTGCACGGATGTGGTGGCCGCCGTCGGTTTGTGAAACAAAACAGCCGCGCGCGCCGAGCGTCAGAATCACCACCGGCACACCGAGGCAGCGACAAAGGCATTGCAACGCGTCGGGCTTGAGCGCGTGGAGCGCGGCTTCGTTGAATTCGTCGTGTTCGCGCAAAAGGTGGCGGCAGTCGCGGTGGAGGCGCACGAGAGCGACGAATTCGGATTCGTTGGGAATGAGCACTTCCGTATGGCGCAACAGCGCGAGATCGAAGTCGGCGCGCATTGGGGCCGGATTGAGCACGGTGAGCGCGCCGATCTTGCGCGCGAGTTTGAGCGTGTGCGCCACGGTGCGGTAGTCTGATTCGCCCTGGCAAACAACGACGCCGGCTCCGGCGAGCATGTCGGCGGGCACATCGCGGCGGTGCAGCGCGAGATTGGCACCGGGCGAGATGATGATCTGGTTTTGTCCGGCGCCATTGATCGCGATCAGAGCGGCGCCCGTAGGATGCTTGGGCTTTTCGATCCACGTCGCGCGCAAGCCGATTTTGGTGGCGAATTTTTTCGCGCCCGCGCCAAAGGCATCGCGTCCCACGGCACCGATGAAGTGCGTTGCGGCTCCCGCTCGCGTCGCAGCGACGGCTTGGTTGAAACCCTTGCCGCCGGGGCCGGGGCGAAAATCACCGACGACCGTTTCGCCAGGGGAGGGGAAGTTGCGGGCATAGAACGCGAGGTCCTGCATGAAGCTGCCGACAACTACGACTCGGGGAGACACAGCATGGACACTAGGATTTCAAACTGGCGATGCACCTCTAAACTTGCGGGTCGCGGGAGGTGGCGTGGGTGATTAACTGAAATTTCGCCCACGGTGCGTTTGGGAGCGTGGGATTGGTGGTGGCCTAAAGATACAGGGCGGTGCCGTTCATCGGGCGGAGCAACCGCCTGTCCAGTTGCGCCGTGCGCGCGGGCGGACGTCGTCGTAGCGTGTGGTCTCATGTCCCTTGCTGCTTCAGTGCCGTTTTTGCGTCGGGAGAAACTTGCTCCAACGGCGACCGGCGTGCTTCGCTCCTCCATTGCGATGAATTCCGCCCCTGTTGACACCGAAGCCAAGCTCCTGCGCGCCAAGGAACGTCTCTACGTGCTCGGGCAATCGGCGGGTTGGGGCTTTTTCCTGCTGATGCAGTTGTTGTTCATCCGGTTTTTCGAGCGGAGCTCGCCGGCCGGTTCGACGATGGATGTGATGGCGCGGATCGCGATGGTGGTCGCCTTGGGGCTGTTGCTGACGCACTACGCGCGCACCCCGATTGAGCGCTGGGGTTGGAAAGAGATGAGTTGGCGGAAACTTTTCCCGCGCATCCTCGCGATGGCGCTGCTTCTCTCCGTGACGTGGAGCGTGTTGGGCTATGGTTTTACCCATGGCGTTTTGCAGGACCCGTGGCCCAAGGGCATTCATCCGCCGGCGCTGCTGCTGATCAGCGTCCTCAACGGCGCGATTATGATGGTCGGCTGGTTGTGCATCTATTTTTTCTATCACGTTTACGAACGCCTGCAGCGCCTCCAGGTCGAGCAACTCCGTCTCGCCGCCAGCGCGAAGGAAGCCGAACTTCGCGCGCTCAAGTCGCAGGTGAATCCGCATTTTCTCTTCAACTCGCTCAACAGTTTGCGCGCGCTGATCGAAGAAGACGCGCCGCGCGCTCGCGAATCCGTGACGCGCCTCGCCAACATGCTGCGTTACTCCCTCCAATCCGGCCAATTGGAGACGGTGCCGTTTGAGGAAGAGTTGCGTATCGTCGAGGACTACCTCGCGCTCGAACAAATCCGGCACGAGAACCGCCTCCAAGTGCGCTGGGAAATTGCCGCTAATGTCCACGGTCACTCGCTGCCTCCGATGCTGTTGCAAACGCTCGTGGAAAATGCGGTGAAATACGGCATCTCGCCCCGTCGCGGTGGCGGCGAAATTGTGATTTCCGCCCACGTGAAAGACCACGCGTTGCACTTGCGCGTCACCAACCCCGGCGATCTCAATGCGCCGACGAGTCACGCGGCGGCCAAAGCCGGTTCCTCGACCGGCGTCGGTTTGCGCAACGCGTCCGAGCGCCTGAAACTGCTCTACGGCGACCGCGCGCAACTCTCGCTTACCGCCGATTCGCCTGATCGCGTCTCCGCGTCGTTGATCATTCCCATCCCCGACGCCTCATGAAAGCACTGCTCATCGACGACGAGCGCCTCGCCCGCAACGAACTCCGGCGCCTCCTGAAATCACACCCTGAAATCGAGATTGTCGGTGAAGCGGTCGACGTCGAAGACGCGAAAGAAAAAATCGCCGCACTGGAACCCGACCTGCTGTTTCTCGATGTGCAAATGCCCGGTGCCGATGGTTTCAGTTTGTTGGAGCAACTCGGACTGCCGCTCCCGCTCGTGATCTTTACCACCGCTTACGATGAGTTTGCGGTGAAGGCGTTTGAGTTTAACGCGATCGATTATCTCCTCAAACCGGTTGATCCCAATCGCCTCGCCGCCGCGCTCGAAAAATTGCGCCTGCCCGAGAGCAATGATTCTGCCGCGGAAACCAACGCCGACACCGCGCCGCGCACGCGCCTCTTGCTCGACGACAAAGTATTCGTGCGCGAGGGCGATAATTGCTGGTTCGTGCCAGTAAAAAACATCCGCCTGCTCGAATCCGAAGGCAACTACACGCGCGTGCACTTCGATGGCAACAAACCGCAACTCTTCCGCTCACTCACGGCGATGGAAGAGCGGCTCGATCCCAAAAACTTCTTCCGCGCCAATCGCAAGCAAGTCATCAACCTCGCTTGGGTCGAAGGGATCGAACCGTGGTTCAGCGGCGGCCTGCTCGTTCAACTTAAAGGCGGCATCAAAGTAGAACTTTCACGGCGCCAAGCGCAGGATTTTCGGGAGCGGATGAGCCTCTAGTTCCGGCCACCACGAGAAACACCAACACACCAAAATGAATCCGAAGTTGTCCATCTCGGGGTGCCCGAAAAAACGCGAACTCACGTTCGGGCCATTCCGTGTGTTTCGCGGTTAATCCTTTTTCCTCATGATCACCGCCCACCAACTCACCAAGACCTTCAAAGACAAGAAGCGCGGCGTCATCACCGCGGTCGAAAACGTCTCGTTCACCTGCCAACCGGGTCGCATCTACGGACTCCTCGGCGCCAACGGTGCGGGCAAGACCACGACGCTGCGCCTGCTCGCCACGTTGCTCAAACCGACGAGCGGAAGTGCGACGGTTGCCGGACACGACGTCGTGCGCGAGTCGCAACAAGTGCGCGCCAACGTCGGTTTCCTCGCCGCCAGCACTGCTCTCTACGGACGACTTACCGCCCGCGAAATGATCGCCTACTTCGGCCGCCTCAACGGCATGAGCGACGACGCCATCCGCGCGCGCATCAAGACGCTCGCAGACGAGCTCGGCATGCACGACTTCCTCGATCGCCGTTGCGACAAATTCTCCACCGGCATGAAGCAAAAAACGTCCATCGCCCGCACGTTGATCCATGATCCCGCCGTGATGATCTTCGACGAACCGACCCTCGGCCTCGATGTGATGACCGCGCGCTCCATCGTGCGTTTCGTGCGCGACTGCCGCAACCGCGGCAAGACCGTCATCTACTCCACGCACGTGATGAGCGAAGTGGAAAAACTCTGCGACACCATCGGCATCATCCACAACGGCGCACTCCAGGCCGAGGGCACGCTCGAACAACTCCAGCAGCGCTACGGTGAGCGCGACATGGAAGAGGTTTTTGTCAAAGCCGTCGGCGGTGAAGCCGAAGTCAACGCCGCCTAACGCCACGCACCCATGAACTGGAACCACATCGTTACCGTTTATCTCAAGGAACTGCGCGATTCGCTGCGCGACCGCCGCACCCTCATTTCCATGATTGTCGTGCCGACGCTCGTGATGCCCGTGATCATCTTCGGCGTCGGTTTCATCATGAGTAAAGTGATCAAGCAGGCACGCGACGAAGCCACGAGCGTTGTCATCGTCGGCGGCGCGGATTCGCCCGGCGTTGTGCAAGCATTGCGCGCCGATAAGCGATTCCGCTTGGTCGATGGCAACGGCGACCACAAGCAACTCATCTCCGATAAAAAGGTGCGCGTCGCCGTGGAGATTCCCGCCGGTTTCGAAGCGGCACTGACCGACGGTGAGCCGCAAGTCGTTACTCTCTACTTCTACGAAGGTGAGCTAAAATCGGGCATCGGCGTCAGTGCGATCGAGCGTTTCTTCCGCGACCTGCGCGACAAGACCATCGAGTCGCGTCTGACTGATCGAGGCCTCGCGATTTCGCTCGTGAAGCCATTCGAAGTGAAACGACAGAACGTCGCTCCACCCGAGAAAGTCGGCGGCAATCTCATCGGCGGTTTCATCCCCTACATTATCATCATTCTTTGCTTCACCGGCGCGATGTATCCGGCGATGGATTTGACCGCGGGCGAGAAAGAGCGCGGCACGATGGAGACGCTGCTCTGCAGTCCGGTGAACCGTTTGAATATCGTGCTCGGCAAATTTCTCATGGTGCTCACCGCGTCGATTTCGACGATGGTGTTGTCGCTTGCTTCGGCCGGTTTAAGTATCGTGGTCGGGGGCAGTTTGTTTGTCGGCAACAAGAACACAGCCGCGATGCAGGCCGCCGCCGAAGCCAAAGGTGCTGCCGCAGCTTCCGCGATGCCGATGATTGATCCGATGGGTATCGTCGGTGTGTTCGCGATGGTTGCGCCGATTGCGGTGTTGTTCGCCGCGGTGTTGCTCGCGATTTCGCTCTTCGCCAAGAGCTACAAGGAAGCGCAGAGCTACGTCTCGCCGTTGATCATCGTCGTAATCATGCCCGCGATTGTCGGCATGTTGCCCGGCATCGATCTGAACGTGAAGACCGCGCTCATTCCGATTCTCAATCTTTCGCTGGTCTGCAAAGAAATGCTCTCCGGCGTGTGGAACTGGCAATACATCGCGCTCATCTTCGGTTCGTCGTGCGTTTACGCGGGCATCGCGCTGGCGTTCGCCGTGCGGATGTTCAATCGCGAGGACGTGATGTTCCGCGCGTGACGTTTCTTTTACGAACCATGCGTGAAAAGCACGAGTGGGTCGTAAACGCGGCGTAAATGACGGCTCAGCTACTAGGCGGGTCGTTACCTTTGGGTTAAGCTGTGGTCGAACGCCAGCCACAGCCATGAACACCCCAACGACATCGACGCCTGATCCGCAACTGCGCTACGAAATCGCGCAGTTGGAAATGATTCGCCAACACATCCACGCCGACTTGGCGCAAATGCGCATGCAGGAGGAAAATCTCCGGCGTTACGAGTCGCAGTTGCGCGAACGTGAAGCGGCGTTGCCGGTCGCAAGTGACAACGCGGACGAACGCGCGTTGCTCGCCGCGGAGCGGGAGAAGTTGGCGCGAGCGAGCGCGTTGCTTGAAGCCGAGCGACGCTCACTGGCGGGAGAGCGACTGTTACTGCGCGAAGAACGCGCGGCCCACGCGCAAAGTGCGCCGGGCGCGGCGGTGGTTCCGTCGACGTGGCTTACGACTCCGGCTGTGCCACTCCCATCGGGAAAGACTGCGACGCGTGCCCCGATGGCTTTGGCCGAACGAGCCCCGGTGGCGCGGCGGTTGTCGCTACCGACGAACAAACCGCGACACGCACCCACGGCGCCAGTTAGCTGAAACGGTTTGGCTTTAACCAACCCGAAAATCGCGCACGCCCCGTGCCGCGCAACGGCTCGCGTTTTCCCGAATGCCTAGTCCATATGGACCATAGTCACTTTACTTCCGACCTGCTATAGTTGTCCGCTAATGAAGAACGCCTCCATTTTCCTGCTGGCCCTCCTAGCGTTCGTTCGGCTGGTCGCCGCCCCCGCGTTTGTCCACGAAAGCAGCGACCTGCCGGTTGATCCGGCGGCTCGCTTCGGCACGCTGCCCAACGGCGTCCGCTATGTCGTCTATCCGAACAAGGAGCCGCAGGGTCGCGCGTCGCTGCGCTTGCTCGTGCTCGCGGGCTCGTTGCACGAAAAAGAGGAGCAGCGCGGCGTGGCGCATTTTCTCGAACACATGGCGTTCAACGGCAGCACAAACTACGCGCCGGGCACACTCGTTGAGTTCTTCCAGCGCATGGGCATGAATTTCGGCGGTCACACCAACGCCTTCACTAGTTTCGAGCGCACGCAATATATGCTCGAGTTGCCGCAGACCGATGCAGCTACGCTCGCCGAGGGGTTGCAGGTGCTCGCGGATTATGCCGGCGGGTTGCTGCTCCAGTCCGAGGAAATCGACAAGGAACGCGGCATCATTATGAGCGAAAAGCTCACCCGGGATAACGTGGGCTTCCGCACCTTCCTCGCGCAGTTCGAATTCATGTTCGGCACCACACGTCTGCCGAAGCGCATCCCCATCGGTCTGACCGAAGTCATCGAGCACGCACCGCGCGCCGTCTTCGCCGACTTCTGGGACACTTGGTATCGGCCGGAACGGTTGATCGTGGTGGCCGTGGGCGATTTTGATCCGGCAGCAGTGGAGTCGCTGATCGCGGCCAGGTTTTCGCCGCTCACCGCCCGTGCTCCAGCCCAGCCAGACCCCGAGCTTGGCGAGCTGCCGCAGTTCTCCGGTGTGCGCACTTATTTTCACTCCGAGCCCGAAGCACCCGCCACCACCGTCAGCATCACGAGCGTCTCACCCGCGCCAAACGATCCCGACACGGCGGCCAATCGGGTAAAGAATCTGCCGCGCCAGATTGCCATCGCGATGCTCAATCGCCGCTTCAGCGAGCTGTCCAAGAAGGAAGGCGCGCCGTTCAGTAGTGCGGGCGTCGGGGTTTTTGATTCTTACCGTTTCCTGCGCCAGGCGAATGTCAGCGTAACGTGCAAACCCGAGCAATGGGCCGCCGCACTCGCAGTCGGCGAACAGGAACTGCGCCGCGCGTTGGAACACGGGTTCCAGCCGAGCGAGTTGAAGGAGATCGTGTCCACTTACACCAATGGGCTGGATCAAGCCGTGCGGACTGCGGCGACGCGCCGCTCTGGCGTCCTGGCCAATGCGATCTCTGACGGGATCGTTGCCCAAGAAGTTTTCACGCATCCGACCGCCGTCCGCGCGATCTATCAGCCCGCGCTCGATAAAGTCACCGTGGCCGACTGCCTCGCAGCACTGCGGCAAGCCTTCGCCGCCTCCGGTCGCTTCGTGCTCGTCACTGGCAACGCGACACTTGCCGGCGACGCCGATCAGGCCATCGCCACCGCTCTGGAGAATTCCCGCGCCACGGCGGTCGCCGCTCCGGCGGTCCAAGTCGAAACCGAGTGGGCCTACGTGAATTGGGGCGAACCCGGTAAGGTGGTGCGCCGCGACCACGTCAACGACCTCGACGTCGTGCTCGTGGCCTTTGCTAACGGCGTGAAACTCAATCTGAAGAAGACCGATTTCGAGGCCGGGAACATTCGCGTTGGCGTCCGCGTCGGCAACGGCTCTCTCACACAGCCCGTCAATCAACGTGGCTTGGCCCATCTCGTCGGTGCCACTTTTGGCGCAGGCGGATTGGGTCGGCATAGCGTGGATGAACTCCGGCGCGTGTTGGCCGGCAAAAATGTCGGCGCACAATTCGGCGCAGGCCCCGATGCCTTTAACCTCACCGGTGCCACGACGCCTAGCGACCTGTTGTTGCAGCTCCAATTGATGGCTGCGCAACTGACCGACGCGGGTTGGCGCCCCGAAGCGCTTCGCCAGGCGCAGAAGGGCATAGAGCAAATGTTTCTCGGCTTTGCCCACACGGCCAACGGCCCGATGGCGACCGAGGTGGCCCATCTCCTCGCGAATGGCGATCCGCGTTTCGGTTTGCCGACCAAGGACGTGATGATGGCGCGCACGCTTGAAGAAGCGAAGGCGTGGCTCGATTCGCAATTCACGTCCGGCGCACTGGAAATTTCCGTCGTCGGCGACCTAGAGGTCGAAGCGGCAATCGACGCCGTCGCGCGGACGCTCGGCGCGCTGTCCGCCCGCGCACCGAAACCGGCGCTGGAGGCGTTGAAAAAAATCTCGTTCCCGAGCGAGCCTTTCAACCGGACCTATTCCATCACGACCGAAATTCCGAAGGGCAACGTGGTCGTTTACTGGCCCACGACTGACGGCATGGAAGTGCAACGCGCGCGGCGACTGAGCATGTTGACGACGGTGCTCAACGACCGACTGCGGGTGAAAATCCGCGAAGAGATCGCCGGCAGCTACAGCCCAAGCGCGGGCAGCAACGCCAGCGACACATTCCCGGGTTACGGCTACATTCAAGCCGGTTGCGTGGTTGATCCGGCGATGGCGGAGAGAATTCAGGAAATGATCGTCCTTATCGGCGACGATTTGGCGACAAACGGCGTGACCGAAGATGAACTCACGCGCGCCCGCCAACCGGTGTTGACCACGACGCGGGAGTCGCTCCGCACGAACAATTACTGGGGCGGCAGTGTGTTGAGTCGCGCGCAGGAAAAACCGGAGGTGCTCGATTGGGCCCGCACGCGTTTGTCTGATCTCGAAGCCATCACGGCGGCCGAGCTGAGTGCTTTAGCTAAATCCTATCTCGGAAAAGAGCGCGCTTCGCGGGTCAGCATTTTGCCCGCGCCGACGTCCGCACCATAAATTTTAGTTCATAGTTCAAGGTTGTGTCACAACGCCCACCGGGAAACCGGCGGGCGTTTTGCTGCGGCGTTTCGAAACGGGAAGAGCGCTTGGGGTTTCCGGGGCGGGCCGCGTCCTTCCTCTGCTCTGCGCCCCAAAATCGTGACTCGGCGACTATCTATTTTACTGGAATGCCAAGTGGCGCGCATTCGGACAGCTAACTTTGGGCTGGTTTCACCGTGTCTGCGGGTATAGGCGCGTGTCGTCACCGTGAATGTCCCGCCCAATAAACCAAAGGGTCCCGAAAAGTGGTTTGCCGAAGAGGTGCAACCGCACGGGCCGTCCTTGCGGGCCTTCTTGCGGGGCCGGTTTCCAGCGGTGCGGGATGTTGACGATGTGGTGCAGGAGTCCTACCTGCGAATTTGGAAGGCGCGGGCGCGGCACCCGATCGACTCGGCCAAGGCCTTCCTCTTCCGCATCGCGCGCAATCTGGCACTCGACACGCTTCGGCACGAAAAAAATTCCCCATCAATGTCGTAACAGATTTGTCACTGCTGTTCGTCATAGATGATAAGCCCGATGCCGCTGACACCGCTGTCCGCCAGCAAGAAATTGAAATGCTGGTGGATGCGATTGATGCACTTCCCGCCCACTGCCGTGAAATTTTTATCCTCCGAAAACTCCAGGGCGTGTCCCAAAAAGACATTGCCGCCCGCCTCGGGCTCTCCGAGCAGACCGTGCAGGTGCAAGCCGCGCGCGGATTGCGCCGTATTTCCGAGGAGCTGCGCCGTCGTTTGAAAGCCCCATGAGTATGTCGCGTTCAACCTCCTATTCCACTTCGCCCATCTCAGCTTCCGCCATCGACAAAATCGCGGCTGATTGGGTGACACGGGTTGACGCCGGCCTGACGGCGGAGGAGCAACAGATTTTCCAAGACTGGCTCGCGAGCGATTCGCGGCATGCGGATGCGTTTGATCGGTTCACGGAGACATGGTCGGTTTTTGATCGCGTGCAGGAGCAGGGTGCGACAAGCGCGATCCTCGACGAACTGGCGCGACGCACGCGCCGTCGCAAGGTCCGACGGCTGCAAGTGGTGGCGGCCGCGGCGGTTCTGATTTGTGCCGGCCTATTCTGGGTTCGCTTCCGCGCACCGGATGCGGCTCAGCTGCCGATTGCAGGGCAGATGGCCTTCAATGATCGCGTGAGCCGGTTGCCGGACGGCTCCGTCGTGGAGTTGAAGGCCGGGGCGGAAATTGCCGTGCATTACGAGACAGATGCGCGGCGGGTGACACTGGTAAAGGGCGAGGCATTCTTCCGGGTGGCGAAGGACACGGCTCGGCCGTTCTACGTCGAATCCCACGGCATCATGGTGCGCGCGGTGGGCACGGCCTTTTCGGTGCAGGCGCGGCCGACGGCGATTGACGTGGTGGTTAAGGAAGGCGCGGTGGACGTTGGCCGCGCCATGGCGAGTTCCAGCGATAGCGACCCTATCCGTGTGGGCGCAGGTCAAAAGATAACGATGGCCTTACGATTGCTTCCGGCCATGCGCCTGCCTGCGCCAGCGCAGACACCGGAGTCGGGTGCGGAAACCATTGTGGCGAAACCGGCGGTGGAAAATATGACCGAGACTGAGGTCGACGCCCAGTTGGCTTGGCGGGAAACGCTCCAGGAATTCAACGGAATCACGCTCAAGGAAGCGGCGGCCATGTTGAACCGACAAAATTTCACACAGATCATTATTCGAAATCCGTCGGTGGGCCGATTGCGCGTCACCGGCTATTTTCGATCCGACAACCCCGAGGCCTTCGTTCGCATCGTCGCGGAGAGCTTCAATCTCAAGGCCGAAGAGCAAGGTGATCATACCCTCCTGCTGCGGACTCATCGCTGAGGCCAAACTTTACGGGTAATGATGGCTCGGTGGCGCGGAGCAATGGGCCGATAAAGGAGGCCGCCACCAGGCAAAATTAGATTGGCGTGCGTTTTATTGAATTTCTTCGTAACAGATTTTTTGAGCTGGGGAGTCAGTCTTTTTGAAACCCCGATTCGACCCCTGGATCGAGGTCTCTTCTCACAAATCCCATGACGACACCTACCCTTGTTCGTAGATTCATCGCGTTGGTTGCATTATTTGCCCTGACGCTGGCTGCCTCGGCCCAAACCCCCGCCACGAAGAACTTCAACGTCCCGTCTGACCAGGTGATGAACGCGATCAAAGCGTTCTCCGGCCAGTCTGGAGTCGAGGTTCTCATGCCAACTGATGCGGCGAAAGGTATCCGCACGAACGCGGTCAAAGGAGAAATGACTCCCCGCGCGGCGCTGGAAAAAATGGTAGCCGGCACCGGCCTCGTGGTGATCGAGGATGAAAAGACCGGCGCTCTCGGATTGCGGGCCGATTCTTCCACCTTGAAAAACGACGATAGTGGTCAGGAAGAAAAACCGGCGGCGAAATTGAAGAAAACCGAATCCGGCACCCTCATCCTTGAGGCCATGACGGTGCTTGGCTCCCGCATCCGGCAGACCGAGACGGAGGGCCCTTCGCCCGTCAATTCCTACGATAACGAATACATCAAGGCGACCGGTGCGATGAACCTCTCGGATTTTCTTAATCAGATTCCTCAGACCTACTCAGGCATCGCTTCGGGACGCAGCAGCACACCCAATGAGCTTAATCCTGAATTTGGCCAGCGCACGGAGACCACTTCTCCCGCATTCAATTTCGTGCTCGGTTCGTCCGCCGCGCCTCCGGGACAGACCGGCGTAAGCGGCGTCAGTCTGCGCGGACTCGGTGCCGGCTCTACGCTTGTCTTGGTGGACGGTCGCCGGGCGACCCAGTCGGGCAACGGCAACCGTTCGACGGACACCCGGCAGGGTTTTGTGGATCTCAACACGATCCCGCTCGGCATGGTGGAGCGCATTGAAGTCAGCACCGACGGCGCTTCCGCCATCTATGGTGCCGATGCGGTGGCCGGTGTGATCAATATCATTCTCAAGAAAAACTACACCGGCACGGAAATCAGCGGTGGCTTCAAGACGTCCGAGCACGGTGGCGGGCAGGAGCGCAATCTCTCCGTTACGACGGGCTTTTCGCACGGCAAATTGAGCGGCACGGTCGTTGTCGAATATTATGATCGGCAAAGCCTGAAGGCGTCTGAACGCGTTTTTTCCCAAAATCAGGATCACACCGGTATGCCCCGTGGGATTCTGGCTGACGGCTCCATCGCCCCCGGCCGTAACTGGCTCTTGAACTGGGGCTATCCGGCCGTGATCCAAGCTTCCGGCGGCACGGTGTCAGGTAACTTCAATGCTATTCCCGGAGTCCGTGTGGTGCTGGTGCCCACCGGATCCGCGACCACGCCCACCGTGGCACAATTTATCCCGGTCACGATTCCGGCAGGCACGGCCACCGTGGTGAATGCCACGCAGCAACGCCGCGGCAGCACGGCGGAATTTCTCGACCTCATCCCCGAATCCGAACGGCTGGGGGCGAGCGGCAACATCAAATATGCCTTCAATGATCGCTTGGATGCCTTTGTGAGTTTGCGCACCAGCGACACCAAGAGCCTTTTCAATGGGCAACCGGGAGCGAACTCCATTACGGGGGGGGTGGCTCGGCGGCGGTGCTCCAGGCCGCGTTCAATCCCTTTAACCAAAACGTCTCCATTGGCATGATTCTGCCGGAGTGGGGCTCGCAGTCGCAGCGCGTGCGCACGCTCGATGATTCGGCGACGGGCGGCCTCCGTGGTAAATTTGGCCAGAGCTGGGAGTGGGAGTTGGGCGGCACCTGGGGAGTGCAGGAAGTCTCCCAGACCTCCCGCAACTTCAACCCCGCGCCATTCGCGAACATGCTGAATGCCGCGGACCCGGCCCAGCGTTTCAATCCCTTCATCGATTACACCGCCCCCGGTGCGCCCTCACAGGCTGCTTTGCTGGAGACGCTCTCGCTCTATCCCACTCTCGTCGGCACCGCCAAATCCAGCGGGATGGATTTTTCTGCGAACGGCGACCTCTTCGATATTTGGGGCGGCATGACCAAGATGGCCTTTGGCGGATCAACCGCGCGTAACAAGGTTGAAAGTATCGCCACGAATTTCTCGTCCGCGCTCACCCCGGTTCAAACCACGACCTCCGTGATTGGCAGCCAGACGACCAATTCCTTTTTCGGGGAATTGCAGGTTCCGCTCTTCGGCAAAGCCAATGCCCAACCGTTCCTCCGCCGCCTCGATTTGAATCTGGCCGCACGTCATGAAGATAACGGTCGGTTTGCCAAAATGGTGCCCAAAGTCGGCGTCTCCTGGACTCCTGTGCAAGCACTGCTCTTGCGCGCGTCATGGAGCGAAGGCTTTCGCGCCCCGGGCGTCACGGAATATCTTGTGGCCCCCTCCGTGGTGACCACGACCCTGAGCGATCCCCGTCGCACGCCGCCCTCGACCAGCGGTATCGCCGAGTCGCGGGGATCCAATCCGGTGCCGCGGCCCGAGCTTTCGGAAAACACCTTTGTCGGTCTCGTCTTTGAGCCGGAGTTCGCCAAGGGACTTAACGTGCAAGTGAACTACTACGACACGCTGCAAAAGGACGTGCTGCAGTTGCTCTCGGGCCAGACGATCGTGAATAATGAGGCGATTTTCGCCGACCGGATCACGCGTTTAGCGCCTAGCGCCACGGACATTTCCTTGGGCCAGCCCGGTCAGATTGTCGCAGTCAACCGCGTGTTCGTGAACTTCGGGCAGGTGATCAATCGCAGCATGGATGTGGTCGTCGATTACCGTTTGCCCATGGAGCAATTCGGCCGATTCCGCTTCAATCTTGCCGCGAGCCATACGTTGGAGGCCACCCGCCAGCTCGCGCCCGGCCAGCCCTCCGTGATCCTCGATGATTCCACCTCGGCCCCACCCAAGTGGCGGCTCAACGGCGCACTTTTCTGGAGCAAGGGTGACTGGAACGCCTCGGCCTTCCTCTCCCGGATTGACGGATTCACCGACAACAACGCCGGCAACACCCTCGTTTCCAACAGCACGGCCATCACTTATTTCCCGACGCCCGCTGTGACCAAGTTGGACGTGCGTCTCGGCTACGAGTTCCGCAATGGCTTGTGGCGCGGTTACGGCAAGGGCCTCCGGCTGTCAGTCGGCATTAACAACGTCTTCGACAAAGAGCCTCCCTATTCTGACACCGTTTGGGGCTTCAACGCGGGCTTGCATAGCCAGTATATCCTCGGGCGCAGCTACGAATTCGCGTTCACCCTGCCACTGTAGTCTATCCGTAGAAATCGAATCGCGGATCGGCCAGCGCTGGTCGATCCGCGATTCTTCCTCGCCCCTTCCTTTATGAAAAACTGTTCCCGCTGGCTTACTTTCCTCTCGGTGCTCGGCACCGTTCTCCTTGCATCGCCACTTCCAGCTCAATCCTTGGAGACGGTTCCGGCTCCCGCGTCGGACATCCGTTTGCGAGGACCCAAGGTGGGTGAGCTGGCCCCTGACTTCACCGTCTACGGACCTGATGGCAAAGCGGTGAAACTGTCTGATTTCCGCGGCAAGACTGTGCTCATCGACATCTGGGCGACTTGGTGCGGCCCCTGTGTCGCCTCCATGCCGCACAACAGCGAGCTCGCGGAGAAATTTGCCAAGGACGGTCTCGTTATCCTCGCCATCTGCGCCGATGACAGCCGCGCCAACTATGACGGCTGGGTGAAGCGCAACGCCGCCAAATACAAATTCCTCACGGCGCACGATGCCGACGGTAAGGATGGCTGGGACAAATCCGTCTTCAACACGCAGTATGGCGTGACCGGCTTTCCGACGCTTTTCCTGATCGACAAAGAAGGGCGGTTCGTCGGCCAGACCAGCGGCGGCGGCCCGGGCGAAAACCCCCACGTCTCGCGCCTGCTCGCCAAAGGTGGCGTGCCGGTCGACATTTCGCACCTGCCGCCGGAAGAGAAACGGGATCCGTCAAGAATCCCCGCGAGCATCCCGATGATGGGCAAGACGGCGGCCATGCCGACGGGTTCCGTTGCGGCCTCCGGCAAATCGGCCGCCGTGCGGCCGCCGACGATCAGCCTGGGCAACCTCAAGTTTGATGCTGAGGTCCCCGACTTCGCCGCCATCGGCACCGATGGCAAGGAAGTGAAACTCTCCTCCTTCAAGGGCCGGCCCGTGCTGGTCGCATTTTGGACCGGCGCCCGCGCGCCCGCCGACGATATCGCCAAACTCGCGGCCACCTACAAGGACCAGAACCTCGCCGTCTGGGCCATTAATGTCGCCACCGATCGCGCCGAGTTCGACACCTGGGCCAAGGCCAATGCGGCGGCATTGGGTTACACCGTGTCCTGGGACCCCGCCGGCAAGGCCTTCATGGAGTCCCTGTCCTACATGAAATTCGGCATCGGCATGTATCCCGCCTTCATGGTGGTAAACGCCGAAGGTTATTTCCGCGGCGGTCTGATCGGCATGGGCGAGAAAGTCGCGACCTGGACGCGCCACAGTCTGCTGGTGGCCGATCTCAAGCTCACGGCCGAGGATCAGGCGGCGGTCAACAAGGGGATGCAGGAGCTGTTTGATGCCCGCGACAAGGCGCCGGCCGCCGCTGCGGCCGCGCCGGTGTCGGCAGCCGCGCCGAAACTTTCCTTCCGGGAGAGCTACGGCAAGCTCAAGGCCGGCGACTCCGTGCCTGATTTCACCGTGATCACGCCCGAGGGCAAGGAGGCGAAATTTTCCGATTACGCTAAGGGCAAGACCGTGGTGATCGACCTTTGGGCCACCTGGTGCGGACCATGCATCGCGGTGCTGCCGCATTACCAAGAGATGTCGGTCAAATACCGGGACGCCGGCGTGGTCTTCCTCGGCGTGTGCAGTTTCGACACGCGCGAAGCGTTCGACAAGTGGCACGCCGCGAATCGCGAGAAGTTCACCTTCCCGTTGGTCTTCGATCCTGCGGGCAAGCCCAGTCAGGCGGACAAGACGAGCTACCAACGCACGCTCATGTGGCAGCTCTCCGGTGGAGTGATCACCCCGCTGCCCACCACCCTCGTCGTCAATCCGGAAGGCAAATTCGTCGGTTCCTACGTGGGCGCGGGTGACAGTGTCAGCGATTCCCTTGGCCACCTGTTGCTGCGCTCCGGCGTGAATCTGCAGCCCGCCGACCGACCGAAGGCCGTTGCGGCGGCCACGATCATGGCCAAGCCGAGCGGGCCAGCTCCCGCGAGCCCGCCGCCGGCCACTCTCGCCGCCGGTGCCGTGGCACCGGACTTCTCGATGCAGACGGTCGACGGGAAGCAGCTGAAGTTGTCTGATTTCAAGGGCAAGATCGTTATCCTCGATTTCTGGGCCACTTGGTGCGGGCCGTGCATTTCTTCGTTCCCGCACACGCAGAAGATCGCCGAGAAATACAAGGATCAGGACGTCGTCATTCTCGCCTCGGGCACGAGCGACAAGACCGCGAAGTTCAACGAGTGGATTCCGAAGAACCAGCCGAAGTATCCCGACATGGTCTTTGCCTACGACACCAACGAACGCGACTCCGCGACCTTCGATGAGCGCGCCTCGAGCAAACTTTATCATGTGGTCGGCATCCCGACGCAGTTCGTCATCGGCCGCGACGGCAAGATCGTCGCCACCATCGTGGGCAACGGCGGGGAAAAAGATGCCCGCAGCGAAGCCGCGCTCGCCCGCGCCGGCGTGAAAGTGGATGCAGAGCAGGTCGCCGCCGGCGAAAAGCAGCTCAAGGCTGACGCCGACGCCGCTGTGGCCCGTGCTGCCGCCGCGCGGGAAGAGGCGAAAAATCCAACGCCGAAATTCCGCGAATCCTTTGGCAAGTTGAAGGCCGGCGACGCAGTGGCTGATTTTACTGTGGAGACGGCGGACCGCGTGCTGGAGAAGTTCTCCGCGCTGTCGCAAGGGAAAACCGTGGTGCTCAGTTTTTGGAATGCCGGCAACGGCATTGGCGACCAAAACCTCGCCTTCATCGACACCTGGGCGCGCAAGCATGCAGACCAAGGTGTGCTGTTCCTCGGCGTCGGTGCTTACGATACGCGTGAATCGTTTGACCAATGGCTCGCGGCTAACGCGTCCAAGTTCAGTTTCCCAATTGTGTTCGATCCCGCCGGTGGTTCGCCGAAACCGCCGAAGCCCATGGACGAGATGTCGGACGACGAGAAAAAAGCCTGGCAGGCGATCTCCCGCGAATATTTCCAAAAGGTGATCGCGCTACAGATCACGGGCGGCGCGATGGCGCCCATCCCGAACAACACGGTCATCGACTCCCAAGGCCGCATGGTGGGTTTCTATGTCGGCGCCGGTCCGCAGTCGGCCGAGTCGCTCGGCAACCTTCTGCTCCGCGCCGGCATCAAGCTGGCGCCCGAGGACATGCCGGCCAAAATTTTCACCGCGGCCGAAACCAAGGAGGCTCCACCAGAACCCAAAGTTGAGACGCTCAAGATCGGAGCAATGGCGCCGGATTTTGTTACGCAGGACTTGGAGGGCAAAAACATCGTGCTCTCTGCCTACCGCGGCAAGGTAGTCGTTCTTGATTTCTGGGCCACTTGGTGCGGGCCGTGCATGACGGCGATGCCGCACACGCAGGAGATCGCCGCGCACTACAAGGATCAGGGCGTCGTCGTGTTGGGTTCCTGCACCAGCGACACTCGCGCGAAATTTGAAGCGTGGGTAAAAGCCAATCTGGAAAAATATCCCGATATCATCTGGTCGCACGACCAGAACGAAAAGGGAGCCGACCGCGCCTCGCGCAAACATTACGGTGTCTCAGGTATCCCGACGCAGTTCATCATCGATCGTGATGGCAAGGTGGTCGACATCGTCGTCGGCTACATGAAAGGCGAGGCGATCCTCGATGCCGCGCTGGCGAAGGCCGGCGTGAAGGTAGATCCCGCTTTGGTGGCAAAGGGCGAGGCAGACCTCAAAAAGCGCGCCGCCCTCCGTTAAACAACCGCAAGGAGAACCGAACTATGGTTGCCGAACGATACTGCCTCTTGCCGAGACCGGTGGATTTGCCGCCGAGCGATGAACCGATTACAACGGCGGAACAGCGTGTGCTGAGCTACGTCTGCGCCGGCTACAGCAACAAAGAAATCGCCCACCTGCTTGAAAAAGCCGAGCCGACGGTGAAGAACCAGGTCAGCGCCTGCCTGCGCAAATTCGGCCTCTCCTCCCGCACGCGCCTGATGGCGGCGCTGCGGTGAGCGCGAAGCGACGGAGGGTCGGGGCCTGCTTGTCCGTGGCGCGACAAGCGCGCCACCTACCAAAAGAAGATCACCGCTGTCTAACCGTGGGTTGTGCGCTCGCCGCGCAACGATTCGCAAGTTCACCCAACGCCCATGCGGAGACGTTCCGCGTTAGAGTTTTTCCAACTGACTGAGTTTCGTCGCGGCTTTTTCCCACTCGACGGTTGCGGCGTGGAGCAAATCGACCGTCGCGCTGAGTTCGCGATTGAGGTGCTGTGCCGAACCGGCGTGCGAATAGGTCTCCGGCTTCTCGAGTTCGGCGGTGAGCTCGTTCTGCTTGGCTTCCAGTTCGCTGACCCGTTGCTCGAGTTTGCCGACTTCGATGCGGAGTTTTTTCGCATCTGCTGGGTTCGGTTTTGGTGCGGCAGCGGGAGCGGGGGCATTCGCCTGCTTCGGGCGCGCATCGGTGAAACCGGCGGTTAATGCGGCGCGCGCGTTAGTGAAACCGGCGGTCAACGCGGCGCGCGCGTTGGTGGCCTTTGATTTCTCCAAGTAGTAATCGTAGCTGCCCGCATAAGCGGTCAAGCGGCCCGAGTGCACGTGCAGCACGGTCTGCGCGAGTGCGCGGATGAAATACACATCGTGGCTGATGAAGATGAACGTGCCTTCGTATTGTTTGAGGGCGTTGACGAGCGCGTCGATCGACGGGATGTCGAGGTGGGTCGTCGGTTCGTCCATCAGCAGCAAGTTCGGCGGATTGACCAGCAGGCGGGCGAGGGCGAGGCGGGATTTTTCACCACCCGAGAGCACGGCTGTCTTCTTAAAGACGTCGTCTTTGCGGAACAGGAAACCGCCAAGCACGGCGCGCGCCTGTTGTTCCGTGAGCTGGTTTTCCGCCGTGCGGAGTTCCATCACGTTTTCGAGGACGGTGAGGTCGAGCTTGAGATTGTCGGCGCGATTCTGCGCAAAGTAGCCCGGCACGACATTGGTCCCGAGTTCGCGTTCGCCGCCTTGGATCGGAATCACGTCGGCGAGAATCTTGAGCAGCGTGGATTTGCCCGCGCCGTTGGGGCCGACGAGCACGATTTTTTGGCCGCGCTCGGCTTCGAAATTCAGATCCTGATACACGACGTGGTCGCCGTAGGCTTGATCGACGTGCTTGAGACTGACGACCTTCAGGCCGGAACGGATCGGTTGCGGAAAGCGGAAATTGATGCGCTTGAGATCTTCCCACGGCTCCTCGACCGCGACGTCTTTGAGACGGTTGATCTGTTTCTCTTTCGACTTGGCGCGCGAAGCCATCGACGCCTTGGCGCCGAAGCGGTCGACGAACTTCTGCAAATGCGCGATTTCGCGCTGCTGATTCTTGAAGAGCGCGGCCTGCTGATCTTTGCGGGCGTCCTTTTCGTTGAGGTAGTCGTCGTAGTTGCCCGTGTATTTGTTCAACGAGCCGCCGCGCAACTCAAGGATGCCGGTGCAAAGCGCGTTGAGAAATTCGCGATCGTGCGACACGACGAGCAAGCCGCCCGGGTAGCGCGTCAGATAATCCTGAAACCACAGTAACGCCTCGAGATCGAGGTGGTTGGTCGGTTCGTCGAGCAGGAGGAGCGCGGGTTCGCTGACGAGCAGGCGCGCCAAATGCGCGCGCATCACCCAGCCGCCGGAGAAAGACTTTGCCTGTTTATCGTGGTCGGTTTCGCGGAAACCGAGGCCGGAGAGGATTTTTTTCGCGCGCGGTTCCAGCGTCCAGTCGATGTCGTAGTCGTCGTCGGTCTCGGGGACGAGTTTCTTGCCGCTGGTGGCGATGGCGATGATGCTTTCGTCGCCGACGGGCGCGCTTTCCTGCGGCAAATAGCCGAAGTCGGCGCCGCGTTCCCATTCGATCACGCCTTCATCCGGCGACTCTTCGCCGAGGATAAGGTTGAACAGGGTCGATTTGCCTGCGCCATTGGGCCCGACCAGGCCGTAGCGGTCGGTGCGCGCGACAAAGATCGACACCTCGGAAAATAATTCACGGGTGCCGTAGGACTTCGCTACATCGGCAAGGGTCAGCATGGAGAACCAAGGAGTGAGCAGCCCGCGCGCGCCTTCGTCAACCGCGCACTGTATGAGCCGAAAGTGTGGTTGGGCCGGAAGGCTTTGCGCAGCTCAACGCGCCATCACCAACATCACCGCGCCGACTACCGCGAGTGCGCCGCCCGCCAGCGAACGCTTCGACGGGCGCTCGCCTTCGAACCAATACGCCAGCGGAATCACCGCCAGCGGTGCGCACGCTGTGATCGGCAATACCAGTCCGCTCGGTGCTGACGCGAGTGCGAGTTGAAATGTGCCCATGCCCAAGACCGGCCCAGCCAACGCGTGGGCAAAAATCCAGCCGTGCGCGCGCAACGGCGGCGCGGGCGGCTTCGGTTGCTCACGCCGCAGCCACGCCACGACGGCAAACCAGACAACCGTCATGAGAATGCCGCCGAGCATGCGTTGATAGGCGGCGGTAAGGCCGTCGAGCTGCAGGCCGGCCGTGGTGGCGATTTCAAAGCCGCTCCGGCTCATCACCGCGCCGATGCCCTGACCCGCGGCCGCCGCCAATCCGAGCAACACACCGATCAGTCGCACGCGCACTTTCGGCGGATCTTTGCGCGTCGGCACCAGCGCGACGACAATGCCCGACAAAATCACCGCGATGCACGCGAACTGCGCCGTCGTCAGTCGCGTGCCGAGCCACAACCACTCGATGCCGATCGCGATCGGCACGCTCAAACACTGGTTCATCGTGATCGTGAGGCGCGAACCGAGAAACGGCAGCGCGGCGAAAAACGCCAGATCGCCGAGCCCCATGCCGATCACGCCGCTCCAGAAAAACGTCGCAAAGGCCGGCCCGCCGTGACCCTGCCCGAAGCCGTAGGCCCAGATGCCGAGCAACAACGTGCCGATGAACAACCGCCCCAGGTTCGCGCGTGCGGGCCCGACGGCGCGCTGACTCTTTTGCGCGAGCACGGACGAGCCGGCGAAAAGCAGAGTGGTGAGAAAGGCGAGATGCACGGGAAGGCGCGCCCAACGTGTGCGGCGCGGCCATCGATTGACGAGGCGAAAAGCGCGGAGTTGCCTTCGCCTTCCCGCCGGTTTGCTTCGAGTGATGCCCAACCGCCTCGCTGCCGAGAAGTCGCCCTATCTGCGTCAACACGAAGACAATCCCGTGGACTGGATGCCGTGGGGTGACGAAGCGTTCGCCCGCGCCCGCGCCGAGCAGAAGCCGGTGTTCCTCAGCATCGGTTACTCAACTTGCCATTGGTGTCACGTGATGGCGCACGAATCGTTCGAAAGCGACGCCGTCGCCGCGCAGCTCAACCGCGATTTCGTGGCGATCAAAGTCGATCGCGAGGAACGCCCCGACCTCGACCGCGTTTACATGACCTACGTGCAACAGACGACCGGTCACGGCGGCTGGCCGATGAGTGTCTGGCTCACGCCCGACGGCAAACCGTTCTACGGCGGCACGTATTTTCCGCCGGAGGATCGTCAAGGCCGGCCCGGGTTTCCGACGATTCTCAACGCCATCGCGCGGCACTGGCGCGAGGAGCGCGAAAAAATCGAGAGCGGTGCCGAGGAAGTCGTGCAAGCGCTGCGCCGTTACGCCAACGACGGCCCGGCGCGCGAACTCAAGGAAGGCGAACCAGCCGAACCAGCTCCGTTGCACGAAGCTGCCGGCGCGGCTTTCGACCGCGCATTTCAGTATTTTTTCGAAGCGCACGATCCGGTGCGCGGCGGCTTCGGTGGCGCACCGAAATTTCCGCGCGGCGCGACGCTCAATTTTCTCTTCCGTGTGGCTGCGTTGCAGGGTTCGCGCTCCGAAGCGGGTGCCGAAGCGATCAAGATGACGACGCACACGCTACAGCGCATGGCGGGCGGCGGCATTCACGATCAGCTCGCGGGCGGATTTCATCGCTACTCCGTCGATGCCGCGTGGCACGTGCCGCACTTCGAGAAGATGCTCTACGATCAGGCGCAAATTGCGCTCAACTACCTCGAGGCACGGCAGGCGACCGGCATCGAAGCGTTTGGCTGGGTGGCGCGCGATATTTTCACCTACGTGCAACGCGACCTCACCGGGCCGCACGGTGGTTTCTATTCCGCCGAGGATGCCGACTCATTGCTCGCCCACGGCAGCAAAGCGCACGCCGAAGGTGCGTTCTATGTCTGGACGAAAGACGAAATCGACACCGCACTCGGCGACGACGCGGCATTTTTCTGTTCTCATTTTGGAGTGAAGTCCGGCGGCAACGTCGCGCAGGATCCGCAGCAGGAATTCGTCGGCAAGAACGTCTTGCTCCAACAACGCCCGCTCGCGCAGACCGCCGCACTGCTGAAACTCGACGTTGATGCCGCCGTGGGAAAACTGCTCGCGTGCCGCGAGAAGCTCCGCGCCGTGCGCGACCTGCGTCCGCGTCCGCATCTCGACGACAAAGTTATCACCGCGTGGAACGGCCTGATGATTTCCGCGCTAGCAATGGGCCACCAAGTGCTCGCGAACGACACAACGACGGGAACCGACTATCTCGCCGCCGCCACCCGCGCGGCGGAATTTTTGCACCGCGAACTCTGGGATGCCGAGAGCGCGACGCTTTACCGCACCTGGCGCGAGGCCCGCAGTGACATTCCGGCGTTTGCCGAGGATTACGCGTTTCTCATCCAAGGTTTGCTCGATCTTTACGAAGCGGGTTTCGACCTGCGCTGGTTGCAATGGGCGGAATTGCTGCAGGCGCGGATGGATGAGTTGTTCTGGGACGCGGAGCCCGTTCAACGGGCTCAGGGCAGGCGCGGTGGCTACTTCAACTCCCGCGCGGATGACGCGTCGGTGATCGTGCGGTTGAAAGAAGATTACGACGGTGCGGAGCCCGCACCGAATTCCGTCGCGGCGATGAATCTCGTGCGCCTCGACTGGCTGCTCGGCTTGTCTGGCGCGCGCGAACGGGCGCTGGCGACGATTGAAGCGTTGCGTCGCCAATGGACGACTCACCCGCACGCGCTCCCGCAAATGCTGTGCGCGGTGGAACTCGCGCTCGAAGCGCAGCGCACCGTCGTATTGATCGGCGAGGCGAACTCGCCGGAGTTGTGCGCGATGAGTGCGGTGTTGCATGAATCGCTCGGGCCGCGCCGTGCCGTGTTGGCGATTACCAGTGACGAAGCGCGCGCGTGGTTGGTGCAACGACGACCCTATCTCGCGGAGATGACTGCCGACGCGTCGAGTGGCGTGGCGGCCTACGTCTGCGAGAACTTCACCTGCCAGCGTCCGGCACACACGGCAGCGGAGTTGCGCACGGTGTTGGCGGGCCGCACCGAGTAAATTGAGGGAAATCAAGAGTTCCACTGGCCGAGCTTGAAGGAGAAGAGATGACCGTTAAGGGTTGGAGCACACCACGGAATTCCATGCATTTTCTGATTCGCACATTTGTTCTCTTCGCGCTGCTCGGCGGCACGCTGCTCGCCGGGCCGCAGAAGCTCGTGCTCGCGCTCAAGCCCGATAAAAACCCCGAAGCCTTGTTGGAAGAGAAGCGGACGCTGGAAGATTTTCTCGCACACCAGCTCCAACGTCCGGTGCAGGTGATCATTCCACTGTCGGCCTCGATCATCATCGAAGGTTTCGCGAACGGCACGATCGACCTCGGCTATCTCAGCGCGACGGATTTGGCCCGCGCGCGAAAACTGGGCTCGGCGCGCCTGTTGTTGGCGGGCGAATTTCCGAATGGGCTGACGAGCTACCGCAGTTATTGGCTCACGTTGAAGGAGCGGCCCTACCAGGACATCAGCGAGCTCAAGGGAAAACCCGTAGCCTTCGCGAGCAAGACGAGCACGTCCGGTTTTGTGGTGCCGTTGTGGGATTTGCGGCAGCGCGGCCTCGTGTCGGAGCGCGGCAACCCCGAGGAATTTTTCGGCAAGGGCAATGTCTTCTATGGTGTCGGCTACGTTTCCGGTGTGGAACGGGTCTTTGCGGGAGAAGTGGAAGCCGCGGCCGTGAGCGATTACGTGTTCGATCAAGACAAACACCTCTCCGCCGAACAGCGCGCTCGTTTGAAAATTGTGCAATCGCAGGGGCCGGTGCCGAGTCACGTCATTGCGGTGCGCGCCTCGCTGTCGGCGAGTGAAGCGATGGCGATTCAAGCGGCGCTGCTGGCGTTTAACGACGACGCCAACACCAGTCTGCGCGACCGGCTCTTTACCACGAAATTGGTGGTGACGAATGAGGAGGCCCACCTCGCGGCACTCAACGACGCCCTGCAACTGGCAGAGCGCGCACTCACCAAATAATGGGCGCCGGACATCATCAGCATGAAGGGCAAGACGGCAGCGGTGTTGCGACCGAGACTGCGTCGCACGTGACGCTGACGAATCTCGGCGTGCAGCGGAATGGTCGTTGGGTGTTTCGCGGACTCGATTTGGCCGTGCCACGCGGGACATTCGTCGCAGTGGTGGGGCCGTCGGGCGTGGGCAAGTCGTCACTGCTCGCGGCGATTGGCGGAATGATCGAGCCGACAGAAGGCACCGTGGGATTCATTTGTTTGAACCAAGGCCTGCATGCGCCGTGTAATTTTCAGCCGCAGATCGGCATGGTGTTTCAAAATTTCATGTTGGTGGCGAGCAGTTCGGTGTTGGACAACGTGCTTTGCGGGCGCCTCGGGCAACGGCCGTGGTGGCGCACGCTGATGGGTTTTAATCGCCGCGATCGGGCCGAGGCGTTTCGCGTGATCGCGGATCTCGGACTGGGGGAATATGCGCATCGCTGGGTTGGCGAGACTTCGGGCGGTGAACAGCAGCGCACGGCGTTGGCGCGGGCGTTGTTTCAAGAGCCGGAACTGATTCTCGCGGATGAACCAGTTTCAAATCTCGACACTTATTTGACGGGACGCGTGCTCGGACTGCTGCGGCAGGAGGCTTCGCAGAATCGGCGCACGGTTTTCTGCGTGTTGCATAATCCAGAATTGGTCGATCGCTTCGCCGATCTTTCGCTCAGCCTCGATCCCGGCGATCCTCGCGGGTGGAGAATTCGCACCGTGCGACGCTCCTCATGAGTGCACTCACGCCCAGTCTGAACCGTCCACCGGAACCGAAACTGCCGGAGCTGCCGTGGCACGCGCGGTTGAACGTGCTCAACGTGACCATGCTGCTCTTCCTGTTGGCGGTGCTTTTTTCGGCACCCGCTCTCACGGGTTCGGGTCGCGAGTTGGCGTATTGGGATAACACCGTGCGGTTTCTCGGACGGTTTTTTCCGCCCGATTTCAGTGTGTTGCCGCAAGTCTTGGTGGCGCTGCTGGAAACCGCGCAGATCGCCGTGATGGCGACCTTCTTTGCGATTTTTCTCTCGCTGGCACTGGGCGCGGCGGGTGCCCGAACTCTCGCTCCACGGTGGCTGGTGATCATCACGCGATTCTTGCTCAACGCCATCCGCACCGTGCCGAGTTTGCTTTGGGCGTTGATCGCGGTGGCGATTGTCGGGGCCAATCCGCTCGCGGGTGTGATCGGACTCGTCTTCTACAGCTTGGGTTACCTCGGAAAATTTTTCGCCGACGCGTTCGAGTCAATCGACGTGGAAGTTGCCCGGGCGTTGCGCGCGTTGGGGGCGCACCCGATTCAGGCGTTTCAACACGGCGTCTGGCCGCATGCGCGTCCACTGGTCTGGAGTTACGCGTTGTGGATGCTCGAGTATAATCTGCGGTCGGCGGCGATCATCGGTTATGTCGGTGCCGGCGGACTCGGCGTGCTCCTGCACAGCTACCAAGAATATTACGCGTGGGATAAATTCGCGACGGTGCTCCTTTGCATTCTCGTGCTGGTGACGGCGCTGGATCTACTCGGCGAGTGGGTGCGGAGTAAAATCACCAAGAAATCAGGCGGGCGCCCGGTTGCGGGTTAACACCGTTGATTCCCAGTGGGTCCAATACCCCGGAGCTTGCTCCGGCTTGGATCGAATCTGTGGGAGCGTGCTTGCACGCGACAGTCGCGCGCCCACAAAAATACGGACAAAACTGTCTCGATCAAATGCCCCCGGAGCTTGCTCGGGGGATATTTACTTTGCGCGAAGTCAGCGCCGCAGGACTTCGGCGGCGAGACGGTCGTCGCCCTCGTTGGGGGCGGGCGTGATGCCGAGGACGGCGCAAAGGAGATTATAAACGTGAATGTTGGACACGTCGTCGAACACGTGGCCGCGTTTGAAGGCGGGCCCGTTAGCGACGAAGAGCGCGCCCATGTTTTCATTGGCGGGATCCCAGCCGTGGGAGGCGGCCGGATAGGTCAGGCGCCGCCGTGCCCAGCCGAGGTTGCTTTCGATATTCCAGTGATCATCGCAAATCAGCACGACGGGCGGGATGCGCTCGTTGTTGCGATAGTGCAGGTGCTCGGGGACTTCTTCGCGCAGGTAGACGTGAATTTGCGGCGGCGCTTTCGCGCGAATTGACGCGACTAATTCCGCCGGCGTCACCGTGCCGGGCAGTGGGCGCACGCCACCGTTCGGTCCCGTGGACTCCACGCGCACTTGCGAGACATCCATCAAATCTTCGAGGAACACGACTTGCTTGAGCGGCGTCTCGGACATGCCGTGGTCGGAGACGATGACGAGATTAGTGCGTTCGCGCAGCCCGCGTTGGGCAAGTCCGTCGAGCAATTGCGCGAGCGCGGCATCGACTTCGCGCACGGCCGCACTGGTCTTCGCCGCGAGCGGGCCGTGCGCGTGGCCCATGTCGTCCACGACTTCAAAATAGAGCGTGAAGAACTGCGGACGTTGCTCCGGCGGTAAATCAAGCCACGCGAGCAAACCATCAACGCGTTCCGCGCAGGTGAGCTTCTTGTTGAACGGTTTGAAGTGCGACGGACGGTGGTCACGAATCTCCGTTTCCGAACCCGGCCAGAAAAAACACGCGCTGCGCACGCCTTGTTTCTCGGCGGTGATCCACACTGGTTCACCTTGGTTCCACCAATGGGTTTCCAATCTAGCCATCGTGAACTTATCGCCGGTGGTCGGTTCGAAAAACCAGTTGGCGACAATGCCGTGACTTTCCGGCCGCAGGCCGGTGACGAGCGTGTAGTGATTCGGAAATGTCTTCGACGGAAACGACGGCGTCATCCGCCGTGCGCGCGTGCCGGCGGCCACCAGCGACTCCAAAGTCGGCGCGGAATGATGGGACAGGTAATCCCAGCGAAAACCGTCGATCGAGATGAGGATGAGCGGATCGGCGGCGGGAGCGGCGAACACGTTCGCCGGTGCGACGAATGCCAAAGTCAACGCGACGAGGCGCAACAGTGACGACGACAAGCAATTCATCGCGCGACTCTAGGATTGGCGCATGCCTCGGCAATGCGCATTATTCACGTATGACTGAAGCGCAGAGACTCACGCACCTCGAAGAACGTTACGCACACTTGCAACGGCACATGACCGAGCAGGACAAAGTGATGCTCGAACTCAGCGACGAACTCGCACGCCTGAAAAAAGACTTCAGCCAACAGCGCGCGTTGCAAGGCAACTCACCCGTATCCGATGCGCCGCCCCCCGGCGACGAACGCCCGCCGCATTATTGAACAAATGGCGTGGCCCCCGACTGAGAACGCTTTGTTTTCTCGCTCAGAACAGTGAAGTGATTTCGGTGTGGCGGCCGGGTTCGAGGATGATCTCGCCGGTCAAGTCGGCCACGTCGTCGTTCTTGTAGAGTTTGCAATGGACCGGGCCAACAGCTTCTTGCGATGACCATCCCCACTTGCCAATCGAGACGAATTGCATCGCGACGCCCTTGTCCCAAGTGAGGCCGGGGCCGTCGCCGCGAATGAACAGCTTGTTGCCGATGCCGATATAGGCGGTGGCGAGCAGGCGAGTCGCGCCATCCGAAGACGTGGCGGATTCGCGCGTCGGGGCCGCTTCGCTCTCTCCGGATGATTCGCCGGAGTCGGATTCGTCCGACTCGTGCGCGATTTCGCCGGGCGCGGTTTCGGGTGTTTCTGAATTAGCGGAAATGGATTCAGCGTTGGCTTCGACGTCGGCCACCACAGGAGTTGGCGCGACTGTTTCTTCGATGAACTTCGGTTTGCGCGGCGCGCGCGGTTTGCGTGGTTTTGGCGGTTCGGCTTCGACGACGGCGGGCGAGGCTTCGGCGGCCATGGGCGCGCTCGTCGCAACACCCTCCGTAGCGGACTCGATGGGTGCGGCTTCGGCGGCGGCGACGTCGGGCAGCACAACGCTGCGGGAAACTTCGTTTGCGGCTGGCGCGAATTCAGCGACGGGCGCGGACGGCGGAGTTGAGACGCGGACTGGAGCAGCTGGCGGTGGAGCACTCGCAACACCGGCCAGTCGCGCGTCGAGCGCACTCAAATGGCGGGCAAGTTTCTCATCCAACTGCGCCGAGGTTTCCGCGGTGGCAGATTGCAGTTGTTTGAGAGTGGCTTCGGCGGCGGTGAATTGCTGGCGCGTGGCGACTTCGAGCGCGGCCCAGTCGGCGGTCGCCTTGATGATTTTCTCGGCGGTGGCTTTGAGTTGCGCACTGTTGGCCGAGCGGAGTTCTTCGAGTTCGTTTTCGAGGGCTTCGCGATCGCTCTCATCCTTGTTGGTCAGCGCGTCGTTAAACTCCGCGAGTTTTTCCTGCATCCGGTAGGGCAGGGTCTCGGCTTCGCGCGAGGCTTTGTGCACGGCCTCTTCGACGGCTTTGATTTGCGCCGCGGCGCGCGCGAGACTTTCGGTGGCGGCGTGGAGACGGGCGATCTGTTCGCTGACGCGCTTCCGTTCGCCTTCAGCCGCGTCGGCGTGTTCGGCGGCGTAATCGACGAGGAACGGCACGAGACTGATGATCGCCGCGAAGCCCACGCAGAGCACGGCGCTAACGAATGGCAATGGTGCGTAGGGATCCTTGGCGAAGTAGACGATGACGGCGGCGATCAGCAGCAGGCCGGCGTCAACAGCGAGAAAGATCCATTTCGAGAGGCGGGGGGCTGGTTCGAGATTCATGGGGCGAGTCGCGCGCTGGCTGGTTTTCATTCGGAGCGGCCTCTTTCTCAAGGCTAAAGCGGCGGCGGCGGGTGGAGAATTCGCCGCTTGTGATGCGAGTTCTGTGAGACAGGCTGCGGTTGTCCCATGAATTTTCCCCATTTCGTGCGCATTGATCGGGAAGGCCGACCGCGGGACGAACACTACGTGGTGCACGCGATTGATCCGAAATTCACCGTGGAACTCAGCGCGGACAAGAGCGCGACTGGCGAACCAGGCCCCGGGGTAATCAAGCGCGTGTGCGTGCCGAATTCGTGGGCGGGTGACTATGGCAAATACGCGAAGCTGTTGACGAAGGCGCAGGAGTTTTTCGCGGAGTCGGGCCGCGCCCGTCGTTCGTCTCGCGGTTGAATCGCCGCCAGCGAGGCGCGCGCAATCAGCGGTTGAGCGCGCGCCACGTCATCGCGACGAGCGAGAGGAGCATGCCGATGCGAATCGAGCCTTCGAACGTGAGCGCTACGAGTGTCCACTTCAATCCGGTGGCCGCGCGCACGCCGTAGCCGATCGCGGACACGGCGAGCAATACCGCGCCTTGGGCGCGACCGACGGGATGAAGGAGCAACGTCGCCATCCAGACGTAATAGGTGAGCAGTCCGCCGGCCCAGAACAGCGCGACGCGGCGGGACATCGGCAGTTCGCGCGGATCGACATTGGCCTTGATGCGTCGGATGCCGAGGTAGCGTTCGCCGATGACCAGTTGCCAAAGCTCGAAGGCGAAGAACAGCGGGGCGAGCAAGGCGAGGGGATTCACTGCCGCCAGCATCGGCGGCCACACGCCGCGCGCCAAGAAATTTGCGAACCCGTAACACCACGCCGTCGCCGTCGCGTAGTGGTAAGCCAAACCAGTTGGTAACGTATTATATTACAAACTGGCTCGGGCCGGGTTCGCGCAAACTGCGTTTGCGTCTACTCCGTCACTTACTCGCGGTCGAGTTCGGGGAAGGAGATGCGTTTGGCTTCGCTGTTGGGGGCGAAGGTGAGGGTGACGCGGCGGGGGCCGTCGCGCAGGGTGACGGTGTTGTGTTGGCCCTTGAAGATCTGTTGCAGCAACGCGTGGTGCAGTTGCGCGCCGTCGGGGCCGCCCGGGAGAGAGAATTCGCAATAGAGCCAGAGACTGCGCTCGCCATCACCGCGGTCGAATTCGCGGCCAACCCACTGCAAGATCTGCGGCTGGCCGTCCCGGGCAATCACGCGAAAATGCGCGGCGACGTAGTCGCGCAACGCAGCGTCGAGTTCGGCGGCGGGTGTTTGCTCGTAGGAGAGATCGCGTCCGGTGTGCCGGAGCAGCGCGAGGAGGAGATCGTCGGCGAAGACATTAAGCGCAACTTCGAGACGTTGCGTTTCGGCGCGGTAATCGGCTTCGGCGTGCGACGTGTGGACGGGATGCGCGGCCAACGACAGCGCGCTCCCGAATGCGGCGAGCGCGAGCAGCAGGCGAAAACCGGGTTGCCGAAGCGAAGTCACGCGAGTGAGTGAAGCGACGGTGCGACGGCCGCGCGTCAGGGTTTTTCGTCGGGTGCGGCGGGCTTGGTGAGTTCGCGCATCGGATTCGGGGGCGAATCTTCTTTGAAGAGCTGGAACTTCGTCTTCACGAGGCGGCGCGGCCAAAAATTGTTCTCCATGTTGCAATCGACCAATTCCTGACGCGGGTCGAAGGTGACGGCCTTGAGCTCCTTCGTGGTCATGATGAGCTTGGAGGTTTTCTCGGTGTTGAAGCGCCAGATTTCGGCGGGGAGAATGCGTTCCTCGGAGGTGCCGTCGGTGTAGTCGAGTTGGAGAATCAATGGCGTGAGGAGGCCGCCGATGTTCGAGAATTCGATTAGATAAAAATTGCGCGCCGTGGTGAGGAGGGCGGGATCGATTTTCTCTTCCGTCAACTCCTTGAGGACGGATGCGTATTTTTTCCGGTCGCTCGGGAGGACGGTGGCTTCGTCGTAGCTGTCGTAGAAATCCTTCAACTCCGGAAAATGATCGACGCGTTTGGGGAGGGCGGCGTTGCGCTCGCGCGTGCGCGTGGTCGGGAGCGCTTTTTTCTCGGCCTCGGTTTTGGGCTTTTCAATCGCGGGGTCGCGCGAGTCGAGTTGGAGCCATTTTACCTCGTCGATCGAAACATCGACGTGATCGACGCTGTAGAACCAACCGCGCCAGAACCAATCGAGGTCGATACCACTGGCGTCTTCCATCGTGCGAAAGAAATCGGCAGGGGCGGGACGCTTGAACATCCAGCGTTGGGAATAGGCGCGGAAGGCGTGGTCGAACAACTCGCGGCCGAGGATGTGTTCGCGGAGGAGCGTGAGCGCCACAGTGGGTTGCGCGTAACTGTTGTAGCCGAGTTCGGCGATCGACTCGGAGTTGGTCATGAGTGGCACGCGGTCGTCGCGCAGCATGTAGGCGGTGATCTCGCGTTCGTTGCGGCGCTGCGGGTAGTCCTGTTCCCATTCCTCCTGCGCGAGGTATTGCACGAAGGAGTTGAGGCCCTCGTCCATCCACGTCCATTGGCGCTCGTCGGAGTTGACGATCATGGGGAAGTAGTTGTGGCCGACTTCGTGAATGACGACGCCGATCAGCGCGTATTTGGTGCGCTTCGGGTAGGTGCCGTCGTCTTTTGGGCGCGGGCCATTGAAGCTCACCATCGGATATTCCATGCCGCCGACGGGGCCGTTGATCGACCAGGCGACGGGGTAGGGGTAATTGAAAGTGTAACGCGAGAAAACTTCGATGGTGTGCACGATGGCTTGCGTGGAATATTTGTCCCACAGCGGCATCCCTTCGAGCGGGTAGGCCGACATCGCCATGACGGGTTTGCCGGCGAAAGTGTGACCGGTGATGGCCATCGCGTCCCAGACGAATTTACGCGACGAGGCAAAAGCGAAGTCGCGGACGTTGTCGGCGTGGAACACCCAGGTTTTCTTGCCGGTGGGCTGCGCGGCTTGCGCGGCGCGGGCTTCATCGGGCGTGACGATGAAGACCGGTTTGTCGAACGACGCTTCGGCTTGCGTGAGGCGAGTGCGTTGCGTGGCGGTGAGAACTTGCTCCGGATTTTGCAACGTGCCCGTGGCGGCGACGACGTGATCGTTCGGCACGGTGAGGCGCACGGTGTAGTTGCCGAACTCGAGCGTGAACTCGCCGGTGCCGATGAATTGTTTGTGCATCCAACCGGCGTAGTCCGTGTAGGCGGCGAGGCGCGGGAACCATTGCGCGATGGTGTAGATGCAATTGCCGTCTTTTTCGAAAAACTCGTAGCCGGTGCGCTCGGTGAGGCGCTTGGCGTCGTTGATTGGGAATGACCAACGCAGTTTGAAGGTCAGCGATGCGCCCGCGGCGAGCGGTTGGGGCAGGTCGAGGCGCAGCATCGTTTTCACGATCGTGTGCGCGAGTGGCCGGCCGGCGTCGTCGGTGACGCCGGTGATCGTCATCGCGCCGTCGTAGGTTTCTTGCGCGAGGAGGCGATCGACGGCGCCGTAAGTGATCTTGTCGGCGCCGGGTCCGCGGCGGGCGGGGGGCGCGGCGCGGCCGTCGCTGTCGTGCGCTTGGTAATTCTGGTCCAGTTGCACCCAGAGGTAGTCGAGCGTGTCGGGCGAGGCGTTGTGGTAAGTGATGGTCGCCGCACCGGTGAGCGTGCGTTGCGTGTCGTCGAGTTCGACGTCGATGTCGTAGTCGGCGCGGTTCTGCCAATAGGCGTGGCCGGGCGCACCGGAGGCGAGACGCTGGGTGTTGGGCGCGGGCAGCAGTTGTTCGAGCTGTTGAAACTTAGCGACCGGACTGCCGGGCTGCGCGGCGAAGAGCGCGGACGCTGGCAAGGCTGCCGCGAGGAAAGCGTGGAGAAATTTCATGCGGGGAAGGGGGTGCGACACGCTTGGATTTACCGTGTCGAGAAGCCAGCCGATTTTGGCGCGCGGCTGAGTTAACCGAGTGCGTGTTGCAAGTCAGCGATCAGGTCGTCGATGTGCTCCAAGCCAACGGAGAGGCGCAGGAGATTGTCCGGTGTCGGTGAGTCGATGCCTTCGATCGGTTTGCGGTGTTCGATCAAACTTTCGACGCCGCCGAGGCTGGTGGCGCGCGTGATGAGTTGCACGCGTGCGGCGACCGCACGGGTCGCGGCGAGATCACCGCGCACTTCAAACGACAACATCGCGCCGCCGCTCGCCATCTGGCGTTGCGCAACGGCGTGACCGGGGTGCGTCGCGAGACCGGGATAATTGACGCGCTCGACGCGCGGGTGTTGGGCGAGAAATTCCGCGAGCTTGGTCGCCGTCGCGGATTGCGCGCGGAGGCGCACCGGCATCGTCGCGAGACTGCGCAGCAACAACCAGCAATCAAACGGTGCCGGCACCGCGCCACCGAGTTTTTGCCACGAGCGCAGGCGCGCGGCGGTTTCGGGCGGACAATCATGGCTCACGACTAACGCGCCCCCGAGGACGTCGCTGTGGCCGCCGATATACTTCGTGGTCGAGTGCATCGCGATGTGCGCGCCGAGCGACAGCGGTTGCGTGAGAAGTGGTGTCGCCCACGTGTTGTCGGCCACGACGAGCGCGCCCGCCGCGCGCCCGAGTTGCGCGATTGCGGCGATGTCGGCGATTTTCAGGCGCGGGTTCGACGGGGTCTCGATCCAGACGAGTGCAGTCGGTTGCGCCAACGCCGTCGTAACCGCGGTGAGATCGGAAAAATCCACGAAGTCGGCAACGATGCCCCAGCGGCCAAACTCCAGTTTCACAAGGTGACGCGTGCCGTGGTAAATATCATCGGGAAACACCACGCGTGCGCCCGGCGCGAGCGCTTGCAACACGGCTGCCGTGGCCGCTTGGCCGGATGCGAAGGCGAGTGCTTCGCGTCCGCCTTCGAGCGTCGCGAGCGCGGTTTCCAAGGCTGCGCGATTGGGCGACTCGGTGCGCGAGTAGACGAAGCCGCGCGACATTGCGCCATCGGCGTCGCGTTCAAAGGTCGTGGAGAGCACCGGACTTGCGGCGACCGCGCCTGTGGTGGGATCGACGGCGCGACCAGCGTGAACTGCGAGCGTGTCGGGATGCGCGGATTTTTTCATGGGGAATTATTTTCGAAAGAGAACGTGACTAGCCCAAGTCGATCGCCGCGAGCCAAACAAGTTTGTAATATAATACGTTACAAACTGGCTCGGTGAGCGGAGCGGGGCGGCGGCTGAAGTGCGCGGACGGCGATGTGCGTTGGAGTGCTCAACTTAGTAACCGACGGCGGCGGAGTCGCCTTTTCGGGGATCGGCGGCGCCGTGACGGAGGCCGGTGGCGCGGTCGATGAAGATCGTTTCGGCATCGCCTTGCGTGGCGCCTTCGTAGGATTTGCGCTCGGGGAGCGTGTGGCCGAGCGCCATGAGGAGGGCGCGGGTGTCGGGCGACATGCCGTAGCGTTCGAACGTGACGACGTCGGGCATCCACTGGTTGTGAATGCGCGGTGCTTCCACGGCGGCCATCACGGGCATCTGGTGATCGATGACGTTGGTGATGACTTGCAGGACGGTGTTGATAATCGTCGGGCCGCCGGGGCTGCCGGTGATGAGAATGGGTTGGCCGTCGCGCAACACGAGCGTGGGCGTCATGGAGGAGAGCGGGCGTTTGTGCGGCACGATGGCGTTGGCTTCACTTTGAATGAGACCGAACATGTTGGGCGTGCCGGGCTTCGAGGTGAAGTCGTCCATTTCGTTGTTCATCAAAATACCGGTGCCGGGAATGGTGACGCCGGAGCCGAAACCGCCGTTGATCGTGTAAGTGTTGGCGACAGCGTTGCCCGCTGCGTCGACGACGGAGAAATGGGTGGTCTCGGTGGACTCGGCGCGCGGGGTGGCAACAAATTTGCCGAGCCCGGGCGCGACGGCGGCAGCGGGCGTGGCGCGGTCCGGCGAAAAATCCGCCATGCGCTGCTGCGCGTAGGCGGGATCGAGGAGTTTGCTCACCGGCACGTGCACAAAGTCGGGATCGCCGAGGTATTCGGCTCGGTCGCGGAAAGCGCGTTTCATGACTTCGGCGAACAAATGGTATTTTGCCGCGGAGTTGTGGCCGAGTGCGCCGACGTTGTGGGGTTCGAGCATTTGCAACATCTGCAACAGCGCGATGCCACCGGAACTTGGCGGAGGCATCGTGAGAATTTCGTAGCCGCGGTAAGTGCCGCGCAGTGGCGCGCGCTCGACGGGGCGGTAGGCGGCGAGGTCGGCGAGAGTGATCAAGCCACCATTTTGCGCCATGCCGCCGGCGATGAGGCGCGCCGTTTCGCCTTCGTAGAATTCGCGCGGGCCGTGCTCCTGCAAGCGCGCGAACGTCGCGCCGAGATCGGCTTGCACCCAGCGTTCGCCGATGGCGTAGAACTCGCCGTGCTTGAGAAACACGGCTTTGGTTTCCGCGAATTGTCCGAGGAGCGGCGCGGCCTTGCGCAGACCGTGCGCGGTGGTTTGCGAAACGATGTGGCCGTCCGCGGCGAGACGACGCGCGGGCTCGCAGAGTTCGGCCCAAGTCACTTTGCCCGAACCGTAGTTGGCCAGCGCGTGTGCGAAACCTGCGACATTGCCCGGCACGCCACTGGCGCGCCAACCGACGGTCGAGGAATCGTGGCCCTTGATCAGCGCGCCGTCCGGTGCGAGATACATGTCGCGCGTTGCCGCGGCGGGCGCAGTCTCGCGGTAATCGATGGCGATTTGACGGCCGTCGGCGAGATGCACGAGCATGAAGCCACCGCCGCCGAGCGGACCTGCCCACGGATAAACCACGGCGAGCGCGAGGCCGGTGGCGATTGCGGCATCGACGGCGTTGCCGCCCTTCTGGAGAATTTCCACGCCAGCCTGCGACGCGAGCACGTGGGCCGAAGCCACCATGCCGTGGCGCGCTTCGACGGCGGTGCGCTGGGCCAGCACAGGTGCGGCGGGCAAGATCAACAGAGTTAAGACAAGCGAGGCGGCAACGTAACGTCCGAGAATGCGCATGTCGGCAGATTCCGTCCGACCGGCCCGATTCTCAAGTCACAATAACGTCGGGCGTAATCCTACGTAACATTTGCGTCATGTCTCTTGTGTCTCGACGGCGGTCGAGTATTTCTGTGAGCAGAACTAGCACTATCGGGATCAAGTCGGATCCCTAACCCACGCAACTCCATGATCAACTATACCTCCTCTCGAGGGATGGCCATTACGGCCGTTCTTCGTCGCGGCCGTGTTTCCAGCACCGCTGCTTTTGTCCTCGGCGCACTCACCCTCGCTACTTTTGCGCAGACCGCGCCCGAAGTGGCACCCGCTGCCAAAAAAGATGATGTCCTGAAACTCGAGGCGTTCGTCGCCACGGGTTCGCGCTTCAATGACCGCACGGTCACCGAATCAATGGTGCCGATCGATGTCGTCTCTGGTGCCGATTTGCGCGCCGGCGGCTACACTGAAACGAACCAGATGCTGCAAGCCGCCGTGCCGTCGTATAATTTTCCGCGGCCCACTGTCGCTGATGGCACGGACCATATTCGTCCGGCCACCCTGCGCGGTCTCGCGCCCGACCAGACGCTCGTGTTGCTCAACGGCAAACGCCGCCACTCCAGTTCACTCGTCAACGTCAACGGCACCGTCGGTCGCGGTTCGGTGTCGGTGGATTTGAACACGATTCCCGCCGCGATGATTGAGCGCATCGAGGTGTTGCGCGACGGCGCGTCCGCCCAATACGGCTCCGACGCCATCGCGGGCGTGATCAACGTCATCCTCCGCAAAGATTCCGGCTACGGTCTCCTCGGCACCTACGGGGTGACGTCGGAAGGCGACGGACAGGTTATCGACGGCAGTGCGTGGGCCGGCATGCCGCTCGGCAACGGTGGTTCGCTCTTCGTTAATTTATTCTATCGCGATCGCGAAAACACTAACCGCAGCGCACGTGACACCCGTCAGCAATACTTCGGCACCACCGCGGGTTTGCCTTCGGCAATTTCAGGTAACGTCGGCTCGGGCACGAGCGCGCCGCCCGTGGGCACCACGTTCGACCCGCGCGAAGCCACCATCAATCGCCTCAATCACCGCCACGGTGACGGCGACTCCGAGGACACCGGCATCATGTTCAACGCGTCGCTGCCGCTCGATGGCGGTCGCACGTTTTATGCGTTCGGTGGTTATTCGTCGCGTGATGGTCAAGCCGCCGGCTTCTTCCGCCGCCCCGGTGACAATCGCACCGTGCGCGCAATTTATCCGAACGGTTTCCTTCCGTTGATCAACTCCGACATCGAAGACTTTTCGCTCGCTGCCGGCATGAAGGGCCGCGCGGGCAACTTGGATTGGGATTTCAGCTCTGTTTACGGTGGCAACGATTTCGGCTTCATCATCTCTGACTCCGTCAACGTCACGCTCGGTGCCGCCAGCAAAACCCGCTTTGAGGCGGGCACGCTCGGTTTCCGTCAGTGGACCAACAACCTTGACTTCACGACGACGTGGAACGCGGGTAACCAGATCATTAAGGCCGCCTATGGCGCCGAATTTCGCTGGGAAGGCTACAAAATCAAGGCCGGCGAACCTGACTCCTATCGCGACGGCGGCGTTCGCATTCTCGATGGTCCCGCCATCGGCACCCAAGGTGCTCCCGGCGCGCAGGTATTCCCCGGTTTCCGTCCGAGCGATGCCATCAACACCTCCCGCAACAGCTACGCGGCCTATGTCGATCTCGGCACCACGTTCAACGATATCACCGACCTGTCGTTCGCGGCTCGCTTTGAAGACTTCAGCGATTTCGGCAGCACCTTCGACATGAAGGTTTCCGGTCGCGTCAAGGCTGGCTCGGCGCTCGCCTTCCGCGGTTCCGCCAGCACGGGCTTCCGTGCGCCCCACCTTGCGCAACAATGGTTCTCGTCGACTGCGACGAATTTCATCGGCGGCATTCCGTTCGAAAACAAAACCTTCCCGACCTCTGACCCCGTGGCCAAGTTGCTCGGCGCTTCGCCACTCAAGCCCGAGGAATCCGTCAACGCCTCCATCGGCCTGACTTACCAACCGACTGAACGTTTCACCGCGTCCGTCGACTTCTACAACATCACGATCGACGACCGCGTCGTGCTCTCGTCGAACTTCACCGGTGGCCCGATTGGCGCGTTCCTCGCCGCCAACGGCCAGGCTCAAGCCAACGGCGGTCGCTACTTCACCAACGCCGTGGATACCCGCACTCGCGGCGTCGACGTCAACGCACGTTACACCTGGAAGCTCGAAGAAATGGGCGAACTCGCCCTTAGCGCCGCCGTCAACGTCAACGACACCAGCGTGACAAAGATTCGCGCCACGCCGACTCAACTCGCCGGCATCGGTGTCACCACGCCGATCTTCGATCTCACGGAACAAATCCGCATGGAAGAAGGTTCGCCGAAGAACGTCATTAACCTGAGCGCGAACTGGAAGCTCAATGACCTCACGTTCAACCTGCGCCACGCTCGCTACGGTGAAGTGTCGGTCGTCGCCAACACCTCCGTGACCGCCGCCCAAGTCGCCGCCGAGCAAGCCGCCGGTTACACGGTGCGCACGGTGCCGAACGGCGCGAACTTCCAGTTGATTCAGGAGTTCTCGCCCAAGTGGATCACCGACCTCGATGTCAGCTACCGCGTTAACGCCAACCTCACGGTTTCGGCCGGCGCGAATAACCTCCTCGATGTCTATCCGGAAAAGAACGTCAGCGTGAACAACAACGCCGGTATCTTCGTCTACAACGGCGTGGCACCGACCGGTTTCAACGGCACGTTCTACTACGGTAAGTTCAGCTACAAATTCTAAGCCACGTTCCCCTCTGCGGGAACCACGGCAAAAACTCTCGGCGCGGGCGATTATCGCCCGCGCCTTTTTTGCGCCCGGCAACCACGCCTCCTCGCCCACCACGGTCGCGGCCTTAAACTGCGCATCCCCAAACCAGTTTGTCATATAATGCGTTACAAACCCCCGCCGCCCGCGTGAGCCCGACACGGGACGCGGATGGGCCAGGGCAAAATCGACGTCGCCAACGCGGCGCGGATGAGGTTGCCTCGCGCAATGACTCCAATCGATGGACTGCGTTCGCCGGGCGATAAGTCGGTGGCCTACTTGTTTCATCTCGGACGCATGTTTGATAAGATGCGCCTGCAACAAGCGGGCAAATTGCCGGAGGATTTTCAGCGCAACTACGGCCTCTCCTTCGGACTCGATGGACAATTGTGCGGGTTTCTGGGCGTCGAGTTTGGCGCGATCGAAGCCCGGCTGCGCGAAGGCGGCACGGACGCGGAGATTGCGGAATGGATTTTCGCGCAGGGCTTCCGGCCCAATCGCTCCCAAATTTTCGTGTGGAACGAATACATCCGCAAACTCGGTTGGAACGACCGCGCGACCGCAGTCGTCGCAAAGGCGAAGGAAGCCGCAGGCATCGTCGATCGTCCCGACCTCATCACCGTGTTTGAGAGCATCGACTACAGCGAAGGCCGCGAGCCTACGCCGCCGCGGTAAGTTCTATCCGATCGGCATCGATCGCCCTCAAAAATCGCCACCCACCTAAATTTAGGTGGTTTGGTCGTTAGCCGTGCCAAAAATCCCAAACTAGGGTGCCGCGCTTTATGTTTCTACTCGAGCGCCACGAAGAAATCCCTCTGCGCGAACTCGGCGCCTTCATCCAACAATGCGCCGAATCTGGCGCGACAATCGTCGTCGTGACGCGCAACCCCGACGGCAAGACCTTCGCGGTCAGCGTCGAGCGCGATTGAGGCGCGGCAATCCGCGCAACTTGTCCGGCGCCGCGCCACTCAAGCTGACGGCGATGCAGTTTCCGGCGGCGGTGTAGCAGGAATCGTTTCGCCGTCGCGCAACAGGCGGTCGAGTTCGCGGTAATCGAGCTTGCCCGAGCCGAGCTTGGGGATGGCTTGCACGAAACGGAGTTCGCGGGGCGCGCAGAGGTTGCTCAGACCTTTCGCCCGGATCGCGGCGCGCAAATCGGCGAGCTGCAACCGCGG
>CAMTVI010000026.1:0-114862 GCA_947085165.1 uncultured Opitutaceae bacterium
GAGTTCAGTTAGTGCAACTAAGGCTGCTTTGCCTTGATTTCAATTCCGAGGGGCGGAGACTCTGCCAGCGGTGAAGGTTCCATGTCCAATCGTGCTTTGCCTTGATTTCAATTCCGAGGGGCGGAGACTCGCAGGTCGGGTTGGGGATGCCGCCGGGATAGCTTTGCCTTGATTTCAATTCCGAGGGGCGGAGACTCCGCCCCTCGGAACTATTTTTCTGCAAGAGACTTAAGCGATTACCAAAGCTGGATTTGCTCCGGCATTTTCTCGGGAGGAATCTCTTTTGCGGGTGAGCCGTAGAGCACATAGGCACGTTCCCATTGTGCGCGCGTGACAAAAAAGGCGCGGATTTTGCCTTCCGGAGGAATGTTCTTTTTGATCCGGCCTAAGTGGGTTTCTTGCCGCGCAAAGCTGACGCATGGCCGGACATAAACGCTGAATTGCATCATCTGAAATCCATCATCGAGTAGAAATTTCCGGAACCCAGTTGCCGACTTGCGCTGCAACGGGGAGAGCACCGGCAGGTCAAAGGCTACGACTAGCCAACCCATTTTGAATTTTTCAAGATCCATGGACGGTAGTAGCGGGCACTGCCCATGAGCACGCCCTGACGAAAGCCGCGCATTACGCCCTCAATGACGCCGCGGATATCTAGGTCCAGTCCAAGATAGTCGGTGCGTTCCAGTGAGAATCCGGTGACCCAGCGGCGAAACTCACCAGTCACTGCAAAGGCCTCTTCGTGCGATCGATCCTTCACCCACTGATAAACGCGCCAATCCACGCAGGGCCGGAACGGCTCCATCAGATCGTAGGCCAGTGGGGCACTTCGCTCGCGGATGGCGTGGGAGATGCCCACGGTGGGATCGAGGCCGAAGCCATAGAGTTTTTGCAGCACGGTCGAGAGGAGCACCGCATAGCCGTAGTTCAGCAGATCATTCAGACCTCCTAGTTTTTGCCCCCGGGAAAAACCTTCGAGACGCAGGCCTTCGGCCATCACGTCCCAAAAGAGTTTTGCGCAGCCGCCTTCCTTGCGGGCACTGCGGGCTTGAGATGCCTTGGCCAGCTGACGCGTGCTTGCTGCCTCGGGGGCGATGCGGCGTGCGATTGCGAGTTGGTTGGCACATTTGGCGTCGATGGATTTTTCCCACAAGCGCCGACGGATGGATTCGGGTAACGTCAGGTGTTTGCGGGTCAGGAGGGTGTCGGCCGAGCGGCAGGCCGGGAGGAGAAGGCTGACCGGCTGGAACCGGTCGCAGATCACGAGCGAAACGCCGTGCTTGGCCGCTTCGAGAAAAAGATGGCTGTGAATGCGAGCGGAGAAACTGGTGATGACGATGGCGGCGATGTCCTCCAACGGCAGCTTCCTGCTGCCGCCTTCTGGCGTGGTGCATACGAGCTGACCGTCCCGACACGTCAGATCGGCCTGCGGGGCGTCGATGCTGACGATGTGGTAGGACATGATTCGGTGAAATACTCTGCTATGGTATGCTTGGCCCGGTGAGCTTGGTTCGGAGTATCTCGACACCATCTTGGACGAGACGGGCTACCGGGGCGTTGCCCTTGGCCAATTCTAGCCCGTCAGGCAGGGATAAATCCAAGGCGATGCCGTAAGCCTCTGTTTCCTTTGTAGACGTGACTTTCCAAAGTCCTTGCCGACTCCCTCGGGGAACGTAGATCAGCATACCGTTGCGAATTATTCGAGGTCGTTTGCCGCCATTCAATTCAGTCAGAATGCGGATATTGTCCCAGATCCGGTAGAATCGAATAACCCTGATCCGGTCTGCCTCGGGCACCGAGGCATGATCGAGAAGCGCAATTCCGTAATTGGACGCGATCACCTGAACACCCTTCAGTTTGTTCAGCTTACCCGGGCGTAGGCCAATGGCTTTTGAGCGCAAAATTTTCTCAGGCTTCTTCTGTTTGGTGCCATCGTCACCTATGCCGGGTTTGAGAGTGAGGGTCTCAGGGTCACTGTCGTCGAGTATGCCTCGAGTGTTTTGCTTGGCACGCATGCCGCTCATGTCAGCGGGCACATGCTGCACCACCCGGCGTTCGGCGAGACGTTGACGGAGCTGCTTCTTCAACTCTTCCGGCAAGTCGTTCAGGCGGAAGCCGCCCGATGAGTCGAATGCACCGAGATCGAGTGCCTCAAGTTGCGCGCGTTGAGCGGACGATGGGCGGCGCTCGATGAGCGCACGCCAGATATCACCGCGGTTCGGGAAGCGATCGGCGGCAAGGCCGAGCACACAGGCGTCTAGTGCGTGGTGCAGGTGAGTGATGCCGCGAATCTCGGTCTTGTGCTTAACACTGCGATGTTCTCTGCCTTCGGCGTCAGTCGTGGTTTCCATCACGTCCGGTGCCGCGTCGGCCAGACAAGCGAGCACATCCCAAGCGGCACGCGTGCGTGCAGTCAATTGACCGGGCAGCGCAACGAACACCGGTGGCTTTGCCAGTTTATCAAAGGGCTTGCGCAAAACCTGCTGCCCGAGGCGGGAGAGTTGGGAAGTTTGGGTAAGTTGACCGGGCGTGAAGCCACCCGACTTCTCTTCAAAGCGCTCAAGCAACAGGCGCTCGATCCGTCGTTTCTTGCGGTTTTGATCGTCAGGATGGCCGCGCTTATCAAGTTTGGCGACAAAGTCCTCATAGCGCTTCAACGTCATGATGCGAAGAGTGGGCAACTCAGGCACCTCCTTTGTTTGTTCATCATGGACGAACTGCCGGGCGGTGCGCGCGCCCTTCATTTTGTTGATGGCGGAAAAAGTCACCACCAAGGAATCAAGTGAGTCGGACGGTCGCATGGACCGAGGGATAATGTGGTCGAGGTCAACGCGGCGGGTGACGAGATCGACGGGCTCAAATTCGTGCCCGGTGTAGGGGCAAGTCCAGTCTAGGTCGTGAGCGATACGTGCTTTGCGGATAAGGGAGGCGTTGATGGGAGTGCCGGGCGGTAACTTATCTTCGAGTTCCTTTGAAACCTGACTGTGATTGCGGAGACGTTCGTTCATCTCCTTGGCAATGTCCTGTGCGGTTAGGCCAGCCATCGTGCGGAGGTCACGGTTCACTTCCAGCACAAGGCGGGAAACGCGGGCGGGATCACCCGCCGCGTAAGCCGGATCAGCGATCAGGTGCTCGACCAGACGTCCGAGCAGCATGAGTCGATGGCGAACGAGATGGTTGTTGGTCTGCTGATCGAGGGGGCGTGATTCCCGCGCCCGGCGCTGCTCTGGGGTTTCAAACAGGCAGCCGCCTTCCGTGCGCGGATGCTGGCCGGCCATGACCTCGTCGTAGGCCTTGGTCAGCAGGGGGCGGGCGAAAGGAGCGCGGCCCTCTGCCAGCGGAGCCGAGAATTTCATCCCAAGAACTTCTGCCTCCGTGAGTGGCGGAGCCGCTTTCTTGCCTGATTTTCTGGGCTTGGCGCAAAGGTCCGCAAGAGCGGCATCAAACGACTTCAAGTCGTGGCCGAGGGCGGCAGCCTCTGCGCGAAGGGCAGCGAGCGTCTGTTTGCGACCGTGCCGCCAGCGATTGAGGGCATGCTTGCGCGTAGATTCTGGAAGATGCGGCCAAAGTGGCGAGAGCAGGGTATTTGAAGTGGCAAGCCGGAGCGCCGGATCAACGACGAGATTCTCGGCGGCAGTGGCGTCCATGAACATCTGGTCGAGGTTGTCACGGGTTGAGCCTGTTAGTGCGCGGACATTTTTGCGAAACTCACCGGGCGTAGAGTATCCTTTGGTTGCTGCATCTCGGGTGAGACTCAGGCGTTCATGGAGTGTGAGCGCTCGCAACCTGGAATCGGCGGAACCGGCAACGTTGATGTTGGCAAGGAGCATGGCCCACCGAAAACGATAGAACTCAGGACAGTTCTTGCTGGGGAGTTTTTCACCGGAAAGCGGGCAGCGACCGATGATGCGATTATGGTAGCGCATCGCGAGGCGACCGAAGAGTAAACCGCCAGTATATCGCTTGGGCAGCTTTAGAGCGGAACAAGGAATGGCGTGCGCTTGGTCGAGCAACGCAGTGATAAACGCCTCGTTGATACTCGGAAGCTGGCCGACATGCGCTTCAAGCAGGCGGCGAACCTCGGCACGGACAGTGGCACGCTCAAAGGCAGCGTCCTTGCCCTTGTAGTTTCCCATCGAGGCAATCTTGTCACCCAGCGGATCAAGTCCGAGCCAAGCACAGATGGTTTCAGCCATCGTTGTTTTACCGGCCTGCTGCATTCCGTCTTTGGCGTGCGCACGCTTCTCTTGATTCTCTTTCTCCTCTTCATCTACGCCGATGGATTCGTAACCCCGATTGTGCGCATACCAACGCAATACGTCCCAGAGCTCGGGCCAACTCAGGAGACGCTGGCCGTTGCTGGCTAGAACGCGGGCTGCGAGTAGCCACGGGGCCGCGTGACCTGCTCCGGCAACATGCTTGTCCGCGAATTGCTGGGGCGTCATGACGCCAAGATGGGCGAGGAGTTTTTCCAATCGCGAGATGCGCTGTCGTGTGGCTCGGACGTGTCGGCGCTGGGAACGGTGGAGGCGACGCTGACTCGCCAAGGCGCTATCCTTTTCAAAGAGCACGACTCCGCACCCAAGGATGTCGGGGTGTCCGCGCTCCGGCGCGGTTAGGACTGACCAACCAATGGAGCTGTGACCGACATCGAAAGCGAGTGCCAGTGGCGTGGAGTTCTGGCTTGCGGCAGGGGCAGGGGATGGTTTTGTTGGCATTGAAATCAAGACAAAGTCAGTGAGCGCAACCCGATTCCCTGTTCGCTAGGCGAACACACCGTGGACACCAGCGCTTCTAGCTCGGGCGGCAGCAACACTGCCGCCCGCTGCATTTTGGCAAGGGAAGGATTCATCTGTGGTGGCCCGCTTGCTTTGATGCTTGGAAGTCATTTTGCGGTCAATCGAGTTCGTTTGCGACAACTGTATTGTCGTCGCGCGCCGAAATGTAACAACAGAGTGGCCAGCTTGCGACCGGTCTATATTTCTTCATCTGCCCGAAAGAAACTCGCGCATTGAATAAAGGCCGTGCGCATGGGCGCAACTTAAGGCGTGCAGCGGTGCGGCGGCTCGGTCTTGATCCGCGGCCGTGGAATCCGCCATCAATACCCTGAACGGACTCATCTGGAGTCCTGCGCTCATTTACCTGTGTCTCGGTGCAGGTTTGTATTTCTCAATCCGCACGCGCTTCCCGCAGGTGCGGCATTTCGTGCGGTCGGCGCGGTTGTTGTTTAGTTCGTCGGCGTCGGATCGCGGCGTGTCGTCGTTTCAGGCGTTTGCGTTGGCGGTGTCGGGGCGGGTGGGCACGGGCAACATCGCGGGGGTGGCGACGGCAATCGCGTTTGGCGGGCCGGGCGCGATTTTCTGGATGTGGGTGATCGCGTTTGTCGGCGCGGGGTCGGCGTTTGTCGAAGCGACGCTGGCGCAGATCTACAAAGAGGAAATCAACGGCCAGTTTCGCGGCGGTCCGGCTTACTACATCGAGCGGGGTCTGAAAATGAAGTGGTTTGCGGTGCTGTTTGCAGCGGTGACGTTGATCGCGGCGGGATTGTTCATGCCCAACGTGCAGGCCAACAGCATCAGTGCGGCGATGGAAACGGCGTTTGCCCTGCCGCGTTGGGTGACGGGGGCGGGCGTGGCGGGATTGATCGGCTTGATTATTTTTGGCGGCACGAAGCGCATCAGCGCGACGGCGCAACTCGTCGTGCCGTTCATGGCAATCGGTTACATGTTGATCGCGTTGATTGTGGTCGCGACGCATATCGCCGAAGTGCCGGCGGTGTTTGCGCTGATCGTGAAGAGCGCGTTCGGCGGCGGTGCGGCGTTTGGCGGCATCGTGGGACAAGCGGTGGCGTGGGGCGTGAAGCGCGGCGTGTATTCCAACGAGGCCGGCCAAGGCACTGCACCGATGGCAGCGGCGGCGGCGGAAGTGAAGCATCCGGCCGAGCAGGGGCTCGTGCAGGCGTTTTCAGTGTATTTTGACACGTGGTTTATCTGCAGCGCGACGGCGTTTATGATTTTGCTGACCGGTAGCTACAACGTCGTCGATAGCGCGGGCGCGGTGCTGCGCGAAGGCGTGCCCGGCCTCGAAGTCGGTCCGGCCTACACGCAGGCGGCGGTGGACAGTGTGTTGCCCGGTTTTGGCAAAGGCTTCGTGGCCATCGCGTTGTTCTTCTTCGCGTTCACCACGATCATGGCCTACTACTATTATGCGGAGACGTGCCTGGCCTATCTGAAGAAACAGGCGACGCAGCTTTGGATGCTCAACGTCCTGCGCGCGGTTTTCGTGGTCGTGGTCTATTATGGCAGCTCGCACACGGCGGAAATGGCGTGGGCACTCGGCGATATCGGCGTCGGCCTGATGGCGTGGCTCAATTTGATCGCGATTCTGTTTTTGGCGCGACCGGCCATCGACTGCCTGCGCGACTACGAGCGCCAAATCAAGACCGGCCAACCGATCACTTACACGCCGCCGAGCAGCGCCAAGAAAAACGACGGATCGGCGTGGTGAGCGGGCGCAGATTGACCGAAATGGGAGTAGGGGCTTGACAAGCGAAAGCGGTTTCCGACTGTTCTTTCCTTTTTCCAATTAACCACCGCTGTTCACGCAGCACTTCTAGCACTAACAAATGGCACTCAAGATCCGTCTTTCCCGCTTCGGCACCAAGAACGAGCCGCACTATCGTGTGGCCGTCAGCGAAGCACGTTCGCGCCGTGATGGCGACGCCGTCGAATACCTCGGCGCCTACAATCCGAACGCGAAGGGTAACCCGCTCAGCATCAAGCTCGACCGCTACGATTACTGGGTCTCGAAGGGCGCCACGCCATCCGACACCGTTCGCACGCTCGTGAAGCGCAGCAAGCGCGCCACGACCGCCACCGCGACGGCTTAAGGCTCATCGTCGCGTAGCGCCTCGGCGCAACGCTGCATTTGCCACCCGCATTCTCAGGTTCGGCTCGCGCCGGACCTTTTTTATTGGAAAAAATCCTCCGTGCGCATCGACGTTCTCACGCTTTTCCCCGCCATGCTCGACGGCTTCCTCGCCGAGAGCATGCTCGGCCGCGCGTGCGAAGCGAAGTTGCTCGATGTTTCCGTGCGTAACCTCCGCGATTGGTCCACGGATAAACACAAAACCACCGACGACCGTCCTTTCGGCGGCGGCGCGGGCATGGTGATGAAGTGCGAGCCGATCTTCGCCGCGATCGAAGCGGTGCAAACGCCCGGTTGTCGTCGCATTTACCTGACGCCCGATGGCGTGCCGTTCACGTCGGCACGGGCAGAGCAGCTCGCGAAGGAGCAACACCTTATCTTTCTCAGCGGACATTACGAAGGCATCGACCAGCGCGTGCGCGACACCGTGATCGATGAGGAGATTAGCATCGGCGATTACGTGCTCACGAACGGCACGCTGGCGGCCGCCGTCGTCATCGATGCACTCGCTCGTTTTATTCCGGGAGTGCTCGGTGAAGAAAAGTCATTGACCAGCGAAAGTTTCACCCGCAACTTGCTCGACTTTCCCAATTACACGCGTCCCGCCGTTTACCGCGGCATGTCCGTTCCCGAAGTGCTCCTCCAGGGCAACCACGGTGAAATCGAGAAGTGGCGGCACGCACAGCAATTGGAAAAAACCGCCCAAATTCGTCCCGATTTACTGAAAAAACAGCCATGAATCCGATTATCAAAGAAATCACCGCTCATCAGGTGAAGCACGCCAAAGCCCCTTGCAAAGTGGGCGACGGCGTCCGTGTTCACACGAAGGTCCGCGAAGGCGACAAAGAGCGCGTCCAAATTTTCGCTGGTGTTGTCATCGCCCTCAAGGGCAGCGGCATTCACCAGACGTTCACCGTCCGTCGCATCAGCTACGGCGAGGGCGTCGAGAAGGTGTTTCCGGTCAACTCGCCCAACGTCGAGAAGGTCGAAATCGAGCGCAACTCCGAGAACGTCCGCGCCCGCCTCTACTTCTTGCGCGACCGCAAGGGTAAGGCCGCTATGGCCGTCAAGGTGAAGAAATACGAAAAGGCGAAAGCCTAAGTCGTCTTCATCGACCACTCACGAAGCGAGCCTACCCGGCTCGCTTTTTTGTTTTTCGGAAATCGTTGGGTCAAATTCGTGGCCACCGACAACGGTGCGGTCACTCGCGAGCAAGCTCGCTCCCACACTCTCAAGGGCGCTCCGGTCACAGTCATAATCATCGTTTTTTGGCGTCATGACGAAAAAGACTTTTGCACGCGTTGCACCGCTGCGGCTTAATTGAGGTTCCTCTTTCCCCCTTTCATGAAACTGAACTCCGAACTCCTCACACAAGCCAGTGCTCAAGCGCGCGGCTTGGCAATCGACGCCGTCCATAAATGTTCTTCCGGCCACTTGGGCCTGCCGCTCGGCGCCGCCGAAATCGGCGCCGTCCTCTATGGTCACGCCTTGGTGCACAATCCTGACCAACCGCGCTGGCTCAACCGCGACCGCTTCGTCCTCTCCGCCGGTCATGGTTCGATGTTCCTCTACACGTGGCTGCACCTGAGTGGTTACGACCTTTCTCTCGAAGAGGTGAAGAATTTCCGCGTCCTCCACAGCAAGACGCCCGGTCACCCCGAGTTTCACGAGACACCCGGCGTGGAGTGCACCACCGGTCCGCTCGGTCAAGGGATCGGCAACGCCGTCGGTTTCGCGCTTTCCGGCAAGATGGCCGAAGCCCGCTTTAACACCGCAGCGCACGCGATTTTCGATCACCACGTCGTCTGTCTCGCGGGCGACGGTTGCATGCAGGAAGGCGTGGCGATGGAAGCCTGCAGTTTCGCCGGCCACCAAGGTCTCGATAACCTTATTCTCATTTATGATGCCAACGACGTTACGCTCGACGCCATGGCTGACCGCACGCAGAGCGAAAACACCGCCGCGCGCTTCAAGGCGATCGGCTGGGATGTGCAAACGCTCACCGACGGCCACGACCTCGCCGCGATTCTCAAAGCGGTTAACAAAGCCAAGCGCGCCAAGTCTGGCCGCCCGCAATTGATCATCGCCAAAACCGAGATCGGTCGCGGTATTCCCGAAGTTGCCGGCACCTCCAAGGGCCACGGCGAGGGTGGGGCGAAGTTTTCCGACAGCGCCCGCAAGGGGCTCGGTTTGCCCGAGGAACATTTCTACGTCAGCCCGGCCGTGCGCGAGTATTTCTCCGCGCACAAGAAGCGGCTCAAGCGCGGCTACAACAAGTGGCGCAAGACCTACGACGCCTGGCGCGCCGCAAATCCCGACAAGGCCGCGCTGCTCGATTCCGCCAGCGCTGCACCGAGCGCCACGCAATTGCTCGCGCAGATTCCGGTGTTCCCCGCCGACGCCAAGCTCGCCACGCGCGCTGCCGGTCGCGACGTGTTGCAACCCATCGCTGCCGCACTGCCGTTGCTCATCTCGGGCTCGGCCGATTTGCACGGCTCGACACTCAACTACATCGCCAGCGACAAAGATTTCGACGCCACCAACCGCGCCGGCCGCAACCTGCGCTACGGCATCCGTGAACACGGCATGGCCTCGATCAACAACGGCGTCGCTTACGACGGCATCTTCCGCACCTCCTGCGCGACATTCCTCGTGTTCGCTGATTACTCGCGTCCGTCGATGCGCCTTGCCGCACTGTCGAAATTGCCCGTCGTCTACATCTACACGCACGATTCCGTCGGCGTGGGCGAGGACGGCCCGACCCACCAACCGGTCGAAACCGTTTCCGGTCTGCGCGTGATTCCGAATCTCGACGTCATTCGTCCCGCCGATCCGGAAGAAACCGCCGGCGCATTTGCCGCCGCGATGGAAAATCTCGCCGGCCCAACGCTGCTCGCTCTCTCTCGCCAAGCCGTTGCCAACCTCAACGACATTCCCGCGCAAACGCGTCGCGAAGGCGTCCTGCGTGGTGGTTATATCGCGGTGCCGGAAACAGCGCCGCTCACGCACATTTTGCTCTCGTGCGGCAGCGAACTCCAATGGGCCGTCGCCGCCGCGAAACAACTCGGCGCGGGCGTCCGCGTGGTTTCGGTGCCGTCGTTCTCCCGCTTCGATGCGCAACCGCAAAGCTATCGCGACTCCGTCCTCCCGACTTCGTGCCGCAAACGCGTCGCGATCGAGGCCGGTGTGTCCAACCTTTGGCACAAATATGTCGGTCTCGATGGCGCAGTCATCGGCATCGACCGCTTTGGCCTCAGCGCGCCGGGCAATATCGCGATGAAGGAACTAGGGATTACGACCGAGGCGTTGGTGGCCGCCGCCAAAGCAGTCTAGCTCCATCTTCCATCGCCAGTTTTCTCCGCAGCCGGCTCGATGGAGCCGGCTGTTTGCTTCGCGTTGGGGCCCATCCGCCAAAGTGTGGTTGAGCTTGGATCGAGCTGGAGCCGGGGCGCCCTCGCCCCGGAAGCTGGCCAGATCGGCCCGAGGGCAGGCCGGCTCCAACCGCTTGGCGTCTCGACCGGTGGGAGCGTGCTAGCACTCGACTGGCGCAGCTACGATTTCCACTGGGGCCGCGTCGAGCTCGCGGCGGACGATCGCGAGCAACGTGTCGGCATGGAACGGCTTCGCCAGAAACGCCTGGGCGAATTCCTGGTGCACGGCACCGGCTCCGCTGCCGGCTCCGCTCATGACGATGATGGGCAGGCCGGGCTTCAGCCGGCGCAGCGCGATGGCCAGTGCCGGGCCGCCGAGCATCGGCATTTGCAGGTCGGTGAGCAGGAGCCTCACTTCCGTGGCGCGCGGCGCGAAGACCGCGATCGCATCCGCCCCATCGCACGCGGTGATGGTGCGGTAGCCGTGGTGGGTGAGGATCTGGGCGGCGATCAGGCGCACGGGCTCCTCGTCATCCACGACGAGGATCAGTTCGCCTGTGCCGCGCGCGGGCTGGGCGGCGGGCGCGCCCGCCGCACCCGCACCCGCGGCGGCGGTCGCCGCCGGCAGATAGATCGTGAACGCCGTGCCGCGGCCCGCGCGCGTCCTCACCGTGGCAAAGCCGCCGTGATGGTGGAGGATGCCGCGCACGGTGGAAAGGCCGAGCCCGGTGCCCTGGCCATCGCCCTTGGTGGTGAAGAACGGTTCCCAGATCCGCGCCAGCACCTCGGGCGGGATGCCCGTGCCGGTGTCCCGCACCTCGACGGCGAGAAAATCCCCCGGCCGCGCGTCGGCGATCGCGGCGGCGGCGTCGTCGTCGATCTTGTGGTTCACGGCGGTGAGCGTGAGCGAGCCGCCCTGCGGCATCGCATCGCGCGCATTCACGCACAGGTTCAGAAAAATCTGGTGGATCTGCGTCGCGTTGCCCAGCACCGGCCAGAGTTCGCCGGGCAGATGCGACTCGACACGGATCGATTTGGGAAAGGTGACCTCCGCGAGCTCGACCACTTCGCTCAGGATGTGGCGGGCTTGGAGCAACTGGTTTTGGCCGCTCGCGCCGCGGGCGAAGGAGAGCAGTTGCCGCACGAGCGCGACGCTGCGCTCGGCGCTTTTTCCCACCATGTCGAGCAGGCGCTGGCCGCCGGGATCGACTACGTGCTGGCGCAGCAGCGTGCCGGCCATGGCGATCGGTGCGAGCGCGTTGTTGAAATCGTGCGCGATGCCCGCAGCGAGCATCCCGACATTCTCCAGGCGTTGCGCGCGCAGCAGACGGTCCTCGGTATCCTTGCGGTCGGTGATGTCGCGCGCCACGCCGCCGATGCTGACGATTTTTCCGTCGGCACCGCGGATCGGCGTGCCGCTGTCCATCACCCAGCGCAGGGTGCCGTCCGGCCGGATCACGCGGTATTCCTCCACGAAGCGGGCCGCCTCCCCAGCGACCGCCGCCCCATAGGCGGCGTGCGCGCGCGCCCGGTCGTCGGGGTGAATGGATTTTCCCCAGACCAGCGGGTCCGCGTAAAACCGCGCGGCAGGCAGACCCCAGATATTTTCCACGGCCGGGCTGACATACACCACGCGATTCGGGTTCAGCGCGACGAACCAGAAGACCTCGTCGCTGTGCTCGGCCAGTTGCCGGAAACGCGCCTCGCTCTCGTGCAGGGCAGCGCGCGTTTCCAACAGCCGCCGGTAGCGGTTCAGCCGCGTGACGGTGCGCACGCGCGCGCGCAGTTCGGCGCGGTTGAAGGGTTTGGTGATGAAGTCGTCCGCGCCGGCCTCGAGGCCGGCGAGCCGCGAGGCCTGGTCGTCGAGCGCCGTGACCATGATGACGGGCAACTCGGCCAGCTTCGGGTCGGCGCGGAGCCGGCGGCAGACCTCGTAGCCGTCCATGCCGGGCATCATCACGTCGAGCAGCACGAGGTCGGGCGGCGTTTCAGTGGCGAGCCGCAGGGCGGTCGGTCCGTCGGCGGCCTCGATCAGCTGGTAGATGTCAGGGTCGAGCAGTTCGCGGATCGTCTCGCGATTGGCGGCGATGTCGTCGGCGACCAGGATGAGGGGAAGCGGGGAGGGCATGGGGAGGAGAAAAAAGAAAAGGCCGGTGGCTCACTAATTACATGAAGGGGCACGAATGGAGGAAAACGGCTTCACCACAGAGACACAGAGACACGAAGAAAACCTCCGTCTGAACAGCGCCGGATTGGTTTCTGACCTCTGTGTCTTTGTGCCTCTGTGGTTCATTCGGTTTGGAGAATTGGATTCGTGTTCATTCGGGTGATTCGTGGGGAAAATCCCGCCGCGGCCACTGCAGCTCCACGCACACGCCCGGCCGGTCTGCGCAATTACAGATGCGGCCCGAGCCGCCGGCCGACCACACGAGCGCGAAAACACTCGCAAGCCCGAGGCCCATTCCCGGCGTCTCGCCGGTGAAAAGTTTTTCGCCCTGGAAAAACGGCGCGCCCGCCCGCGCGAGCTGCTCGGGCGAAAGGGTCGCGCCGTCGTCGCTCACGGTCAGCGCAACGAAATCTTTTCCCGCCAGCCGCACGGCCACTTCCACCGCCGGCATCTGGCGCGGGTGAAATTTCTTCGGGTTCTCGAGCAGTTCGTGCAGCATCCACTCCAACGCGGCGGGCGCGCACGCGATGCCCGCGGCGCGCGCGTCGGCCGCCACGACGACCGATACCGCCGGTAGTGAAAGGCCCGCCGCCACACTGCGCACGAGCGCGTCGAGCCCGTCGAGTGCGAACAGTTCGCTCGGCGCCGGAAGCCGCGACAGCTCGGCGTGGCGCAGCACGTCCTCGATGGCGGCGTGCAGGCGGGCGGCACCCGCCCGCGCCATGCCGGCGAATTCGGCCAGCTCGGCCGGTCTCATCCCCGCGGGATCCGCCAGCAGCTCGAGCCCTCCCAGCACGGCGTTGAGCGGCGTCCGCAGTTTGTGGGAGACCATCGTTTGGAAGGAACGCTGGTCGCGCCGGTTGGCGAAGAGCTCCGTCACGTCGCTCAGCCGCAGGAGCCGGCTGCCGCGGTGCTCGAGCACATCGACGTCGAGGAAAAATGCCCGGGCCTGCGGGGTTTCGGGCCGCACGAGCAGCCGGCGGGCGGCCGGCGTCGCGGGGGCGAGGTCCGGCCAGCCTTGCCATGCTTCCGCCGGCCGGGGCGCATAGCTGCGGCGCGCGGCGGCGAGAAATCGTTCGCGCCCGCCGCCGTTGACCGGATCTTCCGCCGGCAGCCCGAGCCAGAGCCGGGCGCGGGCGTTGGCGAAGTGGATTTCGTCGTCGGCAGTGACCAGCGCGTAACCGTCGCCGGCCTGCTCGACGATCCACTGGAACTGCGTGCGCTGCTCGTGCAACCGGCGGTAGCGGTTGAGCCGGGTGACGGTGCGCACCCGCGCGCGCAGCTCCGCCGCGTTGAAGGGCTTCGAGACAAAGTCGTCCGCCCCCGCCTCGAGGCCGGCGAGCCGCGAGGCCTGGTCGTCGAGCGCCGTGACCAAGATGACGGGCACCTCGGCCAGCTTCGGGTCGGCCCGGAGCCGGCGGCAGACCTCGAAGCCGTCCATGCCGGGCATGTTGACGTCGAGCAGCACGAGGTCGGGCGGCGACTCGGCGGCAAGCCGTAATGCAGTCGGGCCATCGGCCGCCTCCGCGAGCCGGTAATCATCCGCGGCCAGCAACTCGACAAGCGTCTCGCGGTTAGCGGCGAGGTCGTCGACGAGAAGGATGCGAGACGGCGCGTTCATGTTAGGGGTGGATTCATTCTCATCATTTCCCGTCTCCCCGCGCGGCTGGCACCAGCCGCTCCATCAGCGCCGCGAGCGCCTTCAGGCTCACCGGCTTGCTCATGTAGTCGTTCGCGCCGGCGGCGAGGCAGCGTTCGCGGTCGCCGGGCATCGCCAGCGCGGTGAGGGCGACGATGGGGGTGGCCTTGAACCGCGCATCGGTGCGGAGTTCGCGGATGGCGGCGAGGCCGTCCATCACGGGCATCTGGATGTCCATGAGGATAAGGGCGGGCGGATTATCACGGGCGAGCTTGACCGCGACGAGGCCGTTGCTGGCGTATTGCATCGCGTAGCCCTTGTCCTCGAGGTAGCCGCCGATGGTCTCGATGTTGGCCTCGTTGTCCTCGGCGAGCAAAATGCGCGGGCCGCGGGCGGGCGAGTCGGGGACCAGCGGCGGGGCGGACCGGACCCGCGGCGCGACCGGGCGCTGGAAAAAGCCCGCCAGTTGCGCGCGGGTGACCGGCTTGGTGAAGTGGGCCGCCGCGCCGAGGGCGAGGGATTTCTGCGGCTCGTCCACCACGGTGACCATCACCACCGGGGTGTCCCGGATCTCCGGCTGCTCCTTGAGCTTGGCCAGCACCACCCAGCCGCTTTCGCCGGGCAGCTGGACATCCAGCAAAATGACGTCGGGCCGTTCCTGGAGCGCGGTGGTCACGGCGTTTGCGCCGGTGGTGTGGAGGACGCTGCGGAGGTTGAGCTCGGCGAGGTAGCGCACCAGCTGTTCCCCGGCCGAAGGATCATCCTCGATGACCAGGGCCCGGCGCAGCGCATCGCGGGCCGGCAGCAGGCGGCGCCCGGGATGCTGGAAAAATTCCGCCAGCTGCCCGCGGGTGACCGGCTTGGTGAAGTGGGCCACGGCGCCGTAGGCGAGGGATTTCCTGGGCTCGTCCACCACGGAGATCACGAGGACCGGGATATCCCGGGTGCCCGGATGGTCCTTGAGCCGGGCGAGGGCCACCCAGCCGTTTTCGCCCGGCAACAAAATGTCGAGCACGATGACATCGGGCCGCTCGCGCAGCACGGTCTCGAGGGCCCCCTCGGCGCTCAGGTGCAGCACACTCTGGAGGCCCAGCTCGGCGAGATACTTCACCAGCATCGCCCCGGCGGTCGGCTCGTCCTCGATGATGACGGCGCGACGGTAGCTCCGGCGGTCGGGGCTGGCTGTCAGCGCCGCCGGTTTCGCCGGCGCGACGTGGCGCGGGAGTGTGACGATGAAGCGGCTGCCCTGCCCGGGCGCGCTTTCGAGCGTCACACTGCCGCCGTGCAATTCCACCAGTTTGGCCACGAGCGCGAGGCCGAGGCCGGTGCCCTCCTGGGAGCGGCTCAGGCCGGAGTCGATCTGCGTGAAGGCACGGAAAAGTTTTTGCTGGTCCGCCGCGGCGATGCCGATGCCGGAATCCCAGACGGTGAAGCGCACGGCGTCCCCGTCCTCGGGCACGGCGACCGTGAGGCCGATGCGGCCGCCCTCGGGGGTGAACTTCACGGCGTTGGTCAGCAGGTTGACGAGCACCTGTTTGAAGCGCTTGGGATCGGCGGTGAGGTGCGCCAGCTGCGGATCGGCTTCGTATTCGACGGTGATGTGCTTGTGCATCGCCTGGGTCCGCACAAAGGCGAGGCAGCTCTCGCAGAACTCCTGCACGTTCAGCGGCTCGGCGTGCAGCTCCAGCTTGCCGGCCTCGATCTTGGAGAGGTCGAGGATGTCGTTGATCAGCGCCAGCAGATGCTGGCCGCTGGTGGAGATGGTGGTGACGTTCTTGATCTGGCGCGGCGTAAGCGTGCCGGAGACCTGCTCAAGCAAGGCCTCGCTGAGACCGAGGATGGCGTTGAGGGGAGTGCGCAGCTCGTGGCTCATGTTGGCGAGGAACTCGTCCTTGAGCCGGGAGGCCTGGGCGAGCTCGGCATTGGCGCGGCGCAAATCCTCGTGCGCGTGCTTCAAGTTTTCTTCCGCCCGTTTCCGTTCGGTGACATCGCGGCACAGCGCCACAAAGCAGCGTTGCCCAGCCTCGGTGGCCAGTTGGAGATTGATTTCCACGGGCACATCCGCGCCGTCCTTGTGCCGGTGAACCGTGGTGAAGTTCAGCACCTGCTCGCGACCGTCCAGCAGCGGCGCGACCATCTCACGGAACTGCGCCTCGGTGAGCGCGGGCTTGATGTTCAACGGCGTCATCTGGAGCAGCTCCGCCTCCGTGTAACCGACCTGCTCGCGCGCACCCCGATTGACGAAGTAGATCTGCAACGTGTCCGGCGCGAACATGAACACCGCATCCCGCATGGCCTCGATGGCGCTGGCGGAGCGGCGCAGCTCGGCGGCGGCGACATTGAGTTGGGCGGTGCGCTCGGCCACGCGCTGCTCCAGGCTGGCGTTGAGGGTGCGGATTTCCTGCGCGGCGCGCTTGCGCACGGTGATATCCACCAGCGTGAGCACGATGAGGCTGAGTTGACCCTGTTCGTCCCGCACGGGCGCGGCGGTGAAGCTGCAATCCCATGCGTGGCCGTCCTTCAGGTTGTGCAGATGGAATTCCCCGTCGCGGCAGTAGTCGCCCCGCACGGCACGGGGCAGCGGCCATTCGGCGAAGGGCAGCACGCGGCCCGTGGCATCCTGCAACTCCCAGTCGTTCGCGTAGTCGTTCAACTTCGCGTGCATGTCAGCCTTGGAGGCGAAGCCGTGCATCCGCTCGGCGGCGGCGTTCATCACGATGTCGTCGCCCTGCGCGTTGCTCACGATCACGCCCAACTCCATGTTCTCGAAAGCGGCGGAGAGCTTGCCACGCTCGAGCTGCAGCTCCTCCGTGCGGTCGCGCACGCGCTGCTCCAACTGCTCGTTGGCTTGGCGCACTGACAGTTCGGCCCGCTGGCGCAGCCGGTTCTCGCGCCGCAGCGCGATGAACACGACGATCAGCAGCCCGCCGCTGCAGACCGCCCCAAGCGCGAGGACGAAGAATGTGTTGGTGGTGGTCAGCGACGCCTGCGCGGTGCATCGCGCGAGCAGCACCTCCTCCTCCTGCTTCAGCTCGTCGATCAAGGACCGGATTTCTTCCATTAACCGGACGGCCTCACCGCCTTTGATCAGGGCGGCCGCCGCTTCGAACCCCTGGGTGCGGCGGGCGGTGACGCGCGCGGTCACGGCGGCGATCTTTTTTTCGATCAACGGCTCGAGACGGTCGAGCCGGCGCTGCTGGGCGGAAATGTCCGACATCAGCTGGCGCAAGTCCGCCTGCGTGGGTGCGACCTGTGAGAGTGCCACGTGATAGGGGGCAAGCAGGCGCTCGTCCCCCGTGATGATATAACCGCGCATCCCGGTCTCCACATCCACGATCAAGGACATCAACTCGGCGAGGTGGGTGTTGACCAGATGGGTGTGCGCGACCAGGCGGTTGCTGTCGATCAGGCGACGGGTGTTGGAATATGTTCCCGCGCCGAGGATGAGCAGGCCCGCGAGCGCGAGGCCGAACCCGAGGTTGATGGGGTGGCGGAGGAGCCGGGCGGCCAGGCCGATGTCGGCGCGGGCGACGAGCACCCCCGTCGAGAGCACGAGAAACCCCACCGCGGTATGGACGGCGATGCTCGTCAACAAGCTGACGCGGATGAGCAGTTGAGAATCGAAGACGTAACCGACCAACGCCAGCGCCGCCACGGCCCAGGCCAGCAGGGCGAGGGTTTGGGCGGCCGGGACGCCGCGGCGGGTGGCGAGCAGCAGCAGCGCGCCGCCAAGCAGCAGAAAATCCAACGCCGTCGCCACCGCCATCCGCCCCGGATGGCCGGTGGCGACCGCGCCCGGCGCTTCGTGGAACAGCAGTTGGTCGATGCCCAGCTCCCAGCCGAACGCGTATTCGCCCAGCGTGAGCAGGCCGAGCATGGCGACGGCCGCGGCCAGCAGCCGTGCGGCCAGCCGCGCCCGCGGGCCGGACTGCGCGGTCGCCAAGAGCAACAGCGCGGCGCCGGCCAGCACGAAACCCGCCGCAGTGTTGGCCTTCATGGAGGCCAAACCGGGAAGCAGGCTTTTCAAAACCGCCACGTCCCACGCCCAGCCGGCGAGACCGGTCAGGCCGAGGGCAACGACGAACGCGGCGGCGGCTAGCGAAAATACGGGCAGGCGGGGATCAACGCCGCAGCGAAGTGGGGGAGTCGCATGCACGTCGGTGGGGGCAGGGCTCGGTGTCATACGCCGACCTCCAGTTTCAGGGTTGAGCTCTGCTCTCGATGCCGCGCCATCCAAGGTGGCCCCCTCAGGATTTTATTTGGCGGGCAAAGTTGAATAGTAGCGCCGTCGCTGGGGCACTGACACAACATAATAAACCAAGCATGTTGCGCTTCTGACCGCACTGGCAAGGCATATGAGATGGTAAGCGGGACGCAAAAATTGCAAAAGAGTGCTTGCGATTTTCGTTAGGAGCCTAACCGTTAGCCGCCTCACTACTCGTATCCATGCCTCACCTACTCCTCAAAGATCTGCCGCGTTACGAATGCCTTTTGGAGGCAGCGAAAGAGTTTCCCGAGCTCGATCCTTCGGCGTGCGAGGCGTTTTTGCATCTGTTGCGGGCGGGCGATGAGGCGTTTGTCGCGATGGAGCGCAACTTGACGGCGCACAACATTTCCCACGGTCGGTTCGGTGTGCTGATGTTGCTCGCGCAGAATTGCGACGACTGCGGCGGCACGGGCGCGATGACGCCGGCGGAGTTGGCCGATCAAACCCGCGTCACGCGCGCCACGATGACGGGCCTCGTTGATACGTTGGAGCGCGACGGTTTCGTCAGTCGCACGGTCGATGCAAACGACCGGCGCATGATGCGCGTCGGGCTCACGCCCCAAGCCCATGCTTTTTTGGAACAATTACTGCCGGGGCATTTCCAGTTGATGGCGAGTCTCATGGCACCGCTCTCGCAAACGGAGCGCAAGACACTCGTGACCTTGCTCAACAAAGTCATTCAAAACGCCGCCACGCTCAACGCGTCCTCCGCGCAATCGTTCGCGTCGGGTCGGTAACGCGCACACACTCTCACTCATTTCCTTTCCTCCCATGCTCAAGAAATTCCTCCTCGCCTTCGCCGGATTCGCGGTGCTCGTGCTGACACTCGGCGCCGTTAAAGTGGCACAACTCAAAGCCATGTCCGGCATGGACCATTCCGTGCCGCCGATGTCGGTCGCGACCCTGGAAGCCCGAGCCGTCAACTGGAAGCCGACGCTCAAATCAATCGGCACACTGGCGCCAGTGCAGGGTGTCACAATCAGCGCGGATGCCGACGGCACGATTATGAAAATCGCCGCCGACAGCGGCAGCGCAGTGAAAGCGGGCGATCTCCTCGTCGAACTGGATACGTCGGTGGAAGTAGCCAACCTGCGCGCGAGCGAAGCCAGCGCGGAACTCACCCGCATCAATCTCGAGCGCGCCCAGGAATTGTGGGGCCGCCAAGCCATCGCCAAATCCGACTACGATGCTGCGAGTGCCGCCGCCCAACAAGCACTCGCGTCGGTCGCCGCGCTCAAGGCACAAATCGCGAAGAAACAAGTGCGCGCGCCCTTCGACGGTCGGGTGGGCATTCGCCTGGTAAATGTCGGCCAGTTCGTCGGTCGCGGCCAACCGCTGCTGCCACTGCAGAATCTCGATCCGATTTTCGTCAACTTTAGCATTCCGCAGCGGCAGATACCGGCGCTCGCGCTTGGTCAAACGGTGAATGTCTCCATCGATGCGTTTGCGAAACCATTCGCGGCCCGTCTCACCGCCATCAACTCCGAAGTCGATGCCGCCACGCGCAACATTTCCGTCCAAGCCACTATCGCCAACCCGCAGGAAACGTTGCGTCCCGGCATGTTCGCCCACGTCGAGGTCGAGTTGCCGGCGAGTGACGATCTCGTCGTCGTGCCCGCCACGGCCATCGCCTATGCCTCCTACGGTAACTCGGTTTACGTTGTCGAAATGATGAAAGACGCAGCGGGCAAGGAATACCTCGGTGCGCGCCAGCAATTCGTCAAACTTGGCGCGACACGCGGCGATATGGTTGCCGTGAGCGGAATCAAATCCGGCGAACAAGTCGTGACCGCAGGCGTGTTCAAACTGCGCAACGGTGCACCCGTGCAAGTTAACAACGTCGTGCAACCGACCAGCAATCCCACGCCGTCGCCGAAAAACACCTGAGTATCTCGAGGGTGCGCTCCTCTGTCCACGCACGGTTCTTCCTAGCCTGAGTCACCGCACCACCATCCCCGTTACTCCACTCTTTCCTTCATGGTCTCGAAAAGTTTTACCGACCTCTTTGTCCGCAAGCCCGTCATCGCGCTCGTGGTCAACATCGTCATCCTCGTCTTCGGCATTGTCGCTTACCAGAAGCTCAACACCCGGCAGTATCCCCGCAGCGACAGTGCAGTGGTCAACGTCAACACGGTCTACTTCGGCGCCAGCGCGGACACCGTGCGTGGCTACATCACGACGCAGCTCGAACGCGTCATCTCCAGTGCCGATGGCATTGACTACGTCGAGTCGGAAAGCCGCGCCGGCTTCAGCTCGATCAAGGTTTATCTGCGGCTCAACTACGACACGAACGCCGCACTCGCGCAGATCAGCGCGAAAATTGACCAGGTGCGCAGCGAGCTTCCGCCGGAATCCGAGGCACCGAGCATCAGCGTCGAAACCGCCGACAACCAGATTGCGGCGATGTATCTGAGTTTCTATTCTGACACGCTCGATCAGAACCAAATTACCGACTACCTCAACCGGATGGTGCAGCCGCGGCTATCGTCCGTAAAAGGCGTGCAGAAAGCTGATTTGCTCGGCGGACGCGTCTTCGCGATGCGCGTGTGGTTGAAGCCTGACCAACTGGCCGCGCGCGGACTCAGTCCGTCGGATGTGCGCCAAGCGCTGCAGGCCAACAACGCGCTTGCGGCCGTCGGTTCGACCAAGGGCTCGATGCTTTCCGTCTCGCTGATCGCCAACACGGATTTGAAGAGCGTCGAGGAATTTCGTGACATGATCGTGGCCGAGAAAAATGGCGCGATCATCCGCCTCGCCGATGTGGCCGACGTCGAACTCGGCGCGGAGAGCTACAACGAAGAAGTCCGTTTCGGTGGCCAGACTGCGACCTTTATGGGAATTTGGGTGCTGCCGTCGGAAAGCACCGTCGAAGTGGTCAAGCGCGTGCGCGACACCATGCCGGAGATCCAGCGGGCGCTGCCCGTCGGTCTGAATGCGACGATCGCCTACGATGCGTCGAAATACATCGAAGATGCACTGAGCGAAATTCTGCGCACGCTGATGGAGACGCTGCTCATCGTCATGGTGGTCATCTTTCTTTTCATGGGTTCGCTGCGTTCTGTGCTCATTCCGATTGTCGCGATGCCACTCTCGCTGATTGGGGCGCTGTTCATCATGCTCTTGATGGGCTTCACCATCAATCTGCTCACGCTCCTCGCCATCGTGCTCGCAGTCGGAATCGTGGTGGATGACGCCATCGTCGTCGTCGAAAATATCGAACGCCACATTCGCGAAGGGAAAACGCCGTTCGATGCTGCGATTCTCGGTGCGCGGGAGCTGGTCGGGCCGGTTATTTCAATGACGATTACGCTCGCTGCGGTTTACGCACCGATTGGTTTCCAAGGTGGTCTCACGGGCGCGTTGTTCCGCGAATTCGCTTTCACGCTCGCGGGTGCCGTGGCGGTTTCGGGCTTCGTCGCGCTGACGTTGTCGCCGATGATGAGCGCTTACTTGCTCCAAGGCCACGAGGCGGAAGAGCGGGGGCTCACCGGTAAAATCAACCATCTCTTCGACCGCCTGCGCAATGCGTATGAGCGCGTGATCGGGCACAGTCTCAACTGGGTGCCGGTGACGCTGACTGTCGCCTTCTTGCTCACGCTGCTGTTGCCGGTGTTTCTCATGTTTGCGACCAATGAACTGGCGCCGAAGGAGGACCAAGGTGTCGTGTTTAGCATTATGTTGCCGTCGCCGACAGCGACGATTGATCAAAACGTGATCTTCGCGGGCGAGGTGCAAAAAATGTTCGAGAGCGTCCCCGAGTATGAACAGTCGTTTCAGATTACTGGCGCGAATTTCGGCTTCGCAGGCATCATTTTGAAGCCGTGGTCGGAGCGGAAACGGTCGTCATTGGAAATCGAACAATCGTTGCAAGGTCCCGCCAACGCAGTGCCGGGCATGAACGTAATTCTCATGACGCCCGAGCCGCTGCCTTCGGGCGGATCGATGCCGATCGAATTCGTGCTGCGCTCGACCGCGAGCCACGAAGAGCTTTACGAGTTCGCTGAGAAGCTGACTCAGTATGCCAACGGCGAAGCGAATCCGCCGAACGCCGAACCGGTGTTCTATTTTGCGGACAGCGATCTGAAGTTCGATCTGCCGCAGGTTGAAATCGAAATCGACAAGGAGAAGGTCGCGTCGATGGGGTTGAGCTTGAGCGACGTCGCGCGCGATCTCGGCGCGATGTTGGGCGGCGGCTATGTCAACCGCTTCATTAACGACGGCCGCAGCTACCGCGTCATTCCGCAGGTGGAACGCGGTCAGCGCCTCAACGCCGATCAGCTCCTCAACTATCACGTGCGTGGACCGGCCGGACAATTGATCCCGCTCTCGACGATTGCGACGCTGCGCGAGACGGTGCAGCCGCGCACCTTGAACCGCTTCCAGCAACTCAACTCGGTCAAGATCACGGGCGTCGGCCCGAGCATCGACAACGCGTTGAAGAAACTTGAAGAGAAGGCCGCAGAGATTTTACCCGCGGGTTACTCGATCGATTACGGCGGTCAGTCGCGCCAACTCCGCAACGAAGGCAATGCCCTCTGGCAGGCCGCCGTGCTCGCGCTGCTCCTGATTTTCCTCGTGCTCGCGGCGCAGTTTAACAGCTTCCGCGATCCGTTTATTATTCTCCTCGGCTCCGTGCCGCTGGCGTTCTTCGGCGCGATGTTGCCGATCTTCCTCTGGAAGACGTCGCTCAACATCTACTCGCAAATCGGTCTGATCACGCTCGTCGGTTTGATCGCCAAGAACGGCATCCTCATCGTCGAGTTCGCCAACTCGCTGCAAGAAGAGGGCGTGCCGAAGCGCGAGGCGATCCGCCGTGCCGCGGCGACGCGCTTGCGTCCGATTTTGATGACGTCCGCCGCGACCGTTTTCGGTCACATGATGCTCATCTTCGTCACCGGTCCCGGTGCCGCCGCGCGTAATTCGATCGGCTGGGTGCTCGTCGTCGGCATGGCGGTCGGCACGATCTTCACCATCTTCGTGGTGCCCGCCTTCTACATGTTGATCGCCCGCGACCGCTCGGCTGAGCAGGGCGGGAATCCGCCGCCGCAAGCTGAGATTGCGCAACCCGCCTCTGTCTAATAACACTCCTTTTTTCATGAACTCATTCAAGCGCTTCACCTGCGTCGTTCTGGCGAGCCTCACACTTGCTCCATTGGCCGTGGGTCAGACGCCGCCGTTCCAACCCGACGGACAGGCCGATCCTGACTACGCCGTGCCGGAGGAACTCAATCTCGCTTACGCGCTCGCGTTCGCGCTCGATAACAATTTCGCCATCCGCCAAGCGAAGGAACGCATTCGCCAACAGGAAGGCATCGTGCTCGAAGTGAAAGCGCGCGAGATTCCCAGCGTGACGTCGACGGCGGCTTATTCGCGTTTGGACCGCGAGATTTCGTCGTCGGGCGACGACCGTAGTTGGTCACTCGGCATCACGGCGCGCCAAACGCTTTACTCCGCCGGCGGCGTGAAAGCCTCGGTGCAAAGCCAGCAACTCGCGCTCGAAGCGGCGACGTTGCAATTGCAGGCCGTGATTGATCAGGCGCTGTTGGAAGTGCGGACGCGTTTCTACAACGTCCTCGTATCGCGCGAGCGCATCAAGGTGCAGGAGCAGAACGTCGAGTTGCTGCGCCGCCAATTGCAGGATGTGCGCAACCGTTTCGAAGCCGGCACAGTTTCCAATTTCGAAGTGCTCCGCGCCGAGGTCGCGCTCGCCAACGCGCAACCGCCGCTCATCACCTCGCGCAACAACTACCGCCTCGGCATTGAAGAGCTGCGCCAATCGCTCGGCTTCACCACCAGCGACACTGCCAACGTCGGGCGCATTCCTGAGTTCGTCGGTTCGCTGGCCTTCACGCCGGTGGAATACGAACTTGGCGCCGCGCTCGCGTCCGCCAAGGCGCGCCGCCCCGATTTGCAACGCTTGCGCCGTTTGGAAGATTCCGCCGACCGCACCGTCACCGCCCGCCGCGCTGCACTTTACCCTGATGTTTCCCTCGTCGGCAGCTACGATTGGCGCAAGGCACCCGGCTCGAATAGCTTTAGCGACGCGCGCGATGGCTGGACGGTAGGCCTGCAATCCTCGTGGGCAATCTTCGACGGCCGCGCCACCAAAGGCCGTGTCGTGCAAGCGCGATCGGCGCTGGAACAATCACGTCTATCCACGCAAGAGGCTGAACTCGCTGTTTCCGTCGAAGTCCGCCGCGCGCTTTCCTCATTGCAGGAAGCGATCGAACTCGCCGAAGCCTCCAAGCGTGTGGTCGAGCAGGCCGAGGAAGCCGTTCGCCTCGCCGATGCGCGATTCTCTGCTGGCACCGCGACGCAGCTCGACGTGTTGCAAGCGCGCACGGATTTGACGACGGCGCGACTCAACCAACTGGAAGCGTATTACCGTTTTAATGTCGCCAGCGCGACGGTGCGCCGCGCGATGGGCTTGCCGGATGCCGAGCTGGCTTCCGGGCGCTAAAGGAAACGTTCAAAAATTCTCTGCCGCGTTGTTCTCGCAACGCGGCTTTTTTGTGCCCAGAAAGACGGCTTCCTTTTCGACCCCCGCTTTCCCGTTTGTCTATGAAGTTCGCCCGTATTGTGCTCCTCGCGTCAGCTGCGCTGTTGGCGTTGGCCGCGGTGGTCGTTGGTCTGAGTTTAACGCCATCCGTGCAGCAATGGGCGGTGCGTCGCGCGCTGGCCGGGCCGGGAGAGTCACCGGTGGAGTTTACCCATTTGGCCGTGGGACTATCGCGCGCGGAAGTGCGCGGCATCACCTTTAAACATGCGGGCCTTAGTGCGCGCGCGGGGCAGGTGGCGGTTGAATTTTCGCTCTGGGAGTTTCTGTGGCACCGGCGGGTGAACATCAACCGCATCGTGGCGACGGCATTGGAAATCGATGTGTCGCGACTATCGGAAGGGGAGGCGCGGGCCGGAGCTGCGACGGCTCCAGTGGCAACGCCGGGCGCGTTGTTGCGCACGCGACTGCCGTGGCAAATCGTTATCGGCGAAGTATCGCTTCGTGGTCGCGTATGGCTGCCCGGCCCAGTGGGACAACCCGCCTTGCCGGCGGAGTTTCAGTTGACTGGCGGACAGGTTGCGCCGGGGCAGGAGGGCGGATTTATTTTCGAAACAACCATTTCGAATGACCAGCGCGGCGCGGCGGTGACGGCGTTGCATGTGACAGGTTCGTTGCAATTGCGGCAAACTTTGGAGCGTCGCTTCGATCAAGTTGGTCTCAAGATCAGCGTCGATGCGATTGGCCCGAAAATCCCCAAACAGCACCAACTCAACCTTGCGGCCACAATGGGTGACAGCGCCGAGGCGAGTCGCTACGCGCTCACTGTTGAAACGGTGCAGGAAGGGCAGGCGGCGAATCTATTGCAGATCGAAGCGACGGCTCCGATTGATGGCAGCGTGTTCACTGGCGAATGGCGCGTGCAAGCCAGCCATGCGCAACTGGAGCCATTCTTCCTTGGTGGCGCATTGCCGAAATTCCTCGCGGCGGGCGCTGGTAAATTTGGTGTGCGCCTTGATACGGGCGCTGTGGCGGTGGCGGGCACCTTCGAGGCGGAGGTGTCGGCTCTCGAACGGATCGACCCGAAACTCCGGCCGTTTGGCGCGTTGCGCATCGGCGCAGCGTTCGATCTCGCCGAGGTGAAGGGCGTGAGCACGATCCATAAATTCAATCTCCGCATCGATGGAGAGCAACCGGTGCTCGCGTGGGAGACGTTGCGTCCGGTGGCATTGCATCGGGTGCGGCATGCGATTCAGTTTGGCGGAGGCAGCGCAGGCGAAGTGGCGCGGCTCAAGTTGCACGGTTTGCCGTTGGCGTGGGTGCGTCCGTTTGTGACGGGGGTGGATCTTTCCGGTGAGCAGGTGAGTGGCGAATTCGTCGTGGTCGGTGATCCGGAACTGTTGCGCATCCGCTCAGTCACTCCCTTGCGCGCGACGGGCGTCAATGTCGTGCGCGACGGACAATTTTTATTGAAGCGCGCCGACTTGTCGCTGGGCGTGCTGGCGACGCTGAAGCCTGATGCGCTCCGCATCGAAATCGGCGAGTTCGTTTTGCAGACGGAGGCGGGTGACTCGGTGCGGGGCGATTTGAATGTGGGACTGCCTTTCGGAGGTGCACCACTTGCGTTGCATGTGCTGGGTAGTGTCGAGGCGGACTTGCCGCATTTGTTGCAATCACACGCGCCGCTTGGCCATGTGCAACTCAGTGGTTCGACCGAATTGCGGGTAACTCCGGGGCGACTCGAAGTCGTCGCGGTGCGCGGAGAAATTCGTCGCGGTGACAAATCCCGCTTGCTCGCTGGCGCGAGTGCGACGCCGTTCGCCGTAGATTTGGCGACGTTGCAACTCGTGGCGCAGGGCACGACGGAACGGGAATTGGGCCGAGTTTCCTATGGACTGATTGATTTGCAGGAGTGGCCGATTTTAACGGCGCGCGTGCCGGTGCGCGGACGTTTGAACGCCGGCTCGTTTACGGTGGCCGCGCAAGGCGCGCGGGTGTTGGTGCGGCCGGGGAGCGCAGTGCAATTGAACGGCGTCGCCTGGGGGGCAATCGGCGCGGCGGCAATCGAAGGCGTGCGCATCGAGACATGGCCCACGGCGGAATTTGAGTCGTTCACGAATTGGAAGCTCTCCGATGGAGCGACGTCGTTGCGGAATGCGGCCGGTCGGGAATTGGCGTCGTTTAACGCCGAGGTGATTGCGACGCCGCAGGACGGAGTGCGTGCGATCCTGAATTACCATTTGGAATTGATTGCGCTCAGTGGCCAACCGGCGCTGGCGGGGTTGCGGGTGCTCAGTGCGGGCAGGGCGGCTGGCGAACTGCGGGCTGGGATGCTTGGTGCTACGGTGCAGGCGGAGGCGCGCACGACGTTTAACGGCTTGGTGGCGCGTGCAGGAAATCTGGCGTTGCCGGTCGCAAATTTGCAATGGCGCGGGATTCGCGCGGCGGACGGCAAGCTGACCAGCGAGGCCACGGTGCTGCTCGATCGCTTGGGACGCCGCTCGGATTTGGCGTTCTCCGCGCACGCGCACCCCGCCGCTGAGGGTTGGCAGTTCAAGGCGAAACTCACGAGTGAACATTTTGAATTGGCGGACGCGTTAGCGCTCGCGGCGCTGACTCAGGCCACAACTCCGGCGACGACTCCGGCAACGAACTCGAGTGCCTCTGCCGTGACCGCGCCCGTCGTGCCGGTTGTCGCTGATGGAAAACCTGTATGGGCGGGCTGGCAGGGTGAGATGACGTTGGATTTGAAATCGGTGGCGCACGGCAAGGATTGGTCGATGCATGGATTTACCGCTGGGTTAGTGGTCACTCCGGCTCAGGCGCAATTGACCAAAGTGGAAGCGACGATGAACGAGACTGGACGGCTCGGCGCGCAAGCCGAGTTGCGCTTCGGCGCGGGCCCGCGGCCTTACGCGTTGGACGGAAAATTCTCGCTGACGGAGTTCGATGTCGGCGCGCTACTGAAGGCGTTTGAACCGGACCGCCCGCCGGTGGTCGAGGGCATGTTTACGGTGAGCGGTGGATTTAGCGGCGACGGTGAAACAGTGACGACGACGCTGGAGCGCACGCGCGGGCAATTTCAGTTGTCGAGTCGGCAGGGCGTGTTCCGCGGCTTGCAGCGCACGTCGGCGAAGGTTTCGACCGCCACGCGCGCGGTGGAAATCGGCGCGGCGCTCGGTTCGCTTTTCGGCACCAACAAAGTGAAAGAAACCGCCGAGAAGGTCGCAGGCCAGGCCTACCAAATCGATCAATTGGCGCAGACGTTGGGCGAGTTGCCGTTTGACCAATTGCTGATCCGCGCCACGCGAGAGGAGAATTTCAATTTCAAGATCGATGAACTCAGCTTGTTGTCGCCCGAGGTGCGCCTGACCGCACGCGGGACGTTGACGCATGTCGAAGGCAAGCCGTTGTTAGAATTTCCGTTGTGGTTGAGCTATCAACTCGGTGCGCGCGGCAAAGTGGAGCAGACCTTGACGCGGTTGAAGGCACTCGATGGCACGAAAGATGAACTCGGTTACGCGAAGATGCGCGACACCGGCGCGATTCGCGGAACGCTAGGCCGGCCGGATCCTTCGGCTTTCTTTGCGCGGTTGGCGGAATCGAAATTGGCTGATTTTCTGACGCCGGGGAATTGACGGTTAGTCTCTGGCAAAGAATGCGCGGGGAACGGGCTTTACCCTCCTGCGCGAACGGCTAGTTTGGTCGCACAAACCCAACGGCCTCCCACGTGGGGTGGCCGCAACTCCAAGGAGACTTACTGCGATGAATGGCAATCAACCGGGAGATATCCGCAACTTCGCCATCGTGGGACATGCCACGGCGGGCAAAACAACGCTCGCCGAAGCTATGCTCTTCTGCAGTGGAGCAATCCACCGCATGGGCACCATTGCCCAAGGCAGCACCGTGGCCGATTATCATGTCGGCGAACAACAGCGGCACATTTCGATTCACGGAACGCCGCTCCACTGCGAATGGCAGGGGCGGCGTTTGAATTTTATCGATACGCCCGGCTACCTCGACTTTGCGAGCGAAGCGATCAACGCACTGCATGTGGCGGATTTCGCGCTCGTCGTGGTCAACGCCAACCACGGCGTCGGAGTCGGCACGGACATGATGTGGGAATACGCGGGCCAGTTGGGCATCCCGCGCGTGCTGGTGCTCAACGGACTCGACAAGGAAAAGTGCAATTTCGACGCGAGGCTCGCTGAAATCCGTGATCACTTTGGCCAACAGGTTTTCCCGATGCAGGTGCCGATCGACTCCGGCCCGGGCTTCCATCAAGTGCTCGATGTGTTGCGTAGCGAAGTCGTCAGTTATGCCGCCGATCGTTCCGGGAAATACACCGAAGAAGCCGCGACTGGCGAATGGAAGGACAAGGTGGACGTGCTCCACAAAGAGCTGATCGAACACATCGCGGAGAGCGACGATACGCTATTGCAAAAATATTTCGACGAAGGCGGCTTGTCCGACGAGGTCATGCGCACGGGAATTCATCCGGCGCTTCAGAATCAGGTTTTTATTCCGCTGCTGTGCACCGCTGGGGAGACCAATGTCGGCGTGGCGCGCTTGCTGGATTTTATCGCGAAATACGGTTCATCGCCGGTGGATCGCGAAACAGTCGGGGCCATTGCCACGGCCACGGGGTCGCCCGTGTTGGTGCGCCTCGATGGCAGCGAGCCGGTCGCGTTTGTGTTCAAGACGCTGACCGATGCGCAGAGCGGCGACATTTCGATTTTCCGCGTCTACTCCGGCTGCATTAAACCGGGGATGGAATTGCACAACAGTGGGCGGCGCGTCGCGGAGCGCATTGGGCAACTGTATCGGTTGAACGGCAAGTTGCGCACGCCGGTGGACGAATTGCGCGCCGGCGACATGGGCGCCGCGGTCAAGTTGCGCGACACGCACACGGGCAACACCCTGTGCGACGCGCGGCACACGGTGGCGTTGCCCAAGCTGGAATATCCGACGCCCTACACGCACGCCGCGCTGCGACTAAACGCACCGGGCGACGAAGATCGGCTAGCGACCGGACTCGCGGCACTGCACGAAGAAGATCCGGCTTTCACTTATCACACCGACGCGGAGCTGCACCAATTCATCATTTCTGCGCAAGGTGAGTTGCACCTCGATGTGCTCTTCGAGCGCCTGAAGCGACGTTACAAAGTCGATGTGTCGCTGGAGCCGCCGAAGATTCGCTATCGCGAAACGATTCGGGCCGGAGCAGAAGCTCGTTATCGTCACAAGAAACAGACCGGTGGCGCGGGGCAATTTGCCGAAGTTTGGCTGCGCATCTCGCCGGGCGCCCGCGACAGCGGCATCGTCTTCTCGCAGTCGCTCGTCGGTCAGGATGTCGACCGCGTTTTTGTGCCGTCGGTCGAAAAAGGTTTAAAGAACGCGGCTGGTGAAGGCATTCACGCCGGCTATCGGGTGACCGATGTGAAAATCGATTTCTACGGCGGCAAGATGCACCCGGTGGACTCAAAGGACATCGCGTTTCAAATCGCGGGTTACTTCGCGTTTCGCGAAGCGTTTCAAGAGGCGCGTCCCGTCGTGCTGGAACCGATTCACCAACTCGAAATCAAGTTGCCCGAGGAATTCGTCGGACGCGTCGTCGGCGATCTATCGGGACGGCGCGGACATATCCTCGGCATGGATGTCGCAGGACGTTTGCAAGTGATCCGCGCGGAAGTTCCTGCGGCGCAACTCAACCATTACGGCACGGCGCTGCGTTCGCTTACCGGAGGACGCGGACTCTACAGTGAGCGCTTCAGTCACTACAAGGAGTTGCCGGCTGATCAGGAGAAGGGGCTCGTGGAGGCGCACCAAAAGGCGCGCGCCGAGGGCACTGCCCACGCGCATCATTGAAATGGGGCCGCCGCGCAGGAGGAGAATCCGACGCCGTGCACCCGTCGCAGCGGCGAATTGCGTGCGCGATTCGTTTGCGTGCGGACTGCGCACCGGTAGTTTCGCGCCATGATTGCCGAGGTGCAGTTCGATAACTTCAAGGCGCTGCGCTGTGCGACGGCGCGTTTGGGCCCGTTCAACTTGCTCATCGGACCGAACGGCTCGGGCAAAACGAGTTTGATTCAGGCGCTCCTGCGCTTGCGCACGCTGGCCGCGTTGCCTGCCACCACGCCGCCAGTGACCGCGCTCGGGACGGATGAAAGTCCGCGGATTCAGTTTCGTTTTGCGGCGCCGTTCGAAACCGTGCGGGTAACTCTCGGGTGCGCCAGTGATGGCATGGTTTGCGACGCCTTGTCGGTGGAGCATTCTCCCGACGCCGCGGGCGAAGCACAATGGGAGGCCTTGCGCGCGCGACTGCGGACGATGCGCGGTTTCCTGTTCGATCATTACGCGATGGCCGTGCCGGCGAAACGTTCGGAGTGCGGAGAGTTGACCTCAAATGGGGGCAATCTCGCGGCCGTCCTGGCGGCGTGGCGCGAAACTGCGCCGGCGGAGTTGCGCGACTTGACGACGGAATTCCAACGCATCGTGCCGGAGTTCGACGGCTTGGATTTTCGCACCAGTGAGCCGGACCGTGTGGAGTTGCTGGCGTGCATGAACGGCGAGCGGATTCCGGCGGAGAGCTTGTCGCAAGGCACGTTGTATTTGCTGGCGGTGTTGACACTCGCGCTCAGTCCCAATTCGCCGGCGGTGGTGTGTTTGGAGGAAGCCGATCGCGGCGTGCATCCGCGGATGCTGCGCGAAGTGCGCGATGCGCTGTATCGGCTAAGTTATCCGGCGGAGTTCGGTCTGACGCGGGCTCCGGTGCAAGTGCTGACGACCACGCATTCACCGTATCTGCTCGATCTGTTTCGCGACCAGCCGGAGGAAGTAATTTTGAGCAACAAGTCGGGCCGAGATGCGACTTTTGCGCGTCTGTCGGACCGCGAGGATTTGCGCGAATTACTGGGGGAGGCGAGTCTCGGCGATCTCTGGTTCAGTGGCATTCTGGGCGGAACTCCGGATGGCGCATGAAGCTGGCGATCCTCAGTGAATCGCCGGCGGATGAAGCAGCGCTGCGGGTGTTGGTGGGATATGTTTTGAATGAACCGTTGGACCTGGTAACGCCGGGTTTGCGGGCGCGCGGCTGGCCGTCGGTCGAGCAAGTGTTGCCGTCAATCTTGCGGCACTTGCATTTCAACACCGACGCGCAGGGCTTGGTGGTGGTAGTGGATTCGGATGATTCGCCGGTGCACACCGAGGAGCATGAAGCGCCCGGCTATCATCATCCCCTGTGCCGACTCTGTCGGTTGCGCGCGGTATTTCGGCGGACGTTGAAGAATTTGCCGCATTCCGCGCGGGGCAGGGCGGGACCGCTGCGTGCGGTGGGTTTGGCGGTGCCGGCGATCGAGGCGTGGTTGCTCTGCGGACGCGATCCGACGGTGACGGAGTCCGCGTGGATCGACGGACAGGACCGCGGCAGGCTGCCTTACACGCGGCGCCAATTGAAAACGCGGGTCTATGGGACTACGCGACCGACGCTGCCACTCGAAACGCGGCGCGCGATCGAGGAGGTGCAGCGTCACCGGGGCGACGTGCGGCGGCTCGAAAATGATTTTCCGTCGGGATTCGGCTTGTTGGCGCGGGATCTGCGCGCTTGGAAAAAACATTCCCCGACGTCCGGCTAAGCTTGCCCGTTTCAGAAACCTTCGGTCACTCTCCTTTCTCCCTACCCCCTGTATGAAATCCCCCCGTTTTTCGCTCGCAGCCTTGATGGGCGCGCAGGCTCAGGTTACGTTCAACGATTGCGCGGCCAAGTTCATGTTGATCTCGCTCGCGCAAGAACTCGCGAAAGCGGGCAACTGGGACGCCAAAGTGGTCGTCGCCCTCATCGCGGCTGTGTTAGTCGTGCCATATATTTTATTCGGTCCGATCTGCGGCTGGTTGTCGGATCGTTTTTCCAAGCGCGATGTGTTCAACGCCGCGCTGGTGCTGCAAATCGGCGTGATGGCACTGTTGGTGGTTTCGCTGTGGCTGAAGTCCTTCGGTGGAGCCCTAAGCTGCTTTTTTTTGCTGTCGGTGCAGACGGCGATTCTCGCACCGGCCAAGCGCGGAATTATTTTGGAGTATGTCGGGCCTGACCGTCTGTCGCGGATAGTCGGTTACATGGAGATGTTTACGATCACGGCGATTCTCGTCGGCTCCTTTGCGGGCGCGATGCTGTTTTCTTATTGGTCAAAGCTGGCGGGCGATCCCTGGGCGGGTGCAATCAACACCAGTGGCGTGCTCGCGGTGTTGGCGGTGCTCGCATGGGGCTGGTTTCAGTTGGCGGAGCGCACACCGGCGCAGTCCGCCAAGCCGTTCAGTTGGAAACTCTGGTTGCGGCACTTCGGCGATGTGGCGGAAATTTGGCGCGAAAAACCGCTCTGGCGCTCCACTCTTGGCATCTGCTTTTTCTACGGTGCCGGTGGCTATATCACCATGTTGATTCCCCAGGTGGCTTTCGAGTTGGATCAATTGCCTTTGGCCACTGGAGCAACGGCGGCGGCGAGCGGGCTGATGATGTTGCAAATCGGAATTGGGACGATGGCGGGCACTCTGGCCGCCGGACTATTTTCGCGGCGTGGCATCGAGATGGGGCTCGCCCCAATTGGGGGCATGATGCTCGGCGGTGCACTCTTGGCCCTGGGCATCGCGACGCCGGGGACGGGTTCATTTACCTCGTTGCTGATTTACGCCGGCTTTGCCTCGGGACTTTTTCTGGTGCCACTGTATGCCTTCGTCCAACAACGTGCGGGTGCCCATCGGCGCGGACGCGTGTTGGCCGGGGTGAGTTTGTTGGATAGCGCCGCGGGTCTCGCGGTGGCCGGACTCTACTGGGTCGTCGCATCGGACGGCATGTTCGGCTGGTCCACGCGGACGCAGTTCCTCGGTTTGGCGGGTGTCACCTTTGTGATGGTGGTCTATGCGTTGTGGCATCTGCCGCACCAAACGGTGTGCACGGTGATGCGATTCTTCGGTTCAATCTTCTACCGCGTGAAAACGCGCGGCACGGAAAATATTCCGGCGACGGGCGCGTTGATAATTTGCAATCACCTCTCGTATGTCGACGCGGTGGTGTTGCAGATCGCCTCGCCACGGCCAATTCGCTTCGTGGCTTTCGGCGGTTTTACCAAGACGCGCGTGCTCCGCTTTTGGATGCGAGCCGCGGGCGTCATTCCGGTCTCACCCGACAAACCCACGAAGGGCATCCGCATTGCGGTCGATGCGATCAAGAATGGCGAACTTGTCTGCGTGTTTCCGGAGGGCGCGATTTCGCGCACCGGCCAATTGATGCGGTTGAACCAAGGTTTCGAAGCCATCGCTCGCCAAGCCCAGACGGCGGTGGTGCCGGCGGTGATTGATGGCTTGTGGGGTTCGGTATTTTCCTTCGCGGGTAACAAATACCTGCGCAAATCACCGCGACTGATGCCGACGGATGTGTGTGTGCTCTTTGGCGCGCCGATTCCGGTGGGCCGCGCCGATACGGCGTTTGCTCGCCGCGCGTTGCTCGATTTGGGCGAAGAGGCGTTTCAAGAGCGTCCCCTGCTCAAGCGCCACTTGGCCCGCGAATGCGTCCGCGCCCTCGCGAAGCGGCCGCGTCACATCGAAGTCATCGATCGCACAGCCGCACGGAAGCCGGTGACGGCGGCACAATTGCTCGCGGTCGCGGCCGCGTTGTCGCGCCGCATTCGCAAGAACGTGCCCGAGAAACGCGTCGGCGTGGTGCTGCCGCCGGGCGCGGGCGCGCATATCGCCAATCTGGCCATCGCGTGCGCGGGAAAAATCCCGGTGAATCTGAATTTCACCGTCGGCCGCGCCGCGGTGGAAGCCGCGCTGCGCATCGGAGAAATCAAAACGATTATCACGGCTGACGCGATGCGTGCGAAGGTGCCTAATTTTCCGTTTCCGGAAAACACTCTGGATCTCAAAACCGAGATCGAAGCGATGGGTGGTAAGAAAGCGATTTTGCCGTGGTTGCTCGGTGCATTCCTGCTGCCGAACCAATGGTATGCCGACCTACTCGGACTCCCGCGAGTTGGCGACAACGAGGAAGCCGGACTACTCTTCACCAGCGGCAGTTCGGGTGAGCCGAAGGGCGTCGTGCTCACGCACCGCAACATTCTCTCGAATTGCACGCAGGTTTCGTCGCTTTCGATTTTACCGCAAAACGCCATCATCATCGGCTGCCTGCCGGTGTTCCACTCGTTCGGCTTTACGATCACGATGTGGTATCCGATTTTGCGTGGCTGTCGCGTCGTGACAATTCCGAGTCCGCTCGAAACGCGCAAAATCGTGGAAGCAATCCACGAAGAAAAAGCGACCGTGATGGTCGGCGCGCCGACGTTTATTCGTCCGTTCCTCAAAAAGGCGACGCGCGAAGAGTTGAAGACGCTCGATCTCGTCGTCACCGGCGCGGAGAAGTTGCCGATGGATCTCTACGAGGCGTTTCTTGCGCAGTTTGGCATCGAGATTTTGCAAGGCTACGGCCTCACCGAAACCACGCCGGTAGCGAGCGTGAACCAGCACAATCCACCCGTCACCTCGTCGGTTTCCGCACCGCAGGATGGCAAGCGCGTTAACGCCGTGGGGCGACTGATGCCCGGCGTCACCGCCCGCATCGTCGATCCCGACACCGGCGAAGAATTGCCGATGTCTTCCACCGGTATGCTGTGGCTGAAAGGACCAAATATTTTTCCGGGCTACTTAAAAGACCCCGAGAAAACCGCCGGGGCGTTCCGTGATCGGTGGTTTATTACCGGCGATCTCGGACGCATGGACGACGATGGCTTCGTGTTCATCGAGGGCCGGTTGTCGCGCTTCTCCAAAATTGGCGGCGAAATGGTGCCGCACGGCACGATTGAAATCCGTATCGCCGAACTCTTCGGTTGGGACCAAAACGAAGGTCCGACGGCGGTCGTTACGGGAATCCCCGACGCGACCAAGGGCGAAGCCCTCGTCCTGCTCACCACGCAAGAAGTGACGTTCGACGAAGTGCGCGCGAAACTCCTCGAAGCCGGCCTGCCCAATCTGTGGGTGCCACGCATCATCAAGCGCGTGGAAAAAATCCCGATGCTCGGCACGGGTAAGACCGACTTGAAAGGTTGCCGCACCCTCGCACTCGAACTCACCCACGGCGAAACGAGTTGAGCGGACTGAGGCGACGCGCGACTATGACGGTCGCGCGTGGCTGCCTGCTTGCAGGTCGTCGCGCGCCCGTCTTTAGTGAGGGTTCGCATCGATGAAAACTGCGCACGCTTCCGCCACCCGCCAACTGCAACGTCGCCTCGGCGCGCGCGTCGCCACCACCGCCAAGGCCTGTTGGGCCGCTTCCTTTGACAGCAGCAAGGTTTCCTTTCTCCCCGTGGCGGTGATTACGCCGCGTCGCGCAGAGGAAGTCGGCATTGTGCTCACACTCGCCAATCGCCACCGCGTGCCCGTCACCGTGCGCGGTCGCGGCACGACGCTGATGGGCTCCGCCGCCCCAGTGCAAGGTGGGTGGGTGATCGACATGACCAAATTGCGTCGCGTGAAAATCGACGCCGAAGCCGGACTGGCGACTGTGGATGCCGGTGCGACGACCCAATCGATCCAAGAAGCGGCGGCGAAAAAAGGCTGGTTCTATCCGCCCGATCCGTCGTCCAAGGCGTTTTGCACCATCGGTGGCAACATCGCGTGCAACGCCGGCGGGATGCACGGCGGCAAATACGGTGTGACGCGCGACTTCGTCATCGCGTTGCGCGGCTTCCTGCCCACGGGCGAATACGTGGAGTGGGGCACGGCGACGAAGAAATTTTCCGCCGGCTTCAATTTGCGCGATCTCTGGATCGGCAGCGAAGGCATGCTCGGCGTCGTGACCGGTGCAGTGTTGAAGTTGATTCCGCAACCCGCCGCGCGCTGGACGTTGCTCACGTCGTTCAAGGACGAAGTGACGGCGCTGCAAGCGTCGCGCGTGCTGTTCCGCGACCGCGTGCAACCGGCGATTTGCGAGTTTCTCGACTGCGAGAGTGTTGTCTGTGCCGAACGCGCAACCGGCAAGACGGTGTTTCCGGGGCAAGCGGGCCGACCGGTGATTCTGTTGGAGTTCGCCGGAGGCGTCAGCGAAGTCGAAGAGCAAAAGGCACCCGTGCTCGCGTGGGCGGAAAAATTTGCACTCGGCCATCGCGAGGCGCAAACGCGCGACGAGGCTGAGGAACTGTGGGCAGTCCGCCGTAAGTGTTCCGGCGCGATGTTTGAACTCGGTGATTCGAAACTCAACGAGGACATCGTCATTCCGATGCGCAACTACGTGAAGTTTGCGCGCTACCTCGCGAAATTGAAACGTCGCTCGCGGCTTGCCATCCCGACCTTCGGCCACATCGCCGATGGCAATCTCCATGTGAACATCATGTATCACCGCGGCGACGCCGAGGAAACAAAGCGCGCGGAAGCGACCGTGCACGACCTGATGAAAACGGTCGTGGCGCTCGGCGGCGCGATTTCCGGTGAGCACGGCATCGGTTTGGCGAAGACGCCGTTCCTGCGCCTGCAACACCGGCCCGCGCAAGTGAAGGCGATGCTCGCGGTCAAAAACGCCCTCGATCCAAACGGAATCTGCAATCCGGGGAAAATGTTCTCCGTCGTGCAGCTCTGGAAATTCCCGAAACAGTCGGTGTCGTTTCCGTGGGATCATAAGTGACGCGACGGAGGCCGTGGCGTCACCCGGAGTCGTGGCACCGTGCGGCCAAGTTTCTGTGCGCCAGGCGAAAGCGGAAGGAATCATCCGGTTCAATTTTTAAGTGCGGTGAACCGCACTCCCGGCCGTTTGGCCGTGTGCCGTTAATACCGTTGCTTGTGCGGTGCGTTGCCGCGATAGCTTAACGTCAGGATGAACCATGCTCACCTCGCGGGGGGGCCGGAAAAATTCCGACGTCTCGCCGACGCAACGTGCGGCGAAGGTGTCGGGCGCTTTTGGGTTCAGTTTACTGAAGCGGGCTCGTCCTCGCTCGCCGTCTATTGCTCTTTCACCGCCTTCTTATGAAAACATTGCTTCGGTTTGCCGCATTCGTGTTGGGCCTCGCTTTTTTCGGATCGCTCGGTGCGCAAGTGCCGGAGATCGTCAATTACCAAGGCAAGATCTCGGTTGGCACCACGCCGTTCACGGGCACCGGCCAATTTCGCTTCGCATTGGTGAACGCGAACGGATCCACCAGTTACTGGAGCAACGATGGCACCAGCACGGCCGGCAGCCAGCCGACTGCGTCTGTGTCGTTGCCCGTCGTCAACGGTCTCTACGTCGCGCCCCTCGGCGATGCGACGATCACCAACATGACCGCCGTGCCTGCCGCGGTGTTTGTGAATCCCGACGTGCGCCTGCGGGTGTGGTTCAACGACGGCGTCAATGGCTCGCAACTCCTCGCGCCCGATCAGCGCATCGCTTCGGTCGGCTACGCGATGGTGGCGAACAATCTCAGGCCGGCTGCAGCCGCGACTGTTCCGACCATCGGTCCCGCCGGATCGATTTATTTTAACACCACCGAAAGCCGGCTGTATTATTCGAATGGCAGCAGCTGGGTCGCGGCCGGAAGCTCTCCGGCGCCGAGCTATCGCTGGGCGGTGTGGAGCACTTACGACCAAGCGGCCGGTTGGATTTTCAACAACGACGCGAGTCTGGCGGGAGGCGTCATTCCCTCCAACTGGTCCGACAACAACGCTACCGCGGCGCAAATTTCGTCCGACAAGAAAGTGCAAGCCGCGCTCTTCAACAAGCAAGCGGTCAGCTCGCCGAATTCGACTGTCTGGGCGGAGACTTATATCGCCTACAGCTCCACCAATGGAAAAATGGCGGGAGCCTTGTTTCGGGTGCGCAACACCACCGGGGCCGACATTAACTGGACGCTCCACTATCATGCGACCGGCTACGTGGACTGGGGCGAGAAAGCGAGCATCGCCCTGAACGGCGTGAATGTTTGGTCCACGACCGGCAACAGCTTCGCCACCGCGACTTATTCGGTCACCGTATCCATTCCCGCGAACCGAATTTCCACGTTGATCTGCGTGGCTGGAGGCTCGCCGGGCGCGAGCGCCGGCAGCGGGATGTTTTCCCGCAGCACGGTCCTAGCCTTCCGCAACAACTGCCTGACGCTGCCCGCTGGGCTCGAGTTCGTCGACGATTTGAACACTGCGACCGGCGGCTATGAACAGTAGGCCGCAATGAAGGGTCGCTTCCTCCTTTTCGTCGCGCTCAGCTGCGGCGTGCTGGCGACCGCGCAGACTCGGGTCGCCACGAGCTACGGCATCGCGGCCGAGGGTTTCGACGGCGGCGGCGCTCCCGCCACCTCCGCCAATTACGGCCATCGGGGCAGCGTCGGATTGATCAGCGGACAATCGACGAGTGCAGCCTACCGCTTGGAGGCCGGATTTCTGGCGCAAGCCGGCAGCGCGCCGGACGGACCGGAGATTTCCGTGTTCGACGGCGCCGCCGTTTCGCCCGCCGCCGAGCGGCAGAGCGCCGGCAGTTTCAGATTCGCTGTCACGCCAGCGGGCAACAGTAGCAGCCCGCAATCCTTCACCCTCAAAAACACCGGCACTACGGACCTAACCGGTCTGACCGTGACCAAAGTCGGAATCCATCCGGACGATTTTGCGATTGGTTCGCTGGGCGTCAGCACGCTGGCGCCCGATGCCACAGCCACGCTTACAGTCACGTTTTCTCCGTCGGTTTCGGGACCCCGCACCGCCGTTCTCCAGATTGCCAGCAACGACCCGGATGAATCCCCGTTTACGATCACGCTCTGGGGCAACGACGTCGTGACCGCCACCTACGCCGCCGGCACCGACGTGCCGTTGACCGTCACGAGCTACACGGCCACGGGCGGCACGGTGAACCTGGCGCTGAATTTTGCGCCGGCGGTCGGCACGCAACTGATGGTCGTGAACAACACGGGCCGCAGCTTTATCGCCGGCCGTTTCGACAACCTCGCGCACGGCCAGTCGGTCGCGCTCAGCTACAGCGGGACGACTTATTATTTCGTCGCCGATTACTACGGCGGCAGTGGCAACGACCTTGTCCTCGCTTGGGCGGCGACCCGAGTTTTCGCGACGGGCCAAAACGCCAATGGTCAGCTCGGCGACACCACCACGACCACGCGCTACAGTCCGGTGCTCGTGACCTCCACGGGAGCACTGGCCGGCAAAACGGTGCGGGTTCTCGCTCGCGGCGCCGGGCACAGTCTCGCGCTTTGCTCCGACGGCACCCTTGTCGCGTGGGGCAAGAACTCCGAAGGCCAACTCGGCGACGGCACCAGAGTGCAACGAACCGTGCCGGTGGCGGTCACGACCGCGGGCACGCCGTTGGCCGGCCGGACTGTCGTGGCGATTGCCGCGGGCGACAGCCACAGCCTCGCGTTGTGTTCCGACGGCACCGTGGTGGCGTGGGGCTACAACGCCGGCGGCCAACTCGGCGATGGCTCGTTGGATTCGCGCTTGTTGCCGGTCGCGGTGACGATGGCGGGCACGGCGTTGGCAGGAAAATCGGTCGTCGCCCTCGCCGCCGGGCGACACCACAGCTTGGCGCTGAGTGACGACGGCACCGTCGCGGCGTGGGGACTCAATTTCTACGGCGAACTCGGCGATGGCACCACCACCGATCGTCGTTTGCCAGTTGCAGTGACGACCGCGGGCACGGCACTGGCCGGCAAGACCGTGGTCACAATTGCCGCCGGCGCTTACCACAGTCTGGCGCTGTGTTCCGACCGCACGCTGGCGGCGTGGGGCGATTGCACAAACGGTCAGATCGGCAACGGTGCGGGCGGCGGACAGTTCAACACCGCAGTGGCCGTGATCACTGGAGTGCCGGCGCTTGCTGGCAAGACGATCGTCGCGCTCGCGGCGGGTGCTCGCCACAGCCTCGCGCTCTGCTCCGACGGCACCGTCGCCGCGTGGGGCGACAACACCTACGGCCAGCTCGGTCACGGCTCCAGCGGGCAGTCCGTCTCGCCGCTCGCTTCGTCCGTCAGTGCGCAGCCGGGAGTATCCGCGCTCTTTGGAAAAGTCGTGACGCACATCGCCGCAGGTTTTTCCCACAGCTTCGCGGTGTGCTCGGACGGCACACTGGCGGCGTGGGGCAACAATCCGACCGGACAGCTCGGCGACAATTCCAACGCTCCGCGGACTTTCCCCGTGGCCGTGAATGCGGGTGCGCTCGTCGCCGGGGAAAAATTCATCCGCACCGGCGGCAGCGGCGATCATGCGGACCACTCGCTTGCCCTCGTGGCTTCGCCCCCGTTGCCGGAGATCACGCTTTTCAACGGCGGCAACGCGTTGCCCGAGGCGGAAATTCTCCACGGCTCCGGCAGCGTGAGTTTCCCGCTAACGCAGACCAACGTCAGCAGCTTGGCGCAGATCGTGACGATCAAGAACACCGGCACGGCGAACCTGACCGGTCTCAGCGTGGCGAAAATCGGCGACCACGCGGGCGATTTCACGCTCGGCAGTCTGGGCGCCAACACTCTCGTTCCGGGTGCCACGACCACGTTCTCCCTCACCTTCACGCCGACGGCGGAAGGAACGCGCAATGCGACGGTGCAAATTGCGAGCAACGACGCCGACGAGAATCCTTTCAGCTTCGCGGCGACCGGCACCAGCTCGACCGTCGCGTTCACGTATGGATCGGCCGGTCAGGTGGCCCTGACGACGAGCGGCTTCACGGCCACCGGTAAGACGGCGAACATCGCGCTGAACTTCGCCCCGCGGCCCGGCGCGCAACTGATGGTCGTGAGGAATTCGGGCGCAGGATTTATCACCGGCAACTTCACCAATCTCGCGCACGGCCAGGCGGTGGTGTTGAGCTACGGCGGCGTCTCGTATAATTTTGTCGCGAACTACTACGGCGGCAGTGGCAATGACCTCGTGCTCGTCTGGGCGTTGAGCCAGCCCGCGAGCTGGGGCGCGAACGGCAGTGGACAATTGGGCGACACCACTACGACGAGCCGATCGCTGCCCGGGGCGGTCGCGTCGACCTTCGGGTTGGCCGGCAAGACCGTAGTGGCGCTCGCCAGCGGGCAGGCGCACAGCCTCGCGCTGTGTTCGGACGGCACGCTGCTGGCGTGGGGCGACAACACTTACGGTCAGCTCGGCGATGGGACGACGATGGCGCGCTTCGCGCCGACCGCGGTGATTGTCGCCGGAACGCCGCTCGCCGGCAAAACCGTCGTAAGCGTCAAGGCGGGCTTCTACCACAGCCTCGCGCTTTGCTCCGACGGCACGGTCGCCACGTGGGGCTACAACAGTCATGGCCAGTTGGGCGACGGCACCACGACCAACCGCACAACGCCCGGCGCGGTGTTCAGCACGGGCGCGCTAGCGGGCAAAACCGTCGTCAGCGTGGCGGGAGGTTCGCTCTTCAGCGTGGCGCTTTGTTCTGACGGCACCTTGCGGACTTGGGGTTACAATGCCAACGGCCAGCTCGGCAACAACGGCGGCAATCACTCGAGCGTGCCCGTGGCGGTGGTCACGACCGGCGCGCTCAACGGCAAGACTGTCACCAGTATGGTTGTCGGCGTTAACCACACCCTCGCGCTGTGTTCGGATGGCACGCTCGTCGCGTGGGGATTTAATTTCGCCGGACAACTGGGCGACGGCACTGCCGGTTCCGATGCCACCCGGTATGCGCCGGTGGCGGTGACAACCACGGGAGCGCTGGCCGGCAAAATTGTGGTGACGATGGCCGCCGGCGAACATCACAGCCTCGCGCTTTGCTCCGACGGCACGCTGGTTTCGTGGGGTCAGAACAGTTCCGGCCAACTCGGATTCATCGGTTCAAATTTCCCCGTGCCCTGGCTTGTGACCACGACCGGCACCGCCTTGGTCGGCCGGACAGCAATCGCTCTCGCCGCCGGCACCAGCCACAGTTTTGCCCTGCTCGACAACGGCACTTTGGCCGCGTGGGGCAAAAACAATGTGGGCCAGCTGGGCGATGGCACCACGACGCAGCGCAACAATGCCGTGCTCGCGGGCGCCGCGATCATCGCCAGCGGCGGAGGGTTCGGAGGCGTGTTCAGCGGCCTCAACTCGGAACACTCGCTCGCGCTCATCGGCACACCGCTCCCCGGGGAAATCGCCGTCTTCGACGGCAGTGGCATCGGCGGCGTTGAGCGCACGAGCAACACCGGCAGCGCCGTTTTCGCCGACACACCGACCGGCACCTCGAGCAACGCGCGAACCTTCACCATCCTAAACGCGGGGACAGGCTCGCTGACCGGCTTGGCTGTGACCAAATCCGGCAGCCATCCGGATGATTTCATCATCAGCGGTCTGGGCTCGTCGATTTTGGCGCCGGGCGCGACCACGACGTTCACCGTTACGTTCGCGCCGGGTGCGGGTGGCGAGCGACTCGCCGCGTTGCACATCGCCAGCAACGACGCCGACGAAAATCCTTTCGTGGTCTCCGTTAGCGGCACTGCCATCGCGCCCGTCGTCGAGCCGCTCGGCGCCGCCTTCACTGCGGCGACCGATGTGCCCGTGACGGCCGCGACCTACGACGCCACCGGACGTGAGATCGTGATCTCGCTGCACTTCACCCCGACCGTCGGCACCGAGTTGCTGGTCGTCCGCCACACAGGTTTGAGTTTCATCACCGGCGCATTCGTCAATCTTGCCCAAGGTCAAGTGGTGCGTCTCAACTACGCCGGCACCGATTATGATTTTGTCGCGAACTACTTCGGCGGCACTGGCAATGATCTCGTGCTCGCGTGGGCGGATGTGCGTTCGTCCACTTGGGGTTCAAACAACCAAGGCCAACTTGGCGACGGCACCACGACGAATCGCACGATTCCCGGGCCGGTCACGTCGACTGGCGTGCTCGCGGGTCGCACGGTTCTCGCGCAGGCGATCGGTCAAACGCACAGCCTCGCGCTCTGCTCCGACGGCACGCTCGTCGCGTGGGGTCAGAATAATTTCGGTCAGCTCGGCGACGGCACGACGACGTCTCGTGCGGAGCCAGTCATCGTGCCGACCGCGGGCACGCCGTTGGCGGGTCGCACAGTTGTCGCGGTTGCGACGGGTGCCGCGCACAGTCTCGCGCTCTGCGCCGACGGCACCGTGGCCGCGTGGGGCCAGAATAATTTCGGGCAACTTGGCGACGGCACAAACACGCACCGTTTCGTGCCGACTGCACTCACAACTGCGGGCACGCCTCTGAGCGGCAAGAGCATCGTGAGTGTCACGGCCGGTTACGTTTTCAGCCTCGCGCTATGTTCCGACGGAACAGTCGCCGCTTGGGGCTACAATCTGAACGGACAGCTCGGCAACGGCACCGGCACGAATTCATTGGTGCCGGTCGCGGTGACGACCAGCGGAGTGCTCGGCAGCAAAACCGTGTTGAGCCTCGCCGCTGGCGTAAATCATACCCTCGCCGTTTGCTCGGATGGAACGCTCGCGACGTGGGGATTTAATTTTGCCGGCGAACTAGGTGACAACTCGACAAACACGCGCTTCTCCCCGATCGCGGTGTTGCAGAACTCAGGCTCCGCGCTTTTTGGAAAAACGGTCATTGCTGCCGCGGCCGGTGAGCATCACAGCCTCGCGCTGTGCTCCGACGGCACGCTGGTTTCGTGGGGCCAGAACAGTTCCGGCCAGCTCGGTCACGGCAACACGCTTGACCAGCGCACGCCGGTCGCGGTCGTTCCGACCGGCACGCCGCTGGCCGGAAGGACAGTCGTTCGCCTGGCCGCTGGCACCAGTCACAGTTTGGCGCTGTGCACCGATGGCACGCTCGTGGCGTGGGGAAAAAATTCGTTCGGTCAACTCGGTGACGGCACCACGACGCAGCGCACGCTCGCGGTCGCGGTGAGCACCGCAGCGCTCGCTTCGGGGGAGCGCTTCATCCGGATGAGTGGCGGCTCGTATGCCGAGCACGCCATCGCGCTCATCGCTGCTCCGCCGCTCTCTGCGTTGGCGGCGTGGCGTCAGTTGCATTTCGGCAGCGCCGCCAACACCGGCGGCGCCGCCAACGTCGCCGACCCCGACGCGGACGGAATTTCCAATCTGCTCGAATACGCGCTCGGCCTCGATCCGCTCTTCGCCAATTCAAGCGGACTGCCAGTTGCAACGGTCAGCGAAAACGAGTGGGTCTTCACCTTTACTCGTGCCACCGCTGCCGCCGATGTCAGCTGCGTGGTGGAATTTTCGACAAACCTCGCGACGTGGAGCAGCGACGGAATCACGCTGGAGGCAATTACCACCGCAGCCGAATCGATCACTTGGCAGGCGCGTTACCCGAGAGCCTCGGCGCCGATGCTCTTTTTCCGGCTGCGCACGGAAGTGCCTTGAAGTGCCGTGCGCGTTTCGTGATTCGGATCCGCGTGCCGCTCGGGCAATTCCCGAAACCGTCGGTGTCGTCTCCGTGGGATCATAACTAACGCGGTCGCCCATGCGCTGGCCCGACGCGCCGCAGCGCGAGGGCCAGGATTTCATGCGCCATTACCTGCCGACATCGCGGCTAATTCCCGCGCGACTGTGCCGGCAGCGGCCACGCTGGGCCGCGTCCGCTCCATGTTTGCAATTCGACGGGCACGTGCGAAATCGAATTGAAAAACTGCACGCGCACGGTGCCGTCGGGACGCACTTGAATCATCGTGACCGACGCGTTGGCGATTTCGAAACCGGTCCAATGCGTCACCTCGACATCGAGCGCGCGGCAGACGAGCCAGCGGATGACGTTGCCGTGGCAAACGAGAACTTCGTGAGTCGGCGCGTCGGTGTTGGGACGGAAAAAATGTGCCCACGCCGCGTTGAGTTGGGTTTCGGCGTCGGCATCGACGGATTTGTCGGGAACGCCGCGTCCGGCCGGTGTCGTCTCATTCAAGCGCGCGTCACGCAAACAGGGGCGTTTTAACATCGCGGCCATAATGTCGCCGGTTTCGCGGGCTCGGCTGAATTCACTGCTGGTGAAGGAATCGAACGTAACCGGTAAACTCGCCAGAAAAGCGCCAGCGAGTGCCGCTTGTTCGCGTCCGAGGTCGTTGAGCGCGTTTTCGGTGCGGTCGTCGGCACCTTTGACCCAATCGTAAAAACCGTGGCGCACGAGATAGAGCGTTCGTGTGGCGGGTTCGATTTGGGCCGTTGCGCCGACCGCAGTAGCGAGGATAAGGAGGGTGGTTAACCACCGCCCGGGCGAAAGCGAGGACATGCCCCGAGCGTGTCGTCTCGCGCTGGGTGGGCGAGTCGATTCTCCCCTGGGTTCGGGGTTGCGAGTGCTGGGTGGTCTGCCGCCTGTCGGTGGGAGTGGACGCCTTTCGGTTGGTCAAAGCGGATTGGCCAGCCCAAAATGCGGCGGGGCGCACCTTTTTCAGAGGGAAAATCGCTGTTTTTTCCGTTGCGCCGCTCCGTGCCCAACCCTCTAGTTTTCCGTTTTCGCTCAATGTATCTACGCGCGCTCAAGCTCAACGGGTTTAAGAGTTTTGCTGACCAGACCACGTTGGATTTCCAACCTGGGGTCACGGCCATTGTCGGTCCCAATGGTTGCGGCAAATCCAACATCGCCGACGCGATCCGTTGGGTGCTCGGTGAGCAAAGCGCGAAGGCGCTGCGCGGTGGCAAGATGCAGGACGTCATCTTCGAAGGCGCTGACACGCGCAAGCCGGCGCAGATTTGCGAAGTAGCGATGTTGCTCACGGAATGCGAAAAGCAGCTCGGCAGCGAGTTTCACGAAATTGAAATCATGCGCCGGGTGTCGCGCGACGGGCAGAGCGATTACTACTTCAACGGCCAGCCGTGCCGCTTGAAGGACATCCATAAACTTTTCATGGATACCGGCGTGGGCCGGACGAGTTACTCGATCATGGCGCAGGGCCAGATCGACCAGATCCTTTCCTCGAAGCCCGAGGAGCGTCGCGTGGTTTTCGAAGAGGCGGCCGGCATCACGAAATACAAGAGCCAGCGTCGTGAAGCGATGAGCAAGCTCGCGCTCACCGAGCAGAATCTGGCGCGCGTGTCGGACGTGATTAACGAAGTCGGCCGCCAAATTGGCTCCCTCCGCCGTCAGGCCGCCAAGGCGATGCGCTACAAGCGCCTCAGTTTCCGCCTGCGTCATCTCGCATTGGCGCACGGGGCGCACCAATGGCAACAATTCAGCACAGTGCTCGCGGAGCTCGACGGACGCGTGGCCGGATTGCGCAGCGAAGCCGAGGCGCGTCGCGCGACGCTCTCGGAAAAGACCAGCGCGCTCGACGAGCAGAAGGCCGCGCGCGCGACGTTGACGCAGCGCGTGCAGGAAGCACAACAAGGCGTGTTCGATTTGCGCTCGCAACGCGAGCAGGCCGAGAACGCCGCGAATATGGCGGAAGTGCGCCGCACCGGACTCACTGATCGACTGCGCGGCGGCAAGGACGACATGGCGGAACTCGACATGCAGTTGCGCGAGTTGGCGTCGCAAGTGGACACTGGCGCGCAGGACAAACAGATGCAGCTCAGTTTGCTCGGCAGTTCCGACGCGGTTTTCCAAGATCACAATCGCGAACTCGCGGTGCTTGACGGCGAGATGTCGAAGGCGGAGCAACAGTTGGGGCAGGGCAAATTTCACCTGCTGCAATTGGAGAGCACGGTGGCGCGGTTGCGCACGGAAAGTTCCGGCCTCGAAGTCGACGCACGCACGAGTCAGAATAAATTCGATCAAGTCGCCGCCGATCTCGAAGAAGTGCGCACTGCCGTGGAGACGGCGCAGCAATCGCTGGCCGAGGTGCGGAGTCGCGTCGAAGAAGCCCGCGCCGAGCAAAGTCGCCACAACAACGAAGCGCAGGCCGCGCATACCGCGCTGCAAACTGCCACGACGAATTTCCGCGAAGGCCAACGCCGCTTGCAGGAAATTGACCGCAACCTCGCGCAAAAGACCGCGCGCCTGAAGTTGCTCCAGCAATTGCAGGAGAAATGGGAAGGCTTCGGCGAAGGCGCGAAAGCGTTGCTGCAAGGCCGACTCGCGTCGACCTTGGGCGGTCTAACGCTCACGCCGATCACCAAGGGCCTCGAAGTGCGTCCCGAATACGCGAAGGCACTGGAAGCACTCCTCGGTGCGTCGGTCGAAGCGATCACGGTTTCGGATTTGTCGGTGGCGCAACGCATCCTCGCGCAACTCGAAGCGGACAAGATTGGCAGCGTCTGCTTGCAAGTGCCGACGCCGATGTCGACCAGCGCGATGACGAACCTGCCCGCAGGTTTGCGCCCGGCGACCGACGCCGTGGTGGATTGCGATGCGTCGCATCCAGCTTACTCGATTTTGTCGGCCTGCTATCTCGCGGATGATTTGGGCGCGTTTCTCGAATTCTGGAAAACCAATCCAGCGTTCAGTTTCCTGATGGTCGCGACGGCGAAGGGCGATTTGGTAGACCGTCGCGGTTTGATTTACGGCGGTCACCACAAGAAGCCCGCCAACAGCATCGTGCAGCGCGAAGTCGATTTGCGCGAAACCGGCAAGGCCGTGGTCGCGGAACAAGCCGCGCACGACGCGCAACGCGGATTGATCGATCAACTCAACGCCGCGCTGGTTGCCGCGGAAGCCGCGCTCGAACAGAAGCGCAAGGATGTGCTCGCGGCGTCGCAGTTGGCCGCCGGTCTGCACACAGAGGAAAAGAACGCGCAACGCACGCATGATGAATCGGCTAATCGACTTGGCCGCATGCAGAATGAGTTGGCGAATTTGCAACGCGACCACGACGAGGCGCGTTCGCGTCACGCGAAAGCACAGGCGCAATTGACGGAAGCGCACAGCGGAGTCGAAGCGCAGAAGCAAAAAATTGCGGAGTTGGAATCGGCGATCTCCGCGCGGCGCGCCGAGCGCGATCTGCAAAAGGAAGCGCTGGCGCAAGCCCGCCTCGAACTGGCCGAGAGACGCCAGAAAGTTGAAGTGCTCGATCGCGGTTTGACGGAAATGGAGCGTCGTCGCGGTCAATTAGCCGAGTTGCACGCGCAGCGAAAAATCGAAATCGCCTCGTGGTCGGAGCAAATTTCTCTCCTCGAAAACGAAACGCAGGGCCAGCGCGCCCGTGCCGAGGAGATCGCCACGACGCTTGCTACAGCCCAGCAGGAAGTGGAAGCGTCCCGCCGCGAGCTCTCGGAAGTCGAACAGTCGATTTCAGCCGTCGAAGTGGGGATGAGTTCGATTCGCTCCGAAGCTGAGGTGGCGATGTCCGATCTTTCGCGCAATGAAGTCAAAGTCGCCGAGACTCGCGCGCGTGTGCAGTTCCTCGCCGAGGAAATCACGCATGAATTCAACGTCGAGGTGGCCACGCTCGACTGGCGCCGCTTGCTCTGGCACGCGGATGACGAGCCCGAGGGCATGAAGGAACTCGACCTCGATGATGAGGACGAGGGCGCCGCAGCACCGGCCTTGCCCGCGACGGCGGAAGACGGGTCGGCCGCGGTGACCGCGCCGAAGCGCCGGAAGAAGAAAGAGAATAAGGGCGAACCGACTGAGGCTGACTTGGCCGCTTTCGACACGACAGTGTGGGAGCCGATCAAAGCAGAAGTGGACGCGTTGCGTCAGCGCATCAGTTCGATGGGCGCGGTAAATCTCGTAGCGATTGAGGAATATTCGGAGCTGAAACAGCGTTTCGAATTCCTGAAAGCGCAATGCGACGATCTCACGAATGCCAAGGCGGCGCTCCTGAAAGCGATCGACGACATCAACCAAACGTCGTTGGAACAGTTCAAGATTACCTTCGATCAAATCCGCAAAAATTTCGCTTACACGTTCAACATCCTCTTCGGTGGTGGCCGTGCGGAAATCGATCTCGTGACCGCGGATGACCCGCTCGAAAGCGGCATCGAAATCGTGGCGCAGCCGCCGGGCACGAAGTTGAAAGGAATTACCCTGCTCTCGGGTGGACAAAAGACGCTCACGGCAGTGGCGCTACTCTTCGCGCTCTATATGGTGAAGCCGTCGCCGTTCTGTTTGCTCGACGAATTGGATGCGCCGCTCGACGAGTCGAACATTCACCGGTTCACTAACCTGTTGAAGCAATTCGTCGCCGAGTCGCAGTTCATCATCATCACACACAACAAGAGCACGATCGCCGCGGCGGATGCGCTCTATGGGGTGACGATGCAGGAACGCGGGGTCTCGCGCACACTTTCGATGCGTTTCGACAAATCGACCGGCGAAACGGAAACATTGCCAGTGACGATTGCCGACGCGGTGCGCAACGCAAAGCCGCAACAACACGCCGACGCCTGAGTTGGTCGCTTCCGCTTTCAGGGTGACGGAGAATCCAATCGATCGCGTCGGAGCGATTGGCAGCCGTTCGTTTGGGGAGTTTGTAACGTAATATATTACAAACTTCCGGTCGCGTCCTGCAGTGGGCAGGCCGCGCGATCCAGCGCGCGTGTTTATGGAGCGAGTTTTGCCCGCACAAGCGGAGCGAGATTGCGCGTAAACGTCACCGCGTCCGCCCGTGTCAGGTGCGACCATTCCGGGCATTGAAAGCCGCTGAGTTCCGGATAGTCTTCGTAATGAATTCCCGGCGCGCCCGTGACGGCGAGCAAACGGTCCCAGTAGTCCGCGCGCGGCCATAATTCTCGTTCAATCTCGAGGAATTCCCCCGTGGAAGGGTAGCGAACAAAAATCACGCGTCCGCCTCGTGCACGGATTTTAGCCACATCGGATTTCACGCCTTCGAGCAGAGCGGTCAGACCCTCGCCGGCGAAAGGCGGGGCAATCTTGATGAGCGGCAGCCAGATTTGCTGCACTTTGTGTTGCAGTGCCGGATCGGTCTCTGTCCGTGACCACATCTTATTGCGGCGGTCGAAGTCGATAGAGGCAAAGTAGGGTGGAAACTGCGGCGGGACGCGTGTCCCGGGACGATTAGCCAGCGGTAGCCAGCGCTTGAGCAGCGCATCCAGGCTCAAATCTTCCAAATTGAGCGAGGCTAATGCCGATTCGATCGGCACGGAGAGAAACAGACTGGCCCGCGCGGTTGGACTCCACGACTTCGCATACTGCACAAACTCGGCGGATTCCTTGGCGGGAGGCGCGGGTGCGGGCACAAAAAAGACGACTTCTGTGACGCCGCAGATCAACGTCCCGGTAAACGACGGGTCGTCTGCCAAATCGTGCAACACAGGTATCGGAGACGTGCCCACGAGTGGCAGCATGAGGGGGCGCGGTCCGAGATTGGCTTGCTGCCACATATCGAGATCGAAACCGAACAGAATACGCGACGAGCCGATCACCACGGTATCCCGCGGTCCGTCTTGGCCGACCTTGGCGCGGGCGTGCGCCCAGAGGTCCTTGGTGTTCTCGAAACTCGGCGTGTAGCCTTCCGAGCGCCAATAGGATTCCCAAATGCCGAGAAAGAGCGTGACGAGCAGAAGCGTCAATAGCCCCACCGCCCGCCAATGAGCGGAAGGGATCGGTCGTTGCCAGTAATCCTCGGGCCACTTGAGGGCGGGATCAGAATTGGAAGTAGATGAATGCACCGCCGCCTCCTTGGGTTATGATGATTACGATGAGCATGGCCGCCCAGGCGAAGCCGCCGAGCCACCACGGCGCTCGGCCGACGACATCTTCGAGCATCGCATCGCGGAGTCGCCATTGCAGGACGAGCAGCGCGCTGATGACCACGATCGTTTTGACCATCTCGATCGTCGCGATAACGGGAGCACCGTCCGGCGTCATTCCGACCATCGAGCGCAAAATTGATCCAGCCGTGGCGAAATCGGACGCGCGGAAAAAGACCCATGTTACCAATACGAGCAGGAAGGTCAGCAGGCCGAGTCCAAGGCGCGCCATGGGTCGCGTCAGCCAGGCTTGTCCGCCGAAGCGTGCGGTCAGGAGACGCTCGGCCCAAAGGTAGATGCCGTGCAACAGTCCCCACGCCACGAAAGTCCAGGCCGCCCCGTGCCACAGGCCGCCGAGCAACATCGTGATCAGCAAATTGGCATTGGTGCGCACGCTGCCGTGGCGATTGCCACCGAGCGGGATGTAGAGATAATCGCGCAGCCACGACGAGAGTGAGATGTGCCAACGGCGCCAGAAATCCGAAAAGCCAATGGCGGCGTAGGGATAGCGGAAATTTTCCGGCAGCGAAAACCCGAGGCAAAGTGCTGAACCAATCGCGACCGTGGAATAGCCCGCAAAGTCGAAAAAGATCTGCCCGCTGAACGCGAGTGTGCCCAGCCACGCGTCGAGTCCGAGCACGGGCGCGCCGGCACCGAAAACCGCATCCGCCGTCGGCGCGAGAAACGTGTCGGCGAGCACAACTTTTTGAAACAATCCCCACGTCATCAATCCGAGCCCCCAGACCAATTGCGGCCGCGTCGCCTGATGCTCCTTGAAGAATTGCGGCACGAGTTGCGTCGCGCGCACGATGGGACCGGCGACGAGTTGCGGGAAGAACGTGACGAATAGCGCAAAGTCGAGGAACGAGTGCGTCGGCGGCGTTTGTTTCCGATACACGTCGATCGTGTAGGACATCGTCTGGAACGTGTAGAACGAGATGCCGACGGGCAGAATGATACTCGGAGCCGCCGGATTATAGTTGAAGCCATAGGCGCCTGCTGCCGCGACAAAGTTTTCGAGCACGAATCCGCCGTATTTAAAAAAGCCGAGCAGGCCGAGATTGGTCAGCATGCTGACCACCAGCCAGAATCGGCGTGTGAGCACGCGTTCGGTTTGAGCGATCTGTTTTGCGGCGACGAAATCGATCACGGTCGACAACCACAGCAGTGCGACGAACGGCGGATTCCAAGCCGCGTAGAAAATATAGCTCGCGAGCAATAAACTGAGCTTCTTTACCCACCACGAGAGCGGGAGATGGTGCACGACGAGCACGCCCGCAAAGAAGACAATAAATGTCAGCGAATTGAACAGCATACGTGGGGTGGGTTTCGGCCAACGTGCGCGCAAGGCGCGGGGTGGGGTATCAGCCGATGGGGCTTTTGTCGCTCTCACGCCGCAGCGAGGCAAGTCGCAATTTAACTTGATGGTCCGGAGTAAGCGCTTTGCCGCGTGCGCCGTAGCAGCGGGTGCCAATGGCGGTATTCGGATGGAGCAGTTCGCATCGGCAAATAGTGATGCGCGTTAACGAAATCCCAGTGAACTTAACGTATTACATTACAAACTCACTGGCGTTCGCCGATGAAGCGCGCGGGTCAGCCCGGGAGACACCGCACCAAGTCTTGCGGCTGTTCCTCGACGACGATTTTGGCGGTGGGATCGATTTCTTTCACCGCGGCGCGCTGCTCTTCCACGGCACGTGTGATCAATTCCATGCACTTTGTGCGAAATTGGCTGGCGCTACTGCCACGCAAGACGAGTTCCACCGTCTTCTGGTTCACGAGACTCCACTCTTCCTTCTGCATCTCTTTGACTTTGATTGTCGCTTGAAACGTGTGCCGGCCGAGGAGCGGAATCTGCGGATCGCGGAAACTCACGGACGTTTCGATCATAAACACGCGTCGTGGTGCTTGGCGATGAAGCAGGATTTTGAAAAGCAAGCCCGCCGCCGCTGTGACGGCCACTCCTGCCACCAGCCAAGTCAGGTCAAAAGTGACGCGATGAAACGGGAAAACCCACAGTCCGCCGATGACGAATGCGATACCGACGAGGAGCCACGTGCGGGGACTGAGTTTGAGATTCATGAAAGGCAAGCAACCGATTAGGTTTGCGCGGCAGAATTGGTTGCCAGCCACCGCGCGTCAAATGCCAAGGCGGGAAGGCGAGTCACTCGACGATGGGGGCGACGCGGCATCATTCGGTGGCGCCGCCGATTCGAGCAGACGCCGCAGGCGCCACAAGAGTGGCAGCGACGCGAGCGAAACTACGCTGAGCGCGATAAAAGCGGTAGGATAACCCGCACTAGCCGCGAGGCGCCCTCCGGTAGCGGCGGACCATGATTCGCAACCGTTCGTTGCCGCCATGAAAGCGCTGAATTGCGTGCCGCCGAGTCGCGCATCGGTGAGATTCATGAACAATGCATAAGACGCCGCCGTGAACATGCCGACGCCGCCATACATTGCGACGAGCAAACCGAGCCGCAGCGCGAGAGGCACATCAAGGATGGCGTCGGCCAGAGCGAGGGCTGAGATACTTGCGCAGAATCCAATGAGCGACCACGCGACGACGCGCGTGGCTCCGTAGCGATCAGCGAGTCGGCCGCCGATCAATCCGCCGCCCACCATCGCGCCAACGACGCCGATGCCGAAGAACCAACCGATTGTCTCTGCCGAAACGCCACGATCCACCAGGTAGGGACCGGCGAGTGCACCCGCGGCTTCGAAGCCTGCGGCGCCGGTGAGTGCAAACGCTAAACCAAGCCACGTCGAGCGGCGCTGGGCGGCGAGTTTAGCGGCGTTGAAAAAATCGCGCCAGGTGCGCTGCGCATGAGGCGACGAAGGCTCGCGCACCAGCAGCACCACGAGCAGCGTTCCCCAAATGGCGGCGATCAACGCGCACACCATGCCGTTTCTTCCCAGCACGCTGAGCAACAAGAGCACACCACCGCCAAATAAACTGCGCCCCGCCAGCATGCCGGCTTGCATCACGCCGTTGAGTTGCCCGCGTTCCGCATGAGGCACCGACTTGATCGCGAGTGCGTCAATCGCGACATCCTGGGTCGCAGCGCAAAAGCCGTGCGCGAGTAGGAGAATTTTCCACCACTGGAGGTGTGCGACCGGTTCCAGCCAGAGCAGCGGCACGAGTGTCAGCCCCATCAATGTTTGGGCCGTGATAATCCATGCGCGCAGACCCCACCGGGAACACCGACCCAGATCAATTAGCGGAGCCCAAAGAAATTTGCCGACCCATGGCAGCACCAGCACAGCGGTCAATCCCGTGATGGCTTCAACGGCCACACCTTCTTGGCGCAGAATCGTCGGGAGAGCCCACCAGATAAATCCGATCGGCGCGCCCTCGCTCGCATAGAGCAAGGCGAAGAGCCATTGGCGGCCGCGCGTCGTGCTGAGCAAATTCATCGGTAGCACTGTCAGTGAGGGCGATTCACGCCAGGACGCAAAGTTGTTGTGCATGCCACCTCCACACCGCCGCTGTCGCTACGGTCCGCTCGTGCGAGTGGGTTTGTAACCTATTAGGTTACAAATCCACTGGACGGATGCGGTTACAAGCTACCGCAAATTGGTTACACCCGTTGGAGCTCGATGACCTTGTTGCTGTCGTCGGTGGTGAGGACGAAGTTTCCGCTGATGCCGTCGAGGCTGACGAATTTCACCAAGTGATTGGCGGGAAATTGAACAGTCAGTCCATCAGCCGTGCGCGCGAGCACATGGCGGGTCGTGCCGCGGTAATAGCGCACGAATTCCTGCGGAGGAATATGGAGCTGGAATTCGTAGCGCGTCATGGGCGAACGAATCGGTCGTGGGACGACGCGTTAGCTGATCAAATCCGGTGGGACGTTGGCGAGGGCGTCTTCCATGGTCGTGATACCCATCTTTACTTTGAGCATGGAGTCCTGGTGGAGCGTCTTCATCCCGTTCTTCATTGCGACGCGCTTCAAGTCGGCGACTTCGACCTCTTTGTTGATGGCTTCGGTCAACTCTTCGGAGTTGGTCATCAATTCGTGGATGCCGACGCGGCCCTTGTAGCCGATACCGCCGCAGACATGGCAACCGCCGGGCGAGGCTTTGTAGATTTCACCGGTCCAGCCAATGGCTTTTTGCAGGAGCGCGGCTTCGCGTCCGGAGGGCACGTATTGCACTTTGCAGTTTTTGCAGACGCGACGGAGGAGGCGTTGAGCGCAGACGCAAACGAGCGACGCGGAAATGTTGAATGGCTCGATGCCCATCTCGCCCATGCGGGAGACGGTGGAGGGCGCGTCGTTGGTGTGGAGCGTGGAGACGAGTAAGTGACCAGTTAGCGCGGCTTCGCAGGCGATCTGCGCGGTTTCTTTATCGCGAATTTCGCCGACGAGAATGATGTCCGGGTCCATCCGCAGGTAGCATCTCAGCGCGCGTTCGAAGGTGAGGCCGATCTGGCGGTTCATCTGCATCTGATTGATGCCGGCGAGCGTGTATTCGATGGGGTCTTCGGCGGTCTGAATGTTGACGTCGGGCGTGTTTACTTCGCCGAGGGCGGAGTAGAGCGTCATCGACTTGCCCGAGCCCGTGGGGCCGCAGTGCAAAATCATACCGTAGGGCTGCTGCACGCACTCACGGTAACGGCGGAGATTTTCCTCGGAGAAGCCGAGCATCGGCAGCGGCAGTGTCGACTTCTGTTTATCGAGAATACGCATGACGACTTTCTCGCCATGATTCATCGGCCCAGTGGCGACGCGCAAATCGATATCGATGTTTTTCTTGGTGAATTTTTTGAAGACGATACGTCCGTCCTGCGGAATGCGGCGCTCGGAGATGTCGAGGTTGCACATGATCTTCAAACGCGAGACCAAGGCGTTGACGACTTGCTTGGGGAGTCGGATTTTTTCCTGACAGAGACCGTCAATGCGGTAGCGGATGATCAGCTCCTTTTCCTGCGGTTCGACGTGAATGTCGGAGGCACCGGAGATGTAGGCGTCTTCGATGATGCGATTGACCAGTTGGATGATGGGCGCGGAGTCCTCGTTCTCAAGATCGGCGGCTTTGACTTCGGAACCGCCTTCGCCGCCGTAAGCGCTGCCGATCAAGTCGGCGACTTCGCCGATATCCACATCGGTGTCCATCGGCGCCTTAGTGGCTTTGGATTCTTTAAAATGTCGCTTGATCAGCTCTTCGAGCAGAGTCGCGGCGATCACGCTGACATCGTCGATCGTGAGTTCGGTGGCCTGTTGGAAGGCCTCGCGCTTGGCGTAGTCAAGCGGGTTGGTCATCAACACGCTGACGGAATTATTGCCCGTTTTCTCCACGGGGAAAACAGATTCGCGGCGAATGACGGCATCGCCGATGACTTCGACGAGTTTCTCGTCAACATTTACGGCGTCGAGATCGGTGATCAGTGGTAACTCGGTGAAACGCGCGATGAACTTCGCGGTGTCCTCGGCGCTGAGTTGAAATTTCGGATCCAGCATGCGCTGGATGAGCGTCGAGGAATACTCCGCGACTTCCATGAGCGCGGTGAGATCCTTCTTGGTGAACTGGCCGTCGGTGCCGGCGGCCGGCTCCTTGTTGAGCACCTGGATCGCGCCGATCACGAGGTTGGTTTTGAGCGGCACGGTGAGCATCGAGCGCACTTCGAAGCCCGTGTTCATATTCTTCAGCGAATCGGCGTTATCGCCGGTGGTGGAGAAAAAGAGCGGTTCGCCGGATTGGATGACCTTACCGACGTTACCGGTGCCGGCGGGTAAGCGCAGTGCGAGGAGTTTCGCGGCGGTGGCGACGAATTGTTGTTCTTTGTCGCGGTCGTCGCCCCACAGGGTGGGCGAATAGTAGACCTGCTTGAAGGCAATCTCGCCGCCCTCGACGAGGTAGAACGTCATCGATTGCGCCTGAAGCGACTCGACGACTTTGCTCGCGGTGAGTTCGATCACTGAGCTGACGTCCTCGCGGCTCGGAGCCGGTTTGGAAATTACCTTAATCAGGAGCGAGCGGCGGAGTTTACCGGTGAGAGTGCTGGAGGTAGCCATGGCGGAAAGGGGCACCGGAACGCGCGTCAGCAAGGGCGGGGCGCGCACACGGCGAAGAACGCTCTTGCGTGTAGGTCAAAAATTTCGCGTGGTCGAGGGCGAACTTTTCGCATGCAAGCTTGGCTCAACGAGGTATGGCAGAAATTGACGACGCGCACGTCTGAGGATGACGCGTCTGAGGCTGGTGCTAAAGGGGAGGCTGCCGCTGCGGAATTTTTGCAACACCGCCACGCTTTTCAGATTGTGGCGCGTAATTGGCGGAGCCCCCGCGACCGGCGCGACGAAATTGATTTGGTCGCCCGCGACGGCGAGGTGTTGGTTTTTGTGGAAGTGAAAGCACGTTCGCGCGACGCGCTCGTGCCCGGTTACTACACGGTGAATGCGCGCAAAAAACGGGTCTTGCGGCGCGCGGTGCATGCCTACCTCGCCGCGTTGGCCGATCCGCCGCGCACGTTTCGCTTTGATGTGGTTGAGGTCGCCTTGAGCGACCGGCTGCCGTCGCAATGTCTGCACTTTGAGAATGTCGCGCTGTTTCCCAAGGGTTACCACGTAGCGCGGCAAAGCGGTTCGCTCGCCGAAGTGCAGCGCAACTCGTAATCGCTCCGGATTAACCGAGCGCGCGTGCGCGGCATCGGTCTGAGGCGATCGGCCCGCGTAGTGTCATGACCGATTTAATTCCTTGGCGGTTGGCTGCGCTTCGCGGACTATCCCTCGTCATGCCCGACCACGAACGGCACCCGTTTCTCCATGGACTCAGCAAACATCGCGGCGCCCCGCCGACGGTGGTTGTTATTTTCGGTGCCTCCGGCGATCTCACGGCGCGCAAGCTCGTGCCCGCGATCTACAATCTTGCCGTCGATGGCTTGCTGCCGGCTGATTTCTTCCTGATCGGCTTTGGCCGCAAACCGATTCCCGACACGGAATTTCAACAGGTCGCGGCCGATGCGGTGCGGGAGTTCTCGCGTCGCGAAGTGCAGGATGATGTCTGGTCGCGCCTCGCGCCGCGCACGCTCTACGTGAGCGGTGGCTACGACGAAGCGGCGGCCTACGGCCGTTTGTCCGAGCGCATCGCCACGATCGAAAAAGAAATCGGGCAGGCGTTGCAGACGCTGTTCTACATTTCCACGCCGCCGTCGGTTTTCGTGCCGATCATTGAAAATCTCGGCGCAAGCGGACTCGCCGCGCGCCACGTGGGCAAAGCGCACCAATCGAAGGTGATTATCGAAAAGCCGTTCGGCAAAGACCTCGCCAGCGCGCAGTCGCTCAACCGCACGATCACGTCGGTCTTCGAGGAGTCGCAAGTGTTCCGCATCGACCACTACCTCGGTAAAGAGACGGTGCAGGATTTGCTCGTGCAGCGTTTTGCCAATGCGATTTTCGAACCGTTGTGGAACCGCAACTTTGTTGATCATGTGCAAATCACCGTGTCCGAGGAAGTCGGCGTCGGCACGCGCGCGGGTTATTACGAAGGCAGCGGTGCGTTGCGCGACATGATTCAGAATCACACGATGCAGTTGCTCGCGCTCACTGCGATGGAGCCGCCGGTGTCGCTCGATGCGGAATCGATTCGCAACGAAAAGGTGAAACTCTTGAAGGCGATCCAACCGCTGCGGCTCGATGCCGCCAGCGGTGATGTCGCCCGCGCGCAATACACCGAAGGCCTGCTCGGTGGCAACGCCGTGCCAGGCTACATGCAGGAAGACGGCGTCGCGGCTACGTCGTCGACGGAGACCTACGCGGCGCTGCGCCTCAACATCAACAACTGGCGTTGGCACGGCGTGCCGTTCTACTTGCGCTCCGGCAAACGCATGGCGCGACGCGTCACGGAAATCGCCATTCGCTTCAAACCTGCGCCCGGAAACATTTTCGCGGAGTCGGAGCGCTTCCAACTCGCGGCGAACACACTGGCATTCCAAATCCAGCCCGACGAAGGCATGAGCATGATTCTCAATGCCAAAATTCCCGGCCTCGAAACGCGCACGCAGCCGGTGAAAATGAATTTCAAATACGCGACGACGTTTGGCTCCAACACGCCCGAGGCTTACGAGCGACTCGTGCTCGATGCGATGATCGGCGACGGCACGCTGTTCATTCGCGGCGACGAAACTGAGCGTTCCTGGCAACTCGTCACGCCCATCCTCGAACACTGGCAGGAGCAAGGCCGCAACGGCCTCGATACCTACAGCGCGGGTTCGTGGGGCCCGCCGTCTTCCGCCGCGCTTCTTGCCGCTAACGGACACACGTGGCGCGAACCCTGAGCGGTCATGTCAGCTATTTTTAAGATTCTCCCGGGAATGGAAGTGCCGGTCGGCGAAATTGACCGCGGTTTCACTCGCCTATGGGACAACACCGACGCGCAAGATCAGCGCGCGATGCAGCTCAACCTCGTGGTGCACTTTGGGCTCAACTCCACGCCGGAAGACGCGGAAATCCAATTTCGTCACACGGTGCAGTTTGCGCAGCGTTATCCGTGTCGAGTAGTCGTGCTCTGCCCCGAGCGCGATCCGGCCGCGCCGCGCGAATTCCGCGCCAAGATTTACGGCGAGTGTTTTCTCGGCAAATCGGGAAAAGATACGCGTTGCTGCGAGTTTGTGATGCTGAGTTATCCCGTCGGCACACACGACTACTTGCAAAATCAGGTATCGATCTGCCTCTCGACGGATCTTCCACTCTATTATTGGGCTCATCGCTTTTCGTCGAATAACCGCCTCGCGGCTTACGACTACTTGCTGACGAAGTCGCGTCGCGTGCTCTTCGATAGCGCGGTGGTGCCGCCGGATGCGTTCACTTTTCCCTGGCCGAATCCCGCCGCCGTGCGCGATCTCGCTTACACGCGCACGCGACCGTTGCGGCAGACGCTAGGGCAATTTCTCAGTCGCTACGCGCCCGACCAAATCATCGCGGGACTGCGTGGCGTGACCTTGCGTCACGAAGCGAAGTTGTCCGCCGAAGCGGCGGCGATGCTCGGTTGGCTGAAGAAAGGACTCACGCGTTGCGAAGGTAAGGTGGAGGAAATCCAATTTACCGCCGAGGCCTGCGATGGCTCCGGTTGTTTTGCGATTCACTTCGATTACAGCGACGCCGCGAAAGATTTTTCTTGGTCGGCGGATCTTTCGGCCAACCACGCGGAGTTTTCCGGCAACCTCGGCCACGGCAGCACGACGCTCGTGGCGGGCGCGCGTTTGTTGGAACCAGCGGAAGCGCTGAGCGAGGCGATGTTTAATTGAGCCCGCGGCCGAGTAGACACGTGCGCGAATTTTATCGTGACCTCACGCAGCACTCACTCCTGTCTTTGCTATCGATATGAAGGAACTTAGCACCAGTTACGGCCGTGTTTTGATTGGCTCAAAAGAGGACTGTTTCCGCACAGCGGTTTTCCTCGCGGAAGGCCAGCGTGGTCGCAAGCCGAACGCGCCGCATTTCACGTGGGCGCTGACGGGCGGCTCCACGCCGAAAGAGTGGTATCAATGGTGCGTGGCGAAGGACGCGTTGTCGCCGGGGATGCTCGCGCGCACGCATTGGTTTGTGAGCGACGAACGCTATGTGCGTATCGACAGTCACGAGAGTAATTTTGGCACGGCGGACCAACTGTTGTTGAAACCGTTGGCGATTCCGGCGGAGCGCAAACACCCGTGGTCCACCAACGTGCCGCCCGCGATGGCAGCCGTGGAATTTGGCCGGATGGGCGCACCGTGGTTCGGCCGCGATCGCACGTTCGATGTATGCTTTCTTGGCATGGGCGACGATTGCCACACCGCGTCGTTGTTTCCGGGGAGTCCTTTGCTGCGCGACGATGGCGGACACTACTTTGCGGCGATTGATGTGCCGGAGAAAGGTTGGCGGCTCACGATTACGCCGAGCGGATTGAACGCCGCTGGACTCATCGTGGTGATGGCGCTGGGCGCGGGCAAAGCGGAGTCACTGTATCGCGTCCTCGCGGGCGAGTATCACCCGCAACACGTGCCGTCACAAATTTTGCGCGGCTGCGCGCAGAACGTCGTGTGGCTGGTGGATGAAGACGCCGCTGCGAAATTTCTTACGAAGTAATTGGCGCAGCGCGGCGACGCTAGAGCACGCGCAAACCTTGGAGTGCTGTTTCAACGCGATCAAATGTGGGCACGCCCGCTGATCTGAAGGCGGCGCGGTAGCCTTCGTAGTCCGGACCGGCATCGATCGCCACGGCGAGGGGCCGTCGGGCGGCGCGCGCAAGCCCAGCGAGTTTCTTGGCAAAACTGAGCGCGTCGTCTCCGTTGGTCGCGAGTTTGCGCGTGAACGGCACCAAGCCGACGACGAGGATGGCGCAGTTGCCCAGCAACACGCGTGCGGCGTCGAGATAAGCGGCTTCTTCGGCCATCGGCGTGAGGTCGAGCGGCAGGCGCGGCGTGACTAGGCCGTGCAGCGAGTGCGCTTCCAACACGAGTGAGAGTTCGCGCGCTGCGCTCGCGGAAAATTCGGCACTGGCAAGATCGTGACCGAAGAGATCGGAGCCGTTGACGCTTTCAAAACCGGCGTTGCTCAACAGTGCCACCGGTCCTTTCGCGAGCTTCGGGTAGGCGCTGAGCCACGCGAGCGCAGCATCGAATTCGGCGATGGTTTCACTGAAGCGGACGCCGCTGCGTTCCAGCACGGAACGTTCAAGCAGGAGGTCGCCCGCCATCGCACCGGTGTGGCTGGCGGCGGCGGCTTGGCCAGCGGTCGTGCGACCGGCGCGGTGCAACAAGACGCGTCCACCGCGCACTCGCAAACGCCGAGCCGCACGGGCGAAGGTCCCGAGTTGTCGCGGACCGAAACCTTCCACGTAACAGGCGATGGGGCCGGGTTGCGTTTCCGAAGAGAGCGCCGCCATGACGTCGCCAATCGAAACATCCATCTGATTACCGAGAGCGATGCCGAGTCCGAAGCGCAACTCGGGTTGCCGCGAGCGACGACAAAGGAGGAATGCACCGCTTTGACTGAGCAGCGTCAGGTCGCCGCCGTGGCTGGCTGGTGCGGCGAGTTTATTGGTCGGAATAAATGAGCTATCGAGTCCGCTACTCGGTGCCCAGTGTCCGAGAAAATTCGGGCCGAGCACGGCGGGCGTCCAGTGTCCGGCGGCGCGCGTTGCTTGCAGGAGTGCGGACAGATTTGCGCCGAGTCCGGTGGTGTCGGCGCCGTCGCCGATGCCGCCCGCGACGAGCGCGACACACGTGGCACCGCCACCTTGTTGGATGAGTTTCGTTAACGTCTCAGCGGCAGCGGGCGCGGGGAGCGCGAGCACGAGCAAATCTACGGGCGTGTCGAGCAACGCGCTGACGTCGGACACGCAAGGCAGTTCGAGAAATTGGGTCTGGCCGGGTTTGATCAGCACGAGGTCACCGCGCGGCAATTGGTAACGGCGCAGATTCTCCAAGATGGTGCGACCGACACCGCCGGGTTGACTGGAGACGCCCGCGAGCGCGATCCGTCGCGGGGCGCGCAAGGATTCGAGAAATCCGGCCGGTGGCGCCAGCGGCACCGGAGTGAGCGGCGCACGGCGACCGACAGCGTCAAGCGGACGCGGCGTGCCCTGCGAGTCGAGCGCGACGGGATTGAGTTCGAGCAGCGTCAAACCTTCCGTCTCGCAGATGCCGGCGAGTTGCCACAATCCGTGGAGAAACAGGCGCAGATTTTCCGGCGTGGTGAGTGGGCGGGTGCCGCGAATGCGTCCGAGCCAGATGCGACCGAGTAAGTGCGCTTCAAGTTCGGGCAACGCTTCGTCGGGCAACATCGCGCTAATCGGCCAGCGGCACGGCGGCGCGAGTTCGGCAAGCGCGTCGGCTTGCAGGCCGCCGAAACCACAGAGCGCGATCCAGCCGGCATCGGTGCGCGAGAGTGACACGAAGCCTTCCGACGGCAGGTCGCTGTTGCGCTGGAGTAAGATTCGTTCGCAGACGAGGCCTTCGATCCATTTGTGTCCGGCGGCTTCGATACGCGCGCGCATGGCTTCAGTTTCGCGCTCGATGGCGGCGGGCTCGAACTCCATGAAGCGCACGGCGCCGAGTTCGGATTTGTGCCAGAGTTCGTGGCCGAGTCCTTTCAACACGACTGGTTCGCCGAGAGTGAATGGCAGGAAACCACCGGAGACGCCGTGGCGCGGTGGAAGAAGTTCGGCTTGTCCGAGCAGGTCGTAGGCGTCGGCTTCGCTGACGAAGGAACGCGAGATGCCGTTGGCGGGCGAGTCGGACGAGTCGGTGCTCATGACGCAGTGGGCGCGAACGCGGCTTGGCCGGCGGCGAAGGCGGCGCGGTTGAGTGGGAGCACAGCGGCTTTGTCTTTCAGCACGTGAGCGAGCGTATCCATTAACGCGTTGCCGGGGAGAATGCGCGTGGCGGCTTGCAGCACACCGAGCGCGACCACGTTTTTGACCATCGGTTTGCCAAGATCGGCGGCGATGCGCGTCAAAGGCACCGGGAGGATGTTGCGTCCTTCGGGGAGATATTTCGGCGGTATGGGAATCAGCGTGCTGTCGTAGATGATCGTGCCGCCGCGCGCGACGGTCGGAGCGAATTTGGCGAGACTGGGCGCGTTGAAAGCGACGAGCACGTCGGGCTCCGGTGCGGCGGGATTGAGCACTTCGTCGGCGGCGATATGCACATCGGCGTAGGAGGTGCCGCCGCGGCTTTCGGGACCGTAAGCGGGAATGTGGGTGGCGTCGTAACCGAGTTCGATAGCGGCACGCACGAGGAGGAGCGCGGCGGTTTGCGCACCGTCGCCGCCGGAGCCGGCGAATTTGAAGCTGAGATCACGTTTGCCGAGGTGCGCGGGCCATGCGGCGCGTTCGCGATTGTCACGCGCGGGTTCGGCACCGCTGAGACCGAGCACGGCCTCGGGTTCGAACGACGGACGCGGACCGGTGAACCACGGTTCGGTGACGACGTCTTTTTTCACGCCGATCGGGAAGATCGGCTCCATGTTTTCCTTCACCCATAGCTCGGCCTCGACCGGCGTAAGTTTGAGGTGCGTGGGGCATTCGGAGAGCACTTCAATGAACGAGTAGCCGCGGCGCTCTTCTTGGAGCGTGAGGGCCTTCTTGATCGCTTTGCGGGCTTTGACGCGATTCTTGGCGTCGTAGAGCGCGACGCGTTCGACATAGATCGGGCCGTCAAGTTGCGCGATGAGTTCGGCCATCTTCAACGGTTGGCCCATGGAGCGCGTGCGACCGTCGGGGCTGGTGGCGGTGCGTTGGCCGACGAGGGAAGTCGGTGCGAGTTGTCCACCGGTCATGCCATAAATGGCGTTGTTGATGAAGATGACTGTGAGCGGCAGGCCCATTTGCGCGACGGAGATGGTTTCGGCGAGACCGATGGATGCGAGGTCGCCGTCGCCCTGATAGCAGATGACGAGCGAGTCGGGATTGGCGAGTTTGTGACCGAGGCCAACGACCGGCGCGCGACCGTGGGCGGCTTGGGAATTGCCGACATCGAAATAATAATACGCGAAAACCGAACAACCGACAGGACTGATGAAGATCGCGCGATCCTGCGCGCCGAGACTTTCGATGATCTCGGCGATGTCGCGATGCACGACGCCGTGACCGCAACCGGGGCAGTAGTGCGTGCTCTGGCCCTTGAGGCCGACGCCACCGGCGTGCCGGTCGAATTTGTCGTAGAATACGCCACTCATGTTGTCACCTCCCGGCCCGCGAGGAGCCGATTAAAGATTTCGTCTTGCGACGGCAGAATGCCACCGTGTCGCCGCACGGATTCGATGGGTGGCGGTGAATAGCCCGCGAGACTGAGCGCGAGGCGCAACTCGTTTTCCAATTGGCCGGGACCAGCTTCGACCACCACGATGCGTTCGATTTGCGGAAGGAGTTCAGCGAGCGCTTTGATGGGAAACGGCCAGAGCGTGACCGGACGGAAAAGACCGACGCGGAGACCGGCCTCGCGTGCGGCGGCGATGGCACCCTTGGCCATACGCGCGGGCGTGTTGCACGCGATGATGAGGGTGTCGGCATCGTCGCAACGGTAGAGATCGGCGCGTTGCTCGGCGTCGGCGATCGCGGCGTATTTGCGATTGAGGTGCTCGTTGTGTTTTTCAAGGTCAACTTCGGCGAGTTGAATGGAAGAAATGACGTTGTGACGGTGGCCGCGGTCGCCGCAAACGGCCCACGCGGGAATGCCGCGCTTGATCATGTGCCGCGGTAATTTGACGACGCCGGTCATTTGCCCGAGGTAGCCGTCGCCGAGAATCACGACCGGAATGCGGTAGTGGAAACTCAGGTCGAAGGCCGCCATCGCGAGGTCGAGCATTTCTTGTGGCGTGCCGGGCGCGAGGACGATGGCGTGCGAGTTGCCGTGGCCGAGTCCGCGGCAGGACATGCTGATATCAGCTTGTTCCGGCCCGAGGTTGCCGAGGCCGGGGCCGCCGCGCATCACGTTGACGAAGACGCCCGGTAATTCCGCGCCGACCATGTAGCTGATGCCTTCGAGCATAAGGCTGAAGCCGGGGCCGCTGGTGAAGGTGATGCACGGCACGCCGCTGCCGCCCGCGCCATACATCATGTTGACGGCGGCGGTTTCGCTGACGGCTTGCACGAACGAGCCGTTGAGCTTCGGCAGAATTTTCGCCATGAGTTCCGAGCCTTCGGTGCTCGGTGTAATCGGGTAACCAAAAACGTGACGACAGCCGCCGAGCAACGCGCCGATGGCGGACGCGTAGTTGCCTTTCAACACCATCGGTTCGCACGCGGGGAGTTCGATCCGTTCGTCCGGTTGATCGGGTGCGGGTTCAGCTTTGATCTGGCGCGGGCCAAAGAGTTTCGCGGGGTCGGCTAACTCGAATTCGTGATGGCACGAACAATCGGTGCCGCACTTCTCTGTTTCCGGACGCAGGCCGAACGGTTCAGGGCAGGCCTGCATGCAGAGCGTGCAACCGTTGCAGGCATCGAGGTTGAGTTCGACCGGGGTGAGTCCCGTGATGGGATTGATCTCGTTGCCCGGGGTGATGCAGTGCTTCGGGCAGGCGTCGATACAGCGCAGGCAGCCTTTGCAGTATTCCGGCTGGAGAAACGGTTTCGGTCGAGTGAGGGAGGGCATGGCGGGTGCGCGCCGACGTCGAAGTGGAGCCGAGGCAGCGCGTGGAGGGTTGTGTCATAGTAGCCCGAATAGGCGCGCGCCACTGTGCATGAGTTGCGCGAGGTTGTGCAGGTGTTGGGTTGCGCCGCTACGCCGAAAGGATGAGCATTTTGGTGTGCGCGAAAAGAGGTTCGGAATTAACCGAAAACTCTCAATAGCGTCGCACTTGTGCCGAATTAAGGACGTAGTAGTTAATTAACGTTCAACCCAGTTCACCCCGATGAAAATTACCCAAACGCGCTGGTCGCAAACTAGCGGCTGGTCTCCTGCATTGTCCGAGGTTGCTTCGCCAGCGGCCGACCTTGTTTTCCTTTTTGGTGCCTCCGTCATTTGGACGAAACCGGAACTGATGGAGGAGTTGCACGCGGCATTGCCCGGCGCGAAATTTCTCGGCTGTTCCACGGCGGGCGAAATTCACGGCACCGAGGTGACGGATGACACGCTGGTCGTTACGGTGGTGAAGTTTGCGCACACGCAGTTGCGGGGTGCAGCCGTGCGAATCGAAGGGGCGCAAGAGAGTCGGGCGGCGGCGAAGAATTTGATGGCGGAACTGCCGCGCAGCGTGCCGGCGGCGGATGGCAACGGCGACGATCCGTTGGTGCACGTGTTCGTGTTGTCCGATGGCTTGAACGTTAATGGCAGCGAGTTGGTGCTCGGCATGACGGAAGGTTTGCCGGAAGGCGTTTCCGTGACCGGTGGTCTCGCCGGTGATGGCGCGCGCTTCGCGCAAACACACGTCGTCTGGCAAGGAAAAATAGAACAGAAGCTCGTGGCGGCGATTGGTTTTTACGGGCGTCGCTTGCAGGTGGGTTGCGGCTCGTTGGGCGGTTGGGATTCGTTCGGTCCGGAACGCGTCATCACGCGTTCGCAAGGCAATGTGCTCTACGAATTCGACGGCCAATCAGCTCTCGCGCTTTACAAAAAATACCTCGGCGAACACGCGGCGGGGCTGCCGGCGACGGGCTTGTTGTTTCCGCTGAGTTTGCGCACGAAGTCGGACGAAACGCCCGTGGTGCGGACGATTCTCGGTATCGATGAGCAGGCGGGCAGCATGACCTTTGCCGGCGACGTGCCGGAGGGTTCCTACGCGCGCCTGATGAAGGCGAATTTCGACCGTTTGATTGATGGGGCGTCCGGTGCGGCCACCACAGGCTATCACGCGATTGGTAGCAATTCGCCGGAATTGGCGTTGTTGATCAGTTGCGTCGGACGCAAACTGGTCTTGAAGCAACGCATCGAGGAAGAAGTCGAGGGCGTGCGCGAGGTGCTCGGGGCGGGAGCGGCGCTGACCGGCTTCTATTCCTATGGAGAAATCTCACCATTCACGCCGGGCGCGAAGTGCGAGTTGCACAATCAAACGATGACGATTACTACTTTGCGCGAAACCTAATTCGTGGAGCTCACGCACAACCTCCTGCGGCGCCAAATCAAGCGCCACTTCGGGCAGACTGAAATCCCCGCCGGTAGCTTGGTGGATTTTGTCGCGGCCGTGGATGCCGCGTATCGCGCCAACGACGAAGACCGTGCGATGTTGGAGCGGTCACTGGAGTTGAGTTCGCAGGAGTTGTTGCAAGCCAATGCCGAGATGTCGGCCGTGTTCGAGGCCATCCCGGATTTGCTGTTTCACGTCAATGCGGACGGACTGATTCTGTCCGCCAAAGTCGGCGCCAATGAGCAGATCCAATGGAAACCGGGCGCGTTGGTGGGGCGGCGGTTTACGGAAGATCCTTTTCCGGAGGTCTCGGCAGAACTGGAGCACGCGTTTGCGCAGATGCAGGAGGAAGCGCGGGTGCTCGAATTGGAGTTTTCCGTCCGGCGGAACGGCGAATTGGAACATCACGAAGCGCGGCTGGTGCCACTGCGCGAAGGCGGGGCGATCGTCATCCTGCGCAATATCACGGAGCGCCGTGGTGCCGAAGAAGCGCTGCGGGAAAGTGAAGAGCGGTTTCGGCTCGTCGCTCTCGCGACGCGCGATGCAATTTACGACTGGGATGCAGTCAAAGGCACGACGTGGCGAAATGATACCTATCATGCGCGTTATCCCGGTGAAGCGACCTTTCAGGGAAAAAAAGAAGCGTGGTGGTCGTCCAACATCCACCCGGATGACCGCACGCGGGTCGTGGAGAGTCTCCAGGCCGCGTTTGCCAAGCAAGAACCGCTCTGGTCGGCGGAGTATCGTTTTCTCTGCAGCGAAGGGAACTATGCGGAAGTCGTCGACTACGGTTATATCCACTACAATCGCGCTGGCGAACCGGCCCGCATGATTGGAGCGCTGGCCGACATCACCGAACGCAAGCGTTTGCAGGAACAAGTGCTCCAGTCGCAGAAAATGGATGCCGTCGGCCAGTTGGCCGGTGGCGTCGCGCACGATTTCAATAATTTGCTGACAGTGATTCTCGGCAACTTGTCGTTGCTCCGGCTCGGGGCGGAGAACCCGACCGAAGCGACCAATGCGATCACGGAAAGCTACCGCGCCGCTCAACGTGCGGCGGAACTCACGCGACAGTTGCTCACCTTCAGTCGGCGCGAGCCGGTGGCGTTGCGCCCGGTGGATTTGAACGCCGTGGTGGCCGACATGTTGCGGATGTGTCACCGCTTAGTCGGCGAAACGATCACGATCACCACCACCAGTTACCCGGGCAAATTACCGGTGCATGCGGATCCCGGCATGATTGAGCAATTGTTGATGAATTTGGTGATCAATTCGCGTGATGCGATGCGGCAGGGCGGACGATTGCTCATCGCGACGGGCGAACGGCTGTTTTTCAACCGCGATGTCGGCGGGCACCCGCAGCGGCGCGCGGGTCGCTTTGTGCGGCTAGCGGTGACCGACAACGGCAGCGGTATCCCGCCCGAAGTGATGGCGCATATTTTTGAGCCGTTTTTCACGACCAAGGAAGCGGGCAAAGGCACCGGCCTCGGGCTCGCCATGGTGTTCGGCATTGTGCAGCAGCACAAAGGCTGGATCGAGGTGGAGAGCACCGTCGGCGCAGGCACGACTTTCTTTGTTTATCTCCCGTGGTTACAAATCGCCACGGCAGAGCCAAAAGATGGCGTCGCGCAACGCGATCCGGCGTCGCTCGGCGGCAAGGAACGCATCCTCATCGCCGAAGATGAAGCGCAAGTGCGGCTGTGGATGAAAACAGCGCTGATCCGTTATGGCTATCAAGTGCACATGGCTGAGTCCGGCGCGCTCGCACTGGCTTTTGTGCGCGATCAACAGCCCGAACTCGACCTGCTCATCTCGGATATCGTCATGCCCGGCGGCGTGAGCGGACGGGAGCTTTGTTTGGAACTGCGCCAAACACGGCCGCAGTTGAAAGTGATTTTGTGCAGCGGTTACGACCGTGAGTCCGCCACCAACGGCAGTCCGATGCCGCCCAACGTGACGTTCCTGCAGAAGCCGTTTGGCATGGAGAGATTCCTCCGCGCGGTGCGGGACAAATTGGACGAGCCAGCGGCGCCCTAAGCGTCAGTGGCGCGATTTCGCGTGAGTGACGCGGTGGATTCTGAATACTCGCGCGCATGGCTTGGTTATGGCTCTTCGTCGCAGGTGCACTCGAAATCGGGTGGGCCATTGGTCTGAAATACACGCAAGGTTTTACGCGGCTGGGGCCGAGTTTGATCACCGTGGTGCTGATGCTGGCGAGCTTTGGTTGTCTGTCGCAGGCGGTGAAAGCACTGCCGCTCGGCACAAGTTACGCGGTGTGGACTGGCATTGGCGCCGTCGGCACCGCCATTGCGGGGATTGTGTTGTTTAAGGAACCGGCGACGGCGGCGCGCTTTGCCTGTATGATCCTGATTGTGGGCGGAATTTTCGGGCTGAAATTGACCCACGGCTAAACTTGGTCGCGCTTTTGCGGTGGTCAGTTGGGCGGCGAAGTTGAGAATCCGCGCATGACTTTGAAGCTTGTCGATCCGCTCGTCCTGCAGCACCGGCTTTTCGCCGAACTGTCGCGCATGTTCGGTGCCGAGGTGCCGCTCTACGACAAATCGCTGCTCGTGAATCGCGTGTGCAACGAGACCGCATGCGCGTTGCTGGCGGAGTTGCATCACGGCTTTGTGGCCGATGCGGCGTTGCTTGAACAAACCGGCGGAGAACGCCACGGCGCGATTCGCATCGGGCGCGCCGATGAATATCGCTGGGTCGCGCGCTACTTCGCGGCGTTCGGGATGGAGCCGCACAATTTCTACGACATGACGCAGGTTGGCGCGAAGAGTCAGCCGATCATCGCGACGGCGTTTCGCTCGCGGATGCAACCCGATCATCGCGTCTTTTGTTCGTTGTTAATGACGGATTTTTTCGCCCCGCCGATGCGCGTGCGCCTCGAAGCACTGCTCGCGCAACGCAAGGTGTTCTCGAGTGAAGTGAAGGCGTTGTTGGAGAAAAACGAACAACAGGGCGGACTCGAAGAGAGCCATGCGGCGCAACTCATTCACGAAGGCGTGACGCAAATTTTCCGTTGGACGGGACGGGCGCGCGACCACGCGTTTTATCAGGAACTGTGCGCGGCGGGTTATAAAATCGCCGCCGACATCGCGTGCTTCGATTCGCATCACCTCAACCACCTCACCCCGAATACGCTGGTGATGGATTTGTTCACGGCCGCGATGAAGTTCTGCCTCGGCGAGCTGGATGAGGCGACCTTTCGCACACGTGCGGTGATCGTGTTAGGACGCTGGCGCGACCGCGCCGACCGCGATTTTCTGCTCCTGAATTTTAAATACCTGACAGCGACAAAAATCGCCACGTGGCAGCGCGGCGAAGTGTCCGCATCGCGACTCGGTGACTTGGTGGACGCGCTGGCGCGGCGGTTGCAGCAGCCGGACTTGGTGCTGAGTGTGATCAAGCACGCGGGATTCAAAGACACGACCGAAGGGCCGCCGGACGGCACGCCGGTGTTGCTCCGGCAGGATGCCTACAAAGCGTTGACCGAGCCGGTGGAATTTCGCGAAGCCGACGGCACGCGCGTGCGCGGCCAACACACCGCGCGCTTTGGCGAAATCGAGCAGCGCGGCTATGCGATGACGCCACGCGGGCGCGCTCTCTACGACAGTTGCCTGGTGGCGGCGGAATCCGCGCGCAGTCGTCAACCGGAGTTGGCGAAGCATGATTTTCTCACGCACGAACGCGTCGACGCTGAAGCGTTTGCGGAAATCTCCAAGCAACTGAGTGCGCTGCTTGATCAAGGTTTGGTCTATGCGACTTACTCGGCGACGGCAGACGGTTTGGCGGCAGCGCGCGAAGGGAAACTGACCACGACGAATTTGCGCGAACTGCGGCAACTTGGTTACGTCGAGGCAGTGGGTTTGCGCTACGAGGATTTTTTGCCGGTGAGTGCCGCGGGGATTTTTGCGTCGAACCTGAATCAATATGGCACGCAATCGACGTCGCTGCCGCGCCCCGCCTATACGCAGGAGATGCTCGAAGAAATTCTCGGTCGCCGGATCGTCGATCCGAATGCGACTTATGCGGCCGTCGACGCCGCTTCGCGCCTAGCGACGTTTGGTGAACTCGGCTTGCTCGAACAACTCGATCCCGCCGAACACGCGCGGCTCACCGCGCTTGTGCCCGCAGCTACACCAGCAGTGGCCTGATCGCTGCATTCTTTCCGGCGCTCAACCCGCCGTGAGCACGGCGTAGCTGCGTTTGCCTTTGCGGAAGAGGAGATACTTGCCGAAGAGCAAATCCGCACTTGTCACGGCGCGCGTGTGGTCGGCACGGACATTGTTCAAGTAGATGCCGCCCGCTTCGAGGGATTTGCGCGCGGCGCCTTTCGATGGTTCGAGTCCGGCGTGCACGATGAGGTCGGCAATCGCCGAGCCCGCGCCGTCGAGTTTGGCGCGTTCGAGTTCCTTCGTGGGAACTTCGCCGACGACGTCGTGAAAGATTGTTTCGCTCACGCCATCGAGCGAGCCGCCGAATAAAATCTCGGAGGCTTTCAATGCGGCCGTGAGCGCGTCGGGGCCGTGCACGAGCGTAGTCAATTCGCGCGCGAGTGCTTTCTGCGCGTTGCGAGCGCCGGGATTGCTGGCGAGTTCAGTTTCGAGGGCGGCAATCTCATCGCGCGGGAGGAAGGTGAGCGTCTTGAGGAGCTTGATGACGTCGGCGTCGTCCGCGTTGACGAAAAATTGGTAGAAGCGGTAGGTCGAGGTGCGTTGCGGATCGAGCCACACGGTGCCGGTGGCGGTTTTGCCGTATTTGGAACCGTCGGATTTCGTGAGCAGCGGGAAGACGAGGCCCCAGACGGTGGCGCCGAGTTTTTTGCGGGTGAGTTCGGTGCCGACGGTGATGTTGCCCCACTGGTCGGTCGCGCCGACTTGGAGTTCACAATTCAGCGCCTGGCGCAAGTGGTAGAAATCGTGGCCTTGGAGCAGCATGTAGCTGAACTCCGTGAAACTGATGCCGCTGCTGCGGTCTTCCATGCGCGAGCGCACGGAATCCTTGGCGACCATCGTGTTGACGGTGATGAATTTTCCGACGTCGCGGAGAAAATCGAGGAAGCTGATCGGCGCGGTCCAGTCGGCGTTGTTGACGAGGCGGGCGGGATTTTGCGGAGTGTCGAAATCGAGGAATTTCTGCAACTGGCCGCGAATCGACGCGATGTTGTGCGCGACTTGTTCGGGTGTCTGGAGATTGCGTTCGTCGGATTTGCCGGAGGGATCACCGACCATGCCGGTGGCACCGCCGGCGAGGACGATGGGGTGGTGGCCGGCGAGTTGAAAGCGGCGGAGCGCGAAGAGCGGCACAAGATTGCCGACGTGGAGCGAATCGGCGGTCGGATCGAAGCCACAATAAAGCGCGAGCGGGCTGGCGGCGAGGCGTTGAGCGAGGGCGTCGCGATCAGTGCTGTCGGCGTAGAGGCCACGCCAGTCGAGTTCGGCCAAAATATCAGTCATGGGAGAGGGCGGAGTAAACGGCTGGAGCGGGGTGGGGCGCAAGCGCGCAGTGCAGCGGAGCTACTGAGTTTTGCATCATGCCCAGAAAGTCAGCTCATAGTGCAGAAATGAAGGTTGCGGCACTGCGGGGCGCAGCTCTATCGTAAAAGTTCGTTCGCAGGCACTTTTGCCTCCGGAAAAATCAACCCGCAACTACTTCTTCCCATGGCTCTCGCAGTTGGCACCAATGCCCCCGATTTTACCCTCAAAACCAAGACCGTCGACGGTCTCAAAGACGTCAAGTTGAGCGATCACTTCGGCAAGCAACCTGTCGTGTTGTTGTTCTTCCCGCTCGCCTACACCGGCGTCTGCACGCAGGAAATGTGTGACGTGACCGGCGGCCTGACCGCCTACTCTGATCTCGGCGCGGCCGTCTACGCCATCAGCGTCGACAGCCCGTTCACCCACGAAGCGTGGGCCAAGGCGAACAGCATCAAGGTCACACTGCTCTCCGATCTGAACAAGACGGTCACCAAGGCCTACGATGTGGTGTTCCCGAATCTCGCTGGCGTCGGCGACACGGCCGCGCGCGCGGCCTTCGTCATCGGCAAGGATGGCGTGATCAAATACTCCGAGCAAACTCCGACCCCGAAGGACTTGCCGAGCTTCGACAAAGTCAAAGCCGCCCTCGCGGGCTAAGCTCCTTCGCGGAGAGTGCCACGACACTCTCCGCCCACCGCGCCCCGCGTTTCTCAATCTTTTCTCATCATGTCCCTCCCGAATCCTTTCAACACCCTGCAGAATTTTGCCGACGGCAAACAGTTCTACTCCCTGCCCGCATTGGCGCAGGCGGGTTTCAATATCACGCGATTGCCCGTGAGCATCCGCCTCGTGCTCGAGGCCGTGCTGCGCAATTGCGACGGCAAGCGCGTGCTGGAGTCGAACATCAAGGAGTTGGCGGCGTGGCAACCGAACGAAGCGCGCACGGCGGAAATCCCGTTCGTGGTCGCGCGGATCGTGTTGCAGGACTTCACCGGCGTGCCGCTGTTGGTTGATTTGGCGGCGATGCGTTCGGCGGCGGCGAAGATGGGCAAGAACCCGAAGATCATCGAGCCGCTCGTGCCGGTTGATCTCGTGGTGGATCACTCGGTGCAGGTCGATTTCGCGGGTTCGCGCGAAGCGATGGAAAAGAATCTCGAATTGGAATTCACCCGCAATCGCGAGCGTTACCAATTCCTGAAGTGGGGCATGCAGGCCTTCGATACGTTCAAGGTCGTGCCGCCGGGCATCGGTATCGTGCACCAAGTCAATTTGGAGTTTCTTGCCAAGGGCGTGGTCAAGGCGGGCAATGTTTACTACCCCGACACGCTCGTCGGCACCGACTCGCACACGACGATGATCAACGGTCTCGGCATCGTGGGTTGGGGCGTCGGCGGCATCGAAGCCGAGGCCGGCATGCTCGGTCAGCCGGTCTATTTCCTCACGCCGGATGTGGTCGGCGTGCATTTGACAGGCGCGTTGAGCGAAGGCGTTACCGCGACGGACTTGGCGCTCACCGTGACGGAGTTGCTGCGCAAAACCAAAGTCGTAGGCAAATTCGTGGAATTTTTCGGCCCCGGAGCGAAGGCGTTGCCGGTGGTGGACCGCGCGACGATCGCCAACATGGCGCCCGAATACGGCGCGACGATGGGCTTCTTCCCGATCGATGGGGAATGCACGAATTATCTCCGCGCCACGGGGCGGAATGAATCCGACGTTGCCACCTACGAAGCCTATTACAAGGCGCAGGGCCTGTGGGGAATTCCGCAAAAGGGCGACATCGACTACTCGCAAGTGATCGAGATCGATTTGTCCGCCGTGGTGCCGAGCGTCGCAGGTCCGAAACGTCCGCAAGATCGCATCGTGCTCCCGCAATTGAAGGAAAGCTTCATCAAGACATTCTCGAAACCCGTCGCCGAAGCCGGCTTTGGCAAAAAGGCGGAAGACTATGCGACGATCAGCGCGCAAGTTGACGGCCACAGGGTCGGGCACGGTTCCGTCCTCATCGCTGCGATCACGAGTTGCACCAACACGTCGAATCCGAGCGTGATGCTCGCCGCCGGTTTGGTCGCAAAGAAAGCGGTCGAACGCGGCATGACGGTGAATCCGATCGTGAAGAGCTCGCTCGCGCCCGGTTCGCGCGTGGTGACGGACTACTTGGATAAGACCGGCCTCTCGCCGTATCTCGATCAACTCGGTTTCCAAACGGTCGGCTACGGTTGCACCACGTGTATCGGCAACTCCGGCCCGCTCGCCGCCCCAGTCGAAGAAGCCGTGTTGAAAAACGACCTTGTTGCCGCGTCCGTGCTGTCGGGGAATCGCAACTTCGAGGCGCGCGTGCACCAAAACATCAAGGCCAACTTCCTGATGTCGCCGCCGCTCGTCGTCGCCTTCGCCCTCGCGGGTCGCGTCGACCTCGACATGACGACCGACGCACTCGGCAAGGACAAGGACGGCAACGATGTCTATTTGAAGGACCTGTGGCCGACGTTGCAGGAAGTGCGCGACCACATGCAGGCGGCGTTGAAGCCGGAAGTGTTCCGCAAACTCTACAGCAACTTCGCCGAGCAGAATCCGAAGTGGAATGAAATCCCCGCGACGGTCGGCGATGTTTACTCGTTCGAAGCTGATTCGACCTACATCCAGGAGCCGCCGTTCTTCACCAACTTCTCGATGCAGCCCGGCACGATTGCCGAGATCAAGGGCGCGCGCGTGCTTGGTCTGTTTGGCGATTCGGTGACGACCGACCACATCTCGCCGGCGGGGGCGATTAAGAAGAGTTCGCCGGCGGGCCAGTTCCTCGTGGAGAGCGGCGTCGCGTTCGAGGATTTTAATTCCTACGGCTCACGCCGTGGCAACGATCGCGTGATGACCCGCGGCACTTTCGCCAACGTGCGCATCAAGAACTTGATGCTCGGCGGCAAGGAAGGCGGCAACACGATCGGGCCGGACGGCCAGGAGACGTCGATCTACGATGCGTCGATGGCGCATCAAAAAGCCGGCACGCCACTCATCATTCTCGCCGGCCAGGAATACGGCACTGGCTCCTCGCGCGATTGGGCGGCCAAGGGCACGAACCTGCTCGGCGTGAAAGTGGTCGTGGCGCAAAGCTACGAGCGCATTCACCGCTCTAATCTCGTCGGCATGGGCGTGTTGCCCTTGCAGTTCAAGGACGGTGCCAATGCGCAGTCTTTGAAACTCGACGGCAGCGAAACCTACGACGTCATCGGGCTCTCTCCCGCGGTGAAGCCGCAACAGGATCTCACGTTGCGCATTACGCGGAAGGACGGTTCGGTGCAGGATGTGGCGGTCGCCTGCCGCATCGATACGCCGATCGAAATCGAATATTATCAGCACGGCGGCATTTTGCCCTACGTTTTGCGCCAGATTGTGGCGAAGAACTAATTCACCGTGGGGAGCGGCCTTCGAGCTGCTCCCCGTTTGAGTTGGTGCGCCCGCGCCAGTGAAGTCCCCACGATGACCGAAACCGCCAAGCCGATCTTTCTCGTCAATCCCTACACCGATCCGGTGTTGGTGCGCATTGACGGGCGGGCGTCGTTTGCCAACTGCGGTTGTCTGCGGGATTTTTTCGCGGAGATGACGCGCCAAGGAAAGCGACGTTTCGTCTTGGATTTCCAAGGCTGTGGCAGCATGGACAGCACATTTCTCGGTGTGTTGGCAGGAGCGGCGATGCAGTTGCGCAAGCAAAGTCCGGCCGGTGAACTGCTGTTGGTGCGCGTGTCGGAACGGAATCTCGAATTGATCCGGAACCTCGGGTTGCACCGCTTGGCGACGGTCGAGTCGGGTGATTTCGCGATGGATTTCCAGAGCGGTGGCGTGCAGGCATTGTCGGAGCAGAAACGCAACGAACTCGAAAGCGCGAAACTGGTGCTCGAAGCACACGAAAATCTGGTCAACTCCGATGCGAGCAACGCCGAGAAATTTCAAGACGTGCTCGCTTTCCTGCGCAATCAAGTGCGGTCCGACGGACGGAGTTAGTCGGCGCGCCACGTGAGCATGGCAGGTCTGATTCCAGATGGCAGTAGTCGTGAATTTGACTCGGCATCGGCCGAAGGGAAACTACACAAGAGGCGGTTACCATGACGCAATTTCTCCTCGGTGGTGTGCTGGGCGCATTGTTGGTTTACGCCCTTTATTGGCGCGCACAGCGCGAAGCGGCTCGGATCGAAGAGGAGAAAACCTCCCTCCTCGAAGAGCGGCAAATCGTGTTGGACTACATGCACGCCATGGTGGACGCGGTCGGGGCACGGTTGACGCGCGATGAATTATTTCAACGCATCGTGCACGCATCGATTCTCAGCACTGGAGCGCTGAGCGCGTGTATTTTTGAAAAAGGGGCGGACAACATGATGCGCGGCGTGGCAGTCGAGGGATTGTTTCCGCCGCACCGTCCGATTCCGGATGCGCAGCGCATCAAGATGGTCACGCGCGCGAAGTTCATCGAACAGGTGTTGAAGTCGGAAGCGTTTCCCGTCGGCGAAGGTGTGGTCGGCGGCGTGGCGGCGACCGGAAAGGGGGCACTGATCGTGAATGCGCCGTCAGACGAGCGCGTCGTGAAACATGATGATGAGGCGTTGGTGGTGCGCTCGGTGATCGCGGCTCCCATCATGGTGCGCGATCACTTGATCGGCGTGCTGTGCGTCTGCAACGCGGCCGACGGGCAGCCGTTTACCGAGACGGATTATTCGTTGGTCGCCGCCTTGGCGGAGCAAGCGGGTTTGGCAGTGCACAATGCTGACTTTCTCGCGTTGCAAGTGGAGAAGCAGCGCATCGATCTCGATCTGACGCTCGCCAGCGAAGTGCAATTGATGCTGTTGCCAAAAGAGATGCCGCAGATTGCGGGACTCGCTTTGGACGCGCGCTACATGGCCGCGCAGATGGTCGGTGGCGATTTTTACGACGCGATCAAATTGGATGATCATCGCGTCGGCATCGCGGTGGCGGATGTGTCGGGCAAAGGGGTGTCGGCTTCTCTCATGATGGCGATTTGCCGCACGCATTTGCGCGCATTTGCGCCGTTGCACCACTCGCCGGCCCGCGTGCTTTGCGAAATGAACCGCGTGCTCACCGAAGATATGCGCGGTGACATGTATATCACGATGACCTACGCCGTCATCGATCTGCAGCGCGCCGAGATTACCCTGGCCCGTGCAGGTCATGAACTACCGTTACTCGTCGCGCCGCGGGCTGAGGGAAGCGAGCCGCAATGCCAGTTTCTCGGCTCCGAGGGAATGCCTTTGGGACTGGTCGATGACGTGACCTTTGCAGAAGTGTTGGCGGAACGAAGCGTGCCGTTCCGCCCCGGTGATACGCTCGTGCTCTTCACGGATGGATTGACGGAGACGCCGAACGCGGAAGGGAAGGAGTTTGGGAACGCGCGGTTGTCGGACGTCGTGCGGGAAAACAGTGGGCGCGCAGTGCGCGATCTGAATGAGTCGGTCTTGGTCGCCGTCAAAAATTTCGGGGTAGGGGGATTACGGGACGATTTCACGCTGTTTAGTGCACGGCATAGGGCAGAAAGACCCTAGTGACGAGATAGGGGCATGGCCTTATTCTTAGTTGAAAATTATGCGAAATATTCTACGTTTCTGATGTGAAACTGAAATCCCCCAGTCGATGCGCGGTGTTTCGCTCGATTTATTCGATGCTGGTGGGCGTGTTTCTGATGAAGTGCACCGTAACACTCTGGGGCCAAGCCAACATCAGTGTTTACGATACGACTGGCTGGACCGCATGGACGCTGCCGAATGGGTCAATTATGACCGACCCGCGCGCCGATCAACAGACCGGTCAAGGTGCGGACGATTTCGTGGGAGACGCGACTTATGCAGGATTTCAACAAAAGGCCGGTTTGATTAGTGGCACCGATCACTTGTTGATTCGCGCGCGTTTCGACAAATTTGACAGCGTCAATCAGTGGGGCAATGGCGGCAATTTGGGCCTCGGTATGGATATTGATGGCAATGGCTCGATCGACCTCATCATGGTAATGAACGAGAGTGCCGGAAATCCGAACAACCGCACGCGCACCGTGACGTTTGGCCTGCCCGGCGCGGGCGCCAACACCGGCCCCAGCACCACCTCGTGGACCTTCCCGAGTCAGACGGGGATCACATTAACCACCAACACAACGTATCGCACAGAGCAGGCGAGCGATGGCTCCAGTTTCGGCGGCAACGCCGATGCGTGGGTTACCTTTGGTCTCTCCTTTGCGACGTTACAAAATGCGATTCGCACCTACTCGAAGGGTGATTTTTCGAGTTACGTTTTTAACTACCAGAGCAACATCTCCTACATCACCTACACGTCCACGCAGACGAATGCGTTGAATCAGGATTTGTTCGGCACCACGGGAAACACTTCTTCCGGCCTCACGTGGGGCGAACTGGGTGCAATCACGCCGCCAATTTCGCCTTATGGTGGTGTGCCGGAGCCCGCGACGTATGCGCAGCTCGCGTTGCTGCTGCTGGCCGGTGGCATTGTCGCCTACCGCAAACGCCGCGCTACAAGCGCGATGAGCAATGACGCCAGTTCGCACGCAGCGGTGAATTTGGCCGACTAAGCTGCATCATGGGAGCAACTAGCGGTAATACGCGACCGCGGCGGAAGTGGTTGGTGGATTCATTCCGCTTTGTCTGGGCGATTTTTTATTGGAATGCACTGAAGACAATTTTCGTCGTGCGTGGCCGTTCTGGTCCCGCCCCGTGCCAGAATCCGAGTGACGATTGCATTCCCGGTGAAGTGCGCTGCGACGCCGTGTTGATGTGGGACAATCCCGCGCGGTTTCGCCCGATTTGTCCTTTGCTCGTGCACACGTCGAATGGCTGGTGTTGTTCCGTCGCGGCGAAGTCGGTGCGGCCATTTTGGGGGCGCGCGTTTGCGTGGCTCACGTTGGGGGCGGTGGCGATATATCTCGTCGTCGGCACCGCTTTTTTCATCGGCCTGCGCAGTGTGGGGCGGGCACCTGTGAGTTGGCCGCAAGTGATCTGGCCGGGCAAATGGCACGAGATTCGCGAGGTGCAATCCGAAGCACTTTTTGCCCGGGCCATGGAGGCTTTTGTCACGGGGCGGCTGCACGAAGCGTTTCTCGCGCTGAGCAGCGCGCGGCAACGCGACCCGAGCAACTACAAGACCGGACTCCTGTTGGCACAGCTTACGATGTTTCAAGGCAGCTTCCTATTCGCCGACGATGCCTATGCCGAGCTGTTGCGCGAGCATCCGGCGGAACGCTTTCAGACTGCGGTGCATTATCACGACACGTTGCTCGCGATGAATAGACTCGATCGCCTGGCCGGACATTGCGCAGCGATGGCCAGTGCGGACCCGCAGCGCGCGGCGATTTGGGTGCGCTCATTGCTCGCGGCGGTGCAAACCCGCGGCAATGGTGCGGAGTTTCTGCAACATCACGCGGCGGCGGTGGCACAACTGGCTCCGTTCGCCCAGTTCTTGCTTCGGTCGGAAGCGATGCTCGGTCGCGGTGAGCGCCTCGAAGCGATTCGACAACTGGCGTCGCCATTCCGCGGTCCGCTCAACCCGACCTACATGCAAGCACAAGTTGAGCGTCTCGCCGAAATCGGTGCGCCGCTCGAAGCGCATGCGTTACTCGATTTCTACGGACCGGCACTGGGTGATTTCGAACAGATCCGCACCCGCTGGAAGATTGATTTACTGACCGGAGAGGAATGGGCGGTGGCGGCGAGCTTCCGCGCTCTACTCGCGCAAAACTTAACGGCAGCGCAAGTCGAACGTTTGGCCCTCGTGTTGATCGAGCATCCGAGTGCCGCGCGCTTCCGCGAGTTGCATGAGCATGTGCTGCGTTCCGCCGAGGTGGCCGCGGCGGTGAGTGGTCCCGCCCTGTGGATCACCGGCCTGGTCTGCGGCGCGCCGGAGGAAGCCGTCGTGTGGCAAAAGCGCGGGGTGCAACCGACAGGTGAACGTTATCCGGAAGTGACCACGATTGATTTGCAGAGCCGACGGATTCTCCAAACCAACTCCGTGGTGCATGTCGCCAATGCGATCACGCTGCCGCGCGAATTCATTCTCACGCTCTTTTCGCGGCCACTACCGCCTCCGGTGGCCAAGCGCTGAGTTCTGCCATAACGACAAAACGCGTTTGCGTTTCTAGTCGGTGCTCCTTCCCGTAGTCGCCATGTCCGCGCCCGCCCACGAGTCTGCTCCCCGTTTCAACTTGCCCGATGCGATGGGACATTTTGGTCCCTACGGCGGTGTGTTCGTGCCGGAAACGTTGATGACCGCGCTGGAGGAACTCACTGCGGCCTACGAGGAGGCGAAAATTGATCCGGCTTTCCAAGCCGAGTTGCGGCATCACCTGAAGGAATTCGCCGGTCGTCCCACGGAACTCTATTTCGCCGAGCGCCTGACCGCACATTGCGGCGGGGCGAAAATTTATTTCAAACGCGAGGACCTGCTTCATACGGGCGCGCATAAGATCAACAACGCCCTCGGTCAGGCCTTGCTCGCGCGCCGCATGGGCAAGCAGCGCATCATCGCCGAAACCGGCGCAGGACAACACGGCGTCGCGACCGCTGCGGTCTGCGCAAAGTTCGGTCTCGATTGCACGGTTTACATGGGCTCCGTCGATATGGAGCGCCAGGCGTTGAACGTGTTTCGGATGCGCCTGATGGGTGCGAAAGTCGTCGGCGTTGATGCCGGCCAACGCACGCTCAAGGACGCCGTCAACGAAGCGATGCGCGACTGGGTTTCCAACGTGCGCGGCACGCACTACATCCTCGGTTCCGCGCTCGGCTCGCATCCGTATCCGATGATGGTGCGCGATTTTCACCGGGTGATCGGCACGGAATTGCGTGAGCAAATCGTCGCGCGGGAAGGCCGGTTGCCCGACGAAATCATCGCGTGCGTCGGCGGTGGCTCGAACGCGATTGGGGTGTTCTTCGATTTTCTCGATGACCCTGCAGTGACGCTAATCGGCGTCGAGGCGGGTGGTCGCGGGATTACGCGGGGCGAACACGCGGCACGCTTTGAAGGCGGACGCCTCGGGGTGTTGCAAGGCGGCAAGACTTACATCCTGCAAAACGACGACGGCCAAATCGAACTCACGCACTCGGTCAGTGCCGGACTTGATTACGCGGCGATCGGTCCGGAGCACGCCTATTACCGTGATTTGCAGCGCATCCAATTTGCCTATGCGACCGACGATGAAGTCTTGGCCATGTTTGAACTCTGTTCGCGTTTGGAAGGAATCATTCCCGCGCTCGAATCCACTCATGCACTGGTGCATGCGGTGAAGCGCGCCCGTGCGCTGCGGCCCGATCAGGTGCTCGTGGTGAATCTCAGCGGTCGCGGCGACAAGGACGTGCAGCAGGTGCAAAAGATGCTGGGTTAACCAGAACCGGAGCGCACGAATTGCCGTGCCGCCTTGCGCGTTCCCTGCCTAACTCGCAGGCATGAATAGCATGACTGGCTTTGGTCGCGGGTTGACGACAATAGGAGCGCGCACGATTTCCGTGCAGGTCAATTCCGTGAATCGACGCGGTCTGGATTTGACGATGGCACTGCCCGACGCGTGGGAATCGTTGGAATCGGCCGTGGCCGAAGCGGTGCGCCAAGTTGTGGCGCGCGGCAAAGTGCACGTGGCCATTGAAGCGGGTGGCGGCAGCGGGGCGCGCGAGTGGGACGAAGCAGCGATTGCCGATACGTTGGATCGGTTGCGGGACTTGGCGCAATCGCGCGATGTGCCGTTTGCTCCGAGCACGGATTTGTTGTGGGAAATCGCAAATGCCCGTGGCGACGAAGGCGAGTTGCTCGACGCCAAGGAAGCGTGGCCGCAACTGGAAGAAGCGCTCGGCGAGGCCATCCGTGGCTTATGCGGGATGCGCGCTCGCGAAGGTGAGGCACTCTTGATCGATTTTCTGGGACGAATTGCGAAATTGCATTCCCACATCGAGGCCGTGGCAGCGCTCGCGCCGCAGACCGTCGGCACTTACCGCGAAAATTTGATGCAACGACTCCGCGCCGCCGGCCTGGAACTGGATGTGAACGACGAGCGCGTGCTCAAGGAGATCGCTCTTTTCGCGGATCGCGCGGACATCACCGAGGAAATCACACGCCTCCGCAGTCATTTGGCGCAATTGAAAGAGTTGCTGCGCTCCGACGGTGAAGTGGGGCGGAAGGCGGAATTTATTTTGCAGGAAATCGGTCGCGAGATTCACACGATCGGCAGCAAGGCGAACGATCTGCAAATCAGCCAGCGCGTCATCGAGTGCAAAAACGAGCTCGAACGCGTGCGCGAGCAAATGGCGAATGTGGAGTGAAGCCGCGCGGCACCCGCGCATGTCGCGGCGGGCGGACTAATCTTCCGGAGGTGTCGGGTGGCGCACTGACCACACGATGAAACCAAAGACGCCGATCACGATGCCCATGTCGGCCACGTTGAACGACGGGTAGGCATACGAGCCGAATCGGAAATCGAGAAAATCCACAACGTGTCCGTAGCGAAAGCGATCTGTGAGATTGCCGACAGTGCCACCGCAAAGTCCACCGAAGCACAACTGCACGGTCGGATTACGCAGCCCGAGCATTTTGCGCCAAAAGAATATCGCGACCAAGGTGAGCAAGGCGAATGCGCCGAGTAGCCGGCCGTAGCCAGAGAGAATACTCCAGGCCGCGCCGGTGTTGCCGACATGGACCAAATTAAAGAATCCGTCGATGACAGGAAGGTGGAACGGCGGGCCGTAAGTCGGGTAATTGAGGCGGCCAGCGATCCAGCCTTTCGTCAATTGGTCGAGCACATAGACCACCGCCGCGAGGATCCAGAGTCGTCGGTAAGCCAGCACCCGTTGGATGAGAGAACGGCGTGTCAGCACCCCGACGGAAGCGTCCGTCGACGAACTGCGGGAAGATGAGGCCGCTTTGGGCTGACTCGGGGGCTTCACCGTGAAGCAATGATTGGCAACAGCGGGTTAATTATTCGTCGCCGGCGTCGTCTTCGCGCAATTTCACCGCATCTTCTTCGCTCGCGTCGCCGAACAGACCGCCGCGCTGCTGAGAGCGATGGGAGTGACGTTCAACTTGTTTTTGCGCTTCAGCGGAATTACGAGTGAAAGGCACGGCGAGCAGACGCTCCTTGGCGATCGGCTTCTGCGTGACTTCGCAAATGCCGTAGGTGCCGTTGTGCACGCGTTTAATCGCGGCTTCGATTTCGGCCAGCGCTTCCTGTTCGCTCGAAACGAGTGAGAGCGCGAAGTCGCGGTCGAAGGTATCGGTGCCCGCATCGGCCATGTGCTGACCGTAGCCGGAGAGATCGCCCGAATCATCCTTCGCGGATTTCCGCAACGTCTCTTCCGTGTGTTCGCCGAGTTGAGTGAGGACGTGATCGCGGAGCCCGATCAACAAGCGATAGTAGCGGCGGAATTTTTCCGGCACTTCGCTTTCGGGAATCATGGACGGCTTGCGTTTGCCCTTGGCGCCGATGCCAAGAATGTCCGCCAGAGACGCCGGCTTTACGTGGTGCGGCTTGTGCGGCTTTTCCAACTTGGCCAGTAAATCGGCGGCCTTTTGCTGGGCGACCGACTTGGCATTTTTTTGCGAATGATCCGTCGTAACGAGATTTTTTTCATTCTTCTTCGCAATCTCGCGGACCTCATCGAGCGAAAAGGCAATCGACTTGGCGGGGCCCGTGGACTTCCGGTCGAGAATCATGCGCTTCAAATCGGCCGTGCTCATGCCAGCTTTAGTAGGCTTTGTGGCAATTGGCTTCGCCGGGGCCGTCTTTTTAGAGGACACAGGCGATTTGACTGCTGCTTTAGCGGAATGGACCGCTTTGGCAGCAGGGGCCGCTTTCGCGGTCTTGGATTTTGCGGGCGCGGGGGCCTTTTTGGTGGGCGCTGGTTTGGCCGGTTTTTTCATGGGAGCTGCTTTCTTGACCGGCTTCTTGGGGGAGTTTTTTTTCGGCTTGGCCATAGGGAAAGTTTTTTAGGAGTTAAGGGCGTCGGCACAACGAGGACAAATCTCGCCGTGCGGGGTTGAAGTGATTGCGGGGACCCAACGCCAGCAGCGCGGGCAACGCACGAGTCCGGCCGCGCGGGCATGCGTGGCCTTGATGGAGAGCGCCGCCTCGGCGGCGGCTTCCAGGTTGACGTGCGAGACGATGAAGAATTCGGGCAGGAACGTCGCGTGCTTATGCAACACGGCGAAAGACGGATCACTCGCCGCACCGGTAAACGTCAATACGGCGTCCAACGACTTGCCGATGGTGCCGGCTTGGCGGAGCGGTTCGAGGCTTTCGGTGACCTTGACGCGCAACTTCAAGAGCGAGGAAAATTCGGCATCGAGCGCAGCATCGGTCCATTCACCCGGTGCAACGGGCCAATCCTGCAGATGGATGGAATCCGTCGTGTATTCCTGTCCGGCGATGGCATAGCTCCACGCTTCGTCGGTGGTGAAGGTGAGCACCGGCGCGAGAATGCGCACGAGCGTGCGGAAGATGTGATGAATCGCGGTCTGCGCCGAGCGGCGCAACGGGTGCGAGGCGGCGAGCGTGTAAAGGCGATCCTTCAGGATATCGTGGTAGATCGCCGACAACGTGACTGCGCAAAATTGATTGCAGAGCTGGTAAACGCGGTGGAATTCGAACGCGTCGTAGGCCTTCGTGCACTCATTGAGCAACTGCGTGGTCTGGTGCAACGCCCAGCGGTCGAGCGCATCCATTTCCGCGACCGGCGTCGCATGTTGCGCGGCGTTGAAATCGAAGAGATTCGAAAGCTGGAAACGAAACGTGTTGCGGAAGAGACGGTAGGCCTCGCCGACGTTCTTCAAAATTTCCTCATCAACCGGAATGTCGTCGCGGAAATCCTGCGACGCGATCCAGAGCCGAATCACATCTGCGCCGTGGTCCTTGATGTAGGCTTCGGCGGTTTGCGGCTTTTGGTAGGTCGAACTCTTGGAAATCTTCTGACGGTTCTTATCGACGATGAAGCCGTGCGTCAGCACCGCGCGATAAGGCGCGCCGCCAAACGCAATCACACCGCACCAGAGCGACGATTGGAACCAACCGCGGTGCTGGTCGCTGCCTTCGAGATAAAGATCCGCGGGCCATTGCGTGCCGCCTTGACGGCGTTGCAGCACGGCCGCGTGGGTCGAACCGGAATCGATCCACACGTCCAGCGTGTCGCGACCGGTCGTGAGTTCAGCGGCACTCGGCCAGTCACTCGGCAACGTGATGTCGCGGAGGATTTCCGTCACCGGCGCATCATACCAGAAATTGGTGCCAACGGTCGCGATCTTGTCGGCGACGGCGTGAATTACACCGGCGTCGATGTAGGCCTGTTTTTCCGGCCCGTAGAACGCGATGATCGGCACGCCCCACGAACGTTGGCGGCTGATGCACCAGTCGGGACGCGATTCAATGGCACCGCGGATACGCGCTTCGCCCCACGCGGGAATCCACCCTTGGTCGGCGGCGATTTTGCTAATCTCGCGCAACGCGAGCTGGCGATGGCCGGCCTTGTCGAGCGAGACGAACCATTGGTCAACCGCGCGAAATACAATCGGCGTCTTCGAGCGCCAGCAGTGCGGGTATTGGTGCTCGTAGCGTTGTTTCGCGAGCAAGTTGCCACTGGCAGCGAGCGCCTTGAGCACGCCGATGTTGGCGGGCGAAGTGCGTTTCGCGGCGAGATCTTCGACGCTCTCGAGCGCAGTGAGGCCCACAAGTTCCGCGGGCACTTGACCATCGTCGAGGTAGCGACCGTCGTCACCGACGGGGCAGTAAATTTCCAAGCCATACTTCAGGCCGGTGAGATAATCCTCCGCGCCATGTCCCGGTGCGGTGTGCACGCAGCCCGTGCCACTTTCGGTCGTGACGTAATCCGCCAACACGACCGGCGAAGCGCGGTCGATGAACGGATGGCGCGTGGCAAGTTTTTCGAGCGCGGCACCCTTCAACGTCAGCACGGTCGTCGGTTGCGTGGCGAGTTTGGCGGCGGTGGCCACCGCGGAGAGCAACGCTTCTGCCACGACAATGCGTTCCGTGCCGAGATCTGCGACGACGTAATCGACTTCAGGATGAACGGCGATGGCGAGGTTGGCGGGAATCGTCCACGGCGTGGTTGTCCAGATGACGACGAAAAGCGGTTTGTCCGTCGGCAGGTTGAACTTGGCCGCTTCGCTCGTCGGCACGGGAAATTTCACCCAAATCGACGGCGAGACGTGATCGCGGTATTCGATTTCCGCTTCGGCGAGTGCCGTTTCGAAGGGAATCGACCAATAAACCGGCTTCTTACTGCGGTAAACGAGACCTTGCTCGACGAACGCGGCGAACGTGCGCAACACGTCAGCCTCAAACACCGGCGCCTTCGTTTTGTATTCGTTGGCCCAATCAGCGAGAATGCCGATGCGTTTGAATTGCGCGGTTTGCTTCGTGATCCAGCCTTCGGCGAACTCGTCGCATTTGCCGCGGAGCTCCGCAGTGGAAAGCGTGATCTGCTTCTCCTGCAATTCGCGGGAAACCTTCTGCTCGATCGGCAAACCGTGGCAGTCCCAACCGGGCACGTAAGGCGTGCGGTAGCCGCGGAGTGATTTGTAGCGGTTGACGAAATCCTTCAGCGATTTGTTCAACGCCGTGCCGATGTGCACGTCGCCGTTGGTGAACGGCGGACCGTCGTGCAAGACGTAGGTCGGGCCGTTGATGCGGCGGGCTTGGATGCGTTCGTAGAGGCCGAGCTGCTCCCAATGAGCCATGCGCGCAGGTTCGCGTTGCACGAGACTTGCCCGCATGGGGAAGTCCGTCTTCGGAAGCAGGAGCGTGTCTTTGAGTTCGAGCGCCATCGGTGGAAAAGCGCCGGAAGCTACTCTACACTGGGGGTGAGTCAAGGGCTAGACAGGCGAAAAAAGGCAAATCGACCGACGCGCCGTTTTCAGAGCTAAAAAAGGAGCGTAATGCGGGCGCAATTTCGGTCCCGGCACGCTGGTTGGCTGCGCGAGGGCATTGGGGTTGCCCCAGCAGCGTCCTGACCGGTGTCCGTTGACCTGTCTTAACGCTTCGCGGCTGCCGCGGCGACGCGTTCGGCTAGTTTCACGCCACTCTTGCAACAATCAGGCAAGGAGATGCCGTCCCGCGCTTGTCCGCCGATGAACAAAGCGGGGAATTCTTCCTCGATTTGCTTCATTTTTTCAAAGTAACGCTCGTAACCGATCTGGTATTGCGGGATCGCACGGGGCCACACGCTGTGTTTCACGAACACCGGTTCACCGGTCACGCCGACGAGTTCGCGCAAGTCGCGATCGATGCGTGCGAGTAATTGAGCGGTGTTGAGCCGTGCGTGGTCGGGTTGGCGCATGCCACCGGCAAAAATCGTCAGCGCGACATGGCCCTCCGGCGCGCGGCCGGGAAACAACGTTGAAGAAAACAAAATTCCGAGCACGTCGCGGCCTTCCTTCGCGGGCGTCAGGCCACCGAAACCGTCGAGCGCGTGCGCGACTTGCTCGCGTTTGTAGCCGAGGAAGAGTGACGACACCGGCGGATGCACGATGTTGTCGAGTGACGCGAGCGGGCGCTCGGCCAAGGAACCGAACGTCATTTGTGCGAGCGCCGGCGCGGGCACGGCGAGCACCACGAAATCAAATTCGCCGCCGCATTTTTCTTCACCGCGCGCGCAAATCAACCGATGCGGCGCACCGGGAATCAGCGTTTCGACCGCCGTGTTGAATTCCACCGTGCCGGGCGGAAGTTTGGCCACGAGGGTTTCGATCAATTGGCTGAGACCGCGCTTGAACGACACGATCGGCGCGGGGCCGCCGGCTTCGCCGCGTGCTTTCTTTGCTTTGGCGGCGGCCATCATGCCGCGCGCGAGCGAGCCCTTGGCGCGCTCCGCCTCCCATAAACTGGGGAAAGCGCACTTGACGGACAATTTCGCCGGATCGCCCGCGTAGATGCCTGCGATGAGCGGATTCACGGCGTAATCGACGAGCTCCTGCGTGTAGTGCGAGCGCACGAGTTCGGCGAGGCTGACGTCGGAGTTGCGCACGCGTGGGCGCGTGAACAGTTCGGTGAAGAGCGACAGCTTGGTGCGCGCGCCGAAGAGATTGGTTTTGAAAAATTGCCCCGGTCCCATCGGCACCGGCACGAACTTTCCGTCGCGCACGAGAAACCGTTTCTTCGCGAGTGGGTTGGCCTGTTGCAGCTCGGAGTCGAGACCGAGATCGGTGATGAGCGTCTTCAGCTCCGGCGCGCCGTATTGCACGGAGTTGGGGCCGCATTCCACGAGCCAGCCATCTTCGCGATGCGTGCGAATCGCGCCACCGGCGTTCGCGTTACGCTCGAAAACTTTGACCCGAAATCCACGTTGATGGAGCCGAAAGGCTGCCGTGAGGCCGGTGATGCCGGCGCCGATGATCGCGACCGACGTTGATGAGGGAGGGCTCATGGGAGTTTCCGTTATCGCCAATTAGTGACCGTATCGACCAACGCCTCCATGCATTCAATTTTTGCCGCAGGCGTGATACCGTGGCCGAGGTTAAAGATGTGCCCGGGCGCACCACGCATCGTTTCGAGCAAACGTGTGGCTTCGCGCCGCACGATTGCGGGCGTGGTGTTCATGAGCACCGGATCGAGATTGCCTTGCAGCGCGATGTTCGCGGGGAGCAGGCGGCGCACGACGCCGAGATCGACTGTCCAATCCACGCCGAGGACCGACGCGCCGCTGAAGGCCATGTCGGTGAGTTGGAGCGGCGTGCCTTTGGCATAGAGAATGATCGGGAAATCCTTGGGCATCGCCTCAATGATCGCGCGCATCCAGCGCAGCGAGGCCGCTTCGTAATCCTGGCCGGCGATGATGCCGCCCCACGAATCGAACAACTGAATCGCATCTGCGCCGGCGCGGATTTGCATTTTGAAATACTCGATCAGCGCCGCCGTGAGTTTTTCCATCAACGCTTCGAAAAACGGACGGTCAGTGAAGAACAATTCCTTGATCCGCGAAAAATCATCCGAGCTGCCGCCTTCGACCATGTAGGTCGCGAGCGTCCACGGCGAACCGCCGAAACCGAGCAGGGCTTTCTCGCCTTTCAATTCTGCTTTTACGCGCTCCAACGCCTTGCCGACGTAATCGAGACGCTGCGCCACGCCGGACGGGTCGAGTCGGTCGAGTTGCTCCCGTGTCTCGAGGCGGAACTCCATGCCGATGCCGCCTTCTTCGCGGAATTTGTAGCCCTGGCCCATTGCCTCGGGGATCACGAGGATGTCGGAGAAAATAATCGCCGCATCGAGAGCGAAGCGGCGCAGCGGTTGCAACGTCACTTCGGCGGCGAGCTCCGGTGTGCGCACCATTTCCAAAAAGGAGGACTTCGCCTTGAGTGCGCGGTATTCAGGGAGGTAACGGCCGGCTTGGCGCATCACCCAAATCGGAGGACGGTCGAGTGGGGTGCAGCGGGCGGCTTGGAGGAATCGTTCGCGGGAATTCATGCGTGGTAATTAGTCCAGTCAGTTGGTTGGAGAAAGAAATTGGAAAGGCGCGCTTCGGGCGAATCCGGCTCAGGTTGCCAGTCGTAACGCCACGACACGAGCGGCGGCAGTGACATGAGAATACTTTCAGTGCGACCGCCGCTTTGCAGACCGAAATGCGTGCCGCGATCCCATACGAGATTGAACTCCACGTAGCGGCCACGGCGGTAGATTTGGAAATCGCGCTCGCGTTCGCCGAACGGCGTATTTTTGCGGCGTTGCACGATCGGCAGGAAGGCGGGGAGGAAGGCGTTGCCGATACTTTGTTGCAGCGCGAAACTTGGCGCGAAGCCGGGCGCGTTGAAATCGTCGAAGAAAACGCCGCCGATCCCCCGCGCTTCGTTGCGGTGCTTCAGATAAAAGTAATCGTCGCACCATTTTTTGAAGCGCGGGTAATGCTGTTCGCCGTGCGGGTCGCACGCGGCGCGCGCGGTCTGGTGCCAATGCACGCAATCCTCGGTGAATCCGTAATACGGCGTGAGGTCGAAGCCGCCGCCAAACCACCACACCGCCTCTGCGCCTTCGCCGGCCATGAAAAAGCGCACATTCATGTGCGTCGTCGGCACGTAGGGATTGCGTGGATGCACCACGAGCGAAACGCCGGTGGCGTGAAAGGGTTTGCCCGCAAGTTCCGGGCGTTGTGCGGTTGCGGAAGGCGGCAGGCTGGCACCGGAAACGTGCGAGTAGCCGACGCCCGCTTTTTCGAAAACCGCACCGTTGGTCAACATGCGCGAGCGACCGCCACCACCCTCTTCGCGGATCCAGTTGTCTTCGGTAAACGCGCCGCCGCCGTCCTCGCGTGCCAATGCCGTGCAAATCTCGTCCTGCAGGGAGAGGAGATAGGTGGAGACGGCGTTGAGATCAGGAGCGGACATGCGTGGAGGAGGAGGAAAGCGGACCGCGCTGATGCCGCAAACCTTATAGCAAGGCTACCAATCCTCGCGGCGCGGTGCCGTGCACGCGTTGGCGAGGATGCGGCGGATTTTGTGCCGTTGCGACTGTCGCATAAGGGTGGGGCGTGTTGTTGCGATCGGAAACTATCACAGCGGGCGCAAGCGGGGGCTTGACGACTTTGGTAAAGTCCGAGGTCGACAGGTCCAGTCGGGCCTCGTTTTCTTCTTTTTCGCGCACTTCCTATGCTCACCACTTTAGCAGCGACCGGCTTCACCGTCGCCTTTCTCCATGCGGCAATTCCGACGCATTGGTTGCCGTTTGTGCTCGTGGCAAGGGCGCGCGGCTGGACGTTGGGAAAACTACTCGCGGTCGCCGCGTTTGCCGGACTGGGCCATGTCGCGTTGACGAGTTTGCTCGGCTTGGCGATTGCGTGGTTCGGTTTTCAGTTCGAGGAGCATTTCGGCGAAATTTTTCAGCAAGTGGCAGGCGGCATTTTGCTCGCCATCGCGGCTTGGTATTTTTGGCGGCAATTGAGTGGCCGCGTCCTGCACCATCACGCGCCGGGTGGACATCATCAACCGGGGGCCGGTTGCGGACACGAAAAGGACCACAGTCACTGGGAAGACGAACTCAAGGGCACGGAACTCGTGTCGAAGCGCGCCGGCGATTGGGCGGCGATCAGCGGTTTGTTCATGATGATCACGCTCTCGCCCTGTGAAGGCTTTTTGCCGGTCTATCTGTCCGGCGTGCAATACGGCTGGCGCGGCTTCTTCGTGCTCAGTGGTATTCTCGCCGTTGGCACGCTGGCTGGCATGATGATTTTCACGTGGTTGACGATGGTTGGTTTCGCGCGGCTGCGCGTGCAAAAACTCGAGCGCGTCGAGGCGGGTTTACTCGGTGTCATCTTCGCCGTGCTCGGTGCGATGATGCTGCTAGTGGAACACGGCGCGCACTGAGTGCGCGGGTGATGCGACTCACTTGGCGTTAACCTGTCGGCGACGGCGGTTGTCCGGCCGCGCGGGCGGCGGTGTCGGCGTCGAGAATGGCGCGCAGTTGCACGATCACCGGATCGTAGTCCGTGTATTGCTGACCGTAGGGCAAATTGAACGCGTAATCGAAGTCCGCGGGATTGCTGCCTTGGTTGTGTTGCAAAATCGTTTCGAGCTTATCGATCGCTTTGACGAATTTTGCCTCAGGCGTGCTGGCTGAGTTGTATTCTTCCCAGAGCGAGACCAGCGCCGAAGTCGTGGCGGGCGGAGCGGGGGAGAGCAGTTGCGATAAGTCGCGCCGTTCCTGTTCGAGTTTCGAGGGCACGCCGACTTGGTCCACGGCGGAAATATCGCCGCTGATTGCTTCCCCGAGGTCGTGGACGATGGCGATGCTGAGCACGCGTTCGAAATCGAGCTGCGGAAACCACGGGCGCAAGCTGAGCGCAAAGAGACAGAGTCGCCACGTGTGCTCGGCGGTGCTTTCGCGTTTGCCCTCGGAAGTCCACGCCGTGCGCGTGACGGTCTTGAGTCGTTCCGCGTGGCGGAGAAAGGCGAGCAAGCCTTGGATTTCGACGGGTTGCATGGCGACACGGCATCAAGTCGCGTCGCGCTGCGGGAGCAATCGCGGAGTGCGGTCAGGCGCTTTCGCCAAACGTGTGCCGCGCCACGAGAGCGGCACCGATGGCTTGCGATAATTCGCCGAGCGTGGCGGGCACGACTTGCAATTTGGTTTGCTGCGCCGGCCACAAATACGGGAGCGCGGCGGCGCGGATGCCGTCGAGGTAACGTGTGCGGAATTCCGGCGTCGTCGCCTCGGGGTCGATCAGTCCGCCGCCGATCACAACGAATTCCGGATCCACCGCCATGGCGAGCGACGCGAGATGCAGGCCGAGCGCACGAGCTTGGAAATCAAAAATATCGAGCGCGAGTGGATCGCCTTTCTGCGCGAGTCCGCGCAAGGACAGTGCCTGCGCTTTGGCGGTGAGTGGAGACGACGCAAGCGGGTGGCCGGGATGGCGGGGTAGTCGTTCGGCGAGCAATTGCGGCAGACCGGAAATTGTGGTGTAGGCTTCAATGCAGCCCCAATCGCGACCGCAGCCGCAGCGGAACGGTCGAATCCCGCCCAATAAATGGAGAGGAGCGGGCATGTGCCCCGCTTCCATGCCGGCGAGTGTGTCGCCTTCCAGCGGATGGCCGAGGGGATCGACAAAAGCCACCCCGAGACCTGACCCCGGCGCGAGCATGAGGACACTGGCTTTGCGTCCACCGCAGACACGGTGCGCTTCGGCGACGCCACCGTAATTCCCGTCGTTGCCCACAACGAGCGGGATGGCCCGACCAGCGGCGGCGGCCAGGGCGCGACTGTAATCGGCATGAAAATTCCAGCCGGCAAACTCCGCGGGCAAATTCGAGGAGCGCCCCAGCACACCATAACTGTCGTAGGGACCCGGAATCGCGAGGCCGACCGCTCCCACTTGACTCCAACTCAGCTGATTCTCGGTGAGAAACCCAGTTACGCCGGCCACCCAGCCTTGCACGACGGCGGCGGTGCCGGCCTGGGCGTTGGTGGAGCTTTGACGAAGGTTGAGTGAAATAATCGAACCGTCGGCCAACACGCCGCCGGTCTTGGCCGTGGTCGCGCCGCTGTCGGTGCCGAGGTAGATTCGCGGTGTGCTCATCTGGTCAAGGCCGCAGCGTGAGGACGAACACGCCGGTGGCGGGACACTTCAATGATTGCAGACCCGTTGGGGATCAACGGTGAATCCCGATTCCGGTCCGGCAAATTTGCCTTTGGCGGCGAGGAATTCGACCAAGTCTGCGGCCGATAAACCTGCCGCGCTGCAGGTGTGGAAGCGCGCATCGGCGCCAAATTTTTCCTGGATGAATGCCGTGAGCGAGTCGCGCGTAAAGGGGCGCTTCGCCGCAAGAATCATGCTCATCACTTCGTGACCGTGGATTTCGGAAGTCATACGTGATGAAACCAGAATCGCCTCCGAGACGCTGCGCACCGATTGCTGGGCGCTGGTCACAGAGTGCGCAATTCGGGCGCGACTCAGCGGGGCAACAAATGCTTGGCGAGAAACGCCGTCTGCAACCCCGCAAGATCCTGCAGGCCTTTGCGCGCGAGCTTCAGGAGTTCATCGAGCTCCTCTTGCGAGAACGTCGACTCTTCGCCCGCGCCCTGCACTTCGACAAATTGGCCGCGTCCGGTCATGACGACGTTGAAGTCCACCGAGGCATCTTTGTCTTCCACGTAATTCAAATCCAACAGTGCGGTGTCTTGATACATGCCGACGCTGACTGCCGCGACAGAATCGGCGAGGGGGTTGACGGGAATCCGTTTCGCATCGAGCAATTTCTGAATTGCTAGGCGCGCGGCGAGGTAGGCACCGGTGATCGAGGCCGTGCGCGTGCCGCCGTCGGCTTGCAACACATCGCAGTCAACCCAGAGCGTATTCTCGCCCAGTTTTTTCAAATCGAGCACGGCGCGGAGCGAGCGGCCGATGAGGCGTTGGATTTCGACGGTCCGCCCGTCGAGTTTTCCTTTCGTGATGTCGCGCGGTTTGCGATCGAGGGTCGAATAGGGAAGCATCGAATACTCCGCGGTCAACCAGCCGCCGGGCACGCCTTGCTGGCGCATCCACGCGGGCACTTTCGGCTCGATCATCGCCGAGCAAATGACGCGCGTGTTGCCGAAACCGATTAACACCGAACCGGAGGCGTGGGGCGCAATGTTGGCTTCGATTGTGATCGAGCGAAGTTGATCGAAGAGGCGACCGTCCGGACGGGTAATGAGCGACATGGTTTCAGCAGACCGTCCACAGCAGCACGGTGCAAGTCAGAAGCCGGAACGCGTCGCGCTACGACGGATTGGCGAACAACTCATCCTCCGACGGATCGGGTTTGATCATCTCTTGCGCAGAAAGCACTTTGTGCTGCTTCGGTTTTTGCTGCGACTGCGCCTGCATGTGCGCGATCAGGCGATCATTGAATTCCTTCGCGGGATCGTGGCCGATTTTTTTCAAGGCCTGCACCATCGCCGCTACTTCAATCAAGCGCGCGATATCGCGACCGGGGCGCACATAGAATTCGATATGCGGCAACTCGCGACCGAGAATCTTGTAGTAATTTTCCTCCAATCCGGTGCGCTCTTCGACGACTTCGGGTGTCCACTCCTTCAGTGTCACCACCATATCGACGCGTTTCTCGATGCGGATACTGTTCACACCGAAAATCTCGGCGATATTGATAATGCCGATGCCGCGGCACTCCATGTAACCGCGATTCAGTTCGCGGGAATTCGCCACGAGTTCGCGCTCATCGACGAGGCGAATGCAGGTGAGATCATCCGCGACCAACGAATGGCCGCGCACAATCAGGGCGAGGGCACACTCGGATTTGCCGATGCCGCTGTCGCCGCGGATCATCACGCCGATGCCGCGCACATCGAGCGTGGTGGCGTGTTCGGTGCCGGAGGGTGCGAACTCGTTGTCGATGCACAGCGTCGCGGCGTTCACGAAATTCATCGTGATCATTGTCGTGCGGAAAATCGGGAGATTCAGCTCCTGCGAAACCGCCAACATCGGGTGTGTCGGGTGGTAATTACGCGTCAACACGATGCAGGGAATGCCGCGCTTCACCATTTCACCGAAAATTTCGATCTGCTCTTTTTGTGAGAGCGTCTTGAGAAATGTCATCTCGGCCGCGCCGAGCACCTGAATACGTTTGTTGGCGAAATACTTGAAAAAACCGGTGAGCGCCAGGGAGGGGCGATTGATCGAGCCTTCCTTGATCAGGCGGTGCAGACCTTCTTCGCCCGTAACCAACTCAAGATGTAACTTCTCGCGATACGTTTCGTAGAAGTGTGCGACAGTGATGCCGTTGATGGCTTTGATGGGCATGGGGAACGTGGGCGACGAAACTCTGTCGCAGCTTTCAGCTAAATGGCCGAGAGGCAAGTCACTGATTTCACCCTCCGCAAAAAGCGCACTTTAGAGATTGAAGTCTTTACCGAGGTAAAGCTCCCGCGCTTGCGGATCATCGATGAGGAAGTTGCCGGAACCTTCGGTCATCACCCGGCCTTTGTGAATGATGTAGCCACGGTCGACGATGCGCAGGGTCTCGCGGACATTGTGGTCCGTAATGAGCACGCCGATGCCGCGTTGTTTCAGGTCGAGAATGATTTTTTGCACTTCGGCGACCGAGATCGGATCCACGCCGGCGAAGGGTTCGTCCATCAGCAAAAAACGCGGGCGCGTGACCAGGGCGCGCGCGATTTCCAGACGGCGACGTTCGCCGCCAGAGAGCGTGTAAGCGGGCTGGTCTGCGAGATGCTCAATGCTTAACTCCGAGAGGTGGTGCTGCACCAGCGCTTGACGATCTTTCGCCGAAACGCCGCGCAACGTCTCTACAATTGCCAACACATTTTCGGCGACCGTGAGTTTGCGAAAAATCGATGCTTCCTGCGGCAGGTAACCGACGCCGAGTCGCGCGCGCCGATGCATGCGCAAGTGCGTCGCGTCTTGTCCGTTGATGAAAACTTTACCGCCCGTCGCCGGCACGAGACCGACGACCATGTAGAAAGTCGTCGTTTTGCCCGCGCCGTTGGGACCGAGCAGTCCGACAATCTCGCCGGCCTTGACGCGAATGCTCACTCCGTTGACGACCGTGCGGGCGCCGTAGGTTTTAACCAAACCTTCCGTGTGGATCTCGAACGATTCGTTGGAAGTGGCGGCGTCCATGCTCACGGTTGTTTCGCCGGTTCTTGGGCAGGTTCGACACGCTTGTCCTTGTCGAATCCGAGATCCTTCACCGGCGGACCGACGATGCGGACGTTGGTGCCGCGGACTTGGCGTTCGCCGCGCAAGAGGAGCAACTCGTCTCCGGTCCACATCCAACCGACTCCGCGATCAGTGACCACGGGGCGTTCGGTCAGAATAATTTTGTCGTCGCCCGGGAGCACGACCGCACGACCGCAGGCGGCTTCGCGATCGCCCTGCGTGATGAGCACGTTGCCGGTGGCGATGAGCGACTTGAATTTCTCGACGTTGCCGATGGCGGCATGAGCGTCCGGCGTGCGCATCGCGATAACTTCGAGGCGGTCGCACGAGAGGCGCATGTTGGTGCCGGTGACGACGACATTGCCCGTGAAAAGTGAAATTGTTTCGGTTTCCGTGCTGCGCATGTCGAGTTGCTGGCTCTCGATCACGGTGGGTTGTTCAGCAGCGCTCTGCGCCCAAGTCGGCGTTGCGGAGATAACCAAAGCAGTGAGGAGAAGAACGGAGCGGGGGAAATTCATTGCAGCAGATTTTTCAACTGAGCGCGAAACGCTACGCGCACATTCTTGGTAATCGAAACTCTTTTCTCTTGGTGTTCGTAGTGCCAGTTTTCGCCGGTGGCTTCGAATTCATCGTTGATCACCCGGATCGTGCTCTCGCCGCCGATCGTTTGGGCATCGGGGCGCAGGGTGGCGGCCGGACTGAGAATAATCGTCTCGATGCGCTCGGTGGCATCGCCGACGAAGACCGTCATGTTGAGGTCTTTGACTTCAATGACGTTGGAACTGTGCACGCGTGCTTCCGAGCCACGGACCATCGAGGCACGGTTTCCTTCCGGCGTGAAGCTGGGCAGACGGAAATTTACGATCGGCGCTTCGGACGAGATGCGCGTGGGCACTTGCGCGGACGCGAATACGCCCGCGGCGAGCAGCGCACTCAACGCGCCAGCGCGAATCCGTCGAAGAAAAGAGCCGTGATGCAACATCAGGTGGGGAGCGTCTGACCCCGGGCACCGAGGATTTGTTCACACACTTCGCGCACGGCCCCGTGTCCAGCAGGACGCTTGGGGTGAAAATTTGCCGCTTTGAGCGCAGAGGGCATGGCTTGGGCCGGAGCAACGCCAACGCCGCACCACGCGATGGCGGGCGCGTCGATATCGTCATCGCCCATGTAGGCGATTTGCTTGGCGGTCAGACCGAGCGAGGCCGCGAGTTCTTGCAGTGCGACGAGTTTGTCGGTGCGACCCTGCACGACGTGCGGGATTTGCAACTCCTTCGCACGCGCCGTGGTTGCCGCCGAGGGGCGACCGGAAATCCAGGCCACGGTGCACTCAGCGCGACGCAGCCGCACGAGCCCCATGCCGTCGAGAATTGAAAACACTTTCGACTCCGTGCCGTCGGAGTGAATGCGCACGGTGCCGTCGGTCAACACGCCATCGACATCCATGGCAAAGAGACGAATCGCCGCCCACGCGCGACGGCTGGGAGACGGACGGGAGCGGCGAGATTTGGATTTGGACACGGCAGCGATGGCGCGGAGCTTGCCGGTTAATTCCAAAAGCTGAATTCCAAAATCGAAAATTCGTTCAACCCATCCAACTGGCGATGGCGTCGATGATTTTTTCCGGGCTCGGGCGGTAGATTTTCTCGAGTTCCGGGGCGAAGGGCACTGGCACATCCATCGCCGCAATGCGCAGCGGCGGGGCCTTGAGCGCGGCGAAATTGGTCTCAACCAAACGCGCGACCGATTCGGCGCCGAAGCCGTGGGTTTTGCGACCTTCGTGCACGACAACAAGTCGGCCGGTGCGGGCAACCGAAGCGTGGATGGCATCGAGTCGCAGCGGCGAGAGCGCGCGCAAGTCGAACAAGTCGAAGTTGGTTTCGTATTCTTCGGCGAAATAGGTGCACGCCTCCGCGCAATGCAGCACCATTTCTCCGTAGGAGACGATCGTGGCAAAATCGCCCGAGCGCAGTTGGTGCGGTTCCCACACTTTGCGATAATCAGGATCGAAACTCACCGCATGTTTGCCGCGGCGGTAGAGGCCTTTGTGCTCAAACAAAATCACCGGATTATCGTCTTCGTAGGCCGCGAGCAGGGCATTGAAGGCGTCTTGCGGGGTGGACGGATAAAGCGCCTTCAGACCGGGAAACGAGAGGTAGGCGGCTTCGAGTTCCTGCGAATGGAACGAACCGAACGTGAGTCCGCCACCGCAGGGAAAACGAAAAACCAGCGGCACTTTCTGGCCTGCGCGGAAGTGATAAGTCGCGGCGTTGAGCACGATCTGCGTCGTCGCGTCGGTGGCGAAGTCGGCGAATTGAAATTCCTCGATTGGACGATGACCGTTGCACGCCATGCCGATGGCGTAGCCGGTCGCGGCGGACTCGCAGATCGGCGTGCTGAATACGCGAGGACGACCGAACTCTTTCAAAAGTCCGTCGGTCACTTTGAACGCGCCGCCGTAGGTGCCGATGTCTTGTCCGAGCACGAGTGACTCGGGGCGCTCGGCGAGAATTTTGCGCAAGCCGAGATTAATGGCCTGCGCCATCGTCAGCTTTGCCGGTATCGCGGGTTCGGCGCTCCACGCGATGGGGGCCGCTTCCGGGGCGAACAAGTCGGCTTCCATATCGTCGGTCGCGACCGGCGGTAACGCGATCACGGCCTTGATGCACGCTTCGACGAAGTCGCTGATGGCGGCGTCGATCGCGTCGAGTTGTTCGCCGAGTCCTTCGGCGGCGAGTTTCGCGCGCCACTTAGGCAACGGATCGCGGGCGAGAATGGCATCGGCTTCGCCGGGCTGCATGTAGTCGCAGGTGTCGTAGGCGGCGTGGCCGCGCAGGCGAAATGTATGCGCCTCGATGAGAACCGGGCGCGAAGTGCTGCGGGCTCGCTCAATGGCGGCACCGAGGGTTTGCAGGACGTGCTCGGGGTCGGTGCAGTCCATCGCGAGACCTTCCATGCCGTAGCCGCGGGCGCGTTCGAAGAGGTTGGCCGAAACGAACTGCTCGCTCACGGGGGTCGAGTAGGCGTAGCCGTTGTTCTCAATCACGAACACGACGGGCGTGTTGGTCAGCGCGGCGAGATTGAGCGATTCGTGCACGTCGCCGGTGGAACTGGAGCCGTCGCCAAAGAACGCGAAACCCACCGCGTCGCGCCCGAGGCGGCGTTGCGAATCCACGGCACCGACGACGTTGGAAAGCATAATGCCGAGATGAGAAATCATCGGCAGGCTGCGATTTTTCGGATCACCGTGGTGGATGTTGCCCTCGCGTGCCTTGGTGGGGCTGCCGCTGTTGGCAAAATATTGCGCGAGGTGGTCGGCGAAATGCTCGCTCCATACGAGATGGCCGCCGAAATCGCGGTGCGAAAAGGAGACGACATCGACGGCTTTGTCGGCGAGGAGCGCGAGCGGGCAGATGAGCGTCTCGTTGCCTTGGCCGCCGGTGACAGTGCCGCGGATCAGGCCTTGGCGGAAGAGGTCGAGGATGCGGTTATCGCCCGTGCGGGCCAATTGCATCCACGCATAGACGCGCAGGAGGCCGCCCGTGCGGTCTTGCGCAAGATCAGTCAAGCGCACGTCGCGTTGGTCGAGAATAGATGGAGGCGTGGGGAACGTCATCGTTACTATGACGAAAGTGGGAACGTGAGCCGCGGCGGCGAGAAAAAAGACTGCCGAGAGGCAGCTATAAATTTCTCATCACCGCACCGCAGTCGCGCGGCAGAATTAGCAGACGTCACCCGCGATCGGGCGAACCGACGCGTTTGCTCACACCGCGAGCGCGTCGCCGGGCTTCATTACGCGAACTTTGTGGCCGCCGTTGGCCGCGCGGCGCGCGAAGGCGTCACCGTCTTGAGCAATGACGGGCCACGTGTTGAAATGCATCGGCACTGTCACTTTGGCTTTGAGAAACTCCAGCGCGAGCAAGGCGTCGTCGGGGCCCATGGTGAAGTTGTCGCCAATCGGAATCATGGCGACGTCGAGACCGGCGTTACCGATGAGCTGCATATCGAGAAAAAGCGCGGTGTCGCCGGCGTGGTAGAGATTTTTCTGGTCGGCCGAGATGAGAATGCCGCACGCGACGCCCATGTAGCGCGGGTTGGCGCCGGCCTCCATGCTGGAGGTGTGATGGGCGAGGGTGAGTTTGACGCGGCCGAAGGGGAACGTGTGGCCGCCGCCGGGGTTGAGGCCGTGGGTTTTCGCGCCTTTGGCGGCGAAGTATTCGGCGATCTCGTAGTTGGCGACAATGGTGGCCTGACAGCGTTGCGCGAGCGCGAAGGCGTCGGCGGTGTGATCCTCGTGCCCGTGGGAAAGGAGGATGTAGTCACACGAAAGTTGTTCGAGCGTGAGCGGACAGGACGGATTGCCGGTGATGAACGGGTCGATCACGATCCGCGCGTGCGACGTTTCGAGGAGAAAACAGGAGTGGCCGAGGTAGGTGAGTTGCATGGGCGGAGGAGGTTGGAATTGGGGCGTTACTCGGTGACAGGGCGGGAAATCTGATCGAGATCAACCATCACGGAGGGCGTGAGTTGGTCGAGGATGTCCAGCGTGCGAAGATTTTCCTGGAGTTGCTCCAACTTTGACGCGCCGGTGATGACGGTGCTCACGTGGGGATTTTTCAAACACCACGCGATGGCGAGGTTGGGCAAGGGGACGCCGATTTTTTTCGCCACCGCGGCGAAGCGTTTGACGGCTTCGAGTTTTTTCTCGGCACCGAAACCAGTGAGACGCTTACGCAACCATTCGAGGCTTTCCATGTGCAGACGCGAATCCTCGGGGATGCCGTCATTGTATTTGCCGGTGAGAAGACCGCTCGCCAGCGGTGACCAAATCGTGGAGCCGAGGCCGCGCGACTTGAACAGTGGCGCGAGATCCTTTTCAACGCGGTTACGGTGGAAGAGATTGTATTGCGGCTGCTCGACGACGGGCGCGTGGTAGTTAAAGCGTTCGCAAATCGTGAAGGCCTCCGTGAGCTGCGCGGCGCTCCACTCGCTCGTTCCCCAATAGAGCACTTTGCCCTGCGTGATGAGGTCGTGCATCGCGCGCACTGTTTCCATCATCGGCGTGTCGGGGTCGGGGCGGTGACAGAAAAAGAGATCGAGATAATCGGTTTGCAAGCGACGCAAGCTGCCGTGGCAACCTTCGATCACGTGCTTGCGCGAGAGCCCCATTTCGTTGGGCCCGTCACTCTCCGCACCGAAATACACCTTGCTCGACAATACGTAACTGCTGCGGCGCCAACCGGAGTTTTTGAAAATCTCGCCCATCACCAACTCCGCTTTGCCGTCGGCGTAGGTTTCCGCGTTGTCGAAAAAATTAATCCCCGCGTCGTAGGCGGTGTGGAGCAAGTCGCGCGCGACGGGGGAACTCACCTGATTCCCAAACGTGACCCACGCTCCGAAGGAGAGCGCGGAAACCTTCAATCCAGTGGTTCCCAAACGGCGATACGGCATTTCCATTTCGCCAGCGTGACGCAACTGAGGCCGTTTGTCTAACGCGAGTTGAGTTGTGCGAAAAATGAGCGCGCGACTTCGTGGTCGGCCGGCACCAATTGGTGGCTCGCTGCGTGCACGCACACTTTGACCTCGGCCCCGCCGCGACGAAGCAACGCCGCGAGTTTTTCCGGATGATCGGCGGGCATGAGTGGATCGAATTGCCCCGCCGAAATCAGCACCTGACGACCGTCAAGCGCGGGCGTTTCGTCGGGTTGCAACACCACCATCGGACGCAGCAACACGGCGTGCGCGAGAACTTCCGGACGCAGCAACAGGAGCGAGGCGGCGATATTCGCGCCATTGGAGAAACCGAGTGCGACCAGCCGCGTGGTTGCCAAATCGTAGCGTGCCGCCGCCGCGAGGATGAAGTCGGCCAACGCGTGCGTGCGTTGTTCCACCTCGGCCAAGTCGAACACGCCTTCCGCGATTCGCCGGAAGAAACGCGGCGCGCCATTTTCCAGCACGTCGCCGCGCGGGCTGAGCAGCGCGGAGCCGGGCGAGAATTGGCGACCAATCGCGAGCAAACTGGTTTCGTCGCCGCCGGTGCCGTGCAACAAAAGCACGGGCGGTGCAGCCGTGTTGGTGCCGGGTTCGAAGTGGTGACTGTAGCTGAGTGGTGACAATAGCGGAATGGGTTCGTGGCCAGCGGCGCGATACTAGTCGAGCGACGGCAGGGCGGCTTCGATTTGCGCACGATGCAGTTCGAGTCGCGGCGGCAAGGAGAGTCGCGTGCCGAGCGTCGCGACCGATTCGTCGATGGCGAAGCCGGGTTGATCAGTGGCGATTTCGAACAACACGCCCGAAGGTTCGCGGTAGTAGATGGATTTGAAATAGGCGCGATCGATGATCGGGCTGACGCCAACGGTGCGTTCTGCCAAAGCGGCGTGCGCCACGAGTTGCTGCGTGTCGTCGGCTACGCGAAAAGCGATATGGTGCACCGTCCCCGCGCCACTGAGTCCACGCGGCATTGCGGGATCGGCAATGAGATCCACCGCACTACCCGGCGCGCCGTCGGCGACAGTGTAGCGCGTGCGATTTCCTTCCGTGGCGACGCGGCGATAGCCCATTGCGGTCGTCAGCAAGTCGGCCGTCGCGGCCGCATCGACGACGGCCAGTGTCGTGCTGTGAAATCCACGCAGTCCGTGCTCGCGTGGCACGTCGGCAGACGGTGCGGGAGCGCGCGAGTCGGGCTGGTTGGTCGCGATGAGTTCGAGCGGGAGGCCGTCGGGATCAGTGAAAGCAAGCACGTTATCTCCGAAACGCGCGGGGAGTGGCGTTGTCGCGAGGCCAAGGCGCGTGAGTCGTTGTTGCCAATAGGCGAGGGAGCCGGCGGGGATGGAAAATGCCGTGGCGATGGCTTGTCCGTTGCCCGGACGGCCGCGACGCATGCCTTGCCAAGGGAAAAATGTTAGCGCCGTGCCCGGCGAACCAACTTCGTCGCCGTAATAGAGATGATAGGTGCCGGGGTCGTCCTGGTTGACGGAGCGTTTCACAAAACGCAGACCGAGCACGCGAGTATAAAAATCGTGGTTCACCTTCGGGTCGGAGGCGATGGCGGTGATGTGATGGAGACCGAGTAATTGCATTTGCTGGCGTGGGTGTCGGCAGTTGCGCGTGCTTAGCTGGGCAGGCCGACTTTTTTGCACAAGCGGGCGAGATCAAGCAGTTCAGTGGAAGAGAGGCTGCGCATTTCGGCGCAAACGCGGGCAACGAGGCGGGGGAAAAGTTGGCCGATAAAATCGGTGCCGCGGTCGGTGAGTTTCACGATGACAAAGCGGCGGTCGCCGGGATCGCGTTCGCGCAGGACGTAGCCCGCTTTTTCCAGATTCGCGACGACGAGGGTGAGATTACCGCCGCTTTGCAGGAGTTTCTCGGCGAGCTCACCCTGGCACAGTGGGCCGAGGTGATAGAGCGCTTCGAGCACGCCGAATTGCGTGCTGGTGAGATCCGGCGGAAGCACGCGATTCACGCGACTCGAGACGGAGCCGGCGGCGCGCTGGAGTTTGATGAACGAGTTGAGCGCGTTGATCTCGTCGATCGTTCCTTGATGTCGTGTTCCCATGTCCTGGAAGGTTAGCACCAGAGCATTTTGATGTCAAATTGCTCGACCCGGAGCCCAGTCATCCGCGCAAGCAAAGTCCGCTGCCGAAAATTACCTATCAGACTGGTTAACAGCAATCTAGTCGACGCTTAGGCGTCGATTTTCTGGATTCGCTGCAAATGGCGGCCGCCTTCGAAATCAGTGGCGAGCCACACGGTGACGATCTTGAGGGCCTCGTCTTCGGAAATGGTGCGTTGGCCGAGCGAGAGGACGTTGCCGTCGTTGTGGGTGCGGTTCCAGATCGCGACTTGCTCGTTCCAGCAGAGTCCGCAACGAACGCCGCGGATGCGGTTGGCGACGATGGCTTCGCCGTTGCCGGAGCCGCCGAGCACGATCCCGCGCTCAAATTCGCCGCGCGCCACGGATTCAGCAACGGGACGGATGAAATCCGGGTAGTCGCATGACGCGTCCGAATCCGTGCCGTAATCGCGCACGGTGTGACCAGCGGCGAGGAGCATGGCTTTGATCTTTTCCTTGTAGGCGTAGCCGGCGTGGTCGGAACCGATAGCGATGGCAAAAGTCTTCATGGATGAAACGGGACGGGCGTGAGTTGCGCTCGCCGTTATTTCGGGCACGTTTCTCACCAGCAAACAAATTCCCCATGCGCCACCTCCTCCTCCCTGTCATCATCTGTTCGCTGTTCCTCGCCGGTTGCAACATCACGCCGGATCAACGCATCGCGCGCCACCGGGTGTATTTCGACGGACTGCCCGGCGAGACGCAGGCGCTGATTCGCAAGGGCATCGTCGAACTCGGCTTCGAGCCGAAGATGGTGGAACTCGCTCTCGGCGAACCGTCGCGGGTGTCCAAACGCGTCACGGCGACGGGAGAAACCGAACTGTGGATTTACGAGAGCGGCGGTGGCAGCTTCAGCGTCGGCGTTGGTGTCGGCGTCGGCTCACCGTCGAGTTACGGTGGCATTGGGAGCCATTCGACATCGTCTCCGCGGGAGACAATTGCCGTGGTGGAATTTCAGCACGGCAAAGTGACGCAAATCGAGCTGCGCAAGAAATGACGCGCACTTAAGTCGCGTCGATCACGCGCAACAACGCGGCGGTGTCGGAAAAATCCTCGAAGGCCGCGGTCGGCGTGTGTTGTTGCAACTGCGTCAAAGGGTAGCGTCCCGTGGCGACCGCGATGGTGCGCGCGCCGATGACTTTGCCGCACTCGATATCGTGCGGCGTGTCACCGATCACAAACGTGCAATCAGGTGCAAATTCTACCGCATGACGCTCCCGCGCGCGTCGCAGCGCGTGCGGTCCGAGGTCGTTGCGCAATGCACTGTCGTCGCCGAACGCGCCGAACTCGAAGTAGTGCGAAACTTTAAAATGACCGAGCTTGATGCGTGCTCCGCGCTCGACGTTGCCCGTGAGCAATCCCTGCGCGACGTCTGCGCGGGCATGCAGCGTTTCCAACAAATGCATGATTCCCGGCAAGACCATGCCGGGGCGTGTGTCGATTTCACCCTGGAGCAACAGCAGGTAGCCTTCGAGCACGGCGTGGATGTTTTCGGTGGAAGCGTCGACGCCCTGTGCGCGCAGCATCGAACCGATGATCCAACGATCCGTGCGGCCCGCGACCTCAATGGAGTCCATCGGCGGCGAGCCACCGTGCAATTGCGCGAACGCCCGCACGAGCGCGGCAATGCCCGCGCGATCCGTGCGAATGAGAGTGCCGTCGATGTCCCAGAGAACGAGTTTCTTCATGTCTGCGTTTAGCAAGCAGCTCGGACCCGCGACTGTAAAGCGCACACCCGCGCGCCGCTGCTCGCGATCACTTCGTGGCTTCGATCGCGGGACGCGATGACCGTCGGAGCGCAGTAAATCCCGTGCCGAGCAAAATCAGGGCGGCACCCAACACCTCGTGAAGAACGAAACGCTCGTGAAAAAACACAATGCCACCGACCGCGATTCCGAGCGGCACCAGCATTTGAATCAGCGAACCCTCTGCCACGGGGAGATCACGATAGGCGCGCGTCATCGCGAGTTGCCCGAATCCGGCGCAAAGCGCGGCAACCACCAACAGGGCCCACGCGCTCCATGGCAGCGGCTCAAAAGTCAGCACCGCGGGCACGAGGCAGAGCACAAGTCCGTAGAAACATTGCGCCGCAAAAATCGTCGAGGAATGTTCCGTGCTGTGCAGTTGGCGAATGGCGACGACCACGTAACCCGCTAAAAACGCCGAGAGGATCGCCACGAGATCATAAACTCCCGGCGGACGAGCGGAGGAAAAAATATTTGTGAGCAGTGCGAGGCCAACGAGTGCCGCGAGACCACCGCCAATGACGTTCGGGCGCAGCTTTTCCTTCAATAACCACGCCGCGAGAAAGGCGCCCCAGACCACGTAGGTGTTGTTGATGAAGGTAGCGCGACCCGCACCGAGTTTGATCACGCAAAGGTAAGTGAGAAATACGCCCGTCCCGCCCACCACGCCCCGCTCGATCAATTTGCGGTTGGTGAAAAGGTGCCGTGGACGAAACGCCTTGAAATAGACGGTCATGATCACGGCGAGCCCGACGACGAATCGCACACAGGTAATCAGCCAGACGCTGATCGCGCCATAAGTGCCGAGCGCGCGCACCAACAACACCGTAATGGTGAAACACACTGTGGAAAACAGCATGAGCAACACGGCGCGTTGATGAATGGGATTGGACACAAAAAAGCCGCGCGAATCCGCGCGGCTTCGAACAGAGCGTAGTCGCCCCAATCCTACAATGCGTGAATCGCGCTCTTGCTGACGGCGAGGCCGGCTTCCTTGATCGCTTCACTCATCGTCGGGTGCGCGTGAATCGTGCGACCGAGGTCCTCGGCGCTGCCGCCGTATTCCATGTGCGTGACGACTTCGCTGATGAGTTCGCCCGCGCCGTGACCGAGAATTTGCGCCCCGAGGATGCGATCGGTCTTCGCGTCGGCGATGATTTTGACGAATCCGTCGGTGGCATCGGCGGCGATAGCGCGGCCGTTGGCGGCGAAATTGAATTTGCCAACATTGACCGCGCGACCGGCGGCCTTCGCGGCGTCCTCGCCGAGGCCGACGGACGCGACTTCGGGATTTGTGTAAACGACCGCGGGCACGAGGTCCCAGTTGATGTGGCCGTGTTTGCCGGCGATCCATTCCGCGACGGCGACGCCGTCTTCCTCGGCTTTGTGCGCGAGCATCGGGCCGGCGACAACATCGCCGATGGCCCAAATGTTTTCCACTGACGTGCGGAGCTGCGCATCAACTTTGACGCGCTTCTTGTCGTCGAGCGTGACGCCGGCTTGGTCGAGTCCGAGACCGTCGGTGTAAGGACGGCGGCCGACCGCAACGAGCACTTGGTCGGCGGGAAATTCGAACGGCTTGCCGTCGCGCTCGGCGGTGAGCACGCCTTTGGCGAAGCCGGTGACTTTCGCGCCGGTTTCAATTTTCATTCCCTGCTTCGTGAGTAGGCGCGTGAAGTTGCGCACGATGTCGTCGTCGAATGTCGCGACGATCTTCGGGAGAAATTCAACCACCGTGACGTCGGAACCGAGACGGGCCCAGACGGAGCCGAGTTCGAGACCGATGGCGCCGCCGCCGACCACCACGAGTTTCTTGGGCACGGACGGCAGGGCGATGGCGTGATCGCTGGAGACGATCGTTTCGCCGTCGAACTTCATGAACGGCAACTCCACCGGAGCGGAACCGGTGGCGATGACGATGTGTTTCGCGGTGAGTTCGGTCGGGTCGCTGGCGCTCCCCGCTACACGGACGGTGGAGGGCGAGGTGAAGCTGGCAGTGCCGGTGAGGACGGTGATCTTGCGCGCTTTGGCAAGTTGCGCGACGCCGCCGGTGAGTTTGGTGACGACGGTGTCCTTCTTCTTCATCAACACAGCGAGATCGACTTCGATCTGGCCGAGCTTGATACCGGAGTCGGCGGCGTGGTGCTGCGCCCACGCGAGATGCTCGGTCGTGTGCAGGAGCGCTTTGCTCGGGATGCAACCGACGTTGAGGCAAGTGCCGCCGAGCGCGGCGCGTCTGTCGACGAGCGCGACCTTGAGGCCAAGTTGCGCGGCGCGAAACGCGCAGACGTAACCGCCGGGGCCGGCGCCGATGACGAGAAGATCGAAGGAGGAAGCGGACATGGGCTGGAGAGTAGCGAGGAGTGAGGAGCGGGTAGCGAGGAGAGGAGCCGGAGGCGAAACGTGGAGCGAGTGCTAGTGGGAGTGCAGCGGCGAGACGAAGGTTTGAGATGCCCGCTTCTCGCTCCTCACTCCTCGCTCCTGTTGCGTTTACGCCCCGAGGACGAGGCGGGCTGGATCTTCGAGGGAGTTTTTCACCGAGACGAGGAAGGTGACGGATTCTTTGCCGTCCACGAGGCGGTGATCGTAGCTCATCGCGAGATACATCATGGGGCGGACGACGACTTGGCCGTCGATCGCGATGGGACGCTCCTTGATCGCGTGCATGCCGAGGATGGCGCTTTGCGGAGAATTCAGAATCGGCGTGGACATCATCGAACCGAAAATGCCGCCGTTGGTGATGGTGAAGACGCCGCCTTCGAGGTCGGGCAACGTGAGTTTGCCGTCACGCGCTTTTTTCGCGACCGCAGCGATGTCCTTTTCGATATCGGCCATGCTCTTCTGATCGCAATCGCGGATGACGGGCACGATGAGGCCTTTCTCGGTGGAGACGGCGACGCCGATGTCGAAGTAGTGATTCTGGATGACGTGATCGCCGTCGATCTGCGCGTTGATGCCGGGAACTTCCTTGAGCGCGGCGACGACGGCTTTGACGAAGAAGGACATGAAGCCGAGCTTCACGCCGTTTTTCTTGGTGAACTCATCCTGATACTTTGCGCGCATGGCCATGATCGCGGACATGTCGGCCTCGTTGAACGTCGTGAGCATCGCGGCTTGGTGCTGCGCTTGCACGAGACGGTTGGCGATGGTCTGGCGCAGCTTCGTCATCTTGACGCGCGTGCGGCGCTCGCCACGGGCGGCGGGAGCCGGCGTCGGCGCGACTGCTGGTGCAGCAGCAAGCTTTTCCTCGGTCGCGGCTGGCGCGGCAGGTTTGCCATCCGCAGCGCTGAGCATGTCGCCCTTGGTGACGCGGCCAGCTTTACCGGAACCGGAGACAGAGGCGGGATCGATGCCGGACTCGGCGGCGACGCGGCGGACGGCGGGAGATTGCGCGTCGTGTTTCGCGGCGGGCTCGGCGGCAGGGGCGGCCGATTTGGATTCGGCAGCCGGTGCGGCTTTCGCGGCGGGAGCTTCGGCGGCAGCGCTCGGATCGATCGTGGCGACGACCTGGCCGATCTTTACTTCGGTGCCGGCTTCGACGCTGAAAGTGATTTTACCGGCGGATTCGGCGGTGCCTTCCGAGGTGATTTTGTCGGTCTCGAGTTCAAAGAGGACTTGGTCCTTTTTGACGGTGGCGCCGTTTTCGACGTGCCATTTGGCGAGGATACCGGACGAGATGGATTCACCCATCGGGGGGATTTTGACTTCAATGGCCATGGTAGAAAAGTAGTGAGTAGTGAGGAGAGAGGAGCGAGTAGCGGGCAGTGAGTAGAGTGGAAATCAGCGTAGCGGAGTGGGCGGGTGTTTTGGCGAGAGGCTCGCTCGTCACTACCCGCTACTCGCTACTTGGGGGTCAGAGCGTGAACGCGTCTTTGAGGAAAGCGGCGAGTTGTTGGCGATGTTTGGCGAGCATGCCGGCGGCGGGTGAGGCGGCAGAGGCGCGGCCGGCGTAGGCGGGCTTGCGGCCGAAAATCTGCTCGAGCTGCGGCATGATCCACGCGGCGGCGCCCATGTTGGCGGGCTCTTCCTGACACCACACGAGTTTCGCTTTCTCGTATTTTTTGGCGAGTTCGGCGAGGCGTTTGGTGTGGAGCGGATAGAGCTGCTCCACGCGCACGATGGCGGTGTTGGTCGCGTTGTTTTTTTCGCGGTAGTCGAGCAAGTCGTAGTAAACTTTGCCCGAGCACAGGATGACGCGATCGATCGGGTCGCTGGTGCTCCCCGCTACATCGTCGATGATTTCTTCGAAATGGCCGTCGGTGAAATCAGCGAGGACGGACGTCGCGCCCGCGTGGCGCAGCAGCGATTTCGGCGACATGATGATTAGCGGCTTGAAGAAATCGCGTTTCACCTGGCGGCGCAGAATGTGGAAGAACTGCGCGGGCGTGGTGCAGTTGGCGACTTGGATATTTTCCTCGGCGCAGGATTGCAGGAAGCGTTCGAGACGCGCGCTGGAGTGCTCCGGTCCCTGGCCTTCGTAGCCGTGCGGGAGGAGCAACACGATGCCGCTGGAGCGTTGCCACTTTGATTCACCGCTGACGATGAACTGGTCGATGACCACTTGCGCGCCGTTGGCGAAGTCGCCGAATTGCGCTTCCCAGATGCAGAGCATGTTCGGGAAATAGAGCGAGTAACCGTAATCGAAACCGAGCACGGCGTTTTCCGAGAGCAACGAATTGTAGACGCAGAAACGGCTTTGCTTCGGATCGAGATGGCGGAACGGCGAATATTTTTCGCCCGTCTCGGTGTCGGACCACACGGAGTGGCGGTGGCTGAACGTGCCGCGTTCGCAATCCTGACCGCTGAGCCGAATCGGCGTGCCCTCCACCATCAACGTGCCGAAAGCGAGTGCTTCGCCCATGCCCCAATCGAAGGGCCCGCCGTTCTTGTAGGCTTCGGCGCGCGTATCGATGAAGCGTTTGATCTTCGCATGAATCTTGAAGTTTTGCGGAACCGTCGTGAGGCCTTTGACCACTTGATCGAGCAACTCGGTGCCAACCTTGGTCGTGACGGGCTTAAAACTGAAACTCGGCTGGATCGCCGCAGTCGAGCCTTTGAATTCCTCGAGCGGATCGGTTTTGCGTTTTGCGGCTTTGTTGGCTTCGCGCGCCTTGGCTTTTTCGAGATGTTCTTCGAGTGCGGCGGAATATTCTGCTTTGATTTGCTCGGCCTCGGTCTCGGTCACGCTGCTGTCGCCGATCAATTGCTTGGTGTAAATTGCGGAGACGAGTGGTTGCGCTGCGATTTGTTTGTAGAGGCGCGGCTGCGTGAACGACGGTTCGTCCGTCTCGTTGTGGCCGTGTTTACGGTAGCAATACATGTCCACGAACACGTCGCGCTTCCAGCGCACGCGAAATTCGAGCGCGAGTTGCGCGGCCATGCAGACGGCCTCGGGGTCGTCGCCGTTGACGTGGAAAATCGGCGCTTCGATCATCTTCGCCACGTCGGTGCAGTAACGCGTCGAGCGCGAGTCATGCGGATCGGTCGTGAAACCGATCTGGTTGTTGATCACGAAGTGCACGGTGCCGCCGGTCGTGTAGCCGGGGAGTTGCGAGAAGTTGAGCGTCTCGGTGACGATGCCTTGGCCCGCGACCGCGGCGTCACCGTGGATGAGCAGCGGCAACACGCTGGTGCGCGCTTCGAGATCGTTGCGGATGCGTTGGCGCGCGCGCGCTTTGCCTTCGACGACGGGATTGACGATCTCGAGGTGCGATGGATTTGGCGCGAGGCGCACTTCGACGGTCTTGCCGCCGGTGGTGGTGAGGCGCGCTTCGTAACCGAGGTGATACTTCACGTCGCCGTCGCCCGCGACCGTGTCGGGGATGTAGTTTTCCGAGAAGCGCTCGAAGAGTTCGTCGAACGATTTGCGCAACGTGGAGCAAAGGACGTTGAGGCGACCGCGATGCGCCATGCCGAGAATGATTTCGTGCACGCCGAGGTCGGGGCAGGCTTCGATCAGCGAGTCGAGTGCGGCGATGATCGTCTCGCCACCTTCGAGCGAGAAACGTTTTTGGCCGACGTATTTCGTGTGGAGAAATTTCTCGAACAACTCCGCCTTGTGCAACCGGCGGAGAATGCGGATTTTTTGCGCCTTGGAAAATTTCGGCTTCATCCGGTTCGGCTCCATCCGCTCCTGCAACCAGCGGCGGATTTCCGTTTCCTGAATGTAAACGTATTCCACGCCGACTTTGCCGCAGTAGATTTCGCGGAGGATGGCGATGATGTCGCGCAACTTCATGCGGTTACCGCCGTGCAAGTGTCCCGTCTCAAACGTTCGGTCCAAATCCGCTTCTTCGAGACCGAAGGCGGCGAGCGCCAGCCGTGGCGACGGTGGCGGCGGACCGGCGAGAGGATTGAGATGCGAATCGATGTGGCCGATCGCGCGGTAGTGATAAATCAGACTGTCCACCTGCGACTGCTTCGGGATGCAGGCGCCGCCCGCCGTCGAAGCGGGAGCGGCGGCTTCACCGCCCGCAAGCGCGCGCCCATCGGCCCCGAGGGAAAATCCCTGAAAAAAGGCCTGCCAGGAGGCATCGACCGAGTCGGGCTGAGCCAGCCATTGCTGGTAAAGCTCATCGACGAGAGCGGCGTTGGCGCGTTCAGAAAAATTGACGTGATTCATCGTGGGATGTGGAGACCGACCGGGGCAGCGACATTAAGTGCTGTGATGGCAGGAACGTGAAACACAGCACCGGCGGGGAGGAGAGACAACCGCTTACGCGCCGCGATTCCGAGTAAAAAGCCGCTTCATGCGCGGGGACTTGCTCATTAACAAAACTTAAACTAACTCCCCACCGCATGCCAGAAGCCCAGATTAAGGAGGCCCTCGTCGAATTTGATACTGCCGTCAAAGCCGCGGACGGAAACGCGATCTCCGCCGCGCTGTCGAAAATCGAGGCACTCCTCGCCACGCACCGCGCGACGCTGCACCCGCAACTCCTGCACTTTCTGGAAGGCCGCAGCTACGCCAAGGCGCTACTCTATCTGGGCGGACGCAGCGAATTTTCCAAGCCCGGTAGCCCGCCCGGAGGCTGCGGAAACCATTAACATGAAGAAGGATGAGAAGATTACGACCGACGGCGGTCGCGACTTGGGCCAGAACCCTTTTGCCGCCCTGAGCGGACAGGGACTGCCGATCGCCGCGTCGAACCCAGCCAGCACCAAACTGCCGCCGACCGCCACGCCTGCCGCCAAGAATCGCGGACGGGTGGAAATCAAGCGCACGACCGCCGGACGCGGCGGCAAGACGGTGACGCTCGTGACCGGATTCCTCGGCATCGGTCTGCCGGAGAAGGAGCAACTCTGCAAAAAAATGCGCGGCGCATGCGGTTGCGGCGGCACGGTAAAGGACGGCGAAATCGAGATCCAGGGCGATCAACGCGAAAAGATCGCCGCGATCCTGGCCGCCGCCGGTTTCCGCCCGGTGATGGCCGGCGGGTGAGGGCGTCGCTTGGCGTGGAAGACCCAACCTCGCGCCCAAAAACAATCATTCAGAAACCCCAAGGCCTGCCCTGTTTTCAGCTCCGGGGACAAGGAGAAATATTAAAACTTAAAACCTGACCCCTTTTTCCGGCCTCATGCGCTTCCAACTAGGATGACGAAGGCGATCTTTTGCTTCTTTGTCAGGTAACGAATTAACATCTGTAAATACGACTCTGTCCAGCCACTCGGCTGCGGCGTGACCTTTGCGAGTTTCTTCTTCTCGATTCCTGCCGCGATGTGAGCCCAAAGCGTCGCTGCCAAGCCGAGACCAACGGCAATCCGATTGAGCAAGCGGGATGTCTCAAGGTCCATGTCTTCTGCCGAGACACTATAGCTGCGTGCAGAAGCAGCGAAAAAAAGTGGTGTGCTTGTCCCCTGAGCGCGGGTTGCCCGGTGAGGGGCAGAGCCGCATGATTGTGGCCGTAGGATGAACAACAACCGAACCAACCAAAAACGGAGA
>CAMTVI010000027.1:0-40748 GCA_947085165.1 uncultured Opitutaceae bacterium
CAGGTCGAGGCGCTCGCCCGCAGCCAACCGTTCGCGTAATTGGGCGATTTCGATTTTGAAGGTGCCGATGAATTTTCCCGGTTCCGGCTGGCGCAGCAAGACGAGTCCGTCGCCGTCCACCACCCCGACGCTGAAATTGCCCCGCCCCTTCGGCAGTATCAATTCGGTCGATAACTGCTCAAGATCCAGTGGGAGGATAAGGGTGCCGACGCGCCCGCCACTGTCGTCCATCACCGGGTGGGAGACAAAACAGGCAAGACTTCTGCTCAAGATGCCGCGATAGGGGGTGCTGATGTGTCCGGCGGGCGCGGAGGCGGCCTCGCGGTAGGCGGGCAGCGCGGCCAGCGCCTCCATCATCTCTTGAGACAACCCTTCGGCGGCAAAGACCAGCTTCAGGTTCCTGTCGAGGAGCCGTGCGTGGAGGATTTCGGGATGAGTGGCGGCGACGTCGCGCAGGAGGTCTTTGGCCTGTTCCGGATCGAAAGAGCGCACGCGCGGGTGCTCCGCGAGGTAAGCGAGATTTTCCCGTATCCTAGCCACACGTCCCGTCAGCGCGTTCGCATTTACTTCCTGGATGTAGTGGATGTCGGCCAGCGCGTCCTCGCGGTCGGTTTGAAACTGATGGAAGAGGGCGACTGCGCCCATGCCGACCAGCGGCAGGGCCACTGCGATGGTGAGCTTGAGCAGGCGCCGGCGGATGGAGATCGGTTTGGACATGGAGAACCCACTCCTGGCAAGAGTGGCGGCGAGTGTTCAGGGGATATCCACCAATTCAACTTCAAAGATCAGCGTGGCGCGCGCAGGAATCGGGCCTTTGCCGGATGCTCCGTAGGCGAGCCACCACGGGATGATCAACGTGCGTTTCTCACCCTGCTTCATCGTCGAGAAAGCTTCGTCCCAGCCCTTGATCACGTCGCCGCGACCAACGCGAAATTTGAACGGTTGCCCGCGATCGTAGCTGCTATCGAACTTCTGTCCGCCGATCAGCGTGCCGCGGTAATGCACCGAAATCTCGGCGCCGAAAGAGGGCTGCGATCCTTCGCCGGGCGCGTGCACCACGTAGCGCAGGCCTGAGCGCGTGACGATGGCGTCGGCATATTTTTGCTGAATCACAGCGATGTCTTCCGGCGTGAGTTTCTCCGCTTCCTGCTGGGCGCGGACGTATTTGTTGGCCGGCTCACCGGGATCAGCCCGACGGAAGATGCCGGTGCGCGCTTGGAACGCGATGAAAGCGAGCAGACCCCCGAGCACGAACAGAATGCCGAATTTGCGCATAACAGGGAGTGGACGGTAATTAGACGCGTTTGGAAAGGATAGGAACGGAGGAGCGTGCAATTATTCCGATGCATAATCATCTGCACACGCTCTCTCATGGTTGCCGCGCTATCCGGTTTTGCCTTGGGTTAACGCCCTCACTCGCCTTGCTTTCACCTATGCAGACCCACAAATTTCCCCAAAGCCTAGCTGCCGAAGCCGTGCGCGGCGCGGACATCGAACAACGCTTCAAGATTCCCCGCAACGAGTTCGGGCCGGAGTGCATCTACCGCATTTTCGATCCGGCCGACAACACCACGTGGGGCTACGTCGCGGTCGATAATCTTGTGCGCGGTCGCGGTCTCGGCGGCTTGCGCCTCGCGCCTGATGTGTCGGTGGACGAGGTTTACGGCCTCGCCGCAGCGATGACGATGAAGAGCGCCGCGGCCATGCTGCCGCTCGGCGGCGCCAAGAGCGGCCTCCGCGTCGATCCGCGCTACTTCGCCAACAAGCCTGAGGAAAAAAAGGCGCTGATCGCGATGTTCGCGGACGTGTTGTGGACCATCCCGGAATACATTCCCGGCCCCGACATGGGCACGAATGAGACGGACATGCAGACGATTTACGAAGTGTTCGCGCAGAAAAATGGTGGCGCGAACCACGGCCGTGGCGGTGTCGGTCGTCCGCCCGCGCAAGGCGGCTTCCCGCTTGACGAATGGGCCATCACCGCGCACGGACTTTTCGCCGCCGCGGTTGCCGCCGAGAATCATTTGCCGGATTTCCGCATCAAGGATTCGAGCGTCGTCATCCAGGGTTTTGGCAACGTCGGCGCGCCCATCGCAGAAAAACTAGCCAGCCTCGGCGCGCGCATCGTCGGCGCCTCCGACATCAACGCCGGCCTCTACAATCCCGACGGCCTCGACGTGGACCACTTGCTGGCAATCCGCCGCACCCCTGAAGGCCTCGGGGCGTATTGCGGCCCGTTGCGCGAACGCTTCGATGGCGAGCACGTTGATCGCATGTTGGAAATGCCCTGCACGATTCTCGGTCCCGCAGCGCGCCCGCACGCGATTCACCCGGAGAACGCCACTCACATCCACACGCGCCTCGTGTTGCAAGGGGCCAACAATCCCGCCGACCTCGTCAGCGAATACTTCCTGCAACACCGGCGCGGCATCGTGTGCTTGACGGATTTTATTGTGAACTCCGGTGGCGTGATCGCGGCCTTCATCGAGGCCAAGGCGGACGTCGATGCTGGTTTCCGCGAGCAAGTGATGGCCGAGGACGGCAAGGGTCGCGCTTACATCGAGAAAGTCGTGACGCGCATCATCACCGAGAACATCGACGAGATGTTCAGTCGGCAGGCCAACCACCGCGCGAAGGACGTCACGTGGCGCGAGATCGCGCACGAAATCGCCCGCGACCGCCTGCGCCCGGGAGCCGATGGCAGTTTGAAAATCCTGCCCGAGTTGCTCTGAACCGCGGCAACAGTCGTTAATTTTCCCGGCCCGCGTCGCAAGCGACGCGGGTTTTTTTGCGCGTTTGCCGCAGAATTCGTTTAATCGAAGATCGGCGGACGGTGGCGACGTGAGATCGCACCGGCGTCCTGCTTGCTCAAGGTGACGCCGGCCAGTTTCGCGGCGGCGGCGAGCACCGGGTCGTTGCCCTCCGCGAGATCGAGCGGCGAGGGCACCAACCACACTTCGGGCGTCACGCCGATCTTTTCCAATGGCTGGCCGTCGGACATGGTTAGTTCGGCTTGAGTTACCGCCACCCCAAACAGAATCAAGTTGTCTCGCGGTCCGGCGGTGAGTGTATGCCACCGCCCCTGATTTACCTTGCCGGCTGACCGGTCACCAAGAATGAGGCCCCGCTCTGTGAGCTGTATCGTTCTTGCGAGCACCTCGCTTGCGCTGGCTGACCCACCGTCGATTAACACATACAGTTTTCCGCGTAGGGCATGGCGGCTGCTCGCTTCGAGCGGCTCGGTTTTGTGGCGCATGCGGATTGATCCGACGGAAATTTTCTTTGGAAAAAACGCCCCGATGGCCTCGAGCATCACGTTTTCTAGACCGCCTGGATTTCCCCGCAGATCAAGAATGACGTGCTCATAGCCCGCGGCCTGGCGCAGACCTTTCTCCAAATGCTGGATTTCGCTGAATCCAGCCAGCTTCCACCAGAGGACGCCGGGACCGAGTTCCCGCGACACGCTACGCCGTTTGCGGGCCTCGGCTTCATTTTCAAGTTCGACTGATTGCTGGTCGCGACCGTTGTAAAATTCGAGCCTTAGCGGCTTTGCCGTGACCTTGGCGGCAAATTCCACTTCCCGCCGACTGCCGTCGTGCCACTGCAGTTGCGCGCGGATACCGGGCTGCGGATTGAGCCCTTTCAATGAGTAGCGGATCAAGTTCAGCGTGTCGCGCGTCGCGGGCATCCCGTTAACCCGCAGCACTTGTTCGCCCGGCCTCACCCCCTTTTTCTCGGCATCGCTGCCGGGCTCGACCGCGCCGACCACGACATTGCGGCCCGCGACATCCAGCGCCCACCCGTATTCGACCTCGAACGGTCGGGGTGGCGACATGAACGCGGTATGAGAATCGCCGAGATTGCTGACAGATTGCGCGATGATCGAGAGCGCCTCGGCTAGGGATTTTGCGCTAGCGAGCTGGCGCTCGGCTTCCTTTTCCAACGCACCGATGTCTACGCCGCCGAAATTCGGATCACAATATTCCTGACGTATCGTTTCCCACACGGGCCGCAGCATGGTGCGCGCGGTGTCCAACTGTCGTTCAGCCGGACCGGCGTGCAAGGCAACGGCACTTGCACCTACCGCGAAGATTAAACTCCAACTTGTCGCTTGATTCATAATGGTGGCCCGTGCCGACACTCGACTATTTTTTCTCGAGCAAGTCGAGCGCGGAGGCGCTCATCGCGAGCACGGAGGTCATGATCGTCGGGCCGGGCACGGGTGCCCAAAACGCGGAGTGATTTGACGGCACGAGTTGGCCCTTGGCGCGTCCTTCGGCGAGTTTCACCGGATCGGTGCCGCCGACCCAGAATATCGTGATCGGCAGCTTGTGTTGCGTGCGGCCGTATTCGGAGAAATCCTCGCCATACGTCGCGGCATCGACGACTTCAAAACGCTCCGCCGGAAACCATTGGTGCAAGGTGCGATCGACGCGACGCGTCAGAGCCGGATCGTTGTAGGTGAGCGGCGTGCGCGTCTCGGCGACGGTGACAATCGGCAACAAATCCTCGGGCACGCCGGCGGCGCGTGCGGTGTTTTCGGCGATGCGGCGTATCGACGTCATCAAGTGATTGGCAACTTCCTCGTTGTAGCTGCGCAAGGTGAGTTCGAGCCGCACTTCCGCAGAGATGATGTTGCGCTTGGTGCCGCCGTGGATCGTGCCGACGGTAACGACGGCGGGCGTGCCGGGCTTGAGCTCGCGGCTGACGATGGTTTGCAGCGCGGTGACGATTTGCGACGCGAGCACGATCGGGTCGCGCGTCGAGTGCGGCCGCGCGCCGTGGCCACCGATGCCGCGCACGAGCACGTCGATCGAATCCACGTTGGCGTAGCTCGGCCCTGCGAGCGTGGCGAGTTGTCCGGCGGCCATGTCGCCGCCGACATGCAAACCGAGCACAAAGTCGGGTGTGGGAAACTTGGTGAACAATCCGTCCGTGAGCATCGCGCGCGCGCCGGCACCGATTTCCTCGGCGGGTTGCGCGACGAATAGCACCGTGCCCGACCAATGCGCGCGTTGCGCCGCGAGAATGCGTGCCGTGCCGATCAAACCCGTCGTGTGCGCGTCATGCGCGCAAGCGTGCATGGCGGGCTGGTCGTTGCCCGCCATATCCTTCACCATCGCCGTGCTCGCGTAGTCGAGGCCGGTCGCTTCCTTAATCGGCAACGCGTCCATATCGGCGCGAATCATCACCGTCGGACCCGGGCCGTTGCGCAGCACGCCGACGACGCCGGTGTTGCCCACGCCCTCTGTCACTTCGCAACCGACCGCGCGCAACTCCGCCGCGACGATGCCAGCGGTGCGCGTTTCCATGAATGACAATTCCGGATGCGTGTGCAGGTCGTGGTAAATTTTCTCCAGCGACGGATACTCCGCCGCTACACTCGCGGCGACGACGTTGCGGAATTCCGGCGATGCGGCGAACAGTGACAGCGGCGCGAGCAGGGAAGCAAAGAGAACGGGGAGAGATTTCATGGAGAAGGAGAGTGGTTGCGCGGAGAAATTAGCGTTGGGCGGCTGGCTCGAAACGGACGATCAACTCGTCAATCACTTCGTCGACGATGAGTTTGATGCGTTGCGCGTCGCTCACGGTGCGACCTTCCGCGATCGCTTGCGCGGCGAATGCGGCACCGCGCGCCTTGGCACCGTCGAAGAAATCATGCTTCCGCTGCATCAAGCCGTCGCCGACGATAAATTCGTCGCGCGTGCCACTGCGGCCCATGAAAAGCGGTAACTGCGCCTCCGCGATCCAGATCATCCATTGATCGAGATCCGCGAAGTAACTCACGAGCACGCCGTCGTCGACCACGCCGAGTTGCTCGGCGAGTTCGCGGTGATAGGCACCAAGCTTTTGACCTTCGCGCAACGGACGAAACTCTTTGAACACACGTCCGTAAATCTTGCGGCCGGTGAAACGCTCGAAGTTGGCCAATTTGAAATTGAACGCCTGCGCGCGCGGCGGCTCTTGCGGCAACACCAGGTCGGGGTCGTCGAAGTGTGCGGTTGGGCCGGGTGTTTTCGCCGCGGTGTATTTGACGGCGGCAGTCACGCGTTCGGTGAAGCTCGCTTCGTCGGCGCGAAAGGCCCGCGCCGTGTCGCCGACGCGATGAATCGAAATCGTGAACGCCTCGTCTTGCAGAATCTGTGCGAGCAACTCGCCGCCGCGCACCACGCGACCGAAGACGCTGTGCAGATAGTTCAGGCGGTTGGTGTCACGCAACGTGAGGAAGAATTCGCTGCTGTTCGTGTCAGGCCCGCCGTTGGCCATCGAGAGCACGCCCGCGCTCGTGTGGTGCAAGCCCGGCGCGACTTCGTCAGGAAACGAAAACGGATGTCCCGCCGCACTGTCTTCCTCGGAAAGTTTCGCGTCTGGGGCGGCGGCGCTGCGCACGGGGTCGCCACTTTGAATTACAAAATTCGGCACTACGCGATACCAGCGCAGACCAGTGAAAAAAGGTTTTCCGTCGCGCGGCGCGAGCGTGCCTTCGGCGCGACCCACGAACGAAGCGACCGTCATCGGCGCGCGGTCGTGATAAAGTTCAACAAAGAATGAACCGCGCGGTGTGCCGAACTCGGCATAGAGACCGTGGGGCAGGGCGTGGTTGTCGGCGTGGAGCAACGTGGCCGCGGCCACTGTGAGCAATAACAGGAATCGGCGCATGAAGGGGATGGGGTGTCGCATCGTTCTAGTTGTTCGCGTGACGTTGGCCAGCGCGCACTTAGTGCGATGGCGTGGTGGCTCCATTAACAACGATAATTCGCCGTGACCGAATCGGCGCACATTTAGTCATGATTATTCGCAAATTATTCGTCATTCGTGGAGTAGTCCTACGCCACAAAATTGGGTTGGCGGCGCCGAGCCACCGGTGCAAGTTGCCCGACTATGTTTCTCCGTCGCATTCTACCGTTGTTGCTCGTTGTGGGTCTGGGAATTTTGCCGACGCTGCGCGCGACGCAACCACTCGGCTACTTCCTGCCCGCAGGCACGACTTACAACCCGAAGGTGCCGACGCCGGAGCAATTCTTCGGCTTCACGGCGGGTGAGTGGCATCTGCGCAGCGAGTTGATCACGGCGTATCTGCGCGCGGTCGCGGCAGCAGCTCCGGAGCGCGTGAAGTTTGAAATCCTCGGCTACACGCACGAACAGAAGCCGCTCATTTTACTCACGATCACGTCGCCGGAGAATCACGCGCGCTTGGAGGAAATTCGCACGGAGCACCTCGCGCTCTTCGATCCGTCGCGCCACGCCTCGCTCAATTTGGAAAAGATGCCGGTGATTTTGGATCTCGGTTACAGCATTCATGGCAACGAGCCGAGCGGCGTGAACGCGATGCCGTTGGTGGTCTATCATCTCGCGGCGGCGCAGGACGCGAAGACGATCGCGACGTTGCAACAGGCGGTGATCCTCGTCGAAGCGCAGCGCAATCCCGATGGTGGCGACCGCGCCGCGCAGTGGTTCAATCAACACAAGTCGCTCACGCATCCTTCCGCTGATCCCGCGGATCGCGAGCACAACGAAGTCTGGCCGCGCGGCCGGTTTAATCACTACTTGTTCGATCCGAATCGCGACTGGCTGCCGCTGGTGCACCCCGAAGCGCGCGCGCGCGCCGAGTTGTTCCATCGCTGGCGCCCGAGCGTGCTCACCGATCACCACGAGATGGGTTCGAATACGACGTTCTTCTTTCAACCCGGCGTGCCGAGTCGCAATAATCCGAGTTCGCCTGCGCGCGTGTTTGAGCTGACGCATCGCATCGCCGCGTTTCACCAAAACGCCCTCGATGGCCAAGGCATCTTTTATTACAGCGAACAGGGCTTCGATGATTTCTATCCGGGCAAGGGTTCTACTTATCCCGACTTGCTCGGCACGGTTGGCATTTTGTTTGAGCAAGCCAGCGCGCGCGGCCACGCACAGGACACCGACAACGGTCATCTCACTTTCGCTTTCGCGATTCGCAACCAAGTCATCACGTCCTTCAGCACGATCGAAGCCGGACTGACGCTGCGCCAGGAACTGCTCGCCGGCCAACGCGATTACCCGAAGGAAACCGCTGCGCTTGCTCGCGCTTCAAAAATCAAGGCCTACGTGTTCGGCGACGACGGCGATCCGGCGCGCGCGTGGGAATTTCTCGCTCTCCTCGCGCGGCACCGCGTGGAAGTGCGCGCGCTCACCGAAGAGCTCAACGTGGACGGTCAAGCTTTTCGCCCCGGCGCGGCGTGGGTCGCGCTGACGGATCAGGCGCAGTTCCGCTTGCTCACAGAGATGTTCGTGCAGCGCACCAAGTTTGCCGACAACACCTTCTATGATGTCTCGGCGTGGACGCTCCCGCTGGCCTACAATCTGCCGTTTGCGGAATTGGAAAAAGCGCCCGCGGTCGGCGCCGTGGTCGGCACGCCCGCGTTTCCCGCCGGTCAACTCGTCGGTGGCCACAGTAACTACGCCTACGTTTTTCACTGGAACGGTTACTATGCCCCGCGCGCCTTGCAGCGTTTGCATCGCGCCGGCGTGATGGTCAAAGGCCTCACGGTGGCGATCGAAGCCGTCGCAGCCGACGGCACGCGCCACACCTTCAGTCCTGGTGCCGTGCTCATTCCTGTCGGCATGCAACCGCAGAAAGCTGCGCTTATTCGCAGCGTGATCGACACGATCGTGCGCGAAGACGCCGTCGTCGTGGGCGGCTTCTCCACCGGCCTCACGCCGAAGGGCGTCGATTTCGGTTCGCCGTCGTTCATTCCGCTGCCCGCGCCGCAAGTCGCCCTCGTCGTCGGCGAGGGTGTTGATCAACAAGATATCGGCGCCGCGTGGCACGTGCTCGACCAACGCGTGGGACTCGTGCCGACGCTGCTCGACGTCAACCAACTCGGCCGCGCCAAACTCGAACGTTACAATGCCATCGTCATGGCCGATGGTCGTTACGACGACCTCAGCGAGGCGGTCATCACCGCGCTCAAGCGTTGGGTGCGCGAAGGCGGCACGCTGGTCACGATGGGCCGCGCCGCGCAATGGGCGGGCAAAAAGGAAATCGCTGCACTCGAATTCGGCGGACGCGACAGTGACGGTGCGCGCGGCGTCGGTGCCTCGCGTGCTCCCGCCGCGGCGCAGCCAGTAGCGACCACTAACGACGGCGAGGGCCGCCGCTTCCCTTACGGCAGCGCATCGGATCGCGAAGCGCAAAAACTCGTGGCAGGCGCATTGTTCGCCGCGTCGATCGATCCGACGCATCCGCTCGGTTACGGTTTTTCCAGCGAGCGCATCACGTTTTGCCGCACCAACACGCTGATCCTGAAGGCCGCGAAATCGCCTTACGAAACGCCCGCCGTTTACACGGAGCAGCCGCTCAAAGCCGGTTTCGCCTCCGAAGCGAATCAGAAGCAAATCGCCAACTCTGCCGCCATCGTCGCGCTGCCCACGGGCCGCGGCGCGGTGGTCGCGATGCCCGATGATCCGAATTTCCGCGGCTTCTGGTATGGCGGTAACCGCGTGTTTTTTAATGCGATCTTCTACGGGAGCGCGATTCGTCCGGTGCGCATGGGTGGCGATTTCGAAGAAACCGACGACGCCCACGCGCACTGAGTTTGCCGCGCACCCGAGCCGCGAACGATCCCTTCGGTCGTTTCGCGGCATGCGTCGCGTCGGGTAAATCGCGCTCGCGCAAAGCATGCGCATTGATTGCCTGTTGGTGCACAGACGTGACACAATTCGACGTTGAGTCTGCCGTCGTGTCGTTTTCTAGTCCGCCTTCCTCCCACGCGCGGCTCGAACACCTCTTTATTGCATCCAAATGAAAGAACGCATTGGTATCGTCACAGGTGGCGGAGATTGCCCCGGCCTCAACGCCGTCATCTACGCAGTTGTCAAAGCCGCCGAACGTCGCGGCTGGGAAACCCTCGGCATCTACAACGGCTTCGACGGCCTTCTCTCGCCCGTGCAGGCTCGTCCGCTTGATTACCGCGAAATGGACGGACTCCTCTACCTCGGCGGCACCGTCCTCGGCACCTCCAACAAAGGCCGGTTCGCCGCCAAGGTCGGCCACGGAGAAAGTAAAGCGATCGACCCCGCGGTTCTCGCCGAAGCGAAACGCAATTTCGACGCTCTCGGCCTGCGCGCGCTCGTTGTCCTCGGTGGCGACGGCTCGCTCTCCATCGGCCTGCAATGCATGGCAGCCGGCATTCCGATCGTCGGCGTGCCCAAGACCATCGATAACGACATCGACGGCACGAGCGTCACTTTCGGTTTCGATTCCGCCGTCTCTTTCGCCACCGACGCCATCGACCGCCTGCGCACCCACGCGCAAAGCCACAGTCGCGTCATGGTCGTCGAAATGATGGGCCGCTATGCTGGTTGGATTGCGGCGCATGCCGGTATTGCCAGCGGTGCCAGCGTGGTGCTCATTCCGGAGATTCCCTTTACTTACGAAAGCGTCGTGAAGAAAATTCTCGAACGCGAAGCCGAGGGCAGACGCTTCACCATGGTCGTGGTCGCCGAGGGCGCGCGTCTCAAGGGCGGCGACTTTATCACGCAAGGCAGTTCAATCGAAACCAACCGTGAGGCCCGTCTCGGTGGCGTGAGCTTTGTCGTGGCCGATGAAATAGCCAAGCGCACCGGCAAGGAAACCCGCGCCACCGTGCTCGGTTACTTGCAACGCGGTGGCGTGCCCACGACGCTTGATCGTCTCCTTTGCACGCGCTTCGGCGCCAGTGCGGTCCGTTTGATCGACGAACAGAAATACGGCCGCATGGTCGCGCTCAAGGAGCCCGACATTATCGACATTCCGATTGAGGAAGCCGTTGGCAAACTCCGCACCGTGCCCGCGGACGGCGACCTCATCCGCACCGGTCGCGCTCTCGGCATCTGCTGGGGCGACTAATCGCGGCGCGGTCGCTGCCGAAACTCGCTTTACTCAGTCGCGCAGCGCGCAATCCTTTCGCCAACCCCGTCACCTATGAAGGAAATTATCCGCAACACCTTTGCTGCAATGGTCGGCGCCGTCACCGGCGTCGTGCTCATCAGCATGCTCCAGATTTTCAGCCAGCGCCTTTACCCGCTGCCCGCGGGGCTTGATCCGGCGAACAAGGAAGCAATGGGCGAATTCATCCGCACGCTTCCGGCGACGGCGATGCTGCTCGTTCTCGCCAGTTACGCGATCGGCGTGACGGTCGGCGCGTGGCTGGCCGGTAAACTTTCCCACAATGCCGATCGCCGCCAAGCGGTGATGGTCACGATCCTCTTCGTCGCTGCGAGCGTGATGAACCTCCTCGCGTTTCCGCATCCGCTTTGGTTCTGGGTCGCCAATTTCGCTGTCGTCATCGGCGGCGGCTGGCTCGCGGTGCGTCTGTTGGAACTTCGGCGCGACGTCTCTGCCAACGGCGGTTGAGCGCGCGTCTGCTCAGGCGCGTTCCGCGTAGTAGCGGAACAACACTTGCGTGCCGCAATCGTCCCAACCGCACACGCTGACCTTTTCGTAGAGCTCCTGCGCTTGCGCGAGTCCGGGCAACGTGAGTCCGAGTTCGGCGGCAGACTCGAGGGCGAGCCGCATGTCTTTGCGAAAATGTTTCACGTAGAAACCTGCGGCGAAATCACCACGCAGCGCCCGTGGTCCGTAGTTGTTGAGTGACCAACTCCCCGCCGCACCGCCGCCGATGCTCTCGATCACGCGCGCGGGATCGAGTCCGGCCTTCTGCGCGAAAAGCAACGCCTCGCACCACGCGAGCATCCCCGCTGCAATCGCGATTTGATTGGCGAGTTTGCAATACTGGCCCGCTCCTGCGCCGCCTTGCCGCAAAATGTTTTTGCCCATCACCGCGAAGAGCGGTTGCACACGCGCGAACGCCGCCTCGTCGCCACCGACCATGATGACGAGCCGCGCTTCCTTCGCTCCGATGTCGCCACCGGAAACCGGCGCGTCGAGCGCCGCGAGTCCACGCTTGCTGGCGTCGTCGGCGATGCGTTGCGCCAGTGCCGGACTCGAAGTCGTCATGTCCACCAACACCGCGCCGCTGCGCGCGTGGGCCAGCACGCCTTGCTCGCCGTAGTAGGTTTGCTCCACGTCCTGCGGAAAGCCGACGATCGTAAACACAAACTCCGCCGCCGCCGCCGCGCTGCCGGGCGTGTCGTGCCATGTCGCGCCTGCGTCGAGCAATTCCTGCGCCTTCGCGCGCGTGCGGTTGTGCACGTGTAACGTGTGCCCTGCGCGCTGGAGATGTCCCGCCATGCTGCGTCCCATCACGCCAGTGCCGATGAATGCGATCGAGTGCGTTGCCATGAGCGGCACGGCAACAATTTTGCCCGCGCGTGGCGAAACTAAAGCAATGACAAGATTCGGCGTGGACGCTCGCCCGCGCCACTCCCACTGTCGCGCCACTATGCTCGTGCTCAACGCGCTCACTCCGGTTTTTCTTCTCGTGGTGCTGGGAATGTGGCTCCAGCGCTCGTCGTTTGTCTCGGCGGGATTCCTGCGCGAGGCGAACCGCGTGACCTACTGGCTCGGGTTGCCCGCGTTGTTGTTCAGCCAACTCGTCTCCTCGCTGCACGATGCGGCGGGCGCGGAAAAATTGCTCGGCGCCATGTTTCTCACCACGGCGTCCGCCGTGCTCGTCGGCTACCTCGTCGCGTGGATGTTGCGTGTGCCGGGCAACGCGACGGGCACATTCGTGCAAGGCGCGTTTCGCGGCAATCTGGCGTTCGTGGGTTTGCCGATTATTTTTGCGCTGCCGGATACACCGGTGCTCAACGGTCTCTCGCTCCACGCCGCCGCGGTCATCGCCATCGCGCCGACCATGGTGCTCTACAACATCGGTGGCGTCATCGTGCTGACGGTCAGCCAGCACTCGTTCGGCCCGAAAATGATTTGGCCGATCCTGAAGCAACTCGCCGTCACGCCCCCGTTGCTCGCAACGCTCGCGGGTATCGGCTTTGTCGCGATGGGGTGGACGTTGCCGCGCTCCATCGCTCACACGCTCGAAGCGCTCGGCGAAATGGCGTTGCCGCTCGGCTTGCTCGGCGTCGGTGGCTCACTCATCACGGCGAAACTCAGCGGGGTGTGGCGCGCACCACTTGCGTCGGCGTTGGTCAAATCCGTCGTCGGCCCGTTGCTCGCCTACGCGTCCGCGCGCTGGTTCGGACTCGGTGCGCGCGAAACCGTGATGATCATGATTCTCGCCGCCGCACCGACGGCGATTGTGTCCTACACCATGGCGGTCGAACTAAAGGGCGACGAGAAGATGGCTTCCGCCACCATCGCACTCAGCGTGGTGACGTCACTTGTCGCGCTCGCCGTCGTCGTCAGTCTGTTTCCGGTCTGAGTGCGTCAACTCGCGCTCAGGGAATGCGCAGCGTCATGCCGACGCGCAACGTAGCTTGCGCATCGAGCACATCGCGGTTGGCCGCGAAAATTTCCTGCCAGCGTCCGGTCGTGCCGTAATGTTGCTGGCTGATGCGCGAGAGTGTGTCGCCATCCGCAACGGTGTGCGTGCGACCGGTCGTCGCCGCGGGACTGGTGACAACGGGCGCCATGGCGCGCGACGGATCGCGGGCGAGGGCGGTTTTCAATTGGAGATTTTCCTGAGCGAGCACGGTCTGCGCACCTTGGACTTGTTGCAGCAAGGCGCGGAGGGAACCGGCGTCGTTGATCGCTTGCGCGCTGCTGCGTTGGAGCGCGCCGTAGGATTCGGTAAGACGGGCGATTTCAGCTTGAGCGGCTTGCAGACTTTCCGTGGTGGCGTTCAGGCGCGTGGCGAGATCGTCGCGCTCGGCGGACACAGACGACATCGCGCCGGTGGTGAGTTGGCGGGCGTCGCTGTGCTCGCGTTGCAGCAGGGTGTAGGCGCGCAGGGCGGTGCTGAGTTTGTCTTCGGCGGTGGCGAGGGCGGTTTCGAGCTCGCTCACGCGGGCCGACGAATCCGGCTGCACCATCGGCGACGCGGCCGCGAGTTGGCCTTCGAGTTCGAGCACGCGAGCTTGAGCGACGCTGGCGGTTTCGCGTGCGCTTGCGAGTTCGGCTTGAGCGGCATCGCGCTGTTGGCGTGCCTGCGTGGCCTGAGCGCGGAGATTTTGTAATTCGGTTTCGACGCCGTTCTTCGCCGTGGCCATTGCGGTGAGGCGGGTATCGGCCGCATCGAGTTGTGCTTCGAGCGACTGCACTTGCGCGCGTTGGTCGGTGAACGCCGGCGGCGCATCGCGCAAGGCAACGACCTGTGCTTCGAGCGCATCGACGCGCACGAGCAACGCATCGCGTTCGACGCGAACCTGGTCGGACTCGGCCGTTTGGCCGAAAGAGAACGGCGCGCTTAACAGCGCAGCACTAAGGAGCGATAGAGGAAGGAGACGAAAGGTTTTCATGGCAGGAATTCTTAAGCGCCATTCATGCCCGCCCGCCCGCCAAGGCGCAAGCTCCACGCTGCCGGTAGCATGCCGTCATCCCCGCCGCGGAGAGATTGGCCACGAGAAACACGAGAAGCACAAAATGAATCCGGGCCTTTGCGTCATCCCGTGCGCAGCACGATATCGGTGATCGGAAAACGGACGAGCTCTGCGGGCCGATCGACGCACTGTTCATTCTGATTTTTTGCGTTTCTCGTGCTTTTCGTGGCCAAGTATGGTGCGAAAATCACGATTCCAATTCGCCTCGCCGGTATGCCAGTTTGGTCAAAACACGCGTTGGCTCACGCCGCTCATGAACTAGCGCGAGGACCGAGATTACCCGTTGGTCGGCATGAAAAATCAATAGATAAGGGAACCGTGGTAGACGGATGCGCCGAAAGGGAACTCGCCACGGTGCGTGCGCCGTTGGACGTCGCCGGATTTTGTCCAAAGCGGCATCAAAGGAGGTTGCGAAATTATCCGCCGCCATGGGGCTGAGTTCGGCATACTATGCCAGCACTTCCCAAAATTCAAAATCCACCAACCGATGAATTCTCAGTTGAGGCATTAACGGGGTCTGGTTCGTGCTCGAAGTTCATCGAGCGACAGCCAGGCCCCGGGACTGCGATCTGAGAGCCGACGTCGCACCTCAGCCTCTAGGGCTGGGTCGCCGCTGCTCCGTAAGTTGGACGGTTTATCATGTGCGCCCGCCTCGGCTAGCAGCTGGTTGGCCAGATGGAGTTTCTGGCGATTCGTCAGCTTGGTGATCTGCGTCGCGAGCTCGGTCGTCATGCTGAACAGGTTGACGGGAACCCGGGTGATTTCAAGCCGAGCCTGGCATGCAGAAAATAATAGAAAGACAGCAGTGCCGCCCGGAGCTCGCGCATGGATTGGCCACGAAAAACACCAGAAGCACAAAAAAGAATCCGGTCCTTTGCTTTACTCCGTGCGCAGCGCGATGTCGGTGATCGGTAAACGGGCGAATTACTCGGCCGTTCGACGACCGGTGCACTCTGTTTTTTGCGTTTCTCGTGCTTTTCGTGGCCATGTCTTGTGCGGAATTTACGATTCCAGCTCACCTCGCCGCCAGCCGCAACGGTGCCCACGGAGTCATTGGCCACGAGAAACACGAGCAGCACAAAAAAGGTCTAGATCCTTTGCCGCCGTGCGTCGCCAATCTACGATCATCGCGAGCGAGCTCGCTCCCACGGGGTATTGATCCACGGCGATCGTGCGTCGCCTATCCGCCGCCAGTTTTATTTGTAGATCTGTAGCCGCGTGTCGCCCGATTCGTCGCGCATGAGGTGCCACTCGGTCTCAGTGATTTTCTCCAAAAACGCTTCGTCGTGACTCACCAGCAACATCGCGCACGGGCAATCCGCCAAGGCTTCCTCGAGACACAATATGCCTGGCAAATCCATGTGGTTCGTCGGCTCGTCCATTACGATGAGGTGCGGACCGCGCACGATGCCGAGCGCGAGCAGCAGCTTCCTGACTTCGCCCGGACTCGGCAGCGCGCTTTCCAAGAGCCGCGCCGGGCGCGAACCGAGTCGGCTGATCGTGATCATCACGCGACCGAGTTCGTCGTTGGGCAGACGCTTGATGGATTCGAGCAGCGCGCGCGAATCCTCGGCCGAGATTTCCTGCGGCACGCTGACCAGTTTCTCCGCGGGGACTTGCAGGTGCGCGAGCAGATGGCGGATGAGCGTGCTTTTGCCGAGTCCGTTGGCACCGGTGAGCGCGATGCGACTCCGGCCGCCCATTTCCAACTCGGGCAGATGCAACTGCCGCCCGCCGCCCAACGGCAAACTCGTCGCCGGCAACCGCAGCAGCGTGTCGCGCGGCAAAAACGACGCGCCATCGACCCAGATGCCGGTTTCGTAACGTTTCTTCACCGTCAGCGCAGCGCGTTCTTTCGCGACCTTGCCCGCCTTCTGATTCATCTGCGCCACCATCTTGCCGGCGTAGGCGTCCTTGCCGCTCACTTTGGCGAGGTTGCGCATCGCGCGGCCATCGTGGTCGTGAATGGGGATTTTTTTCGATTTCGACCCGCGCGCAGCGGACGATTTCTGATCGGCGATCACCCGGCGGCGTTGCGCCTCGGCTTGGAGACGCGTTTCGGTGCGACGCATGACTTCATTGGTGTGGCGGGCCGACTCCTCTTCGCTCTCCTGCTGCTCCATCGCCGCCGTCACGCCGCCCGGCCGCAGCACCGCCACCGGCGGATCGAGGATGAGACATTGCCCGCACAACTCGTCCAACAAGCCGCGATCGTGGCTCACCAGCAGGCCGACTCCGGCGAAATCCTGCAACGCCTCCAACAGCAACCGCCGCGCATCGGCGTCGATATGGTTGCTCGGTTCATCGAGGGCCAGCACCGCGGGTTCGCGCCACAACGCCACCGCGATCTGCGCGCGTTTGCGTTCGCCGTGACTCAGCGTGTCCCACCGCTCCGGCCAATCCTCGCTGACGCGCAATCGCGCTTTTAGCACCGTGGCATCCGGCGCCCAGATAAAATCCTCGAACTGCTCGGGCGCGTCGTCGGTGCGCTGCGCCACATACAACGCCAGACCGCGCGTCGTTACCGTGCCGCTTTGCGGAGCCAGGTCGCCCGTGACGACTTTGAGCAACGTGGTTTTGCCCGCGCCGTTGGGTCCGACAATGCCCGTCCACCCCGCGGGGAATTGCACCGTGAGGTCGCTGAACAGCGCCGCGGTCATCCCCGGATGAGTGAATTCGACGGCTTGAAGAGCCAGTTGGGCAAACGCCATGCTCCCACCGTGGTCGCCCCGCGCCGTCGCTCAACGCGAATCTCTCCGGATCGAACCGGCAGGAAAACGCCAGTTTCCTCGTGGTGGGGTGGCCCGCATTTTCGCAACGAGACTTGTCACCGGCGGGGGTCTCGCGCCGTCTTCCAAGAATCCCCGCCCTCCACCGCATTATCCGCTCCATGAAGTTTCTCCTCTTTCTCGCGCTGTGCGCCACCGCCAGCGCGGGCAACAATGTTCTCCTCATCATCGCGGACGATTACGGCATCGACGCTCAATCGCTCTACAATCCCGGCGGCACCACCGCACCGACGCCGAACATCAACGCGCTCGCCGCCGCGGGAGTCCGCTTCACCCATGGTTACGCCTATTCGGTTTGCTCGCCCACTCGCGCTAGCATTCTCACCGGGCGTCTCGGTTTTCGCACGGGAATCGGCGGCGTGGTTGGCGGCGGTAATTCACTCACCGCCAGTGAACTCACCCTGCCGGAAGTCATCACCCAACACAGCAATCTCGGCATCGCGGCCGCCTCGTTCGGAAAGTGGCATCTCAGCGAAGGCTCGCCCGCCTCCATCCGCACGTTGCCCAACACCATCGGCGGCTGGCCGCATTACGCGGGCTCCACCACCGGCGCGCTGGCCGACTTCTCGAACTGGACCAAGACCACCAACGGCACCAATTCCACCAACACCACGTATGCCACCACCGACCTCGTCAACGACGCCGTGGCGTGGATCAACCAGCGCAACACCGCCGGACAGCCATGGGTTGCCTGGGTCGCCTTCAACGCCCCGCACACTCCCTTCCACGTTCCTCCGGTCAACTTGCACGGCTTCGGCGCCAATCCCGCCACCAACTCCTTGAAATATCGCGCAGCCGTCGAGGCCATGGATACCGAAATCGGCCGCCTGCTCCAATCCGTGAACCCCGCCACCACCGACATCATTTTCATCGGCGACAACGGCACGGCCGGCCAAGTCATCCAAGCTCCGTATGACAACGCCCACGCCAAGGACACGCTCTACGAAGGCGGCACCCGCGTGCCGTTTATCATCAAAGGCCCCAGCGTCGTCTCCGGCGGACGCGTCGATGCTTCACTGGTCCACGTCGTCGATCTCTTCAGCACCATCCTTGAACTCGCCGGCGTCCCGCTGCCCACCACGACGATCCTCGATTCGAAAAGCCTCAAACCGCTCCTCGCCAACCAAGGCGACCCCACGCGCACCCGCCTCTTCGTTGATCAATTCGATCCCGCCGTCTCCACCAGCGGTGGCCGCGCCATCCGCGACGACCGCTACAAACTCATTCGCTTCAACACCGGCCGTGATGAATTCTACGACCTGCTCGCCGACCCGTCGGAACAGACCAATCTGCTCGCCAACGGCATCGCGCAGATGACCTCCACTCGTCAGGCGTATTACTATCGCCTCCGTTTCAATCTCGGCGGCTACACCACCGCCACCAGTCCTTCGCCGCAGAGTTACGCGCACGACGGCAACGGCTTCACGCTCGTCTTCCCCGAAAATTCCGCCGCCACGCAAACCCTGTGGCAAAGCACGGACCTCGACTTTTGGGCGCCGGTCAGCGGAGTGAACCGCAGCACCACCAACGGCGTAATCACCTTCACCGCCCCGACGCCGCTGCCGGAAAAGATTTTCTACAGCGTCCTCACCGAGTGGTTGTGAGCCGCGCAGCCGCGTGCGGCTACTCGCGACAACACGCACGGCCACGGCACGAAGGGGAGGACGAGTCGTCCCCTTCGACTCCGCTCAGGATGCACGGTCTCTCCCTCCGGTGATCGTGGCATAGTTGTGGCGCAGCGTGCTTGAATCGAGTCCGCAACGTGCTCTCGGCCGCCTCGGTTCGTCTCGATGCGGACGATCCTCACTTCTCTCGCGGCATGGTCTGGCCAATAGGCGATGGCCACCCGGTGCAAGACCACGACCCGCAACTCCCGATGATCCTCGTCCTCTTCGGTGTAATCTCCAGACGCGAAGGGCGTGCGTTCAATCCGGTTTACCCACTGCTCAATCTCATCGAATATGTCTTCGTCTGCAGCAGCGACGAAATCAAAAGTCCGCCTGTTGAAGGCGGTCCGGTAGTGCCTCATCCGTCCGAAGCCTTGCGGCGTTCGGCCCGTGTTTGTTTGACCTCGTTCCAGGTGAATTTTTTGCCTGCATCCATGGCCCGCATGGCCACGGTTAGTTTTCGCCGGCGCGCGGTGGAATTGCGCTGTTTCATCCGCGTCGCAATCGTCGCCAACGCCTTCCGATCCGCGGCACTCAGTCCGCGAATGGTTTTCTGCAGTTCGGCGACGCTCATGGGGGGACGATTGTTCGGCTCGGAGATAAAATCAAACAGCCTGTGCGGGGTTGGTCCGTTCGGCAGGCTCAGGGCGTGCCCGTTCGACAGGCCCAGAATCAGAGCACTCCGCCCTTTCGTGCCCCTTCGACGGGCTCAGGGCAGGTCCTTCAGCGTTTTTCGTGGGTAACTGTCAGGCCCGTTCGACAGGCTCAGGGCGGAGCGCATCCGGACCGGTGCGATTGCGCCAGAGGAGCATGAGCAGAAAACCGATCAAGGCGCCGCCGAGGTGGGCGTAGTGGGCGATGCTGGCACCGAAGATGGAAAATCCCGTCACACCGGAAAACAAATCGAGCAGCAGCAATCCCGGAATAATGAACTTCGCCGCCACCGGCACCGGAATGAACATCAGCGCGAGTTTCGCGTTGGGATGCAGAAAGCCGAAGGCGACCAACAACCCGTAAATCGCTCCCGACGCCCCGACCATCGGCGTCGCGTAGAGACCATAGAATTCGAACAGCGCCTGCTTCACCGCCGGATCCGTCGGGAGCACGCCACTGCCGGTCGCGAGCATCGCAGCGAGTGTGTCGGGCGACAGTCCTGATGCGACCAAGCTGGCGTGCAGTCCGTGGAATTCCTGCCAGTTGATGCCCGTTTGGATCAAGCCCGCGCCGAGGCCGCAGAGAAAATAGAACAGCAAAAAACGTTCCGCGCCCCACTCGCGTTCCAGCACCGTGCCAAAGGAAACCAGCGCGAACATGTTGAAGAAAATGTGGCCCACATCCGCGTGCAGAAACATATACGACACCGCCTGCCAGACGCCGAAGTGATCGTTGGCCGGAAACCAGAACGCGCCCGAGTTGGCGATCAGCTCGCGACCATTGGGCAACAAAAACCCCGCGGCAAAAACCACGAGGTTCACGATCAACAGAGTGGCGACCACCCGCGGCATACGATTCATCGCGCCACCGTTGCCATCCCCGCGCCGTTCGCAACTCCGGACGCGTCCTCAACGTTTCCGCTCGTCGTCCGCCCGCGGGAGATCCTCCGCGCCCAGCCGCGGAATCCGTGATGAAACTCAGTTCGCGAGGGCGCGTTCGGCGGCGGCGAGCAGATCGGCGTTGGAGACGCGGACCTTGTAGTCGTCGTTCGCGTGGACGAAGCGCACCGTGCCGCTGCGATCGAGCACGAACACCGCCGGCACCGGCAACCAGCGCGACTCCGGCTCGGACGGCACCGGCGCGAGATCAAAGCCGTAGCCTTCGTAGGCTTTGCGCGTTTTCTCATCCAAGCGGAACGCGAGGCCGAAGCCGGCAGACGCCTCCATCGCGCGATCCGAAATCAATTGGTAGGAGTAGGCGTGTTTGCTTTGCGCGGCGGCAAGCGCGGCCGGCGTGTCGGGACTGAGCGCGAGCATCTGGTAACCGAGCTCGGTCAGACGCGCATCGATTTCCTGCAAAACCGCCAGGTGGCGCGTGCAATACGGGCACCAGCCGCCGCGATAAAAAATCAGAATCGTCGGCTTGCCCGCCGTGAGGGAGGCGAGCGCGACCGCGTCGCCAGCGGCGTTGTGCACCGACACGGCGGGCATTTTCGCACCGACGGCGAGCGGCTGCACGGTCTGTGGCGAATCAGCGGGAGTCTGGCCGAACGAAAGAACCGCAGTGCTGAGCAACAACGTGGCGGAGAGGAAGGCGAGAGGGCGTTTCATGATAGGGAGAGGTTAACCGAGCTAAAAAATTCCCGCGAGCCCGGTTTGAAAACTGCGACTGACACTGCGCTCACGGCAGATGCTGGCGCACGAGCGCGTTGAACGACGCAAGCTGCGCGGCCTGCCACGCCTCATCGCGACCAAGCACAGCGGCCAATGTTTGCGCGACCAACGTCGCCGACTCATCCGCACTGCGCGCATCGCGATACAACAGCCGCGTGCGGCGCGACAACACGTCCTCCACGGTGCGCGCCATGGAAGTGCGCGCGTAGGCGATAACATCAGCGCCAGTGATGACGTCGCCACCGGAAACTTGCGCGGGCGCGGGCAGGGCGAGCGACTTCGTGCGGCAAGCTTGTGTCGGCAACGCGCCGACGGTCGCCGCGCGATCAATCACCGCCTCGGCCATCTTGCGCGCCGTCGTCCATTTGCCGCCCGCGATCGTGACCAGACCGCTCGGCGCGACGCGAATCACGTGATCGCGCGACAACGCACTCGTTTTGCCATGGCCCGCGCGCACCAGTGGACGCAACCCCGCAAACGCACTGAGCACATCCGCCCGCGTCGGTGCGCGTGTGAGGTAGAGCGCGGCGTGTTCGAGCAGAAAATCGATTTCCTCGGCGAACGGCACCGGCGCGCGCGCAATTTCGTCCACCGCCGTATCCGTCGTGCCGACGAGCACGCGGCCTTGCCACGGAATCACGAAGAGCAACCGCCCGTCGCTCGTCTTCGGAATCATCAGCGCCGTTTCGCCCGGCAGAAATTCGCGCGGCAACACGACGTGCGCGCCTTGGCTCGGCGCGATCGTGGCGACGGCGGCGGGCTCGTCGAGTCGGCGCAATTCATCGGAGAACACGCCGGTGGCATTGATCACCACGCGTGCCGAGACGGCGTGAGTCGCGCCGGTTTCCTCATCGCGCAACTCCACGCCGCCGACGCGGCCGGCTTTTTTGCGCAGCGCGACGACCGCCGTGTAATTGAGCACGACGGCACCGTGTTCGGTCGCGGCCTGCAACAGCGCCAACACGAGCGCGGTGTCGTCGAATTGCCCGTCGCTGTAACGCACGCCGCCGGTGAGCCGGTCGGTGCGCAACGTCGGCAACGCGGCCGCAGCTTCGGCTCTCGACAAAATGCGCGACGGCGTCGGCTGATGTCCGCTCGCGAGCAGATCGTAAACCTTCAGGCCGACTCCGTAGTAGAGTTTTTCCCATCCAGAAAAAACCGGCACCACGAAATCGCGTCCGTGCACGTGATCGGGTGCGTTTTGCAACAACAGCGTGCGCTCGCGCAGCGAATCACGCACCAGCCCCGGCCGGCCTTGTCGCAAATAGCGCACGCCACCGTGAATGAGCTTGGTGCTGCGACTCGACGTGCCGCTGGCGAAATCCCCGCGCTCCACCAAGAGCGTGCGATAGCCGCGACTCGCCGCATCGAGCGCGGCGTAACTGCCCGTCGCGCCGCCGCCGATGATGACCACGTCCCACGTTTCTCCGGCTGCCACGCGGGCAATGGAGTCGGCGCGGTTCATTTCAAGTGGATGTTGCCCAATCTTGCGCGCGCGTCACGGCGCGTTGCCACGTGGTTTGCAACTTGCTCACCGAGGCCGCGCTCGCCTTCGCCTTGAACACGCGATCACTGCGCCAGAGCGCGGCGATCTCTTCGCGGTCTTTCCAGAAACCGACCGCGAGTCCGGCGAGATAGGCCGCGCCGAGTGCGGTGGTTTCGGTGGTGCGAGGCCGCACGACGGGAACGCGCAACAAGTCTGCCTGAAATTGCATCAACGCGTCGTTCACCACCGCGCCGCCATCGACGCGCAATTCCCGCAAGCGCACGCCCGCATCGGCGTGCATCGCGGCGAGCAGGTCGGCGCTTTGGTAAGCGATGCTTTCCAGCGCGGCGCGGGCGACATGGCCGGCGTTACTGCCGCGAGTGAGGCCGACGATCACGCCGCGCGCGGTCGCGTCCCAATGAGGCGCACCGAGTCCGGTAAACGCGGGCACAAGATAAACGCCGCCGTTGTCTGCGACTTGGTTCGCGAGTTTTTCGATATCGACAGAGCGCTTGATCAACCCGAGTCCGTCGCGCAGCCATTGCACGACCGCGCCGCCGATAAAGACGCTGCCTTCCAACGCGTATTCGGTGCGGCCGCCGATGCGCCACGCGACGGTGGTGAGCAATTTATTTTTCGACATCACGGGTTTCTCGCCGGTGTGCAACAGGAGGAAGCAGCCGGTGCCGTAAGTATTTTTTGCCATGCCGCGATGGAAACACGCCTGACCGAAAAGGGCCGCGTGTTGGTCGCCCGCGATGCCCGTGATCGGCACGCCGCGCAATGCGGGCAGGCTCGTCACCTCGCCGAAGTCACCGCTGCTGTCGCGCACTTCCGGCAGCACGCTGCGCGGGATACGCAACAGTTTGAGCAGCTCGTCGTCCCAGTCGCCGGTGCGCAAATTGCAGAGCAACGTCCGCGAGGCATTGGTCGCGTCGGTCGCGTGCACGGTGCCGCCGGTGAGTTGCCAGAGCAGCCACGTATCGACGGTGCCGAAAGCGAGTTCGCCCCGCGCGGCGCGACGTCGTGCACCGGGGACATGGTCGAGCAACCACGCGAGTTTCGTGCCGGAAAAATACGGATCGAGCAGCAAGCCGGTGCGGCGGCGAAACAACGGTTCGAGTCCGCGCGTTTTGAGCTTCGCGCACATTGCCGCCGTGCGCCGATCCTGCCAGACGATGGCGCGGTGCAGCGGTTCGCCGGTCGCGCGATCCCAGAGTAAAGTGGTTTCGCGCTGGTTGGTGAGGCCGACCGCGGCGAAGTCGCGCGCCTTGAGTTTGCCTTGGCGCAATGCGGCGACGGCGGAGCGACGAATGGATTGCCACAAGTCCTGTGGCGCGTGTTCCACCCAGCCGGGTTGCGGAAAATGTTGGGCAAATTCGCGCTGCGCCGAGTAGCGCGGGCGACCGCGATGATCAAAAACGATCGCGCGGGACGACGTGGTGCCTTGATCGAGCGCGAGAACAAAACGCGGCATGAGTGGAACTATGGCGCCGCACTGCGCTATCGCGACTGGAAACTAATCTTTCGGCGAATCCGTGGGCGGTTCCGATGACGACGGTGAGGCCGGCGGCGGCAGTGGAGTTGGTGGTGTTCCCGGCGGCGCATCGGCGAAGACGCGTCCGGAGGAGCTTAGTCAAGGCGTGTTAACGACGGAGTTCTAAATCCGAAATCCGCTTGAGAAGTTCGGCGCGCTTTTCGGGTTCAGGATGAAGCTGCGCAATGTCGCGAGCAGTGATGAAATCCTTCCCGTAAACGGCTGTGCTCAGGGTTAGTGACGTGATTGCGGATGAGCTGCTTTGACCAAGTTGTCTTTGGTGCCTTGCGAGCCAATCCAGGCCACGATCAGGGCTCTGACGGCCCCAGGCGACAAATACTGCCTCGACCGACTTGCGGTGGTCCTCGGCAAGCTCGGCATACCACGGTGAAGTTATCAGCCATTCGGCAGCTTGGGCCGGTGAACTTGAGGCCCACTGATTGACGGCGATCCGCACGGGACTCACACGCAGAAGGTCTGTGCTACGGAAACGGCAATTGCGCGCAGCAGCGATGGCTGCGAGGGGATCGTCACTCGCCCAATCTGAGAACAGCGCCATTTCTAGTGTCTCACGCTTTGAAGAGTCGCTCAGCCGCTGCGCCAGAGTGTCGAGAATAGCCTGGGGATTGCTTCTAAATTCCCTTCTGAGCGCCTCCAGCAGCGCGCTTATCCCCGCGGAACCCCAATTTACTTCCTCTACACTGCCCGTTGACGTCCCATCAGGGTTGGACTTGGACTTGGTTTGCTGTATCGCTGCTTCTCCGCCGTGCTGTTTCGCCGTAGAGAGAGCGGCGGGGGGGGGTTCTGCCAACGACCGACTACTCAATTCCGTTGAGGAAAATCGAGATACGGCGAGGGCAAGCAGGAGCAAAGCGACAAGCGAGACGACAGCTAACGTTTTCGGGGTTTTCATTGATCAATGCACTCCGATGGCATCCATCATCGCGGCTGTGGCATCAGGACCTTGAATTACCGCACGTTCGCCCAGAAGGGCGAGCTGCGAAACGGCAAAAATGAGATCATCGTCAGTTACTGTATTTCCAGCGCTGTCCCTCACGACGATTGTTCTTCCTTTCGCATTATCGTGCAGATCCATCGCTTTCTCGGCGGCTGGATTATTGGGTGCTTCTTCATGGGCGTCCGCAAATTTCTTTGCAAGCTCCGCTCCGATTGTCGCAGTCATTTTCGCGTTCCATAACGCATGCCTGAACGCATCTGCGGCGTTGTTGTTGAGGGACTGCTGACCCGGCACGCCTGAGAATAACGCAACAGTGGCGGAGACCGCGAACTGCGATGCAGCATAGGCTTCTACAGCAGCAAGGGGGTGAAGTATGGAAAGCTGGATCTCTGCTAGGGTCTGGGCTTCTCCGCGTGTCGGGCAAAAGCCGAGAAAGACCCCAAGGGCCATGGCAGGTAAGCATTTCAGGAGCCGAATGCTCATGAAAGCAGCATGCAATGGGGCCACCGTTTTCTCTAAAGAGAATACCGCCTATATTTAGGTGTCGTCGGAACGTGATTGTGGCGGTGCCGGCGGTTTTTCGGCGAAGACGCGTCCGGAGGAGACTGGCGCCGTGCGCCAGTTGAAGGTGATGGTGAGCGCGCGGAACGCAAAGGTCAGGACAATCGCCGTTACGGCCGATTGGTTAGCCGTCCAACCGAGCATCGTTGCGCAAAACACAAATGTAATTGCTCCAGCCAAGGCCGTGAGCAGATAAAATTGTCCGGGTTTGAACACGAGTGGTTCTTCGCGGGCCAACAGATCGCGCAGGATGCCGCCGCCGACGGCGTTGACCGTGCCAACGAAAACCGCGGCGGGAGCGGAGAGTCCGGCGAGCAAAGATTTTTGCACGCCGAACGCCGCGTAAGCGCCGAGACCGAGCGCATCGACCACCGCAATCGGACGCGAAAAATGATGCATCCGTGAACCAAAAAAGATGCCCGCGATAGCCGCGACAGTGATGACTTGGATGTATGCCGGATTGGTCAGCAGGGGCGTCACGCCGCCTTGCAGAAAAAGTCCGTCGCGGATGAGTCCGCCGCCGATGCCGGTGACGAGAGCGAGGGCAAAGACGCCGACGACATCATTGCCGCGCTTGATGCCGGCCAACGCACCCGTGAGTGCGAACGCGAAGGTCGCACCGAGGTCAAAGAGGACGGGAAGTTCGAACTGGCCGCGCAGCATGGCAGTGATGCGAGAATCCTCCTGCGCCGACGCATTGGCAAGCGTGGGCTCCGAAACTCGCGTGCACGGGTGCGCGTCCGGTCGTCGCCGGCAGCGCGGCCGCCTACTTTTTCGGCGGCGTGGGCTGCGCTTCGAACTTCACGTTCTGCTCCGCTTCCTTGATGTCCTTCAACGCTGCTTCAAGAGCGGCGCGATCCGCGGGCGTGTCTTTGACGACGGCTTGCCCACTCGAAAAATCAATCGTCTTGCCTTCGTTGTCGCCGCCGAGCGGCACGTAGGTTTTTTCTAACACTGGTCCGACGACCTTGGGTTCGGACGGAGCCGGCGCGTCCTTCATCGTGGCGCGGCGGTCGATGACATACCAGAGCACGAACGCCACCGCACCGAGCAGCAGCGCGGCGAGAATGATAATTTCCTTGGAACGACGCACGCGAGTCTCCGTTGCCTAGTTGCGCTTGGACGAACGCTTCGCCGCGCCGAAGATCAGACCGACGACGACACCGATCGCGCCCGTTGCAACAATCAGCAACGCCTGCGGCACTTGGAGCGACCAAAAGAGAAACCGCACATTAAGTTGGTTAAAATTTTGCGCGGCAAAAATGCCGATGAGCACGAGCGCGGCGATCGCGAAGTAGAGACGGATCTTCATGGATAAAATGGCTTACTCGGTGCCGGCCTGGTCGGACTGTTTCACATTGAGCGTGCCGGAGCGGATGTGCAGGTCGCGTTGCGGGAACGGAATCTCGATCTTCGCTTCGCGCAGCGCGCGATCGATCGCGTAGTTGATCTGGCTGCGGAAACGGCGCGGAGAGGACGCGAGATCCTGCGTCCAGACGGCCAACTCGAAATTGAGCGAACTGTCGCCGAAATTATCGAAGAACAACGCCGGTGCGGGCTCCTTCAACACGGCGGGATCGGCCGCCGCGACACTCATGATTACTTCGTTTAACTTGTCGGTGTCGGTGCCGTAAGCGACGCCGAAGGGAATGCGGATGCGCACGCGTGGATCGCTGTGGCTCCAATTCGTCACCGTCTGCGTGATGAATTCGCTGTTCGGCACGATGATCGAGATGTTGTCGTTCGTCACCACGGTGGTGCTGCGCAAACTGATCTTTGTCACCCGACCCGCGACGGTGGCTACTTCGACGCGGTCGCCGAGTTTGATCGGGCGTTCCGCGAGGATGATGATGCCACTGATGAAATTGTTGGTGATGTTCTGCAGACCGAAGCCCAAACCGACACCGATGGCTCCGGCGAACACCGCGAGCGAACTCAGTTCAACGCCCACGAAGTTGAGGACCACGTAGCCGCCGAGAATAATGAGACAGTAACCAGCGATGCGCGTGATCGCGAATTGCAGCGACGGCTCCATGCTCGTGCGGGCGAGGGCCCGCGTGAGAAAGACGCGCGTGAACAGCCGCACCAGCAGTATCATGCCGCCGAAAAGCAGAAGAAATTTACCGATCAACCCGAGAGTCAGTGATCGCGCACCTAGCGTGAACACCGGATAATTGAGGATATCAATAAACGCCTGAATGAACTCGTTGATGCTCGGGGATTCCATCGTTGCAATCAGCGTAAGCGAGCCGCCTGCACCTGTCACGGTCTCTTTCGCCGTGCCTTAACCGAGCGCCAACGCAATCACGCCCACGACCATGCCGGTGGCGGCCAACAGGCGGCGTTTGGCGTCGGCCTCCTTCAGAAAACGCGCACCGATAAACGCGCCAAAGAGAATGCTGATTTCCCGCGCCGGTGCGATGTAGCTGACCGGCGTGAAACTCATTGCGGTCAGAATCAGCACATAACCGATCGGTCCGAGCACGGCGACGGTGAGCGCCTTGCCCCAATGGAGCCGCCAGTCGCGCGTGACCTCCGGCCAGCGTTGCAGCGCAAACGGAGTGAGCAGCGCGCAAATCACCAATTGCGTGCCGAAGTCGTAGAGTAGCGGCGGCAAACCGAGATGCGCCACCGCCCGTTGATCCCACACGGTGTAGGCGGCGATGCAGCAACCGCAGGCGAAGCCGTAGAGCATGCCTTGCCGCAGATGACGCCGGTCCGCATGCAACAGCGACGTGCCGCCGGTGAGATAGAAAATACACGCGATGATCGCGAGTCCGCCGCCAAGCGCGAGCGGGGTGGGGCGTTCGCCAAAAATCGCAATCGCCGCGAGCGTCGAGAACAACGGCCCCGTGCCACGCGCCAACGGATAGATCAGGGAGAAATCACCAGTGCGATAACCGCGCTGCAGCAGCAGTGCGTAACCGGTTTTGAACAGTCCGCTGCCCGCCACGACCCACCATGCGGCGAGCGGCAGCTCCGGTTGTTGCCACCAATAATAAAGCGCGGCGACGGGCACGTAGAGCGCGAGCGAGAACATGCCGCCGAGCCACACAAACGGCAGTCCGCCGCCGGAACGTTTCGCCGCAAAATTCCACGTCGCGTGCAGCACCGCCGCGACGAGAATAAGAGCAAGCGCGGCGGTGGACATGAGGGACTATTTGCGCTTATCCCGACTCGCCGGCGGCTTCACGTAAGTGTCGAGCCAGGTCGATGTTTCCCAGAGCACGTGCAGCAACGATTCGCGCGCACGGTAGCCGTGTGATTCATGCGGCAATTGCACGTAGCGCGACGTCGCCCCGAGTCCGCGCAGCGCCTGGAACATGCGTTCGCTTTGCAGCGGAAACGTGCCCGTGTTGTTGTCGGCCTGGCCGTGAATCAGCAGCAGCGGATCCTTGATTTGGTCGGCGTGATTAAACGGCGACATCGCGGCGTAGATGTCGGGCGCTTTCCAAAAGTTGCGCGTCTCCGCTTGGAAGCCGAAGGGCGTGAGCGTGCGGTTGTAGGCGCCGCTGCGGGCGATGCCGGCGCGAAACAAATCGGAGTGTGCGAGCAGATTCGCGGTCATGAACGCCCCGTAACTGTGACCGCCGACAGCGACGCGTTGCGGATCGGTCACGCCGCGGCGCGCGAGTTCCTCGATCGCGGCGCGGGCGCTGCTGACGAGTTGCGTGACGTAGGTGTCGTTGGGTTCGCGTTTGCCTTCGCCGATGATCGGCATCGCCGGATCGTCGAGCACCGCGTAACCGAGCAACAAATAGGGCAATGGTCCGCTCGCGCTTACGCGCACAAAACGGTGGGGCGAGTCGCGCACTTGGCTGGCGGCGTCGGCGCTCTTGAACTCGCGCGGATAAGCCCAGAGTAAGGTCGGCAGCGGACCGTCGGCGGGCTTCCAACCCGGCGGCAAATAAAGCGTGCCGGTGAGCGTAACGCCGTCGGCGCGCGCATAGCTGATGAGTTCTTTTTGCACCCCGACGAATTGCGGAAACGGATTGGCAAACGCAGTGAACGCCTCGCTGGTGGCGCGTGCGAGATCGCGCACGAAATAGTTCGGTGCGTCAGTGATCGATTCGCGACGCGTGAGGGTGCGCTGGCCGCTGACGTCGAGGAACGCGATAAACTCCTCATAGTGCGGCGCGGCACTTTGCCAGAGGCGCGCGCTTTTCAACGTCGTTAGATCGAGTCGATCGAGAAACGGTCGATTGCCTTCGGGCGATGCGCCGGTGCCGCGCAAGAAAATCCCAATACCATCAGCGGTGAAACGCAGTTGCGGGCGACCGAGCGGGCCGCGTTCCAGAATCGGATCACCGGGATGCTCGTAAAGATTTTCACTCGACCGTTCAAAGACGAGCCGCGGCTCGGTGCCCGGCTGGGTGGGATTGAGCAGCCACGTGCGGGTGCGACGGGTGCGACGCCAACTTTCGGTGACGAGCATGCGCTGGTCGTCGCCCCAAATCATGGAGCCGGCGCGGAGCGCGAGTTTCATCAGGCTTTGCGGCGCATCGGTGAACGGCGCGGCGAGCAGCAGGAGTTCGTCGCGCACCTTGGCGTCGCTGGTGGCGTCGCCGCCGTCGCGCGCCTCAAACCACGCGAGCGTGGCCGGAGCGTCGTTCCGCCACGTGACTTCGCGCGGGCCGCGGCGGACGGAATTGAAATCAATGGAAATCGAATCCGCCAACGGCAGCGCCGCGAGTGTGTGCACGAGTTGGCCGTCGCGGGAGTAGACCTCGATGCGTTGCGGAAAACGACTCGCGGGAAGCGCGTAGGAGAATGGGCGGTGCAGCGACGTGACGAGCATGAAGCGACCGTCGGGTGAGGGCGACGCTTCGAGCAAACCGCGCAGACCGAGCGGATGAGTGGAGCCGTCGAGGCCGACGCGCAAGAGTTCGGCGGTGCCGTAGTATTCGAATTCCGTTTCGTCCTGCGGGCCGTTGAGCAAATCGGTGTAGGTGCGCGCGGCGGCGCGTTTGCCAGTGGATTGTTGCGTGATGGGACCGAGCGTTTCGAGCGTGCGCGCGGGTGGGGCACCGTGGTCGCGCGGAATCATTTTCACGAGCAACGTGTCGCGATCGAGCCAATCGACGGGATTGCCGAGCACGCCGTTGAGTTGCGGACTGGTGAGGGCGCGGGCTTGCGCGGTGGCGACATCGACGATCCAGAGTGCGCCGGGATTTTCGCCGACGAAAACGACGACGGAGAGGTGACGGCCATCGGGCGACCACGCGACGTGGGAGAAACGAGCGCGGGCGGGAAAACCGGTGACGGGAAACTCGCGGCCGTCGGCGAGCAGCTTGAACGTGAGTTGCGTGTAGTCGGTGGCGCGATTGCTGGTGAGTGAGCTGGGATTGAAACGCACGCCGGCGAGCCGCAGTTCGGGCGCGGCGAGTTCCGCGATGGTCGGAGCGGGCGAGCGGGCGAGGAGCAAAGCGCGGTCACGCGAAGGGCTGAGCGTGAGTTCGGGCGCGAGCGGCGCATCGACGATGGCGGCGAGGGCGGCCGGCGGTTGTTGATAGCCTTCCTGTGCGACAGCGAGCGGCAGCCAGAAAAAACAAAAACTGAAACGAACAAGCGTGCGGAGCATTTGCGGAAGTTGAGTCGCGGCGTGGCGGTTGGCAATCGCAGGAAATGAGCGCGGCATTGCGTGGGCGGGGAAAAGTTGAACACTCGCTCGCCTCCCCCGTGAAGAAGACCGACCTCCTCCGTGAATTACGCCCGACGCTTGCGTTGGCGTTTCCGATTATTGTCGGACAGGTCGGGCAAATGCTGATGGGTATCACCGACAGCGTGATGATCGGACGCGTCGGCACGGTGCCGCTGGCGGCGGCGGCGTTCGCGAACAGCGTGTGCAATTTGGTGTTTATCGTCGGCATGGGTTTGCTGCTGCCGGTGTCGGTGTTGGCCGCACGGGCGCACGGGGCGAAGGAGCCGCGCGAATGTGCGGAGTATTTGCGGCACGGTATGGCGCTCGCACTCGCGATCGGCGGCGGGGTGTTGCTCGTGCTCGGACTGATGGTGACACAACTCGGACGTTTCGGGCAACCGGTGGAAGTTGTGGCGGAAGTCGGGCCGTATTATTTGCTGTTGGTGACGTCGCTGCTGCCGGCGTTTTTGCATCATGTGTTGAAACAATACAGTGAAGCGCTCGGGCAACCGTGGGCGCCGATGTTGATTTTGCTCGGCTGCGTCGGGCTGAATGCCGGCCTCAACTGGGTGTTGATTTACGGCAATCTCGGCGCGCCGGCGCTGGGCTTGGCGGGCGCTGGTTGGGCGACGCTCGTCGCGCGCACGACGGCGGTGGTGCTGCTGTGGTGGTGGCTGACGAGGCAACCTGCGGTTCGCAACGAATGGCCGGCGCGGTGGCGCAGTGCGTTGTCATGGCCGCGTCTGCGCGAGATGTTGCACATTGGAATTCCGGTGGGCGGACAATGGCTGTTTGAAGCGGGTGCGTTTTCGGCGGCGGCGTTTATGATGGGCTGGATCGGCGCGGTGCCACTCGCGGCGCATCAAATCGCGCTGAGTTGCGCGGCGTTTACGTTCATGGTGCCGCTCGGGCTGTCGTCGGCGGTGAGCGTGCGCTTGAGCAAAGTGATTGGCGAGGGACGTCGCGAAGCCGTGCGGCCGATTGGCTTCGGTGCGCTCGCGGCAGGCTTCGTGGCGATGTCGTGCTTCGGACTGATTTTCGCGTTGGGCGGCGGTTTGCTCGCGCGTGGTTTCACGCCAGACATCGAGGTCGTCGCGCTGGCGACGCGATTGTTGCTGGTCGCGGCGGTGTTTCAGATTTTCGATGGCGCGCAAGTGATCGGGGCGGGGGTGTTGCGCGGCCTGACCGATGTGCGGATTCCGACGCTGATCACGTTCGTGGCGTATTGGATTTTCGCGCTGCCCGGCGGTTACTTGCTGGCGTTCAAGACGGACATCGGCCCCGTGGGCGTGTGGATGGGACTCGCCGCCGGACTCGGTTGCGCGGCGGTGTTCCTCGGCTGGCGCTTTCACCGGCTCACCCAGCGCAATGTGCAAGCCAGTTTGTAACCTATTAGGTTACAAATCGCGCTCGCGCTCTCCTCGCCGTATCTGGAGGCGGGAGTCGGCAATCGGTTTGTAACGTATTACGTTACAAGTCTTCCGGTGGGCGGGTTGGCACGATGGGCGGGATTGCTGCGCCAGTTGGCACGGCGCGAGGCTACCGGCGTGCGACACGGGTCGCGCGTTCTTTACCAATCCACTTTGTGGATCAGCGACACGGGAGTTAACCCGCGTCCCCAAACCGCAGTTTCGTCGTTGCGACCGGATCGGTCGTGGCGATGGGAACGCCCGGCGTGTTGCCGGGCGTAATCGAGAGATAAACAACATGAAAACTGTGTCTAAACTGATCCTGTTAGCAGGCCTGATCGGCGCGCCGTTCGCCCTTAACGCGAAGTCGCCCGAGCAAGCCTATGTCGAGTCGTTCCAGGGACGCTCTGATATGCCGGTGCTGATTTCGGTGGTTTCCCCCGTAATCACGTCCCGTCATGCAGGCCGAACTGTCGTGGTCGAGTTCATCGTCGATGGCACCGGCACGCCGCACAACCTCGTGTTGCGCGACGAGACAGAGGTGCCCGCGGAACTGGCTGAACCGATTGTCGCGGCGCTGGCGAAATGGAGGTTTGCTCCACTCGTCCGCGACGGGGCCGGTGTCGCCGTGCGCATGGCGGTGCCGATTACGATCCACGCGGAATTTGATCCGCAGGGACTGATTGCGACCCGCTAACCCATCCCCATCGGGCCGTCTCCTTCACCGGGGGCGGCCCTTTTTTTGCGCGGCAGGTGCGCGGGGAGTGCGTCGCAAATCACGCGGTGTTCGGCGCGCGCTACTTCTTCGCCGGTGGTGGCGACAGGTGATCCGGATCGCCTTCAACGACGCGCAACTCGCCGAGATCAACGGAAGCCTTGTCAACGTTGAAGCGCACGCGGCCCTTGGTGGTTTCGCCGAAATACGGCGCCGCTTTCGCCAGCATCGCGTCGGCGACATCCGAAAATTTCCGCCCAGTGCGCCGGGCCACCGAGATGAACGTCGTCCACACCCGCTTTGAGTGGTGGCGATTCTTGCGCAGGTCATGGTAATCGAAGGCGTCGACGACGATCAGGAAAAAATCGTCGGTGGACGTTTCTTCGTCGGTTCCTTCCAGCGTGCTCGTGGTGCCTTCGCCACCGCCATCACCTTCGCCTGCCGCGGCGGCTTGACCGGAGGCGGAGTCGTCGCCACCGGAGCGATTTTCCCACGAGGTGAATGCCGTTAATCCGACGCTGCGCGTGCCGGCGCGCGGAATGAGACCGTGACTCCAACCAAGATCGGTGGTGCGGATAGTCGGGTTGCGCCAACGGGCTTCGCCGTAACTGACGCGCAGGATGAATTTGAGTTTTTCGGGCTCGGGCACGCGCCCGGCGGCGTTGGAGCCTTCAACGAAACCGCGCGACGCGAGCACGGGTTTCAGGCGTTCGCAGAGTTCCTCGTAGGTGACGTCGGTTGTCGCAATCTCGCCGCGCGTGAAGAGGTAGCGTTGCGGCGCGCTGGTCAACGCGGGCGCGGGTGGCTGCGGATTATCTTCGTCCTGCGGTTTGTTGACGGCGCGCAAAATTTCCATCTTGGGCGACTGCGCGTAGTTGGCGGAGGAGATCGAAATGTCATCGCGCGGCTTCGGCGTCGTGGCCGCAAAGGCCGAAAGCGGAAGGAGCAGAAGCACCAACAGGCGAACGAGACGCGAAGACATGCGCACTGGTTAGCAAATTACGGCGGCGCTGACCAGCAGCGGGAATGGCGTAGTCATACGCCAAGGGATCCTCCTCGCGCCGAACTGCGAAAACAGATTGCGACCGCGCGCAAACGCGTGACGCTCCCGCGGATGAAATTGCTTTCGTGGAACGTCAACGGTGTGCGCGCTGCCCTCGGCAAGGGGTTGCTCGACTGGATCACTGCGTCCGACGCAGATGTGATTTGCCTGCAGGAAGTGAAGGCGACACCCGGCGACGTGCAGGGCGTGGTGTGGCCGAAGGGCTACGAAGTGCTCTGGAATTCCGCGGCGAAAAAAGGTTACAGCGGCACGGCGATGTTCACGCGGCAAAAACCACTTTCCACCACTTTCGGCCTCGGTTCGCCCGAGCATGACGCGGAAGGTCGCGCCATCACGGTCGAACTCGCGGATTGCTTTATCGTCGGCGTCTACGTGCCGAATGCGCAACCGGAGTTGGCGCGCATCACGTTTCGCCAGGCGTGGGATCGCGCGTTGCTCGCGCACGTGCGCAAACTGGAGCAGCGCAAGCCGGTGTTTTTCTGCGGCGATCTCAACGTCGCACACGAAGAAGTCGACCTCGCGCGTCCAAAGGAAAACATTGGCAATCCGGGTTTCTCCGACGAAGAGCGTGCGGGTTTCCGCGAGTTTATCGGCGCGGGTTTTGTGGATACGTTCCGGCATTTTGAATCAGGTCCGGGCCACTACAGTTGGTGGACGTATCGTGCGGGCGCGCGGGCGCGCAACATCGGTTGGCGCATCGATTATGTGATGGCGTCGTCGTCGCTGACGCCGCGCTTGCAACGGGCGTGGATCGAACCCGACGTGCTCGGCAGCGATCATTGTCCGGTAGGAGTGCAATGGCGATGAGCACGAGCAAACCAATCGACAAGACGCGCGGAAAACTACCGCCGACGTTGCGCATCGGACGTTCCGGGCTGCACGGCTACGGTGTTTTCGCGCGCGACTTTATTCCCGAGGGTGAAAAAATTATCGAGTATGTCGGCGAACGCGTGACGAAGACCGAATCGTGGCGTCGCGAAGATCTGCGCCTCGCGCGATTAAAGCGCGGCGGCGATGGCTGTGTTTACGTTTTCGAAGTCAACAAGCGCTTCGATATCGACGGCCGCGTGTCGTGGAATCCGGCGCGGCGCATCAATCACTCGTGCGCGCCGAATTGCGAAGGACTGGATTATAGCGGACGGATTTGGATCGTCGCGCTGCGCGATCTCGCGCCGGACGAAGAGCTGACTTACGACTATGGTTTCGATGTCGATGATTGGCGCGAGCACCCGTGCCGTTGCGGGGCGAAGGCCTGCTGCGGTTACATTGTGAAGCGCAGTCTGCGTTGGCGGGTGCGTCGTGTGTTGGCGGCCGAGAGCGCGGCGAAGAAGAAAAAGTAACCGCGGCGTTACTTTCGGAATGTCGGGAGGGCTTGCGCCGTGGGCGACGTTGGCGCAGGCTCGCGCCATGACTCCCGCAGCTGAATTGAAAAAACTCATGCAACGTCCACCAGTATTTTCGGTGGCCTGTGCGGAGAGTGTCACCGGCGGCCATGTGCAAGTGGCGCTGACTTCGGTTTCCGGGGCGTCGGATTATTTTGTCGGAGGCATCACGGCTTACTCGCTGGATGAAAAAGTGCGCACGCTCGGGGTAAATCGTGCGCATGCGCGTCGCGCCGATTGTGTTTCGCAACAAGTTGCCGTGGAAATGGCCGTGGGTGCGTGCCGGTTGTTCGATGCGGATTTGGCGTTGGCGACGACGGGTTACGCCGAGCCTTCGCGCGCGAAAGGCATCAAAGTGCCAATGGCGTGGTGGGCGATTCACCACCGGCTCGGCGGCGGCAGCGCCATGGTGATTTCGGGTTGCGTTGAGATCACTGACGAGCCGCGCGTAGCCGTGCAGCAGCGCATTGCGGACACCGTGTTGCGCGAATTAGTGGCTTATGTGCGCGAGCTCCACGGAGAGCGCCGCAAACGTGCGCAACAGCGAAAACTCGCGGCAAAGAAACGCGCGGCGAAAGCAAAGAAGAGCTGACGTCACACGCCTCCTTCCAACGCCGCCAATAAAAAACCCGCCGTGCGAAACGGCGGGTTGAAATATCTACACCGGCCGAGCGCGGTCGCTCGCGTGATTTAGCGATTCGTCAAACGGGTGACGTAATTGATGAGGAAATTCGTTTCCTCCGGCGGCGTGACCCAGTCGCTGAAGAGCAATTCCGGCGTGCGGTGGTTGGTCTTGTAGAACGTGCGATTGGCAATCTCGTCAGGCTGCATGAAGCCCGTCTTGATCGTCGCACCGAGGTAGTAACCTTCGCGCAGCGAGTAGGCGAGGATGTTGGCGCCCTCGGTGAGTTGTTTGTTGACCGCTTCGGATTCACCGCTGCGCACGCCCGCTTGGGCTTTGGCTTCGGCGCCGAAATTGAAACGGCTCTTCAAAAGTAGACGCGTGGTGGCTTCGTCCATGATGACGAGCACGGTGTTCTCGGATTTTACGCCGAGTTGAAAACCGAAGGAGGTTTCGGCGGCGCGCAGGAAGACCGGAATCGACCACTTGCCGTTCGGGCGACGCACCAGCGCGACGGCATAGCCGTCTTTGATGCCGAAGAAAATCCCCGCGTGCACTTGATTTACGATGACGATGGCTTGGGCGCGCTGCAATACTTCGGCCGGGATAGCGGTTTTCCAGCTCGCCTGCATGTCTTGCAGGATGGCCTCGGACGTATCCAGCCAATCGATGAGGGTGGCGCGTTTGATTTCGTGCGGCGCATTGGCGTGCAGCGGCAGAGAAACCGCGACGAATGCGGTGAGGATGAGAATGGTGTTGAGGAGCTTCTTCATGATGACATTGACAGCAAAATGGTTCCGGTGAGCCGGTTAAGTGAGGGTTAAACAGAATTGGCCGGGAAATGAAAGCCCTTCTTGGCAAATTGAGCCTCTGCCGCAGCTGTATGCCGGTTCATTCGAGGCCGCGTCGGGCGACTTCGTCCTCGTCCCAACCGAGGTAGTGGCCGAGTTCGTGCAGGTAAGTGAGGCGGACTTCGTCGCGAAACACCCCCTCGTCGCCCTCGGCCAAATCCCAGATGTTGTCCAAGAACAGCAGTATCTGGGACGGCAGCGGTTGCACGCTATCGAACAGATCCCCGCCATGCTCGTGCCCAACGAAGAGCCCGAGGATATCCGGCTCCCAGCCTTCGGCGAGGATGTCGTCGTTCGGCACCGGCTCGCAACACACCGGCAGCGAGGCCGCCGCCGCGCGCAATTCGGCGGGCAAGCGCGCCTGAGCGGAGCGCACCACTTCTTCAGCGAGTGACTGCATTCGAGCGTATTCCACTCGGTCAACCTAACCAATTCCACCACCGCCGCAACGCCCGTCTAGGGGCCGCGCGACGTTTGCCGAACCGCCACGGTTACAACTCACTCGAAATTTTTCCCGGGAGAATTTTCCGCAAACTTGCAACGAGTTCGACTGACGCGCGTCTCACCCCGCATCACCTCGTTCAACTCAACCAATCTAATCATGAAAAAATCCAATCAAGTCCTGTTCGCCACCGTTTCCCTTGTGCTCTCCCTTTTCGCGCTCAGCGCGAACGCCGAGCCGACTAAAGCCGAAGGGCGCGGCAAGGGCCAACGCGCCGAACGCAGCGGCGAACAGATGGGCGCAAAACTCAATCTGACCGATACGCAAAAGACGCAGATGAAGGCGCTGCAAGCCGAGCAACGCACCGCGATGGAAGCCATCCGCAACGACGAATCGCTCACGCAGGAACAACGCCGCGAAAAAGCCCGCACCTCCCGCGAAGGCTTCGAAGCCCAACGCAAGGCGATCCTCACGCCCGAGCAGCAAGCCATCGCCGCCGCCGAACGGGCCAATCGCACCGATAAGGGCGAGAAGGGCAAAAAGGGCGAGCGCAAGGGCGGCGAAGGCAAAGCGAAGAAGTAACTTAATTTCAGCAATCGCAGGGATTGCTTTTGGTGTGCAGAGATTGCGCCGCGGCCCAGGGGTGGGTCGCGGCGCTCCTGTTTTCCGAGCCCGCACTGCGCCGCACGCCGACTTTTTCAGTCACGACGTTTCGTATTAATCGCGCCGTGAAACCAACCACGCGCCGCCACCGTCTTTTTCTCCAACATGAAAACGTATCCGAAAATTGCTCTCTCCGTTCTCGCCCTCGGTTTCGCCGGCCTCGTCGCGCACACCGCCTTCGCGCAAATGCCCGGCGGCGGCGAACACCAACGCGGCCAACGCATGCAAATGCAGCAGAAGCAGCAAATGCAGAAAAAGCAGGCGATGATGGGCCACGTGATGGCTGAGTATCTCGGCCTCAGCGCAGACCAACGCGCCCAAATGAAAGGCATGCACGAAGCCCAACAAGCCGCCCTCGTCGCCGTGCACAGCGATCAAACGCTCAACATGTCGCAACGCCGCGAGGAAGCTCAGGCCATCCACCAGAGCTTCGAGCAGCAACGTCAGTCCGTCCTCACGCCGGAGCAAAAAACCCGCGCCGACGAACTTCGCGCCAAAGTGCAAAAGCGCGTGAAGCAACGCATGCAGCAGCACATGGGCAAACTCGCCCAAGAGGAAACGCAGCACGTCCTCCGCGAGTTCATGCAAAAGCGTCACGGCAAGGGCGACCAACGCGGTGAACACGAAGGCGACCACAAGTAATCTGCTCACGCCACCGTTCGCGTCGCGCGCCCAAGTTTAACGCGCCGCCGATTCGACCACCGCACCCGCGTGCGGTGGTTTTTCTTTTTCCCCTTGGATTGCCGCGACCGCCCGCGCACGCTGCCGCGATGACTCAGCGGCACATTGGCGTAGTCGGCGGCGGCGCAGCCGGATTCTTCGGCGCCATCGCGTGCGCCGAAGCCAATCCCGCGTGCTCCGTCACGCTCTACGAAGCCACCGCGCACCCGCTCGCCAAAGTCAAAGTCTCCGGCGGCGGCCGCTGCAACGTCACGCACTCCTGCTTCGAGCCGCGCGAACTCGCCCGTCGTTACCCACGCGGCGCCCGCGAACTCACCGGTGCCTTCAGTCGCTTTCAACCGCGTGACACCGTCGCGTGGTTTGAAGCGCGCGGCGTCGCGCTCAAAACCGAAAACGACGGGCGCATGTTTCCCGTCACCGACAACTCGCAGACGATCGTCGATTGTCTGCTCGGGGCTGCCCGCCAAGCCGGCGTGAAATTTCGGCTGCAATGCGGCGTGAAAACCGTCGAGCGTTTACCCGACGCCGCCGGTTTCCGCCTCACGCTCACCACCGGCGAAACCGCCACCGTTGACCGCCTTCTCCTCGCCACCGGCGGCAACCGTTCCAACGCCGGTTTCACCGTCGCCAAACAATTCGGCCACACGATTGAGCCGCCGGTGCCGTCGCTCTTCACGTTTCACATCGACGATCCGCGTCTGCGCGAACTCGCCGGCGTCTCCGTCGAAGAGGCCGCCACCGCCGTCATTGGCACGCCGTTGAAAGAGCGCGGACCGATGCTCGTCACGCATTGGGGACTGAGCGGCCCCGCGGTGTTGAAACTCTCCGCCTGGGGAGCGCGTCTGCTCGCGGATCGCGATTATCGTTTCACGCTGCGCGTCAATTGGTCGCCGCGTTTCAACACCGAGACCGCCCGTGCCGAACTCGAGCGTGCCCGCGCGGCCGAGCCCCGCAAACAAGTCACCACGTGGTGTCCGCTCGGTGTGCCGCTGCGTCTGTGGGAGCGACTCGTCATCGCCGCCGGACTCTCCCCGACTGCACCGTGGACGAGTGTGCCCAACGCGTCGTTGCGTGCCCTCGCGGCGCAAGTGACCGAGGCGGACTTCGTCGTGAGCGGCAAAAGTTTGTTCAAAGAGGAATTCGTCACGTGTGGTGGGGTGCGATTGGCCGAAGTGGATTTTCGCACAATGCAAAGCCGGCTCGCGCCCGGTTTATATTTCGGCGGCGAGATGCTTGACCTCGACGGCATCACCGGCGGTTTCAATTTCCAAGCCGCGTGGACGACGGGCTGGCACGCCGGCCGCGCCATGGCCGAGTGAGCGCGTGAGTTTTTACCACAGAGGCACAGAGTTCACGGAGTAGAGGAGGGCGGGGAGAGAAGTAATCCGAAGAAACTGCGACCACGGATTAGCTGTGTTGCGAGGCAAGCATTACTTCGGATGGGCGCACGATCTGGTTCAGATGAACCAGGAGCTTGCGCATGACGGCGGTGATGGCGACGCGGTGGCCTTTGCCGCGGGCGCGGAGCTGGCGATAGAA
>CAMTVI010000028.1:0-55583 GCA_947085165.1 uncultured Opitutaceae bacterium
ATTGACTGTTGGATGCTCACTTTGAGTAGGTTCATTACCCCTCCGGCGAAGCCGTCTTCACCGTCGACGTAAACAACCCTCTCAACGTGGCTGGTTTTGACCCGGCCCTAACTGGCTGGTTTTACCCGGCCCGTGACAAGGTAAAAACCTTGTCACTCAAATTGGATCGTAACTGTTAGAAAATAAGCGATCCAGTTCCCTGTTTTCTAACCCGCCGCGTCAACAGTTGTTTGTTTGCGAATAGCACTGCTGGGGTAGGCATCGCGGTCAGATACTCGGCCACCCAACAGCGGCGAAAAATGTCCGCACGCTATTTGCTGTTAGCGCGAAGGCTTTTGAGTGGGCTTTTCGGGCAACACGCCTTCCGGAGCGGCGATTGGGGGCGGGGTAGGTGGATTCTTGGGGGCGTCTCGCGTCGTGCTGGAGCCGAGTGAGAATGACCACGCTGGTTTGCGCACGGGGCCGACTAGGCGGAGCTCGATGATACTTGCTAACGGATTCACGACGATGCCGATCACCCCAGTGAGTAATCCTCGTGAGCTTTCGTAGGGCCGCAGTCGGGCGGTGAAATTCAGGTCTTTTTCGATTAACCGATAAGTTCCTTTTCCATCGATTGAGGCCGAAGGACCGGTGACTCGTAGATCGGAGAAAGTCGCGTTGCCGTCGGTCAGATGAAAGCTGCCGCGCATCGTATCTAGTTTCAGCGACGAAAAATTGAGCGACAAACCACTCAACACTTGGGACAGCAGGCCGAACACATGAATCTCACCCAGATCAGCACGGGTGACCTCCAGATTGCCGCTGCCGAGAAAACTGGCGAGAGCACCGGGATGACCTTGGGCAGAGAGGGCAAAATTCAGGCGTCCACCGGTGGCACGCTTCAACATCTCGTTTTTTGTGTCGTTGGCCTGCGGGCTATTCACATCGGTTTTTTCCCAATTGTTGAGCGCGGTGATGGTGCGCGCCAAATCGGCGTCCTTGAGATAAAAATCGAATCCGAGTTGTTGCGCCTCTCCGACACCTGAGAGATCGGCTTTGGCCGTGCCGAGACCACCGAGGGTCTGTAATTCGATTTTGTCGAGTCTCACCCGGTCATCACTGACATTACCGCTGGTGGTGACTGACTCGATTGGGAAACCGGCGTAGGAGATTTTACCACGGGCTTGGCCGCGGAAACTTAACTCGGGCACCGCGTGACCGTTGGGAAAATCAATTCGTCCTACCAACGAAAGCGACGGTTCGTGCTCAAACTGCCATGGTTGCAGCAATGTCCGCGCGGTCTCACCGCCGAGATGCTCCAGGGCGAACGTGTCAAGGTTGCCAGCGAGATCGAATATCATCGCGCTCAAGTCGCGGGACTCGGCATCTGCCACCCGCTTGAACCAGCCAGCGGCCATTTGGGAGCCGTTGGCGCGACTGGCGTGGAGGTCGAAGATGTGGGCAAAATGAGGCCGCAGGAAAATACGCGTGCGGGCCTTTGCGAAATCGACGCCGAGCACCACCACATCAGTCGCTTCCGTGCTGCCAAAATAGGTTATGCCTGCTGTCTGGCGCCAGTTGCCTTCCAAATCGACATCCGCGACTGGCAATAATCCCGGGAATTGAATGCGTTCCCAGAAAGCCAACCACCAACCGCTGCGGAACCAACCGGCGATCGTCGGTGGTTGCAGTCCCCCTCGGAGGAGCATGCGAAAATCCAGAGAGCTAAAATTCATCCAATACGAACCGCTCGCATAGTTTTGCCCAGCCGTGACGAAAGCGTCTTCGGCGAGAAAATTTCCGGACGCATCGACTGTGATGGTGCCGCGGGTTGAGGTGACCTTGACGCCGTTGGAATCGAGACGGCCGCCTCTCACGCGGGCGTGTAATTCCCGAAATTTCCAAGCGGGGCCAAACTCCGCCTGCGCGTGCACTGTCACCGGATCATCGAAGCGAAAATAGGGCGCCAAACGCGGTGCGTAAACCGGCAGCGTCGCTTTAACGAGCGTCGGCGGAACAGCGCCATCGAATGCAATCTCAGCCCGCTCCGTTCCGAGGTCGGCTTTGGCTTCGAATCCGAAAATCTCGTCGTGCACCATCGTGGCGAGCGTCGCGGTCACGCTGCCTGTTTTCTCCCATTCGAGAGCGAGCACTGGGGCGAGGAGCGATTGCTCCCACCCGTCGATGCGCGACGCGGCGAGTTGCAAGGAGATGGCTGCCGGCAACGCGCCAAGGTCTGCGCTCAATTCGGTCGCCACGACCGCCGAAGTTCGTCCGCCAACGACCGCGCCGCGATAGTCGATCGAGGTGAATTCGAGGAGCGCCCGCACGGGCCGTTTTTCAGTGACGTCGAGGCGCACAGTCGTGCTCGCGCTCATGGCGCCTAGCGTCAGCGATTCCCCGAAAGGCTGCTGCACGGCATCGGCGAGGAAGTTGATTTCGGCCAGATTGCCGATCCCCGGCACAAATTCCAAACGCGCGGCGAGTGAAGGATGTTCGAAGGCTTGGAGAGTCTCGATTTGACGCAGTATTTGCCGACCGTTGAGAAGAAACTTGGTCAGACTCGTGGCGAAATTGGTGGATGCGCCGGGTTGGATTGGCGGCAGGTGAAAATCACCCTGCGCCGTGACCGTGAGGTTGCCGACGCGAAACGTAAGTTGGTCGATGTGTAACAGTGAGCCCTCGATGCGCACGGTCACCGCCCCATCGCGCAGGAGTGGGGCTGCGATGCCGGTGGGTGAGAGCGGCGCCGGTAATTGTAGCGTAGCGCCATCGAGGCGAATTTCCTCGGGAATCGGCGATCCGGACAACATCGCCCATATACCTTTGTGCACGTAAGCGCTGTGCGCAACGAGCACGGGATCCGCGTAGGGCAAGATCCGCACGCGCACATCTTCAAGCAGCACTTTCCCCGTCGGATCAAAGTGCGCCCGCTCATAGGAAATTGCGAGATTAGCTGCGGCCAGATTGGCCTGCATCTGCTGCAGCACGAATTGCGGCACCGGCAATTTTTGCGCACTGACGATAAACACCTGCACCGCGAGCAGCGCACCGAGCACCAACCACACACACCAGCACGCGAGCGTGCCCGCGCACGATAGACAAAATCGCACGAGAGATGGAGCCGGCAGTGGGCGCGGCGGCTTCACGGCTTACCGCTCTCACCTGTAACCGGATCCGGCGTGGGCGACGGCCCGATGATCGGCGGACCCGGATCATGCTGCTGCGCGTAGGTCAACGCGAAGATGACATCGAGCAACTCCTGCGTGAGTTCAAATGTGACGCCACCGAATTCCGCCGTGCCTGCCAACTGCGTCGTGCCGCCAATGCGCTCGGTAAAGTAGAATGCGGAAGTCACCGTTTGCGCGGTGCCACCAGTCAACGTGAGCGAAAGATCGAGACGATAGCGCCAAGGCACCGTGACACTGTTGAATTCGACTCCGGTGGCGTCGAAGTTCGGCGAGTTAAACGATTTGGCGCGTAGTGCGCGCAGATGGCCGAGCAGACCGACGACATGTGGCCGCCGCTCGGCGGATTCATCCGCGCCGATGGTCTCGGCGGTGAGCGCGCTCTCGGGGGGCGCGGCTTTCTGCAGCAGCACCGCGTTGGTGGAAAGATCGGTCAGCGTGAGTGCCGTGACGTGGGTGCCTTCGGGCAACTCGCTGAGCAGACGTTGGCGGAAGTAACGCGCAACCGTCGGAATATCGGTCAGCAAATCAGGCGCGATTTGATAGACGAACGGCGCATGTGTCACGCGCGCGTAGGCCATGCCGCGTTCGCCGGGTCGAGCGCCGATTTGCAACGTCACGCTCGACGGTTCGTTGGCGCGCGGACCGCCGCCAGTGGTCAGACTCAAAGTGATTTCGCGTTCCGGGCGATTGAAGCCGTAGTTTTCGAGTTCCGCGGCGGAGGGAGAGTCGCTGAGAAAACTCGTGGCACTGAGCAAATGCAACCGCTTGAGGAAATCCTGCACCACGGCGGTGTCGGCGGGGAGCGTGAGTGGAGCTTGTCCGGGGCCGTTGCGCACGATCAGTTGCCAAGCTTCGCGTTCAGTGGGCGATTCGAGACGCTGGAGGTTGAACTCGGGGCGATTGGGCGCGGCAAAACTGAACGAGCTGACCGTGGCCGCTTCAAATTCCAAAACGCGTGGGTCGCGCAAAGTTTCTTGTCCACTGCGCAGGATATCGAGCAGAGCCGCAGGCACCGCGGTGACGAAGACGGCCGACTTGTCTTCGAACTTCGCGTAGACTTCGACGAGGGAGGTGCCGGCGCTTTCGCCATCGCGCGGCGGCGTGATCTGGCCGGTGGGCGCTCCGATGAGCAACGTCTCGCGGCGTGCGTTGCCTTCGAGGGTGACGCGAAGCTGGGGCGAATCGAGTCCGGTGCGGTCGGCGTCGGGATCGCGTGGTTCGACGAAGCGTTTCGCGGTGAGACTGTTGAGGGCGTTGAGGGAGACTTCGACGGCGTTCTTGTTGGCGCGGGCGAGAATCGGCGTTTCAAAACCCCAGCGCGCACCTTCGCGGCGCAGGCGGATTTTCAAGTTGGCCGGCGGCGCGGTTTGCAGGGCGAGCGAGCGCACTTCGAAAATTGGCACCGTGAAAATCGTTTCGGCGCGCAACTGTGCCGTAGCAAGACCGAGCGAGTCGGCGACGCTGCGATTGACGACGTGGATGCGTGCCCCGTCGGGCGAGAGGATGTAGAGGCGGTTGCCGATCTCGGTGCGGTCGCCGATTTTGAGTGAGAAATCACGTCCGCCGGAAGTGAAGGTGAAGACGAGGGCGGGCTCGGCCAAACCGTAATCGGCGAGCGATTGGCCGCCTTTTTCAAGATCATCGACGGCGAAGCTGGTTTCGTGTTCGAGGAACTGGAGTTCGTTCAAGATGCGCGAAATCGCGTTGGGATTGGCGGGCCACTCAATCGGCTGCGTCAGCCACCAATTATCGGTGCGTTTCTCGGCGGAGAGGGTCGGTGCGTTGACACTGGTGCGGACGAAACGTTCGATCGTGGCGGCTTCGGGCGGAAGCACCCGACGGCGCGCTTCGAGTTGGGCGCGCTCTGCCCGCCACTTCTGCTCGAATTGGAAAATGTAGTAGAAGAGAACGACGTTTAGAAAAAGGAGAACGACTGTGACTTTGGAGCGCATGGGTGGGAGCGGTTAGTTGCGGCGAGTCCAATAAACGAGCAATCCCAGCAGGGCAGCGGCGCCGGGCACGATGAGAAGGAGACCTAGACGGAGTCGGGAAAGTTCCTCTTGCGAAAGTGTGAGTTGGAAACGCTCGATCGGACGGGCCGGAATGTTGAGTTGCGTGTCACGATCGGTCGTCCAATTGACGGTGGAGAGGAAGAGGTTGAGGTTGCCGACGTTAATGATGCGATTGTTGGTCGCGAGGTCGGAGGTGCCGAAGACAGCGAGACGACCACCGCGCACACTGAGTGGCAGATTGTTGGCGGGCTTGGTGCGTTCGGCAGTGACGAGCACGCCGAGTTGCCCGCGTAAATCCTGGCCCGGCGTGTATTGCGGCGGAATGCGCATGCGGTAGTTGGTTTCGCCCCAGGCGCTCGATCCGGTAACGACGAGCGTCTGCACACTGATGCCATCTTCAATCGGTGCGCCGGGATCCGCACTGATGACGCGCGCCGAGCCCACGAGCACGGGCAGTTGATTGTTGATCAGTGTTTCCGTGATGGGATGGCGAAGGAAATTGCGCAGGAGCAACTCACCGGTTTCGGAACTGTATTCGCTGGCGGGCTCGAAAATTAAATTGTCGTAGGCGATGACACCCCAGTCGAAGAGCAGCATGTCGAGGCCGTGTTGCCGCATGGGGTCGAGCATGATCACGACACGACCGGCGCGCGTTTGGAGGTAGTCGCGCAACAGCTCTTCTTCGAAACGCTGAAAGCGGCCCTGCTGGCCGATGACCATGACCAACGCGGCGTCCTCGGGCACGCGGCGCAACTGGGCGAGATCGAGCGCGGCGAGGTCGAAGTTACGCTGGCGCAGTGCATCGCGCAGCACGGAAATGCCGCGCTCGCTCACGTCGTCCGGTTGCAATTCGCCATGTCCTTGCACGAAGTAGATTTTTTTGCGCTCAGTCGAAGTCACATCGAGAATCGCCGCGGTGAGCGCCGACTCGCCGCGAAAGGCTTCACGGGTGACTTTGTTTTTGATGCGATAAAGTTCTTCGATCGTGACGGTGCGGCGGCGGTCGCCACTGATGACGACGACCGCGTTGGGTTGTTCGATGCCGAGTTCCTCGGCCTCTTTGCGCCGTTGGTAAACATCGAGAAACGTCACCGTGATTTGCGCCGTTGCGTTGTTGCGCGAGGAGTAGGAATACTCACGCATCAAGCCGGTGAGATCGCGAAAAGCCTGGGCGACTTCGTTGCTCTCCGCATCGTCGGTGAAGGTGACGACGATGCGCACGGGTTGTTCGAGGCGCTTGATGTAGGACTCGGTTTCGGCGGACAGCGAATGACGGCGACTCTTCGTCAGGTCGAAGCGCCAGGAATTGTTCAGCGCCAGATAGTTGAGTCCGCCAAAAAGTGTCAGAAAAAGAACGGCCTGCAGCAGCAGGTTGATCAGGCGGATCCAGCGCGCGGTGCGAAAGCTATCGGCGTGTTTCATCGGTCAGCCTTGCAGCAATTTTGCCTCGACGCCGAGGATGCTGAAGATGAGGGCGAGGATGGAGCCCGTGAGATAGAAAAACACTTGGCGCGTATCCACGATGCCGTTGGTGAAATCCTCCAAGTGGCGAAAGATTTGCAACGATTCGACGGTGTGCTTGAGGGTGAGAAAAGAGTCCTGTTGCAAGAGCGCGGACTCGCCGAAGAAACGCATCCCGATGATCAAGCCAAACAAGGCGGTGAAGCACAGAATCCCCGCGACGGCCTGTGTGCGCGTGAGGGCACTGGCCAAAATCCCCACGGCGACAAAAAGCAATCCGCTCAGCGCGATGAAAAGATAGCCGCCCAGCAGAGGCCCCGCGTCGATGAAGCGGATATCTCGCGCATAGTAATGGAGCACGAAGTGAAACCCCGCCGTCGATCCCCAGAGCAACAAATAGAGAAAATACGCCGCCCCAAATTTGCCCAGCACCACTTCCGTTGTCGTGACCGGTGCCGTGAGCAGCGTTTCCAGCGTGCCGAGTCGTCGTTCCTCCGCGAGGCTCTTCATCGTCAACAGCGGCACCATGAAAAAGACGGGAATCCAAAACAGTTGGAAAAACACGGCCGCCGGCGGCGTTTCCTGCGGCGTGCGGCTGTAGGAATCGAGAATACCCGCGAAGATAAATCCCATCACTCCAAGAAAAAGCACCGCCGCAACGTAAGTGCTCGGATTAAAAAGCAACGTGCGAATCTCGTGGGAGAGAATGGTGAAAAAGTGACGCATCGCGAAAGAGTAGGGTCGGTGGCGCGGTTAGAATTTCGGCAGCGGCGGTCGGGATGGGACGACGGGTTGGTCGGGTAGGCGTGCATCCCAACTGCGGCGCGTGGCGGCGAGAAACACATCTTCGAGCGACGGCAACGTGCGACTGAGCGCACGGAGTCGATAGCCGCGCGCGGGGAGCAAGCGCAAGAGTTGCTCGCCAAGTTCGCTTTCTGATTCGGTGGTGAGGGTGACGGCGCAAAATCCATCCGGCCCGCACTCGCTCACCGTCGTGATCTTCGCCGTGGGATCGACCTCATGGAGCAAGTCGGGCAGGGCGGCATTATCGCCGGACAATTCCAAACGATAACTTGTGTGGCCGAAAATTTCGCGGCGCAATTCCGTCGGCGAACCTTGGGCGACGATGCGCCCGCCGTTGATGATGAGCACGCGATCACACGTGACTTCGATTTCCGGCAGAATGTGCGAAGAGATGATCACGCTCATCCGCCCGCGCAGACTCCCGATGAGATCGCGCACAATGAGAATCTGATGCGGATCGAGGCCGATCGTGGGCTCGTCCATGATGATGACATCCGGCTCCGCGAGAATCGCCTCCGCGATGCCGATGCGCTGCTTGTTGCCCTTGGAGAGCCGCCCGATGATGCGGTGGCGGTTGCGCTTCAGATCGCAGAGTTCGAGCACTTCGTCGATGCGGGCGCGGAGTTTCGCGCGCGGCATTTCCTTCAGGCGACCGCGGAACCACAGGTATTCGGACACGCGCAAATCGTCGGGCAGCGGATTATTTTCCGGCATGTAGCCGATGTGGCGTTTCGATAAATCCGGCTGGCTCGCCACGGCGTAGCCGCAAATGCGCACCGAGCCCGAAGTCGCCGGCAAGTAGCCGGTGAGGATACGCATCGTCGTGCTCTTGCCCGCGCCGTTGGGGCCGAGCAAGCCGACGATTTCGCCACGCTTCACGGTGAAGCTCAGGTCGCTAACGGCGACGGTGGAACCGTAGCTTTTGGCGAGGTGTTCGACCTCGATGGTATTTTCAGGAATTTCAGACATGCGGCGCAGCGCGGTAACAGTCCATTAACACGGGCTTTTCGACGGCCTCGCAAGCTTCGTGTCAGCCAGTGGGTTTGCCGAGGGTGACTTCGCCGGCGCGGAAGCGTTCCGTGGCGCCTTCCGCGGTGCGCACGAGGAGTGAACCTTGGGCGTCGATACCGGTCGCTGTGCCGCGGACGGTGCGGGTGCCTTGGATGACCGTCACGGATTTCTCGCGCAGGATGTCGTAGCGATCCCACAAGAGTTGGCAGGTATCGCGATAGGAGCCGCTAACAAATTGACCATAGGCGCGCATGACGCGACCGATCAGTGCGGCAGTGAATTTATTAACATCGATTGGCGTTCCGGTTGCCTCGGCGAGCGAAGTGGCAACGTCGCGCAACTCGGGTGGAAAATCCGCCGCCTGACTGTTCAGATTGAGTCCAAGACCGAAAATCAAATCGCGCACTTGGTCGGAATCCACGCGCGCCTCGGTGAGCATGCCGCCGGCTTTGCGACCATTGAGCAGGAGATCGTTGGGCCATTTGAGTCCGGGCTTTTGTTTGCAGAAGTTGGAAGTCAGTTCGCAGATGTTGAGTCCCATCCAGAGCGTGAAATCCTGCAAGCGGGTCGGATCGAGTTGCGGGCGAAACACGAATGTCGCGTAGAGATTGCCATTGCGAGCGCTGTGCCAAACCCGCCCGCGTCGACCGCGGCCCTGCTTCTGGGCTTGGGCAAGTATCACGAGGGGCACTGGCTCATCGGCGGCGAGGCGACGTTCCGCTTCCGAGTTGGTGCTATCGACGCTCTCCAAGCAGACGAGATGCGGCGCGCGTTGGCGACCGAGGTGCGCGCGAATCAAATCCGGATGCAATTCCGTCGGCGTGCGCGTGAGTCGGTAGCCGCGCGTGCGCACAGCTTCGAACACAAACCCCTGTTTAGCCAACTTCTGCAGGTGCATCCACACTGCGACACGGGACATGCCCAACTGTTTCGCAAGACGGGTGCCGGAAACAGGTTCCCGGTCGTGAGCGAGGAGTTCGCGAAGGATGGTGACGTCGGTAGACTGCACGGTGCGAACGTGGCGGTGCGGCCTAGTGCTGGCAAGCCGGTCGGTGTTACGGTGCGCCGGTTTTTTTGCCGAAATTGGCGATTCGTTCCAATCGCTTGGTTTCCTCGGCGTTTTTCTCGCGTTCGTAGTCGGCCTGGGCGCGTTGCTCGAACGAAGGGGTGAGAAATGGGATGTGCCAGCGGTTGAGGGCGAGATCGAGATTGTTCATTTTGCTCTCAGCCAGACGCATCGCCTTGTGGGATTTCCCGTCCTTGGTCAGCCAGTCGTCGGCGTCCGGTTGGATGACTTTTTTCTCCACGACTTGATAGTCGGGAAGGGTGGTCACGCCTTCTTGGTCGGCGGGGCGTTCGACTTTGTTGGCCGCGGTTGTAGCTGCGGCGGCGCTGGCGGCAGGATTGAATTTGGGTAACCGATCGCGCACCGCTTGTTGCACTTTGGCGGAGGAGGATTCCGTCGAAGAAGCCGCGACGCTGCTCACGAGAGCGCACGTCACGGCCAAAGTGTTGAGCAAGAATCGCATTGTCCGAATGGGACAGGAGCGAATGGCGATGGTTCGCGGAGTTCTCAGGCTTTTTCCGGTGTGACAAACTTCGCCAACACGAGCCCGGCGAGCAGCCACGCGACCACATCATAGAGCATCATCATCAGATGCCAGCTCCACGACTGCTGCCACCAGATTGCCGAACAGCCGTGGCTGAAAAACGCAATCAACACACCGACGACCAAACTAAACATCACGCGACAGCCGTAGGTCGTCAGCGACGTCCGGCAGCGGAACAGAAGCACGGCAAGCAGGAGACAGCTGACGAATTCGTGCAGGTAGCCTTGCAGCATCGTGGCGCCCATCTCGCGCGGCGCTTTGCGGTAGTGAACGATCGCGTAAGGACCGGTTTTCATCGCTTCGGCCATCGCGGCCTCGTCCATGCGCGGATCGGGCACGATGTAGGCACCGTCGGCGGGCAGCGACGAGACCGCCGCCGCAAAACCGGTCGAATCTTGCAGCGCGCGATAAGGCACGCCGCTGAGGCCGTAATAGATGAAGCCCCAAAAGAACATGACGAGGGCGGCGAGAGCGGGGGCGAGGAGGAATTTTTTCATGAGGGGTAGTGGGGTGGAGTTGCACGGGCAGACTGCCTCCTGCCGCGACACGCGCAACACCGCTTTCGCCGCGCCGGGGCCCAGCTGACGGTCCAACAGGCACCGAAAAACGGTGAAATGGGACGCTCAGCCCGTCGCGTTCGCGCGACTCTGCATCCGCGGCCACATCACGCTCGGAATCGAAGCGCCCAAGTGCCGCACGGTTTCCGCGCCGAGCATCGAGGCAATGTTGCCGGCATCGGCCAGCGAGCGTCCGCGCAAATAACCGAAAAGAAATCCGGCGGCCCACGCGTCGCCGGCGCCCGTCGTATCGACGAGTTGTTCGACCGGCTCGGGCGCGACGCGAATCAACTCCTGCGCTCGCGCGATCCACGCGCCGTCCTTGCCCATCTTGACGGCGGCGATGCCACCGAATTGCGCGAGTTCGTTTGCGTAGTTTTCGTAGGCGTCGTCGCGCTGGAAGAGCGCCTTGGCTTCGTCTTCGTTGGCGAAAACCACATCCACGCCCGCACGCAGTTGGGTGAAAATCCAGTCGCGCGCGATGTTGACGACTTCGAACGACGCGAGATCGAGACTGACCGTGCAACCCGCGGCGCGCGCGGTCTGCATGACTTTTTCCGCCAGCGCGGGATTGAACATCAGGTAGCCTTCCACGTGCGCGTGCCGGCAACCGGCGAAGTCTGCGAGCGTGACCTCGTCGGGCGAGAGCGTCATCGCCGCGCCAAGGTGCGTGCGCATGGTGCGCTGGCCGTCGGGCGTGACCATCGAGAGGCAACGACCGTTGGGCAACATGGCGCGCTTGAAACGCGAGCCGTCACCACCAGCGGCAACGAAGTTTTTGAAATAGTGATCCGCCGTGGTGTCGCCGCCGATCTTGCCGAGGAAAGCGGTGCGCAGGCCGAGGCGCGTGGCCCCGAGGGTGGTGTTGGCCGCCGCACCGCCGGGCATCATCGCGAGTTCCGTGCCGATGCGTTGCACGAGGTGGGCGATGTCGCTGTCGTCGACGAGCACCATGCCGCCTTTTTCGCCGGTGACATGCCGGTGGAGGAAGGAGTCCTCGACGTGCGCGAGGATGTCCATGATCGGATTGCCGACACCGAGAAGTTCAAATTGAGCTGCGGACATAAAGGAGACGGAAAATGGCGAAGAATTGAGAGCGGACGCGGACGCTGCTTTGTTGCCGTTAGCTCGCGACGGTCATGCTCGTGGCGAGGATTGGTTCGTCATCCACTTCGATGAGAATCGAATACTCACCCGGTTGTTGGAACTTCAGATTGCCGAGTTCGTTGATCAAATTGATCCGGTGGAGCGGACTCTGGGATTCGAACTCGCGATTGATCAATTCGGACGGATTGGTCGGATCGAGACCCATCAGGATTCGGATTTGGTGTTTGCCCGGCGAAACGTCGGTCAGCGTCAAAAACCATACCATGTAGGGATGCGTGACCGGGAACTCGCGCGCCTTGATGTTCGAAAAGACGCCGAGAATGGTGTGTTTGCCGGTGCCGGGGTCCAAATGGACCGCGTCGCAAGTAAGCCACACGAGAAGTTGAGGTTTTGACTGCACAGTAACGCTAAATGCCGCGGTATTCGCGTCGCTGGCAAAGCTTTTTCTTGTGTCTGCTTGGTGGCAGCATTTTACCCTAAGGCCTGTGAAGTATATTTTCGTCACAGGCGGGGTCGTTTCATCCTTGGGTAAGGGACTCACGGCGGGGTCGCTCGGCGCCCTGCTCGAGATGCGCGGGCTGACTGTGCGCATCCAGAAATTCGATCCTTATCTCAACGTCGATCCGGGCACGATGAGCCCGTATCAACACGGCGAAGTCTACGTCCTCGACGACGGCGCGGAGACCGACCTCGACCTCGGTCACTACGAGCGCTTCACCTCGGGCAAACTCTCTCGCGCCAACAGCCTTTCGTCCGGTCAGGTTTACGAAGCGGTCATCGGCAAGGAGCGCCGCGGCGATTATCTCGGCAAAACCGTGCAGGTGATTCCGCACGTCACCAACGAGATTAAGGAGCGCATCTACAAAGGCGGCAAAGGTGTCGACGTGTTGATCACCGAAATCGGCGGCACGACGGGCGACATTGAAGGCCTGCCGTTCCTCGAAGCGCTGCGCCAATTCGCGTTGGAAGTCGGGCCGCGCGACTGCATTTTTATTCACGTTACGCTCGTGCCGCATGTGAAGGCGGCGGGCGAAATGAAGACGAAGCCGACGCAGCAATCCGTCGCGAAGTTGCGCGAGATCGGTATCCAACCGCACATCGTCGTCTGCCGTTGCGAGCACCCGCTGCCGCCCGAGATGCGCGAAAAAATCTCGATGTTCTGCAACGTGCCGGTGAAGGCCGTCGTCGCGGCCGAGGACGTCGAATCCTCGATCTACGAATTGCCGCTGATGCTGCAAAAGCAGGGCATGGACAGCATCGTGTGCGAACTGCTCGGCATCCGGAACAAACCGAATCCGAAGAATATCTGGGCCGACATCGTGCAACGGATCAAGTCGCCCAAGCACGAGTTGCGCATCGGCGTCGTCGGCAAATACATCGAGCTGCAGGACGCCTACAAATCGGTTTACGAATCACTCACACATGGCGGTTTCGCGAATCACGCGCGCGTGGAAATCGTGCGCATCGACGCCGAGGATCTCGAGTCACGCGCCGGCCTCACGCAATTGAAGAAGCTCGACGGCATTTTGGTGCCCGGCGGTTTTGGCGACCGTGGCACGGAAGGCAAAATTGCCGCGGCCAAATTTGCCCGTGAACAAGGCGTGCCGTATTTCGGCATTTGTCTCGGCATGCAAGTGGCGGTGATTGAGTTCGCGCGCAACGTCGCGAAGTTGAAACGCGCCAACTCCGCCGAATTTGATCTCGAGAGTCCGCATCCGGTCGTCGCGCTGATGGACGAGCAACGCAACGTCGTGCAAAAAGGCGGCTCGATGCGCCTCGGTGCCTACGCGTGCGCGCTCAAACCCGGCACACTCGCGCGCAAAACCTACGGCGCGGACTCTGTCATCGAGCGCCATCGCCACCGCTACGAGGTCAACAACGCCTACGTCGAGCGATTGGAAAAAGCGGGCATCATTTTCTCCGGCTGGAATCCGAAACGCGGCCTCGTTGAAGTGATCGAGCTGAAGGGCCATCCGTGGTTTCTCGGCGTGCAGTGCCATCCGGAATTTCAATCCAAGCCCAACAAGGCCCATCCGCTCTTCGCCGGTTTCATCGGCGCGGCGATCAAGTTTCAAAAAGCGCGCAAGAAAAAGTAACGCCCACCGTGCGGCGCGCGGACCGGATTTCGACTCGTCCGCGCCGTGCTCGTGCCTCAGCCTGAGTTCACTCCCATGCTCTTCGATTCCCAACGACTTCTCCTCATCGCCGGTCCGTGCTCGCTCGAAAACGAAGGCGTGTGCCGGGCGGTCGCCACGAAGTTGCAAGCGCTCGCCGCCGCGCATCCGGAGCTGAACATCATTTTCAAAGGCTCGTTCGACAAAGCCAACCGCACGTCACTTGGCGGCGATCGCGGCACTGGCATGGAGGAAGGTCTGCGCCTGCTCGCGTTGATGAAAAGCGATTACGGTTTTCCGGTGCTGACGGATATTCACGAACGCCAGCAAGCCGCGACCGTGGCGGAAGTGTGCGACGTGTTGCAGATTCCCGCATTCATGTGCCGCCAGACGGATTTGCTCCTCGCCGCTGCCGCCACTGGACGCGTGGTCAACGTGAAGAAAGGCCAGTTCCTCTCGCCGCAGGAAATGGAATTCGTCGTCGCCAAATTGCGCGACGGCCAGGCCGCGGAAATTTGGCAAACCGAGCGTGGCACCACGTTTGGTTACCAGAATCTCGTGGTCGATATGCGCAGCTTCGCGATGATGAAGGCGCTCGGCTACCCGGCGATTTTCGACGCGACGCACAGTGTGCAACTGCCCGGCGCCGCCGGTGGCAAGACGGGTGGAAAACGTGAATTTGTGCCGCCACTCGCACGCGCCGCACTCGCAGCAGGAGCGGACGGACTGTTCGTCGAAACGCATCCGGATCCGGCGAACGCCATCTCGGACGGTCCCAACATGATTCCGCTCGACGAGTTGCCGAAGATGATCGCGACCTGCCTCGCGGTGTGGCGTGCGGTGCGCAGCTAATCGATTTGTCAGCGCGAAGATTTCGCGGGCGTTGACCAGCGCGGAATGTTGCCGCAACTTCGCGGACAAAATTCTCCACTATGTCTTCTTTCATCATCGATGTTCCCATGCCCTCGATGGGCGCCACCGTCAGCGAACTCACCATCATCAACCTTGTCGCCGCCGCTGGCGCGTTGGTGACCAAGGGCCAGAAACTCGCCGAACTCGAGAGCGACAAATCGGCCTTCGATTTCGAGTCGCCCGCCGACGGTAAAATTCTCTCCGTCCAAGGCAAACAAGGCGACGTGAAGTCCTCCGGCCAAACTCTGTTCCGCATGGAAACGAGTGACGCGAGTCTGCGGCACCTCGAAGTCGCCGGTGCGGCTCCGGCTGCGAGCGCCGCACCGACTGCACCTGCCGCTGCAACGGCGTCGGCGAAAGCCTTGGTGTGGACGCCGCGCGCGCTCAAAGTCGCGCAGGAAGCCGGACTCGATCACGCGACCGCGACCGATATCGAAGCCACTGGTCCAGGCGGACGCGTTTCCGGTGACGACGTCACGCGCTACCTCGCGCAGCGCGGGTAACGCCGCGCCACGCGCACAGATCAGGAACTGAGTTCGTAGCTGACGACCGCGAGTGCGGCGATCGCTGCCGTGTCGCAACGCAACACCAGCGGACCGAGCGTAATCGGCACGCAACCCGCCATCAGGCACTCCGTCATTTCGGCAGGCGAAAAATCTCCTTCCGGCCCGACCAGCCACAACACGCGCCGCGGCGCGTGGCCGTGTTTGACGCGGAACGTATCGATCGTGTGCCGCAATGAGGTGGCACCCGCATGCAGACTCGCGACGAGTTTCAAATCGTAGTCGGTTGCGCTCGCGAGCAAGGCAGCGAGTTTTTGCACAGGAGCGATTTCCGGCAGCCACGGATTGCCGCATTGTTTGGCGGCTTCGACCGCGCCCGTGTGCCATTTTTCAACCTTCTTGGTGGCGCGGTCGCCGTCGAGGTGAACCTGCGTGCGCTCGGTGACGAGCGGGATAATGCGCACGACGCCGAGCTCCGTCGCTTGGCGCACGATTTCATCCATCGTCGCTCCTTTCGGGAGCGCTTGCGCGAGCGTGAGTTCCTGCAACCGGTCCGGTGCTTGGTGAGTGGAACGAACGGTTAAAATCGCACCCGTTTTCGCGGGATCGGCACATTCACAGAGCCACTCGCGTCCGCGCCCGTCGAAGACGACGACCGGATCGCCCCGCGAGCAGCGGTTGACGACCACGAGGTGATGGCTTTCGACGGCGCCGAGGTGCAGTTCGGTGGCGTCGGCGGTCGCGGAGGGAAGGTAGACACGAAAATCAGGCATGGGAGAGGGCGCGACGGCGGCGTGAGAGGAGGAAAGCGCAACGGGAGTGAGGCGTAAAGCCCGTGGTTTAAAATCAGGGTTTACAAAGCAGCGGCGCCCGCTTTGGTTAGCGGACTTGGCTGGCCCGGATGGCGGAATTGGCAGACGCAACGGACTCAAAATCCGTCGCCCTCTAAAGGCGTGTGGGTTCGACCCCCTCTCCGGGCACCAAGTGGATTTTCGGGCGCGCTGAAAGCGCTGCGCCGCCGCACTGCAAATTCAGGGATTCCCCTAGGCGAGACAGCTTGTGTCGTAAATTCCTCGCGCCAGCCTACAGCGCATGGTTTCACGCCCATGTCTTTTCGCGCATGCCTCGGGGCGTGTCCGATTTTCATTTTTGCGCAGCGTGCTGCGCGTCGCACTGTTGCTATGCGGTGCCTTTTTCGAAGTCTCCATCGCGCAGGCACAGGATCAAAATCAAGTGGCGGTAGTCGGGATCAGCGGACTGGGCTTTGCGACGGCGTCCACCGGTTTAGGACAAGATAGTTCGGGCACGTATTATTGGGCGCAATACTCCAGCGTATCTAGACTTGTTCCTTCCGCATCTACCCCGAGCTATTTCGCCGAGCTACCGAGCATTCCCAAGCAGACGACGATGACGCCCGGGGGATTGATTTTCTACACGACCAACACTCATACGATTCAACGTTTTGCGCCTTCGGGGGTCGTGACCCAGATCGCGGGTGTCGCCAATCAGCCTGGTTATCGGGACGGTCCGGGTGCGCAGGCGCTTTTTTTAAGTCCACAGGGCATCGTCGTTGATCCGGCGGGAACGATCTTCGTCGCTGACACCTATAATCATGTCATCCGTAAAATCACGCCGGATGGCATGGTGTCTACGTTGGCGGGGAGAGGAGGCTATGAAGGTGCGGTCGACGGAGTGGGGGACACGGCGCGCTTTCGTGGGCCCTCCCGCCTCGCGCTCGATGCCCACGGCAATCTCTACGTGTCCGAAGAAAGTGGCGGTGCCATTCGTCGCGTCACGCCGCAGGGAGTGGTGACCACATTTGCCGGAAATAAAACCCAGAGCGGCACGGTGGATGGTATCGCCTCGGTTGCTCGCTTTAACCCCAACGCTGCCGCGTTGCTCGCGACGACCGACGGCTACCTTTACGTCTTGGAAAGCAACCGCACCCTTCGACGCGTGGCGCCAGATGGTTCCGTCGTCACCGTAGCGGGCCTCGCGAATGCGGCAGTGGGATCGGTGGATGGGGTGGGCAGCACGGCGCGCTTCGGACAACCTTACGCTTTGGCACAGGCGGTCGATGGCACAATACTGGTCGGTGATGGTAATCAGATCCGCCGCATCGTGCCGGCGGGTTTTCCTCTAGCGCCGCTCATCACCGAGCAACCGCAGTCCGCCACTGGTGTGGTTGGCGGTTCGATCACGCTAAGTGTCACCGCCTCTGGCACGCCTACACCGAGTTATTCCTGGCGCAAAAATGGCGGTATTATTACCAGCGCGAGCGGACCTACCCTCACGCTCAACAATCTGACCGCCGCCGACGCGGCCGACTACACGGTCGTCATTTCGAATAATCTCAACTCCGTCACTTCTGCTGTCGCCACGCTTATGATACAGGCGGCGCCGACCAATGATGCCTTCGCCTCGCGCGAGACACTCACCGGCACGACGCCGTCTGTGTCGCAATCTTTTTTGGGCGCCACTCGCGAATCCGGCGAACCGGTGCACCAGGTTGGTGGCAACGGTGGCTCCCTCTGGTGGACGTGGACGGCACCGGCCAACGGCTTTGTCACGGTCGATGCGACGATGGCGTTGAGCGGCACGGTCGCAAAAATTTATACGGGTGCTTCCGTGGCGACACTCACGCCGGTCGCGCCGGCCCCCGCTTACGCGCCGACCAACAGTGCGTCGCGGGTGACATTTGCGGTTGTGGCCGGCACGGCGTATCACCTCGCCCTCGAATCGCCCGTTATCGTCACCACGCCGAGCGGACTGGCTCGTTTCAGCCTCGGCTACGCCTACGTGGTCGCGCCCATCGCAGGCAACAGCAGCAGTTGGTATGGCGGCGCCGGCACCGCGGACGGCACGGGCGCCGACGCACGTTTCAACAACGCCTTCGGCATCGTGCGCGACAGCAGCGGCAATTTTTTCATCAGCGACAACAGCGCCAACACGATCCGGAAGATGACTCCGGCGGGAGTAGTGACGACCTTTGCGGGCACCGCGGGTAACTACAACTACACCAACGGCACGGGCGCCGCCGCTGCGTTTCGGCAACCGCAGGGCATCGCGATTGATGCGAGCAACAATCTCTACGTCGCCGATGCGTGGAACCACTCGATCCGCAAAATCACGTCCGCGGGTGTCGTCACGTTGCTCGCGGGCGGCGCGAGTGAGACCAACAGCGGTTTCGTCAACGCCACCGGCGCGGCAGCGCGTTTCAATTTTCCCGGTTCAGTCGCGGTCGATGCGTCGGGCAATGTTTACGTCGCGGATTCGAACAATCACGTCATCCGCCGCGTGACCGCCGCGGGCGCCGTCACCACCTACGCCGGATCCGGCACCGCGGGCACAGTCGACGGGACGGGCACGGCCGCGCAGCTTAATTTTCCCACTTCGCTGGCGATTCGCGGGACGACGCTCTCCTTCACGCAGAATGGCAATATCGGCACCGTTTTGCGCGCCATCAACCTGAGCAACGCCGCTGTCACCACCTTAATCCCCGATGGGGTGCACTTGCCCTATTCCTCCCGGGTGCAGGCGATTGACGCCGCCGGCAACACCTACCTCACGGTTTCAAATTACAATTCTCAGATCCTCCGCGTTTCGCCGCAGGGTGTCATCAGCGCCATCGTCGGTCGCACCGGCGGCGGCGAGGTCTATGTCGACGGCGACGGCTTGCAGGCCGTTTTCCGCGAGTCCTTCGGTCTCGTTATCGATCCCTCGGAGAACCTCTGGTTCACCGCGCTGCACTCGGTGCGTCGCGCGCAACCGACTAGTCTCGCCATCGCTCCCGTGCTCATGACTGCGCCAGTCGCACGCACAGTTGCGGTGGGCACGCCGGTTACTCTTTCAGTCCGCGCCTACGGTGGGCCGACGGTGAATTACCAATGGCGCAAGAACAACGTGCCGATCTCCGGCGCAAATGGTCCGGACCTCGTCTTCAGTTCTGCGCAAATGTCCGACAGCGCCAGCTACACCGTCGACGTGAGCAATGCCTCCGGCTCGCTCACGCCGCCGGCCGTCGATCTCACGGTGTTGCCTCTGCCCGCCAATGACAACTTTGCCGCCGCTACGACACTCACGGGCGCGACGGCGACTTCGGCGAGTTACAATTACAGCGCGACCCGCGAGTCGGGCGAACCCGTGCTGCACGTTGCGGCAGATGGTCGCACGCTCTGGTGGAAGTGGACGGCTCCGCACGATGGGATGATCGTCGCGGACACTGCCGGCAGTGAAATTCTCAACAGCCTCGGTGTCTTTTCGGGTAGTGCGCTCGGTTCGCTCACCCAACTCGGCACCGGCGCTTCCGGTAACAATGCGAATCCCAGCATTGGCCTGATTGGCGATGCCGCGCGCGTTTACGTCAACGTCCTCGCGGGAGTGACGTATCACTTTCTCGTCGATACTTACCAAGCGACGCAAGGCGTCCTGCGGCTTAACGTCACCTACGCTTACACCGTTACGAATTTCGTCGGCACGACGTCGACCTCGGGTATCACCGACGGCACCGGCGCTGACGCGCGCTTCTCCAGCCCGACGGCAATTACGCGTGATGCCAGTGGTAATTTCTATGTCACCGATGGCGTGCGCACGATTCGGAAAATCACGCCGGAGGGCGTGGTCACCACGCTGGCCGGTCAAGCCTTCCAATCGGGCTCCGTCGATGGCACAGGTTCCGCCGCGCGTTTTGATGATCCATTTGGGATCGCCTTGGATCCGGCCGGAAATCTTTACGTCACCGAAGGCAATACACACGTTATTCGGAAGATTACTCCGGCAGGAGTTGTCACGACATTTGCCGGCACGGCTTCCGCCAGTGGCGCAACCGATGGCACTGGGGCCGCCGCACGCTTCAACCGTCCGCAGGGCATCGCCTATGGTTCGGATGGCGCACTCTACGTGGCGGACATGAACAACTACGTTATCCGCCGAGTGACGCTCGGGGGCGTGGTGACAACTATTGCGGGCACAGCGGGGCAAGGTGGTTCCGTTGACGGGATTGGCGCGGCGGCTCGCTTCGGCAGTCCGAGCGCAATCACAGCGAGCAATGATGGAAAGCTTTTCGTTTACGATTCCAACTTCCGGCGTATTCGACGAATCGATGTAGCCACGGCCGCAGTCACGACGTTCGTCGGCAACCCGAGTTATAGTTTAGCGGTCGACGGTGTTGGAACAGGAGTCGGCTTCGGTGGGGTGCTTGGCCTCGCCATCGATTCGACGGGCAATCTTTTTCTAACCGACAACAACTACGTCGTGCGACGCATCTCGCCTGATGGAGTCTCCACGACTCTTGCCGGCGTGCGCTTTCAATCCGGCTCCACGCTCGGCACTGGTTCGGCTGCGCGGTTTTCTTCGCCGCGGGGCATCACCGTCGCTCCGGATGGCACGCTTTATGTGGTCGATGCCACTCTGCATGTCGTGCGCCGTCTTACCCCGAGTTTCGTTAGCCAGCCACCTGTTGTCCAAAGCGTTCCGGCCAACCAAGTCGTGCTGGCGGGCGCGGCGGTGACATTCACCGTCGGTTACATCGGTGCGCCCACTCCGCAATTTGTCTGGCGGCGCAATGGCAGCATCGTTGCCACTAACTCCACGGGCACGTTGACCCTGGCGGCGGCGCAGTTGGGCGATGCGGGCACTTACACGGTGGAGTTGACGAATAGTGGCGGCAACACGACCAGCTCGGCGTGGACGCTCGGTGTCACCGCGCTCTCCGTAAACAACAACTTCGCGGACCGCATTTCGCTCACCGGCGCGACGGTGCAGACCACCGGAAATAATTTCTCCGCATCCAGCGAGCAAGGTGAGCCTCTCCACTTTGAAGGTGAGGCCAACCGCTCGGTGTGGTGGTCGTGGACCGCGCCCGTCGACAGCTACATGACGGCGGACACGATCGGTTCCGCCATCACCGCTATGGTGGCAGTCTACACCGGCAATTCGCTCACCAATCTCGTCTCACTCGGCTCGGGTTTTGACCGCGTGTCATTTGCAGCCGTTGCGGGGCAGACCTATCACATCGCCGTCGACGGTCGTGCCGGTGCAACCGGTGCGATCAACCTCCGACTCCAACCGGCCTACCTCGCAGTTCCTGCCGCAGGCACGCTCGGTTTCTCTCCGTTGGCCGTGACGCAAGACGCGTTGGGTAATGCGTGGTTCACCAGCTCCGATCACACGATCCGACGCATCGCGGCGACCGGCGAAATCACACTGGTCGCTGGCGCGGCGGGGACATCCGGCAGCGCCGATGGCGTTGGCGGCGTGGCGCGCTTCAATGCGCCGGGCGGCATCACGCGTGCCGCGAATGGCACGCTCTATATTTCCGATACCAACAACCACACCATCCGCCGCATCGCGACCGATGGCACGGTCACGACGATTGCCGGTCTCGCCGGTTCGTCGGGCAACGCGACTGGTATCGGCAGTGTGGCGCGTTTCAGTGGGCCGGGTGGTCTGACGCTCGATGCCGCCGGCGAGAACCTTTACATTGCCGACTCGAACAACCGCATGATTCGCAAACTGGAGCTGGCGACGGGCAACGTCACTAATTTCTCCGGCAGCGGTGCCGGTGCCACCTCCAGCATTCACGATGGCACGGCGACGGGCGCGCGGTTCAGTTATCCCACCGACATCGCGCTTTCGAGCGATGGCAATTTCTACGTCACCGATCGGAACATGTATGCCATCCGGCGCGTTTCATCGAACGGCACCGTGACCACCATTGCAGGCACGCGCTTCACTAGCGGTGACGCGGACGGTGTCGCCGGAGTGGCGCGATTTTATCAACCGACAAACCTCACGGCAGAACCATCCGGCACGCTGCTCGTCTCCGATCAGCATGGCGTGCGTCGCGTCACGATGGCCGGTGAAATTGTCACTGTGCTCGGTATGGTTAACACCTCCGGACTGGCCAACGGGTTGGGTGACCAGGCGCGATTCAACACGGCGCGTGGCCTCTCGTTCGGTCCGAATGGCGGTTTCCTTGTCGATTCAGGTAACCAACGCCTCATGCGCATTCATCTCGGCTCCGCGGCGCTGAAACCGATCATCATGCAAGGACTCACGTCGCGTTCGGTGTTTACCGGCGACAGTGCTACCTTCTCCGTCACCGCTCTGGGTGTGCCGACCGGGATGACTTACGTTTGGACGCGCAATAACACACCCATCTCCGGCGCCAACGGTCCCACGTTAACGCTGACCAACCTCGCCACGACCGCGACTGGCGATTACCGTGTCACGGTTAGCAACAGCGCCGGCAGCACTGAATCCGCCGCCGCCACGCTCACCGTCAGCGAGCGTCCGGCCAACGACTATTTTGCGAATGCTATCCAGCTGACGGGCCACGCGCCGTCCTTCGTGGGTAGCAATGGCGGTGCCTCACGCGAGACGGGCGAACCCGTCATTCTGGGCGTGCCCGGTGGTGCTTCACTTTGGTGGCGTTGGACTGCTCCTGCTTCCGGCGCGGTGATAGCGGACACCGCGGGCAGTTCAGTCAGTATGCTCCTGGCGGTATACACTGGAAATTCGCTGGAAAATCTGACCTTGGCCGCATCGGCGCGTGCTCCGTTGCCCATCAGTGTCGGCGCGGTGCCTCGGTCTACGGCGGTGATGTTCACGGCCGTGGAAGGCACGACCTACTGGATCGCTGTTGACGGGGAGAATGGGTTCACGGGTGCGGTGGTCCTGCATCTTTCTTTTACCTATAATTTTTCCACCCTCGCAGGTTTGGCGGGCAGTTCCGGCACGACCAATGGCGTCGGCTCGGCCGCACGATTCAATCGCCTCAACGCCGTCGTGCCCGACGCGGCGGGTAATGTTTATGTTGCCGACCTGAACAATCACGCGATCCGCAAAATTGCACCGAATGGAACTGTTACCACTTTAGCGGGATTGCCCGGCACGAGCGGCTACACCAATGCCACCGGCACTGCTGCGCGTTTCAATAACCCTGGTGGCATCGTGATTGGCACCGACGGCAACATCTATGTCGCCGATGGAAATAACCACGCCATCCGCCGTGTTACACCTGCGGGTGTGGTCACCACTTTCGCCGGTGCGACCACGGCGGTAACTGGCACAACCGACGCCACGGGCACGGCAGCGCGCTTCAACGGCCCCGCGGCGCTCGCGGTCGACGCCGCCGGCAATTTTTATGTCGCCGAGTTCGGCAACCACGCCATTCGCAAGATCTCGTCGGGCGCAGTTGTCACGACCGTGGCCGGACTGAAAGGCACCGCCGGCTCCGTCAATGGCAACGGCACCAATGCGCGATTCAACACCCCCGAAGGCGTCGCGGTTGATGCGACGGGTAACGTTTACGTCGCCGACTTCGGCAACCACGCCATCCGCAAGATTGCGCCGAATGGCGACGTCACCACCGTCGCCGGCCAACTCGGCATCAGCCCGGCCAACGGCAACGTAGACGGCGCCGCCGCCGTGTCGCGACTCAACGGCCCCAACGGCGTGACCGCGCTGCCCGACGGCTCGTTGCTCGTGGCCGATTACTGGAACCACGCTTTGCGCAAAATCACGGCGACTGGTTACGTCCTCACGCTTGCCGGTGGTAATGGCGCCGGACACGAAAACGGCACCGGTCTCGGGATCAAGTTCAACGGTCCCTCGCAGATCGCCTTTGGCGCGGACGGTCGTCTTTACGTGGCCGACCAGAGTAACCACGTCGTGCGACGGGGTATCATCACCAGTGCGCCTTCTGCGCCAGAGATTACGCGTCAGCCGCAAGCCGTCCGCATCATCGCCGACAGTAACATCACGCTGACCAGTGCCGCTATCGGCAACCCATTCCCCACTTACCAATGGCGCAAGGGCAACGTATCGATCTCGGGCGCGACTACCGGCACTTTGACTCTCACCAACGTGCAACCGTCCGACAGCGGCAACTACACGCTTGTCGCCACCAACACACACGGCACTGCCACGAGCGAGATCGCCGTTGTCGAAATCCTGCCCTTAACCAGCAACGATACGTTCAACCGCCGCACGACAATCCTCGGTGATACGAACGCATTCGCTGCCTACAATTTCAGCGCCACCGCGCAAAGCGGCGAGCCCGCCATTGCCGGCGCGCCAGCGAGCAAGTCCGTGTGGTTCACCTGGACCGCGCCCGCGAGCGGCGACGTGACCTTCGACACAATCGGTTCGACGTTTGACACGCGCCTCGCCGTCTTCCGCGGCGATACGCTCGCGAAGCTCGCGCTCGTCGGGGAAAATGCCAGCGAGACAGGCATGAAATTCAGTCGCGTGCGCTTCGCCGTTAAGGCGGGTGATGTTTTCCAAATCGCGGTCGATGGCGTGAACGGCGCGAGCGGCGACTTCCGGCTCACGTTCGTCTACAACTTCGCTTTCGCGCAGCATGCGGGCACCATCAACACCATTGGGTCTACTAACGGAACGCTCGCTCAGTCACGTTTCAACTCACCGATTGCCATGGCCTCGGATGCGACGGGCAATCTCTACATCGCCGACGCCGATAACCACGTCATCCGGCGCATCACTCCCGCGGGCGTGGTTTCGACCATTGCCGGCACGGCGGGCGCGGCGGGCAGCACTAACGCCACGGGGGCCTCCGCGCGCTTCAATCGTCCGTTCGGTATTGTTGCCGATAAGCTGGGCAATCTCTTTGTCGCCGACACCAGCAATCACACGATCCGCAAGATTGTCATCTCGACTGCCGCCGTCACGACGCTCGCCGGCACGGCCGGCAGCACCGGCACCACCGATGCCACGGGCGCCGCGGCGCTTTTCAACACGCCGGTCAATCTCGCGGTTGATGCGGCGAACAATCTCTACGTTTCCGATTACAACAATCGCACGATTCGCAAAATCACCCAGACGGGCGTCGTCACGACCTTCGCCGGCACGCCCGCCACCGTCGGTAACCTGCCGCGCTACTTCAGCACGCCGTGGGGCGTCGCGGTGGACGCGGCGGGCAATGTCTTCGTCTCCGACCGGGCCGACATCCGCAAGATCGCGCCCGATGGCACGGCCTCGTATTTTGTCGGCAACGCTAATGGTATTGAAGGTTACGCTGATGGTGTCGGCGCTGTCGCGCGATTCAATCGACCAAGTCAGCTCAGCATCGATTCCGCGGGCAATCTCTACGTCGCCGACCAACTCAATCACGTCATCCGGCAAGTCACGCCGAGCGGCGAAGTGCGCACCCTTGGCGGTAACGCCGGCACACCGGGTCACCTGAACGGCACGGCCAACGATGCCTACTTTGGGCACCCGACGGGTCTCGTGATCGACGCGGGTGGTTTCCTCTACGTCGGCAGTTCCAGCATGCACATCATCACTGTCGGCTTGCGGCAAGCGGGGCCGCGCGCACCGCTCATCGCCACGCAACCAGTCAATCAATCAGTTGCCGCGGGCAGCTCAGCCAGCTTCGTCGTCGTGGCCGCCGGTCTGCCTGCGCCGACTTACCAATGGCGTAAGAACGGCACGCCCATCTCCGGACAAACCAGCCCCGTGCTGACGCTCAACAACGTCGCCGCAGGTGACGTCGCGAATTACGATGTCGTCATCACCAACGGCAACGGCTCCGCGACGAGCGCGCTTGCCGCACTCTCGCTCGCCACCGCGCCGACCAACGACGCGTTCGCCAACGCCAGCACACTCTCCGGCTTGAGCGCGTCGGTCACGGCATTTTCCACCAGCGCCACCGCCGAAAACGGCGAACCCGCACACGCCGGCCAAGCCGCCGCGCGGTCGTTGTGGTGGTCGTGGACAGCGCCCGGCAATGGCGCGGTGATTGCGGAGACCACCGGCAGCGCATTCGACACGCGCCTCGCCATCTACACCGGCGCGAGTCTCGGCACACTCACGCTTGTCGGTGAAAACGACGACGCCCTCGCGGGCGGTGCGAGCCGGGTGCAGTTCAACGCGACGAGCGGCACGACCTATCGCTTCGCCGTTGATGTGAATGGCGCGGGCAACGGTGCCGTGCGGCTCAGTGTGGATTTCGCACTCGTTGCGACGACGTTCGCCGGCACGGCGGACAGCAGCGGCACGACGAATGCGACCGGCGCGGCGGCGCGGTTCAACAATCCGTTCGGCACGGCGCGCGATTCGGCGGGCAATCTTTACGTGGCCGACAGCGCCAATCACACGATTCGCAAAATCACACCTGCGGGTGTCGTCACGACTTTTGCCGGTTCGCCCGGCGTCGCGGGCAGCGCGGATGGCACGGGCGCCGCCGCGCGCTTCAACACTCCTACCGGCGTGGCCGTTGATATCGTCGGTCGGGTGGTCGTAGCCGATCTCGGCAACCATACGATTCGTCGCATCACTCCGGAAGGCGTCGTCACTACCGTCGCCGGCACCGCAGGTGTCGCCGGTTCAGTCGATGGCACCGGCGCGGCAGCACGTTTCAACTCTCCGCTGGATGTAACAACGGGTCCGGTGCTAAACGGCGGCGGCACGATCTATGTGACGGATTTCGGTAATCACACCGTGCGCAAGATCACGACGGCGGGCGTCGTCACCACCCTCGCCGGCACCGCGGGTGCGACCGGCTTTGTCGATGGCACCGGCGCCGCCGCGCGCTTCGATGGGCCGCGCGGTCCGACGACCGATGCGGCGGAGAATCTTTATCTGGCCGACTTCAACAATAACACGATTCGCAAAATAACCACGACGGGTGTCGTCACGACCGTCGCCGGATTCCCCGGCAGCGCGGGTTCAGCGGATGGCGCGGCAACTTCGGCGCGCTTCTGGGCGCCCGCAGACGTTGCGATGCATGCACCGAGTGGCGCCTTGCTGGTGGCCGAGATCGGCAACAAATCCGTGCGGCGCATTTCAACGAGCGGCATCGTGAGCACAATCGCCGGTGGCGTGTTGACTACTCACGCAGACGGGACGGCGTTTCAGGCCGGATTTGTTAATCCCATTGGCATCGAGTTCGATGCCAGCGGTGTCGGCTTTGTCGTTGATTACAACAATCACACGATTCGCAAACTCACGCCGGCGAATTTGCTCCCGGCGCCGCAAACGATCACGTTCGCCGCGTTGGCGGATCGCGCGTTCACCGCGAATGCGATCACACTCAGCGCCACGTCGTCGTCGGGCTTGCCGGTGAGTTTTGCAGTGGTGTCCGGTCCGGCGACGCTCAACGGCGCGAGTCTCACGCTCACCGGCACGGGCGTCGTCACCGTGCGCGCCACGCAGGCGGGCAACAGTTCCTACCTCGCGGCCCCAGCAGTTGATCGCAGCTTTACGGTCAGCGTTGGTTTCGAGGCGTGGCTCGTCGAACGTTTCGATGCGGCACAACGCGCTGACACGCAACTGACGGGACCGAATGCGGACTTCGACCGCGATGGGCTAAGTAATTTCGTCGAATACGCGCTCGGACTTGATCCGAAGGTGGCCGACTCAAATCGCGCAACCGAAGTGACCGCGACGGCGGGTGACTGGACATTTGTTTATCAACGTCCGGCGGATCGCAGCGAGGTGACTTACGTGGTCGAAGTATCGACGAATCTCACGACTTGGACGACAGTCGGCGTCGTGCACGAGCGCACGGCGACCGGCACAACCGAAACGTGGCGCGCGCGCTATCCGCTCAGTTCGGCGACGCAGGCATTCTTCCGCCTGAAAGTTTCGCGACCTTAACGTTGCTGCCGCTGGGCGGGACCTACGGAATCGATACGCGCAGGCGCAGGAATCTCCCGGTGACGAGTGGGGCGGCGTCGGTGACGACGGTGTAGCCGTTCTGCTCGGTCGCGGCCGCGCCACTTGTGAGGATCGTCCATTGCGCCGCGGCGCCGGTGCGTTGTGCGAGCGGCTGCCAGGTGCCGAGGTCGGTGCTGGCTTCGATGGTCCACGTGGCGTCGCTGGCGGCGGTGTCGCGGAGGAAGGTGAGTTGGAGGCGACCGTTGATCGTCTGCACCGTGTAACGCGGCGGAGAATCGGCGAGGGCGGGGCGGGCGGCGAGACCGTATTCGACGAGCGCGGGAAAACCGTCGGAGTCGGAGTCGACGCTGCCGAGGAGATTTGCGGGCAAATTATTTTGCGCGAGCCACGCGGCGTAGTTTTGCACTTCGTTGGTGAGGGCGGTGATTTCCGCCTGGCCAAGCGCGCGTTGATAAACGCGGAAATCCCGCAGTGCGCCGCGCATGAATGAATTGGTGGTGGAGCCCGTGCCGCCGACTGCGCGCCAGCCGAGCCAAAAAAGTTCGTTGGGAGCGAGCGAGCCGATCCGACCGGTTGCGGTCGGGCGCGGCACGCCGTTGAGATAAACACGCACGCTGCCATCGCTGCTGACAGAGAGCGCGTAATGCCGCCAGACTCCGTCCTGCCAGCCGGGCGAGGCGAGCGTGGTGTCGATCAACAGGGCACCGGCCGGGCTCGGGATGCTGGTGCGCAAATTGGTGGAGGAACTCAAGTAGACATGCAGCGAACCCACGGCACCGCGCGAGCCGTAGCTGAGCAGGCTTTGGTCGGAAGAGGTGTTGGCGTGCGTGGTTAAGCGGAAAAAGAATGCCACCGTGAATTCGCCGTTGGGATCGGGTGTGAAACGCGGGAGCGCGGCGGTGTCGTTGGAGCCATCGAAATTGATCGCCGGCACACCGCCGCTGAGAACCAGCGACGTGGGCCCCGCAGAAAGGGAACTGGTGGCGGGCAGCGTGGTGGCGTGGCGGTTGTTGCCGGAGGAATCAGGGGCGACGTTGCTGGCGAGTTCACCGCGCAACCATGCGGCGAGTCCGGCGGGGCGATCATCATCGATGATCGCAACCGTGGCGGAGGCGGCCAGACCGACGATGTAACCGGAGCCGCTCTCCACCGTGGCGACAAGTGTCTTGTCCGCTTCCGGCCGACCGTCGTTGACCAACGGCACCCCAATTTCCACGGACGCGACTCCGGCGGCAAAGGTCACGCTCGACGGCGCGCTGTGGTAATCGGCTTCGGGCAACGCGGTGCCGGACCATGCGAGCGGCACGGTGAGTTCCGACGCGTTGAGCGTGCGCTCGATTTGAAAAACAGCGGCGCCCGCGCCTTCGGCGACGGAGCTGGCGGCCGCGGTAAGGCGCACAGTTTGATTCGTGCCGTCGCCGAGCGTGAGCGCGAGCGGCGTCGGGGCGGCGGTTTGCGAAATCGTCGGCGCGAGGGCAACGAGGATGGATTTGTCGCCCCCGGCATCGGGTGCGGCGGCGGGAGTGAGCGTGAAGGTCCCCGACGCCTGATTGGCAGGAAGGTTGAGCGAGGTGGTTGACGCGGTGTAGTCTGCGCCGAGCACGGCGGTGCCGCCGAACGACAGCGCGAGGGTCGTGCCGAGCGCGAGATTGCCGGTGCGGTTGACCGTGATGGTGAGTGGCGCCCCGCCGCGGATGAGTTTGGTCGTCGTGGGCGCGCCGAGGCGACTGACGGAATAGGCGTCCAACGAGTAGCCGTAGTTGTTAAAAAGATAAAGGTGGAGCGCGCGGGTGAGCGCAGTGGCATAGTTGGCGCGGTTCGTGGAAGTGTCGCGAATGCCCGTGTTATAGTGCTCGAGTTGGACGCCGTTGATGACGCCGTTGTCGTTGCGGCAGGTGTGTTCTTCAACCGTGTGGCCGCCGCCGAAAAAGGGATCGAGGCCCGGAGAGGGAAAGCTCGGACTGGGCCACGACGGGATGCCGCGATCATTGAGCAGATCGCCCAAGCTGCCGGCGCCGCGCAGGAGTGTGTGAAACGGCACCCCGGGGCGTTGCAACGCGAGCGTGCGCAGCGTGCCTTGGTAGAGAATGCCGGGATGATTGAGCGCGGTATCGTTCAGGTTGAGTTCGGAGCTGTAGTTGTAGCCAAGCTCGACGCGCTGAATGGCGTGTGCGTGCCCGTGGATATCGAGGAGGTAGCCGAAGCCGAATTCCGCTTCGGTGCCCGCGCGGGCGGCATTGATGAAATTGGTGTAATCGCGCCACGCTTGCTCGGCGAGTGCGTTGCCTTGCGCGGCTTCGCCAATCTCGCGGTTGGCGTCGAGTTTGCTGCGCCGGAGCCGGTTGAGGATGACGTGCGGGCGGCGGCCGGTGCGATTGAAAATCTCCAGCGCAATGGCCTCGGTCAACTCGACGGTGTTGGCGTCGTTGGTCGTGACGACGTCGGTATAAGTTACGCCGTTGTAGGTGCCGTTGGCACGATCAGGGATGCCGCCGGGCGTCAGGCTGCCGCCGTGCGGCGCAGTGAGAATAATCGGCAGATTGCCGGCTCGGTATTCGATGTAGTTGTTGGCCCCGAAATAGGATTGCCCAGCCACGTAGGGCTGAGCGGAGAGTAAGTGAACGAGAACGAAGGCGGCGAGGAAACCGAGCGCGCGCGGCAAGTTCCTATTTCTCATGCGAAAGGTCGCTCGTGCTGACAATGATGTCGTCGAGATCAAAATGTTCGGCGCGATTGGAGTCTAAGGGACCGGAGAGACCGAGGCGGACGAATTTAGCTGTGCGGCCCTTGGAAATCGTGCCTTCGCCGAGCGATTGCCAGTCCTTCGAGTTGGCGAGTTTGTAGGAGGCGCGGTAGGTGCGCGTGACCGGATCGATATGCAGCAACACCGTAACTCCGCCGCCCGCGGCGCCTTTGCCAACTTTGACGATAGCGAGCGTCGAGTCGGGAAGTGAACTGGGGAAAGATTCTGCAGTGAGCTTCATTTCCTTTTCGACGCGCTCGAATTTCACCTGCGCGATCACGCTCGGGCTCTTGGCTTCGTCGTTACTGCTGATGCCGATACGCACGCTTTCGGTTGTGGTGCCTGACAATGACCAATCAGCCACGCGCACGAGAATCCAGAGCGGTTGCTTGGCGAAACTCGCGGGGAGCTCGGCAAAGGTGTTCGCCGGTGTGTTGGTGCCGCGGCGGATGCGCAGCGCGCCTTTGCCGGTCGTGGAAGTTTGATCGAGATCATTGTCCCACGCGGGAGAAAGCGCAGTCAGCTCGGTGCGGGCAGGGTCGTTAAAATTCCATTGCACTCGCTCGCCGCTTTGGGCGTAGGCGGCGCCAGCGAAAAGCGCGAAGATAAAAATGACGCGAAGGCGATGTGAGGAATTCATCAGGAAAATATTTTTCTGTTAGCGCGTGGCGTCTGCAGTAGCGGGCGTGGTTGTTTCAGCGGGGGATTGCGCGATGCGAGTGCCAGTAATCAGATCAAAAGAGTAGTGCTCCGCGAGGAAGGTGGCGAGCGTATCAAACAAGGCGGCGGCGAATTTTGCACGGGTTTCTTCCGTCTCGCGCACGCCGTCGCGCGGGGCTTCGATCTGCACGCCATCGACGCCGCGGCCCTTGCCGGCGTAGGTGCGGACAATGAAGCCGCCGTTGAAGTAAGGGAAATTGCCCGGGCCGGGATCGCGCGGGCTGGGAACCGAGCGGAATCCAGCGGCCTGCATGAGGGCACCGAAACTGCGCGGGCCGCGAATAATCTCTGCAAACGAGGGGCTGCGGAGGGCGAGCTCGTTGAGTGTGCTCCGGGTGTCGCGGATGGCGGCGTCGAGTTCGGCGTCGGTTTGGTTGAAATAAGCGCCGTCCACGCCGTAGCCGAGTTCGAGTCGCGCAATCGCGTGACCGTGGCCGTGCAAATCGACGATGAAGGCGAAACCATGGGTCAAGAGCGCCACGCGGATGCTCTCCTTGATGGATTCGTGGAATTGCACCCACGCGCGCTCGGCGACCGGACTGGCTTGGGCGGCTTCTTTGATTTCGCGATTGGGGTCGAGTTTCTTGCGGTGGAGGAGGCTGATGATCACGTGCGGCGGTTGCTTGGCGCGGCGGAGAAACTCGGCATTGACGGCGCGGGCGAGTTCCTGCGTGTAAGCGTCGGACATCGTGACGCCGCTGGTGCGATCGGGAATGGTGCGTGGGGTCAGCTTACCGCCGTGTGGCGCGGTAAAGATGATGGGCAGTGCCCCGGCTTGGTATTCTACGAAACGGTCGGCGTCGAAGTAAGTCTGGCCGGGCTTGAGGGTCGCTTCCGCGCTACTCGCGATGGCGCAGAGGAGCAGAGTTGCCAGCGAAGTGCTGCGCCGAAGCTTTGGAATGACCGAGCGGAAAAACATAAAGTGAGGAGAAATGAGAACGCCGATCTGGGGTGCCGACCGCCCACTCTCAGGCCCGAGATTTAACATGATGCTAGACGTCGATTATAGTGGGGTAACAGGAGCGCCGCTAGGGGGAGCGCTACGGCGGGCATTGAGTAAATCTACGCCGTCAACGACAGCGGGCGCAAAAAAGCGGAGCGCCACATGACGTTCCGCCAGAAATTACTTTCCAGTATTACACCGATACGGCCGCTTTGCGGCGGCGCCATGCAACGAAGCCGAGCGCGGCCGCACCGAACAAGGCGGCGTAGGTCGACGGTTCGGGAATCGCGAAGTAGACGAAAACATCTTGGTCAATTTGCTGAATGCCGAAAGCGGCGAGAGGCCGCACGCTATTGAGCGAAGCGCCACCCGCATCGGCGAAAGCCGAGCCGACGATCGAGAGATTGCTGAGGTTCTGCACGGACGCGGCGCTGAAGATTTTCCACGATTGATTCGTGCTCCAGAAAGGATCGGTCCAAACGAGGGTGGAGCCGTCCGCGTTGAAAACGAGATTGAGGGCGGTGGCGCCAGCGAAGTTGAGCGTGCCGCCGACGTTAACTTGGTCGAAGACGGGACTGCTTGGGTTTTGGGTGGCGGAATTGCTTGTAAGTTCCCAATTGACGGTCGCGCCACTATTGTAGGTCAGGTTGTTGCTGAAATTCTGAATGCCTGGGGAGAAGCCTGGGCTGTGCGTGCCGGAGATCGTGGTCGCTCCGGCGATGGTGCCAACACCGGTGAGTGTGCCGCCACTCGCGACATCCAGCGCGCCAACGATTGAACCTAACGTGGTGGTGAAAGTGTCCGAGTTGTAACTGCCAATTTGCAATGTCCCAGACGAGACGGTGGTCAGCCCCGTATAGGTATTGGCGGCGTTGAGCACGAGGGTGCCGGAACCGGTTTTGGTCAGGGTGTGGCTACCCGAAATAACCTGATTCCAATTGGCGGTCGTGGCGACGTTCAGGGTGGAATTTCTCAGTAAGGTCGTGGCACCGCCGCCGGCGGTGGAGATCGTAAAGGAACCCTGATTGCCTACTGTCGCCGAAGTGATCGAGGCGGTGCCATTCAGATGAACGGGCGTGAAGATGGTGCGCCCCGTGTCGGTGGAGCTGATCACTTGGCCGCCAGTGAGGATGAGCGCGCCGGTGCCGAAGGCGGAAGAGACTGTCACGCCGCCGCTGGTGGTGCCGGAAGAAAGGATGATGGCGGAGCCTTCGACGATCTCGGTGCCGCCGGCGTAGGTTTGGTTGGAGGAAAGGCGGACGGCGCCAGCTCCGGTCTTAATGTAGCCACCGGTGCCGCCGATGGAGGCGTTGGCCACCGTGACGCTCAAGGTAGAAGTTGCATCGATGTTGATCGTGCCAAAACCGTTGTAGGCGAGGTTGACCATGATGGTCGAAGCGTTGCCGCTGACGGTTGAGGCGTTGAAGGAGACGGTCGCGTTGTTCGTAAAATTCATGATCGTGATGCCCGGAGTCGCGAAGGTGGGCTCACGATTGACCACGGTCGTGCTGTTACTGGCGGAAGCGATTCTCAAGCCGGTGCTGTTGCTCGCATTGCCGAGGTAACCATTGATATTGTTTACGGTCAGGGAGCGTATGCTGAAATTACCGCCGGCCAGAATGGTTGCTACTGGGGCGCCGTTGGGCGCGGGCGCCATCGGAGCTATGACCAAGTCGAGACCGGGACTGCTCGCGAGCGTGGTGCTCGGGTTCCAATTGGTGTTCGTGCCCCAGGAGCCGGCAGAGTTGCCGATCCAGTTGATCGATTGGGCTAGGACGAGCACGGGCAGCGCGCAAAACACGGCTCCAACCAGCAGCCGGTTACGGGCGCCACGAAACGCGGCGGAAGGTGAGGTGATCATGGGTTCAGTTTCGAACAGAAAGGGGCGGTAGCGAAACGCGGGTAATTCAGAGGGTTACGCATGGAATTCGACAATGGAACTATACCGAAAATCACGAATCGGGGCTATGCGTAGAACTACGCTAATGCGCCGCCTGACAACACCGACAAAAAGGCCGGAGCTGCTGGGCAGCTCCGGCTGGATTCACACCCTAAATCAAGTTAGCTCGTCGTCGCGTTCCGGCGGCGGCGCCAAGCGACAAAACCGAGTGCCGCCACACCGAACAGGGCGGCGTAGGTGGAGGGCTCGGGGATGGCGTAGTTGAGGTAAACGTCGTTGGAAGACTGCGAAAGGTTGAAGCTGCCCAACGCGCGCACATTGTTCAGCAAGAGGCCGTTGGAGTCGGCGTAATTGGAGCCGGCGAGGGTGAGATTGCTGAAGTTGCTCAAGGCCGCTGCGTCGTAAATCTTCCAGGTTTGGTTCGAGCCCCAGAAGGCGTTGTTCCAATCGACCGTTGAGCCAGCGAGGTTGAACACTGGGGTCAGCGTTGTGGCCCCGGCAAAGTTGAGCGTGCCACCCACATTGATTTGGTCGTAGACGGCGGTCGGATCACCTTGAGTGGAGGTGTTGGCAGCGAGTTCCCAGTTGACCGTAGCGCCCGTAGTGTAAGTCAGATTGCTGCCAAAGTTTTGGATGCCCGGCGAAAAGCCGGGGCTGTGAATACCGGCGATGGTGGTGGCACCGCTGATCGTGCCGGAGCCGGAGAGCGTGGCACCGCTGGCGACGACCAGTGCACCTGCGAGCGAGCCGGTCGTGCCGAGTTCAAGTGTGCCGTTCGACACGGTGGTCGTGCCGGAGTGAGTATTGGCGGCGTTAAGCACCAGTTTGCCCGCGCCGGTTTTGGTCAGTCCAAAGCCGCCGGAGATCGCTTGATTCCAGTTGGCGGTGGTGGCGATGTTGAGGGTCGAATTTTGCAGGAGCGTAGTTGCGCTGCCGATAACATTGGAAATCGTGAAATTACCAAGATTACCGGATATCGCTGAAGTGATGGCGACGGTGCCGTTGAGTTGCACCGCAGAGTTAATGGTCCGTCCAGTGTCGCTCGAGCTGACTAGTGCCCCGCCGGAAAGTTTCAACGCTCCCGTGCCAAACGCGGAAGTGACGATCGTGCCATTGTTGGTGGTTCCAGAGCCAAGGATCAGAGCCGTTCCCCCGACCAATTCAGTCCCGCCAGTGTAGGTTTGATTTGAGCCGAGGCGAATTGAGCCATCTCCGGTCTTAATGATACCCCCGGTTCCCGAAATGCTGGACCCCGCCTCAGTTACTCGGAACGCTGAGGTCGCATCAGTATGAATGGTGCCGAACCCACTGAAATTTAAATTTAATGTTAGGGTGGAAGCAACGTTACTCGCATTCGTCGAAGAGTTGGCGGAAAGCACGATGTTGTTGGTCGCACTGACAATCGTGATGCCGCTGGTCCCGAAAACCAGCTGTCGATGGAGAACGTTGAGATTGCTGCTCGAAGTGATGCGAAGGCCTGTGGCGCCGCTGCCGAGGTTGCCAGTGTGGTTACTCGCCGTAATGGACCGAATCGCAAAATTTCCGTTGGCGTTTTGGTTGAATCCAACTGCGAGAGTTAAGATGGCGACAGCGTTAGCGGCGGGACCCGCGATATATACGTCATCGGCGGCAGTAGGAGCGACGCCTCCTGCCCAATTTGTAGCGGTGGTCATTTGACCGGTAGAGTTGCCGGTCCATGTAATAGTATCGGCAGAAAGTGATGCTGGCACAGCAACCAGCGCGATGCCGACGAGCAGTTGAGTCAGGGCATGACGAAGCGTGTCGAAGCGAGGGGTAGTCATAGGATAAATAAGGCGAATGCTTGGAGGCTGACCGAGGGAAGCCGCAGCACAGCATGCCGGGGCACGCCGACGGTGGCAGCGGGAGTTTACCAGCATTTTAGAATCGTAGTAAGGGGTAGGCCTACCGTCGCTGTTACGTAGTTCTACGATCGAATGCGTCCTTGCTTCGTTGGAGGGGTGACCCAATTGGAGCCGCCTATTGCGGCGCCTTACAGATTTTGCTCGAAACTGGTCGTGGGGCCGGATGGTGGTAGGGCATGTCGAAACGTGACGCTTGGTGGTTGGTCGTGTTGCTGCTGATTATTTTCGCGGTAGCAGGCATCCACAGTTGGGTGGTTGCGCGGCAAGCGGATTACGTTTCACAGGCCACGCGCGAGAATGTGCGGATCACGTTGCCCTATCAGTTGATTCGGCCCGAATTCACCGTCGATGGGCATATGTGGATCCGCTATGCCGTCGGTCTGCATGCGGCGCACGAAATGCGAGTTCGGCGCACGGAGTTGGATAACGCGCCCAACGGTCGCGAAGTTCATTGGAACTCCGGTCTCGTCTGGTGGTTGGCGGGGTGGGGCAAGGCTTGGCAAAAAGCGACCGGTGAACCCATCACGCGGGCGACAGAACGGGCGGCGATGTGGTCGAATCTCGGTCTGCTGATGCTGTTTGCGACAGGAATGTCGTGGTGGAGTGTGCGGCGCGGAGGACTGGTTGCTGGAATAGTGACCGCCGCTGCGTTTGTCGGACATCGGAGTCTCTATGAGGGATTTTGGCCGGGCTACGCTGATCACCATGGGCTCACGATTGCGGCTTTGGTGGGCATGGGGCTCGGCGCATTTTGGATGCGTGGCGGGTGGATCATGCCGGAGGCGATCGATGGCAAAGAGGATGCGCGCAGCGCGGCGCGGTGGTCGGGCTTTTTTGGGGCGTTTGCGCTGTGGGTGAGCGCGGCTTCCGCAGTGCCCGCGATTGCCGTCACCGCCTTTGCTGCCGTGGTTGCTTCGGCGGTGGGGCGTTCGCAGTTACAGGGAGCGGGCGCGGTTTTTGACAAACAGGTCTGGCGGACGTGGGGGCGCACCGGCGCGCTTGCCAGCATCGGCTTTTATCTTCTGGAGTATTTTCCTTCAAACATGGGTTGGCGGCTGGAAGTCAACCACCCCGTCTATGCACTCGCGTGGTTCGCGGGGGGGGAATTGATGGCGCGGCTTATGCCGGTGCTGTTCGCCACCAGTCAATTCCTCGACAATGCCAGGAATCGCTTGGGCCTGACGGTAGCTTGGGCTTTGCCGCTGGCGGCGGCACCCGCGTTCTTGATTGTGCTGTTCGGCCCGCGCTTTTTTGTCCTGCGGGATCCGTTTCTGGTCAGCTTGCACCAGACCATCACGGAGTTTCTTCCGCTAGGACTGCGCGTTTCGCTCGACGGCATTTGGTCGCATTACGATGCGATGATCCTGTGGCCCGCGCTCTATCTGAGTGCACTTCTTGCGGCATTTTTGGTGCGAGGGGCGGATCGTTGGGCGTTGATTTTTGCGATGTTGATGGCGCTGCCGTTGCACGCGCTCGGATTCTGGCAATCGCGTTGGGCGATGAATGCTGCGCCGGGACAAGTGCTGCTCATGATCGCTGTTGCCGCCACGATTCTGCGGGTGGAGTGGTTCGCGAAGTCGCGGGTGCGGGCGGTGGCATTCGTGATCTTGTTTCTGGGCGTGCTGCTCGGGCCGACGCTTGGCTTGCGGGGAAGAGAGACGTTGATCTTCTCTCGTCTGGAAGGAATCACCACGGGCGATGCGCGGCAGTTGATTTATCGCGAGGTCGCGCAATCGATTCGCGAGTCTCAGCCGGAGGGGGAGATTGTGTTGCTCGCGAGTCCCAACACTTCCGTGAATGTGGCCTTCTTCGGGGATTTCAAGTCACTGGGCACGTTGTATTGGGAGAATGTTGACGGCCTGAAGGCCGCCGCAGCAATCAACGCCGCCCCGAGTGACGAAGCGGCCGCCGCACTCATCCGCAAGCACGGGGTCACGCACCTGGCGTTTCTGCGCGATGCCAATTACATCGTGGAATACGCGCGCTTGCTCAATCCCGACATTCTGGATGTGGAAGTGGCGAAGACGTTTGGTTACCGGCTGTTGGCGGGTCGCCAAGTGCCGGTGTGGTTGGAGGCGTTGCCCTACGCGGCACCGACGGGATTGGCGGCGGAAATCGATCGCGAGATGTTGTTGTTTCGGGTGAATTTTGAACAAAAGCCCACCGACGCCGCTTATCGTTTGGGGATGTTGCAAATGGCTCGCGAAGAAACGAACGACGCGCTCGGTTCTTTCGCGGTCGCGCTCCAGTTTGATCCACAAAATTATCCCGCCCATCTCCGGCGTGCGGAATTGTGGTTAAATCAGCAGAAATGGAGCGAATCGCTGGCGGAATTTGAATTGGCCGCCCAAGCCGCGCCCACGCCCGAGCGCTACCGCCTCTTCACGCAGGCGGGCATCGAATTCGAACGGCTGGCCCGTCGCGCCGAAGCCATCGCGCTCTACGAACGCGCCCTGCGCGAACAGGTGACGAATATCATCGCGGCCAACAATCTGGCGTGGCTGCTCGCCACTGCGCCCGAGGCGGAATTGCGCAATCCCGCGCGTGCGTTCGAACTCGCTCGCGAAGCCGCCGAATTGGAGCCGAAAAATATGCCGGTGATCGGCACGCTGGCAGCGGCGCATGCGGCGAACGGTGATTTTGCGGCTGCCTTATCTGCGCTTAGCAGGGCGGAGCAAATGATGGATGAGCGGGTGCCCGCTGACGTGCGCCAGAAATTTGCCGAGCGGCGCAAAGCCTACGAGGCGCAAGAAATCTGGCTGCAACCGTGAAGGCCTCCGCTGTTCGAACTCACCGAACGCACCTGGCTTCGTCTGCGGGACCGCAGTCGCGTCGGTGTGCTGCCGATCAACCGGCGGCTACTTCGGTGAACGTCCCAAGTTTGCGGTAGCGTTCATAACGATCGTCAAGCAACTGCGCGGTTGATTTTTCGAGCAACTCGCCGAGATGCCGGCGGAATGCGTCCTGCAACGCCGTGGCGGCTTGATCGGTGTCGTTGTGCGCGCCCCCAAGCGGCTCGGCGATGACTTCGTCGACCACGCCGAGCTCCTTGAGATTGGCGGCATTGAGCTTGAGCGCTTCGGCGGCCTTGGGCGCGTGCGCGCGATCTTTCCAAAGAATGGCCGCGCAACCTTCGGGCGAAATCACCGAGTAATAGGAATTTTCAAAAATCAACACGCGATCCGTCACGCCGATGCCGAGGGCTCCACCGGAGCCGCCTTCGCCGACGATGACGGCGATCGTAGGCACTTTGAGCATCGCCATCTCGCGCAAGTTGACCGCGATCGCCTCGGAGACGTGGCGCGCTTCGGATTCGACGCCGGGATACGCACCGGGGGTGTCGATAAAACAGAGCACAGGCAGGCCGAATTTTTCGGCGAGTTTCATCAAGCGCAGTGCCTTGCGGTAACCTTCCGGTTGCGGCATGCCGAAGTTGCGCACGATGTTTTCGCGTGTGTTGCGGCCCTTTTGTTGCGCGATGATCATCACGGCACGACCGTCGAAAAAGGCGGTGCCGCCGATGAGTGCCTGGTCGTCGCGAAATTGGCGATCACCGTGAAGCTCTTGAAAATCCGTGCAAAGTCGCGCGACGTAATCGAGGGCGTAGGGGCGTTTCGGGTGGCGGGCGACCATCACGCGCTGCCACGGAGTCAGATTCTCGTAGATCTCGCGACGGGTTTGCTCGAGCTTGCCTTCAATCGCCGTGAGTTCGGCGGCCATGTCGATGTTGTTTTCGAGCGATTGCTGGTGCAACGCATCGAGCTGTTTCTCGAGCTCACGCAGCGGCTTTTCGAATTCGAGCAGGTAGACGGGTCTATCCATAGGGCGAGGAGGGTAGGTGGGGCCGGCGGCGCCTGTCAATCGGCCCCTGCTGGGGTGAAACGGGCGTCAATCAGCCGGAGCGCCGCCCTTCAACTGCTCTTTCCAACTCTGGATTTTGGCCTGCGCGCCGTAGTGTTCGGCTTTGGCCTTGTCGCCTTTTTCCATCCACACGCGCGAGAGCGTCGTGTTGATAAAGAGATCGTCAGGACGGAGGCGGTGCGCTTGTTCCGCGGCGGCGAGTGCGTCATCGAAGCGGCGCAAATTGAAGTTGATCTCCGCGAGCGCGTGCCAAGCGGCGCAAGATTCGGGGGCGGCTGCCGTGGCCTGCGCGAGTTTGGCCAACGCGGCTTCATTCTCGCCCATCGTGAAATCAAAGGTCGCGTCGTCGATCAGTTGCTGGAGTTCAGTCTCGGTCACGAGGCGACCGTAACACGGTAACGCCAAAAAGAAAGGACGGCCTTGGCGGGCCGTCCTCGGAAGTGCGGGTCGCGCCACTGCGCGCGCGGAAAATTATTCTTTTTTGACGCCCTGCACGTTAATCGTGAGCGCGACTTCGTCGGCGATCGAAGGACCGTAAGTGACACCCCAGTCCTTGCGATTGATGCGCGTGGTCGCTTGCCAACCGGAAATGAAGCGGCCGCGATTGCCGGGGCCGGAACCGAGCAGGGTGACGTCGAGCGTGACGGGGTTCGTGACGTCTTTGATCGTGAGCGTGCCGACGACGGTGAAGCGATTCTCTCCGGCCGCGGTCCAGCTCGTGCTTTGAAACGTCGCTGTGGGGAACTGCTCGGTCAGGAAAAAATCGGCGCGGTTAAGGTGGGCGTCGCGGTCGGAGTCCTGCGTGTTGACCGAGGAAACGGAGACGACGGCGGTAATCGAACTGGCCGCGACGTTGGCCGGATCAAATTGGATGCTGCCTTCGGTAACCTTGAACGATCCTTCGACGGGCACGAAGAAGTTGCGCACGGAAAAATTTACGGAGGAGTGGCGGGTATCAATCGTCCACGTGTCGGCGACTGCGGTCGCGGCAAGTGCGGGAAGGGCGATAAGTGCGAGGAGGGATTTTAGTTTCATGGATTTGAAGGGAGATGATTAGTCGGAGTTGGGGATTTCGCAACTGCGCGTATCACAGGATCAACATCGCGTCGCCATAACTGAAGAAACGATATTCGCGCGCGATCGCCTCGGTGTAGATCTCGCGGAGCCACGCGACACCGTCGGTCGAGCGGGGTTGGAGGAACGCCGAGACGAGGCAGAGCAGGGTGGAGCGGGGTTGGTGAAAGTTGGTGAGAAGTGCGTCGGTCGCTGCGAAGGCGCACGGAGGATAGACGAAGATGTCGGCTTCGCCGAGGTAGTCATGCGGCAGCGGCGCGGAGTGGCGTCGCCGGAAGTCTTCGATTGAGCGCAGGGAGGTGGTGCCAACGGCAATGCGGCGTCCGGGTGGTGTGAAAAGCAGTTTTTGGGTGGCCGAGGGGATTTCGTAGATTTCGCGGTGAATGACGTGCTCTTCCACGTCGTCCGTCATGATTGGGCGGAAGGTGCCAAGTCCGACATGCAAGGTGACATCAGCACTCGCGATGTTTTGTTGCGCAAGTTGGGCGAGCAACTCGGTGGTGAAGTGGAGGCCTGCGGTCGGGGCCGCGGCGGCGACGGCGCGTGCGGGTGCGGCGTAAACCGTTTGATAGCGCTCGCGATCGAGCTGCTTGAGCGCGTCGTCGGTGCGGGCGGCGATGTAGGGCGGCAAGGGCATTTCGCCGACGCGTTGTGCAACAGTGAGAATCTCGTCGCCTTCCGTGCAGTTGAAAGCGACGCGAAACGTGCCGGCCTCGGTCTTCTCTTGCACGGTGGCCGTGAACAGACCGTCGATCCCGAATTGTTCGCCGGGAGGGAGTTTGCGACCGGGGCGAAGGAGACACCACCACTCGTGTGGCGCGGAGGCGGGGCGCAAGAGGAGGCATTCGACATGTCCGCCGGTGGGGCGGCGCGCGTGGAGCCGCGCGGGAATCACGGCCGCGTTGTTGCGGATTAACGTATCGCCGCTCTGCAGGTAAGTGGCGATGTCGCGGAAGTGGCGGTGCTCGATTTGGCGGGAGCGACGGTGCACGACGAGCAGGCGCGATTGGTCGCGTTGATGCGCGGGGGTTTGCGCGATCAGGTGTTCGGGGAGCGAGAAGTCAAAGAGGTCGGTCTTCAAAATTAGTGCGAGGGCAGAGTTTTCCCGGCTGGAGTCGAGTCTGGACTGCTGCCAAGCGTTGAGGATGCAAGCACTCCCGCCAACTTGGAAAACGCCGCTGCTCTGGCTTTTGGCGGCTGGCGCGTGCTTTCCTGTGGTGACGCCGCCGTTGGCTCTTTTCGCTGGGCTCGTGTTTGCGATTCTCGTGGGCAATACCGATGCGAAGCGGGCGGCGAAGGTGCAGAAATATTTGTTGCAAGCATCCGTGGTCGGTCTGGGTTTTGGGATTCAATTTGAGGCGGTGATTCGTGCGGGATCGACGGGCGTCGCCATGACTGCGGCGACGATTGCCGCAACGCTCCTCGCTGGAGTTTGGCTGGCGCACTTGCTCGGCGTGGAGCGGGTTACCGGGCGGTTGATTGCGGCAGGCACGGCGATTTGCGGCGGCAGCGCAATTGCTGCGGTCGGGCCAGTGTTGGGGGCCGAGGCGCGCGTGATGTCGGTTTCGCTCGGCTGTGTTTTTGTGCTCAATGCAGTCGCGCTATTTATTTTTCCAGCGATCGGCCATTGGGTGGGGCTGACGCCGGAGCAATTCGGCTATTGGGCCGCGATTGCGATTCATGACACGAGTTCGGTCGTGGGGGCGGCGGCGCGTTACTCGGCGGAGTCACTCGCGGTGGCGGTGCCGGTGAAGTTGGCGCGGGCGCTTTGGATTTTGCCGTTGGTGGCAGTGCTGGCGTGGCAAGAGAAGCGCCGAGGCGCGACGGCCGTGGTGCCGTGGTTCGTTGTCTTCTTTCTCGCGGCGTCGGCAGCGACGGCTTTTGTGCCGGCGGGCGCGGAAATCTATCCGTGGCTGGCGCGGGCGGCGAAAGCGGGCTTGGCGGTGACGCTGTTTTTGATTGGCGCGAGTTTGTCGAAAGAAAATTTGCGCAACATGGGCTGGCGGCCTTTCGGGTTGAGTCTCGTGCTCTGGCTGGCGGTGAGCGCGGTATCGTTGGGCGTCATTGTGTGGCTCCGGTGAGTTTGGATTATAATTATAAAGAAAACAATTGACGCGGATTTGCGGGGGAATACCGTCAGGTTAGTTTCCCTGATAAGCATGTTTACGTCTCACCAAAACTGGCTGCTGAATCCGACTCCGTCGAAACGCGTGGCGATTATTCTATGTGCCGCCGTTTCTGCGCGACTTTCTCATTCCTAGGAGCCCTCAACCCTTCTCCAGTGAACGAAAAAGCCGCCCGTCCAAGGCGGCTTTTCTTTTTCCCCGTCCAAAACAATCCAACCCAACTATTACTTAGAGCCGGTTCCGGCACAGGATCTGCTTAAAACGTATTGTCCCATGATTGCTCCAAACCACCCACACTCCGTCGGCGATTCTGTCGCGGACGATTCAGAAACGACCTTCCTCCGCCCGGATTCGGATCGTCCGACTCCCGATGTTCGGGCGAATGCTCAGATTTTTCCGCGACCGTCGCTGCGCGTCCGAGCGTCGAATCTTAACCACCATTTGTGGAATAATAACGGCACTTGGTATGTGCATTACACCGTGCACCCCACGCCGTTGACCAAGTCTCGCATTCGCGCTTCGCTCGAGACGAAGTCGGTCGAGGTAGCCCGGCAGCGTCGTGATGAAGTGCTCACCCGGGCCGGCGCCTGTCTCTGAGTTTTTTGCTTCGAATCAAAAACGAGCTTGCCAGCACTAAGACAGGGGCGCGAAATCCCGCCTCTGTTCTTTAGCGCCAACATAGCTCAGCTGGTAGAGCAACGCTTTCGTAAAGCGTAGGTCGTCGGTTCGAATCCGACTGTTGGCTCCATTTTTACATTAGCCACCGTAGTGCACGGTGGCTTTTTTTGCGCCGTCTCAAGCTGGTGACGGGGCCGTTTACCCCGATTGGCGCCAAACTAGTGGGAATGGCGCTTAGTGTTTGCCTGTTGGCAGGCAGGACAGACACCGAAAAATTCCACTAAATGAGAGAGGTTTGCATAGCCTCGCTCACGCAGAACCTCGTGAATCCCTTCCACAGGAAAATAGTCGACCGGTTCGGCTGCGCCGCACGATTTGCAGACAACGTTGTAACGTTTGGGTGTGCCGCTGAGCGTTAATTCGTATTGGGCCGTGCCGTTGTGCAGAAAACTGCGTTGCACGATGCCAACTTGCTCAAATACCGCCAAGCACCGATAGACCGTGACTAAATCGCAGGCATTTCGGGAGAGCTCTTGATGCAATTGTTCGATTGCAAGCGGAGCGGAATGCCGACCAAGCGCCTCCAACAACGCAATACGAGGCTTGGTAATGCGCATGCCACCTGCCTTCAGACGTTCGCATCCGAGTTCGACAGGTGATGGCACATTTCCGGAGGAAACAGTGCCAAGCGGGTGATTCGATTGGGTGGCCGCAATCATTGGTGACGTTCTAACGAGATAAAGTGTCATCGGCGCAAGGGCGAGTTGCGATTAGGAATTTATCCGCTATTTTTACAAAAAAGATCACTGCTTCTGGATGGCCCTAGAGAATGTCGGACGAAACCCTAGTTGCAGTGGTGTATCCTCTGGGTGTTGCGCGCAGGAACCGCATGTGTTAGCTAACTCTACTTTACGGAATGCAAGACTTGGAATTTACCGAAATTGTTGAACTCATTTGCAAGGAGGACCCACGCTTTGATCGAAAGGCGTATTTGTTCCTGCGCCAAGGGCTCGATTACACGGTGAAGGAACTTAACAAACGCGAACCGGAGCGGGCGGCGAAATCCCAGCATGTTACTGGGCCTGAATTGCTGCACGGAATTCGCGAATTTGCGCTCGAGCAATTTGGTCCGCTGGCGTTGACGGTCATGCGCTCCTGGGGTGTTACCCGGTGCAGCGACATCGGGGATCTCGTTTTCAACCTTATCGAATACAACGTTTTCAGTAAGACCGAAAAGGATCGGCGCGAAGACTTCGGCGAAATTTACACGTTCGAAGATGCCTTCGTCAAACCCTTCAAGCCTACCCGGGGCAAGCGGCGTCAGGGTTCGCTCGGCACGCTGGGTAACTCTTAACGCGCGTCAATTTTCGACGCACCTCGCGTTTGTCTGATGCGCCTTCGCATTTTCCTCCCACTTTCATGTCTAAATCTTCCGCATTCCGTTCCCGTGATTTGCAACTGCTTGAGCGCCTCTGGCGTGAAGCGGTTGATCGTTACACGCTGCCTAACGGCGTGACAGTGCTGCTCAAACATGACGCGTCCGCACCCGTTGCCTCCGTGCAAGTGTGGGTCAAGACCGGCAGCATCCACGAGGGAGAACACCTTGGTGCAGGGCTTTCGCATTTCCTCGAACACATGCTTTTCAAGGGCACCAAGCGGCGCGCCGGACGCGAAATCTCCGCTACGGTTCAAGCGCATGGCGGCTACATCAACGCCTACACCACGTTTGATCGCACGGTGTATTACATCGATTTGCCGTCGGAGCATACGCACGTCGCCATCGATTTGTTGGCGGATGCGACCCTCAACTCCACCTTGCCTGCCTCCGAAGTCATCAAGGAGAAGGAAGTCATTTTGCGCGAAATCGACATGTGCCTCGACGATCCCGATCAACGTCTCGGCCAAGCTCTGTTTGAGACTGCTTTTCGCGGTCATCCCTATCGGCAACCGATCATCGGACACCGCGATGTCTTCGCTGCCACGACGCGCGCGGCACTCAACAGTTATTACCAAGCGCGCTACGCGCCGAATAATCTCGTCGTGGTTATTGTGGGCGATTTTGACGCCGCCACGACCCGTGCCGCGATTGTAGAGCATTTTGGCCGCGCGCCACGCCGTCGTCTTGCCCCAGTGCTCGTGCCTGAAGAGTTACCGCAACTCACACGTCGCGACCACCACAGTTTTGAGGACGTGCAAATTTCCCGCGGTGGAATCGGTTGGCAGATTCCCGGTTTGTCGCACGCCGACACTCCTGCACTCGATCTGCTGGCGATGGTGCTTGGCAATGGCGACAGTTCCATTCTGTGGCAGGAACTGCGCGAACGAGCGAAACTCGTTCATCAAGTTGACGCGATGACTTGGAGTCCCGGCACAAGCGGCCTCTTCTATGTCTCCTTCCTGTGTGATGCAGATAAGCGCGCTGCCGCCGAGGTCGCCATTATGCGCGAGGTTGCTCGCGTCGCAGCGAAGGGTATCAACGCAACTGTGCTAGCCAAAGCGGTTCGCCAAGTAGTGGCGGCTGAAGTGAACGTGCGCAAAACGATGGCGGGGCAGGCGAGTCGCCTTGGTGCGGCCGAGGTGGTCGTTGGCGACATGAATTATACGCGCCGCTACTTCGAGCGACTCACCGCGCTGACTCCTGCAGATCTTAAACGCGTTTTGAAAACCTATTTGGTGCACGAGCGACTGACAGTGGTTTCCTCGAATCCGAAAACAGCCGTCCCCGTTCGCGCGGTCGAATCGGCGCGCTTGGCAACGTCGCTCGATTTCACTGAAATTAAATTGAGCAACGGCGCACGGCTTTTGCTTCAGCCCAATACGCAGCTTCCAAATTTGCATTTGCGACTCGCCTTCGCCGGCGGCGCCTTTGCCGAGACTCCAGAACGCCGTGGGGCCAACGCCTTGCTCGCGACGTTGCTGAGCAAAGACACGAAACGCCGTAGCGCCGAAGCCGTCGCGCTCGCAATCGAGAGTGTCGGTGGCGCATTCAATTCCTTCTGTGGAGTGAACAGCTTCGGGCTTTACGCAGATGTGCTGCCCAGCGATGCCGCGCTCGCTTTGCAACTTTTGAGCGATGCGATTTTGCAACCCACGTTTAAACCGACGCGGCTCGCGATCGAGCGCGATGCCGCACAAGCGAGTCTACGAGAAGCGCAAGACGACGTGGTCTCGGTGGGCCGACGCAAGTTGCGCCAACTCTTTTTCGGTTCACATCCATTGGCCGTGGAAACCATCGGCGATGAAGCAGGATTATCGCAAATCGCCGTGGCTGATCTCGTGATGTTGCGGCGGAAATTGATGGTGTCGGAGAATACTGTGCTCGCAGTCGCGGGTGATTTTGACCCGCGAGTATTGCGACCGAAACTCGAAGCCTTCCTCCAGCGCATCCCTACTGGCAACTGGGCGCCTCCAGCGGCCGATCTGACGGTGCGCGCAGGCGATTTCACTGAGATTCAACCGCGGCAACAAGCGGTGGTCTTCGAAGCTTACCTTGGCCCCGGGCTCAAAGACGCCGATTATTTTGTTAGCGAGGTTGCCGACGAGTTGTTCAGCGGAATGTCGTCCAATCTTTTTGAACGAGTCCGGGAACAGAAGAGTCTCGCCTACTTTGTTCGCTCAAGTCGCCTCGTCAGTATGACGCAGGGAATGTTCTACTTTTTCGCCGGCACGAGTCCGGAGCGCTACCAAGAAGTGCTGCAAGAATTCACGCGCGAAATCGCGCGAGTGCGCGCTGGTAAAATTCGCGCCGACGAATTGGTTCGGTGCCAAACTCGCCTGAAAGCAGGCAAGCGCATGGCCATGCAGTCGAACGCTGCCCGCGCCACGCAAGCGGCGGTTTCCGCGGTGTATGGACTGCCAGTAAACGACTGGCGTGACTACGCCGCGCGCATTGATGCGGTGACGGTTGCCGATTTGCAGAGCTTTGCCCGACGTTACTTCACGCCTGAGCAGCGCACTCGGTTGATCGTCAAGCCTTGAAATCACCCAAAAATTGGTGGGATGGCCTGCTTGCGTTGTGCGTTCCCAACTGACAGTTTGATCCCGCTATGAAATTCTCATTCCTTCGTTATCTCTTCGCCGTCGCACTCGCGTTGGCTGTTGGTTTCACTGTTGCCACCGCCCAAGACGGCGAAGGCAAAAAAGAAAAAGGCCCGAGCAAAGCTGATCTGAAAAAATACGATGCCAATGGTGATGGCATGCTCGATGAAGCCGAAGCCGCCACGATGAAGGCGGAAAAAGACGCCAAAAAAGAAGCAGACAAACAAGCTCGTCTGGCGAAATACGACACGAACAAGGACGGCAAGGTCAACAAGGACGAAGCCGAAATCGAAAAAGCAGACAAGGCCGCTGCGGCCGAAGCGAAGAAAGCTCAGCGCGACGCCAAGAAGGCTGCGGCGGACGCCAAGAAAGCCGAGAAGAAGTAATCCATCTCTCGCTCGACTCTCCAACCCCGGACGCAAGTTCCGGGGTTTTTCTTTGGGCGCGTAGCAATCGCGCAGCGGCGGCGGCACATGCCGCGCGATCAGCGCTTGTCCACCGTCCGCACTAGCGGGGTAGAGCGTGGCGCGGTAAGGCACCGGAGGCCGTGATGCGATGGCGATGCTCCGGCGCGTTACTGCGTGGAGACGCGCAGGCGCAGGAAGGTGCGGGTGCCCCCGGCGAGCGGTGCAGTAGCGCGCCAAGTCTCATTGCCGGCGGTGGTGTCGACGCGTTCGTGAGTGACGCCGACAGTGCTCCAGTTGATCAGGTCGCTGGAGGATTCAACGGCGTAGGTGAGCTCGGTGCGGGCCGCGGGGCGCATGTAGGTGAAAACGAGTTGGCCGGAGGAGGCGTCGAGGGTCCCGAAAGTGTCCACAGATTCGCGCGGGGCGCGGCCGAGGGCGTATTTGAGCAGGTTGGTCAACCCATCGGCAGTGAGCACAGCGGAAGGACCACTGATGGCGGTGTTGGCCTGTTCGTTGGCGTCGAAGTGTTCGTTGCGCCACGCGTTGTAGCCACCGGCGGCGCTGACGGTCAGCACGGCGACGGAGGAAGTGGCCGAGGCAACCGGGTTGGTGACGACAACGTCGTAGTTGCCTGCGTGCGTCGATTGGACGCCCGACAAGCTCAGTGTGTTGCTCGTGGCTCCGGCGAGGGTGTTGCCGTTGTGCCGCCATTGGTAAGTCAGTGTTTCCGTGCCGGTCGCGGTCACGTTGAAGGTGACATTGCCGCCTGCGGCGACTGACTGTGAGGCCGGTTGCGTAGTGATCGCTGGCGGCGTTTGCACAGCCACCGTGAGAGCGAGGTCGTCAATGCGCCAGTTGGCGGTGCCGACGCTGGGGGTGCCGCTGCCGTTGTAGCCGTAGAGACGGAAGGTGATCGGCGAGTCGAGTGCGCCGATGACCGGAGTGAACGACGGCGTGCGCAATACCCACGCGCTAGTGTTGGTCATCGTGCCGCTGGCAGCGAGGGTCGTGTAGTTGTCGGCGCTGGTGTAAAGCGCGTAGGCTTGCGGGCCGGTCGAGGTGCTGCGTGCACCGAAGACCAGACCGGTGGCTGCGAGACGGGAGCCTGCGGCGGGCGTGAGGGTGAATTGGTAATACGCCGAACCGTTCGTCGCGGTGTTCAGTGAACCGGTGCGGGCTGCGAGCCCGGCGTTGTTGCCCGCCGAGGCTCCGGAGTAGCTGGAAGTAGCGCTCGAAGTAATCATCGTCGTCGTGCCGTTGTTGTTGCCTTGGGTAATCGTGCCGCCGGTGAGTCCGGCGGGCAACGCGCTGCTCGGAGAGGCGGTGGTGAAGTCCCAAGTGATCGTGCTGGTGGTGACGGCATTGACGGTGAGGGTGGCCGCGTTGCTGGTGGCACTGCCCACGCTGTTGGTCAGGACGACGTCGTAATCGCCGGCGTCAGCCGCCTGCACGCTGGTGAGGGTGAGCGTGGGGTTGTTGGCGTTGGCGATGGGTTGGCCGCCCTTGCGCCATTGGTAGGTGATGGGAGCGGTGCCGGTAATGGCGACGGTGAACGTCACTTGCTCGCCCGCCGTCACACTTTGCGAAACCGGGTGCGTCGTGACACTCGGTGCCACGGGGGTGGCGGCCTGACTGGTAGATCCGGAAATGATCAAACTGTAGTGCTGCTGATCGCCCGTGAGTGTGCCGCGGAATGTTACCACCGCGCGATAGACGCCAGGTGCGGTTGGTGTGGGGATGTAGACTTGTTCGACGTTGTCGGTGTCGTTCAGGCCGCGGGTCGCCGGCAGCGCCATCGAGGCTTGGGTCCAAGCGCCGACGAAGGGCATCACAAACGGCTGATGAGTGCTGTCGTCGGGCCCGGTGATTTTCAGGTCGAGATTGTTGACGAGGCTGCTGGTGCGGGAGTCGTGGCTGGTGGTGGCCGCGCCCGCCGGATCCGTCCAGCACAGGGTCGCGCGGATCGGCGAGACGCCGTCCCAAGTGAACTCCTGCGTGATGGAGGTGGGAGAGGTGGTGTTCAGCTGGCGTTCGTTGACGCGGATTCTAAGCGGATGGGCGGCGTGATTGCGGAGGAGGTCGGCCGCGGTCTTCACATTGATCAGGCCCCAACCGCTGCGGTAGTCGGGACCGGGCGTGCCGAAATCGTCGGCGGTGTGGAGCAACAGCGCTTTGAGCGTGCTCGCGCGCATGGAATTGCCCGGGAAGAGTTGACCGTAAAGCTGCACGAGCAACGCGGCGGAGCCCGCGGCACTGGGGCCGGCCATACTGGTGCCCGAATAGGTATCGTAGGCGGTGTTGGAGGTGGCGATGGAGGAATAGACCTCGTCGCCGTTGGCCACGAGATCGGGTTTGATGCGGCCGTCGTCGGTCGGACCCCAGGAGGAAAAATCGACGACGGCGGCGGCGGCGAGATCGCGTTGGGTGCCGGTGACGGCATCGATCGTAGCGCCGATAGTAATCACGTTTTTGCCAATGGATTCCCAGGCGATGTTGTCGTAACCACCGCGATAAATGCCGTCGCCGGGCGGATGGACGGAGCTGTTGTAGGCGGTGGTGGGAGAGCCGGTAGAGGAAAGGCTGACTCGTTCGCCGTCGACGGGATCGTCGGTGCCGTCATTGCCGGCGACGCGGAAGGCGAGCAGATACGGCGTGCTGAAAATCACCGCATCGATGTCACGGGCACCGATGTTGTATTGACCGAACTCCGAATCGGAGCCGGTCGTCGTCGTGCCCGTGCCATACCAGATCCACATCGGATTGGTTTCGCCCGTGTAATCCCAGCCATTGGCGGATCCATAGCTTTGGTTGCCGATGTAGAGTTTGGTCGTTTGCCCGGCGGCCGTGGCGCCGACCTCCGTCATCTCGGCGTAGTCGTCATCCCAATCGTAGGAATGAATCGACACCGCGGGGGCCGCGCCGCGTGCTGTCGCGACTACTCCGGCTGCACCAAGCGTGCCCGCGACATGCGTGGCGTGATCGTCCAAGGCTCCAGTGTCCTTTGCGGTAACGCGACCAACCAACTCCTGGTGAGTGGAGCGAACAAGGCCGCCGTCCCAGACGCCGACACTCACACCGCTCCCTGAAAGTGCAGGCGTCTCGGCATGGAGCAGACTGGCTCCGGAACTGCGCGTGGCGTTGAGGTTGAAGGTTGCCCGGTAGATGGGCCGGCCCTGGGCATCGAGATCGAAGACTTCGCGCACGCGACCGCGAGGACCGACCGTGCGCAGTGGCAAGCCGAGTTCGCGGGCACGGGCCTCGGCGGCGGCCCGGCGGCCTTGTTGGAAGGTTCTCATTTCTTGCACCGCACGTTCACGCGCGGCCGGATCGGAGAGATCTCCGGCGGCCTCGAGAATGTCCGCCACGCTGCGGGGCGGAGGAGTTGCAACTGCGGCAACCACCGCAGAATTCAACGCCGGGCTGACTGGCGTCGGCGTTACCGGCATGCGGTCGGCTATGGTCGAGTCCGCTGCGGCTGGCGTTACAGCGGATTCCGGCGTCGTCGCGAGGTTACTCGGATCGACTCGAACGACTGACGGGGCAGCTGACCTTCGCTGCTGGAGCGTGAATAATCCGACGAGCGCGAGAGCAATGACGAGGGCGATTAGGACGACGGGGCGGAGGTGCATCTTCACGGCGGAGCGCGAGATTGCCTCGTCGCCGTCGCCGCCGAAGCTGTCGCGGCGGGCGGCGTCAGGAAAGAAGAATCCTCGGCAAAGAAAGAAGTTTGTGCACGGAAACGACCGGCGCGAATCTGCGCGTCTGCTGATTGGGAAACAACGCAAACACTGGCGCGCTGGTGCCGCTTGTGATCTGCCTGCGACAACGTCTTGCCTTGCGCACTCATCTTCCTAGTTGTTGTCGCCCCCCATGCGTCTACCAGCGTCTGCTTTGCCCCACTTGCCGGATTGGTCGGCCCGAAGTTCATCGCTAATTCCAATCCCGTTGCGCCGAGCCAATTGCTCTCGCGCGCGCTAGCGCTCTAGTTCGCTCCTGCAGTCGCCACCTCTGCGCGTCACTTCCAAATTTTTCATGCACTCTCTTGTTTCATCTGCGTCTGCGCAGCCGTCCTTCCAGCGATTCCTTCTTATCAGTGTTGCGCGCTTCTGCGCCGCCTTTGCGCTTTTGTTTTGCGTCCTCGAGGCGCCGGCAAAGATCGGCTCCGCCCACCAGTTGCTCCTCGGCAACCCGAGCAACGCGGTCACCGACGCCGCCGTCAGAAACAACTATCTGATCGTGCGCGACCAGTTTGCGATCAGCTATAACGACTCGCTGGGGCAGCCGAACTGGGTGAGTTGGAACCTGACGCAAGAGGATCGCGGCAGTTCCGGGCGCACTGATGCGTGGTCGGAAGATCCGCTATTGCCCGCCGGATATTACCGGGTGCAACCGTCCGACTACAACGACCCCGGACTCAGTCGCGGCCACATGTGCCCGTCGGCCGATCGCACGGTGACCACGGCGAACAATACGTTCACTTTCCTGATGTCGAACATGGTCCCGCAAACATCGCACAACAACGGCGGCGTGTGGAACAACTTCGAAATGGAAACGCGCACCATCGCCGGTGCCGGTAACGAAGTGCTGGTCATCTCCGGCCCCAGTCATTTTTCCGGGGCCCGCATCGCGAGCGGCAAGGCAGCGATCCCCGGCTACGTTTGGAAAGTCGCCGTCGTCGTGCCGGTCGGACCGCAACCAGTCACCGAACGCATCACGACCAACACGCGGGTGATCGCCATCAAAATTCCCAACGTCACTTCGGGCCTGAGCAGCGACTGGCGCACCTACCTCACCAGCGTAAATGAAATTCAGCAGGACACCGGTTTGACCTTCTTCACCTCGCTGCCCGCAGCGACGGCGTCGGTGTTGCGCACCATGATCGACGGACGCCCGCTGACCGGCGCACCGGTAATCGCGGAAAATCCCGCCGCTCAATCGCTCGCGCTCGGCAACCCTGCCACATTCTCGGTCACCGCGAGCGGGAATGCGCCGCTCGTTTACCAATGGTCATTCGAGGGTCAACCGATCGGCACCAACAGCGCGACTCTCACGCTCCCGAATGTGCAACTCGCCGACATGGGTCATTACCGTGTCACCGTGTCGAACACCGTCTCCAGCGCAACCAGTGCGCAGGCCCTGCTCGTCGTCACCGGCGTCGCTCCGTCCTTCCTGAACGAACCGGTTGCACAAACGGTGAACGCCGGCGCGAGCGTCGAATTCTCCGCTCTCGTGGCCGGTTCCCCGACGATGACTTACCAATGGCGCAAGAACGGCCAGCCGATCAACGGCGCCAACGCCGCCTCGCTCACGCTCCCCAACGTGCAGTCCGGACACGCTGGTGTTTATAGTGTCGTCGCGGCTAACGCCGACGGCTTTGCCACAAGTGCGGATGCTGCTCTCAGCGTCAACCCGCGCGCTCCCGTCATCACCACCCAACCCGTTTCAAGCATCGTCGGTCCCAATGGCACGGCCCGTTTCACGGTCGGCCTCGTCGGCACCGAACCGTTCACTTACGTTTGGCGCAGGGGAGGCACGCCGATTGATGGCAACACCTCAGCTGCGTCGGCCACGCTCGTGTTACCCAACGTGAGCGAATCCCTGATTGGCAACTACGACGTCGTGATCACCAATGCGCTCGGTGAGGCCACCAGCGCCACCGCAGAGCTCGCCGTCAGTTCTTTTTCCGACGGCGCACTCAATTACGCTGGCGGCACCTACCGCCAGAACTTCGATACGCTTCTCGCCGAACACGGCTACGACTCCAGCACCGCGGCCTCGATTTCCGGCAATGGTCCGTTCCCTCTCACCGCCGCGCCTTTCAACGGCTCTGATCTCGGAGGTTGGTCGATAGTGAAGTATGGTGGCACCGGTCCATCTGCGCGCTTCAAGGCCGATGATGGCACTTCGATCAACGGCGCGATTTATTCCTACGGCGCGAGCGGCTCCAGCGAGCGCGCCCTCGGTTCGCTCGGCAGCGGTTCCACTCAGTCGCGCTTCGGCCTCATGCTGAACAACAATACCGGCCAGACGCTCAACGAGTTCACGATCAATTTCGTCGGCGAACAGTGGCGCGAAGGCAATAGCGCCGCCAACGTCCTCGCGTTCTCCTATGCCATCGGTGGCAGCGATCTCAATACCGGCAGCTTCATCGCCGCGTCCGCGCTCAGTTTCACCGCGCCGATCAACAGCACCACCGACTCCAACGGCGTCATCCTCGACGGCAACGCCCCCGCCAACCGCCGCACCATCAGCGCCACCGTCAGCGGCATCGTCTGGCCCGCCGGCTCGCGCTTGATCCTTCGTTGGACGGATAATGACGACGTCAACAACGACGATGGTCTCGCGATTGACGACTTTGCCTTCACCGCCGCCGCCGATGGTCCGGTTGCTCCCGTCCTCATTGGCACCACGCCTACTCACGATGCGACCGGACAATCCGCGACCGCACCAATCACGGTGACATTCAACCAGCCCGTCACCCTCGCCGCCGATTGGTTTACCTTGCGCAGTGCTGCTTCCGGCGTGCTGGCCGCCACCGTCAGCGGCGGACCGAGCACCTACACCCTCACGCCGAACGCCGCCTTCTCTTTCGGTGACACCATCACGGTCGATGTGCGGGCCGACCGCGTCATCGATGCCGCCACCAGCACGCTGAACCTCGCGGAAGACTACACCTTCAACTTCAGGGTTATCACTCCCGTTGCGCCTCTCATCACCACTCATCCGGTCTCGCGAAATGTTTTCGCGGGAGAAAATGTGACCTTCTCCGTCACTGCCGAAGGAACCGCTCCCGTCACCTACCAATGGCGCAAGAACGGCCAACCCATCGCCAATGCCAACAACCCCACGTTTACGCTCACCAGCGTGCAGGCGGCTGACGCCGGCAGCTACGATGTCGTCGTGACCAACAGCGTCGGCAGCGCCACGAGCAACGCGGCAATCCTCACGGTCAATGCCGTCATCACCAGCACGCTCACGTGGGACTTCACCACCGCCTCTCCGAGCAGCGCATTGCCCGGCGGGCTCACTGGCGGCACCGTGACCCAGGGCAATAACAACGGCACGACGACGATGCTCGATTCGAGCGCTACGTCCACCTACGCCGGCGCCTCGGGCGGCAACAACGCCGGCCTCGCGGCCCGCACCGGTTCGCTGAACACCGCGACGAACGGTTCGGCGTATTTTCAATTTACGCTCACGCCCGCCGCCGGTTCGCGTCTCCTCGCCACCGCGCTGGCCTTCGGTGCGCGCAGCACCTCGACCGGCCCGCAAGCCTACGCGCTTTACACCAGCGCCGACAACTACACGACCCTCGCTGCCAGCGGCACGATGACCAACACTAGCGCGTGGGTATTGCGCACGCCGTC
>CAMTVI010000029.1:0-52993 GCA_947085165.1 uncultured Opitutaceae bacterium
ACGGAGAAGATCGCGGTGGAGGCACCGATGCCGAGCGCGAGAGTGAGAACGGCGATGCCGGTGAAGCCGGGGGTCTTCAGCAACGAGCGGAGGGCGAAGCGGAGTTCGGAGAGCATGGGGAGGAGGCTGAAGGACGGCTGGAGCGGAGTTGGGGCGGGAGGGGGAGCGGGCGGCGTGGCCGAGAGAAAGAGGAAGGATATTACTCGGCGCGCAAGGCGATCATCGGGTTGACGCGCGCGGCGCGGCGGGCGGGTGGCAGGCTGGCGGCGAGCGCGGTCGCGGCCAAAACGAACACGGCGCCGCCGAGGGCGAGCGGGTCGGCGGGGCTGACGTGGTAGATCAGCACGGACAGGGCCCGGCCGGCGAGCAGGGCGAAGACGACGCCGGCCAGGGCCGCGACCGCGATCTGCGCCGAGGTCTCGCGCAGGATCATGGCGACCAGGTCCGTCGGCCGCGCCCCGAGGGCGGCGCGGATGCCGATCTCGCGCGTGCGGCGGGCGACGGCGTGGGACTTCACCGCGTAGACCCCGAGGACCGCGAGGAGGAGGGCGACCGTGCCGAAGACACCGGCGAGTAGGGCGGCGAACTGCGCGGACCAGAGCGAGGCTTCGCCCTCGGCGAAGGTCTCCATCGGCTCGTGCCCGAGCAGCGGAAGGTCGGGGTCGCCGGCGAGCAGCGCCGCGCGGACGGGCTCGATGGCCGTCACGACGGCGGCGGCGTGGCCGAGCGCCGTGTGGACAAACACCTCGCCCCCGAGCGTGCGCGCCAGCGGCAGGTAGATGCGGTAATCCGGCGCGCGGTCGAGGAACTCCTGGCGGTGCTCGCCGATGACACCGACGATCTCGAACTCCCCGGCGGTGGTGCCGCTCGGCGCGGCGAAGCGGAGCCGCTGCCCGAGCGGGTTGTCCGCGGGGAACAACCGGCGCGCCAGCGACGCGTCGATGATCGCCACCGGCGGTGCGGCGGGGTCGCCCGACTCGACCGGGGAGAACTCGCGGCCGGCCAGCACCGGGATGTCGAGCGCGGCGAAATAGCCGTCGCTCGCGCCGGAGAAGAGGGCCGGCACCGTCTCGGCGTCGGGCGGGCTCCCGGCGGGGGCGACGTGGCGGGCGTGCTCGCCGCTGGAGAGCGGAGGCTGGGTCGAGAAGGCGACCCGCTCGACGCCGGGGAGCGCGGCGACGTGGGCACGGACGGTGTCGAGGCTGCGGCGGGCGGCCGCGTGTCCGGCCGGGCGGAGCGAGTAGTCCAGCTTCGAGATCAGGCTCCGCCCGGTCGAGAACCCGAGCGCGATATGGCGCGCCTCGAGCGCCGCGCGCAGGAAGAGGCCGGCGCTGAAGAGGAGCATGATGGAGAGGGCGATCTGCGCCATGACGAGCAGGTGCCGGCCCGCGAAGAACCGGTTCCAGCCGTCGGCGGATTCGCCGCCCTGCGCCTTGAGGTCCTTCACCACGTCGCGGCGGCAGGCCCGCAGCGCCGGGACGAGGCCGAAGAGCAAGGCCGACGCGGTGCAGGCGGCGAGGGTGAAGAGGAGGACGGCCGGCTCGAGGTCGGGGCGGAGGTTGATGGCCGCCTCCTCGACCGTGCGCAGGGCCGCGCTGAGCGACGCGACGAGGGCGTGGTTGGCCCAGACGCTGACGCCGAGCCCGATGAGGCCGCCGCCGAGGGCGAGCAGCAGCCCCTCGAGCAGGAGCTGCCGCATCACCCGCCAGCGCGTCGCCCCGAGGGCGAACCGCACCGCTACCTCCCGCGTGCGCGTGGCGCCGCGGGCGAGGAACATGTTGGCGAGATTGAGGCAGGCGATGACGAGCACGCTGCCGGCCATGAAGACGAGCGGGGCCGTGAGGAGGTAGAGCTCGGCGGTGCTCGAGGGCTGCGGACTGACGCTGAACCGCGACGGCGGGGCGAGCATCAGCTCGCGCTCGCGGGTCGCGCGGGCCGACGTCGGTGCCGCCGCGAGCCGGTCGAGTTCGAGCGCGAGGGAGGGGAGCCGGAGCCGGGCCGCCTCGAGGTCGATCCCGGGCGCGAGGCGCGCCGTGAGCAGGAGCGTGTGGTTGTCGTCCCTCCGCAAGTCGGCGTGGCCGGCCGCGCGGCTGGACGGCGATCCGACGCTGCCGTAGAGCCCGAGCGGAAGCCAAAAATCCGGGGCCATCAGCGCGCTGAGCCCTCCGAAGCTCGGGGGCGTGATGCCGATGACAGTGCAGGGCTGGCCGTTGACCCAGACCGTGCTGCCGACAAAGTCGGGCCGGCCGCCGTGGCGCTGCCAGAAACCGTGGCTCGCGACCAGCACGGTCTGGCCGGCGCCGGGGGCGCCCTCCTCCGGACGGAAGAAGCGTCCCTGCGCCGGCTGGATGCCGAGCAGGTCGAACATGTTGGCGGAGACGACGTGCGCCAGCGTGCGCTGGAGGGGGCCGCCGGGAGCGGTGCCGACGCCGACGCGCGCGACCGAGAGGGCGGAGACGTCGGCGAAGATCTCCTGCGCCGCGGCGAGGCGCTCGAACTCGGCGTAGGTGAAGCGCCGGAAGCTCCGCTCGGCGCCGCGGACCGCGGTGTGGATGGAGACGACCTCCTCCGGCGCGCGCTCGATCAGCGGCCGGAAGAGGACGGCATAGGCGAGCGAGAAGGTCGCGGTGTTGGTGCCGAGGGCGAGGGCGAGCGTCAGCAGGGCGACCGCGGTGAAGCCGGGTGATTTCGCGAGCATGCGAATGGAAAAGCGGAGGTCTTGGAGCAGGGTGCTCATAGGTGCAGGGGTTGGGCTCGGGAGAGAGGGTTTGTTCGCGGGTGGCGTCTCGTGGAGAGTGGCAATTAATCCAAACCGCGCAGAGCTTTCTTGGCCCGGTCGAACTGGGGATCCGCTTTGAGCGCGGCTTCGTAGGCGGCGCGCGCGGAGTTCTTGTCGCCCTTCTTCTCGTAGAGCATGCCCAAGCGCCAGTGGGCGGGCGCGTGGCTGGCACTGTTCTCCGGGAGGGCGAGCGTGAGGGTCTTCGTCAAATGCTTGATCCCATCATCGATGCGCTCGCCGGTGATGGCGGCGAGGCGGCCGCTACCGTAGAGTGCGCGATAGGCGCCGGGCGATTCGGCGAGCGCCGCATCGTAGAGGGCGAAGGCCTCGGCATATTTTTTCTCGCTCCCCAGCACGCCGGCGCGGACGGTGCGACCGCGCACGGAGTCGAGTTTCGTGATCTCGTCGGCTTGGGCGTAAGCCTTGTCCAGCCCCCCGCCCATGAAACCGGGCACTTCTTGATAATATTCCGCGAGGCTGGCGCGGGCCTCGAGGTTGGTCGGGTCAAGCTCGACGGCTTGGTCGTAGGCGGCTTTGCATTTTTTCAGCCAGCCCAACTTCGCGAACATCCCGGATCTCTCGCCGGTGAGCAGGTAGGCGTCGCCGAGGCGGAGGTGATAGTCGCTGTTGGTTGGGGCCAACGCCACGGCCTTTTCGTGATGGGCTCGAGCGGCGGCGTGGTCCTCGCGGCGCAAGGCGAGCAGGCCGAGATAGTGGTGCGCCTCCGCGTTGGCGGAGTCTTTGGCCGCAAGGGCGGTAAACTGCGCCGCTGCTACCGAGTTCTGGCGATCGTGGTAAAGGTCGACCGCTTTCTGTTGTTCGGGCGAGCGGGCGGCGCAATCGGCGGCGGTTGCGAGGGCGGTAAGGAGGAGCAGTCGGCGGAGGTCGAGCATGCTTTGTTGGATTGGTGGGCGAAAAATCTCACTCCGCGCGGAGCGCGATCATGGGGTCGACGCGCGTGGCGCGGCGCGCGGGGACCCACACGGCGAGCACGGAGACGGCGGAGAGGAGCAGCGCAACGACCACGTAGGTCAGTGGGTCGGTGGCGGTGATACCGAAGAGGAAGTTCTGAATCGCGGTGCGACCGAGGATGGCGATGGTCAGCGTCAAGCCGAGACCGAGGCCGAGGCCGATCGCCAGTTGACGCACGCCTTGCGCGAGCACCATGCGCATCACCCGTTGCGAGTCCGCTCCGAGCGCCATACGAATGCCGAATTCCTGGGTGCGTTGATTAACCGCGAAGCTCATCACGCCGTAAAGGCCGGTGGCCGCCAGCACCACTGCGACGACGCCGAAGATGCCAAACATCGTGGCAACAATGCGGTTTTGGCCGAGGAAGCCGTCGAAGCTGGTCTTCGGTGTTTCGACGAAATAGGGCGGCAGGTTGGCGTCCACTTTTTTGATTACGTTACGCACGGCTTGGGAGGCCGCTTCCCCGCGTTGACCGCCACGCGGCTTGGCCACGACGGTCATGAACTGGGCCGCAAGCGCCGTTGGGCCAGTTGGGCCAAATGCGGAAGCGAACAGCGGGACATAGAATCCGGCGTTGTCTTGTTGATTGTTGAACGGCCCGAGCATGCGCACGTCGGTGACGACGCCGACAATGGTGCGCCACGGGCTCGGATTGTTGCCATTCGGTGCCGTGGTGCGGAAGCGACGGCCGAGGGGGCTTTCGTTGCCGAAATGTTTTTTGGCAAAGAACGCATTTACGACGGCGACTGGCTCGCGTTGATCGTTGTCTTCGTCGGTGAACTCGCGTCCGGAAATTAATTTCTGACCAAGGACAGTGTGATACCCAGCCGAGATATTTTCCGTTTGGGCGATCGTGCGATCGCTGTCCACGGCGTAGGATTTGCCTTCGATTTCGATGGGGCTACCGCCGGAAAATACCATGCGGAAACGCGTGGTGAGCGCAGCGCTATCAAACTCGGGTGTGGCGCGCAGTTCGCGCAGTAATTTTTCGTAGGCCAACTTGCGATCATCGCTGGTCGGGTAGTCGCCTTCCATCAAACCGATGCGCGCTCCGACAATGCTGCCGGCGTCGTAACCATAATCGATATTTTGCTGCTTGGTGATCGATTGCACCTGCAGTAACGCGCCGATGAGCAGGAAACACGTGAGGAGAATTTGCAGCACGACGAGTCCACTTGTGATGTAGCCGATGGCGCGACCGGTGTTGCCACGACCCGACTCTTTCAACACTTCGCCGGCATCGGCACGGGACGACATCCACGCCGGCACGAGTCCGGAAATCAGGGCGGCGACTAGCGTTGCGCCGACCGTGAAAAGGAGCACGGGTAGATCGATATCGAAGGAAATCCAGGAAGGAATCGGGTTGCTCAGATTGCGTGCGGTGGCATCGAGCAAATCGGTAGCCCAGTAGGCCAAACCGACGCCGAGCACGGCGCCGAGCGCCGCGACGAGCAGGCTCTCGGTGAGCATCTGACAAATGAGCCGGAAGCGTCCCGCGCCGAGCGAGGAACGAATCGCGAGTTCCTTGCTGCGCAACGTGGCGCGGGCGAATTGCATATTCATCACGTTGACGCAGGCCATCACGAGCACGCCGACACAGAACGCCAGCATCGTGTAGAGCAGCCCACTGAGTTGACCGCCGGTGAACGCCTTAATCAGAGGGCGCACGAATCCGAGGGAAAATTGTTTGTTGGTGTCCGGATAGGCGTCGGCGAAGCCCTTCGCGAGCAGACCGATTTCGTTACTCGCTTGGTCGATAGAAACACCGGGCTTCAGGCGGGCGATGACCTGGATGAAATTGATGCCGCGATCATTGCGCGGCTTCGGTGGAAACTCCGTGTTAACCGGCACCCAGAGTTGCTCGTTGGCCGGAAACGCAAATTTCGGTGGCATCACGCCGATGACGGTGCCGGTGCGACCGTTGACGCGAACGGCCTTGTTCAGAATGTTCGGATCGGCGCCGAAATCACTCCGCCAAAGGGCATCGCTAAGAATCACCGCTTTGGCCGCGCCCGGTTGATCTTCTTCGGGCAAAAAATCGCGTCCGAGCACCGGCACCACGCCAAGCGTGCGGAAGAAATCGTGGGTCACGTAACCGCCTTGCAGACGCCGCGCCTGACCGGCGTAGGTCAAATTGATCGTCGAGCCATTGAGGTATCCGGCGAAAGCGGAGAACGATTTCAGTTCGCTCGCTTTGATGTCCGCGAAATCCATCGTCGTCATGCGCGAGTTGAAGTTCGTCGGCGTGAAGTTGGTCGGATCGGCCATCTGCACATCGACGAGTTGCTCGGCGTTGGGGAACTTAAAGCCGCGCAAGAGTGCGCCGTTGACGACGGAGAATTGCGTGGTGACGGCGCCGATGCCGAGCGCGAGCACGAAGACGGCGAGCGCACAAAATGATTTTTCTTTAACGAGCACGCGGAGACCGACGCGTAAATCTTGGAGGAAATTTTCGAGAAACATGGGCAGGGGTGATGGAGAGTGAATTAGAAAAACAACGCGTGCAGTGGTGCTGCGTGCGGTGAATGCAAAACGGCGGATGGGACGGCGGGGGCGCCGGGCGCTGGCTTGGCCCACAACAACGCGGTCGCCGCGAGTGCGACGAGGAGCGTCAACAATACGCGCGTGTGCACGCGGAAATGGAGCGAGTGAAAAGGGAGGAGCACGCGTCTCGTTTTGCATGCTGCGTGCCAAGCCAATAAACTGTTGTTATGCTCTTGCATCCAAGGTGATAGGGATATGCGCGTGTGAGATGGTCCGCGTGTTTGCGCTGAAAATGAAATCGGGCGGTCCCACGAATGGGATAATGACGGCGCATCGCGCGGTGCGTCAGTGGCGGGGCGGTGGACGCGAATTACGATTACGACGAGGTCCGACGCACGTTGAGGTTACCGTTCACGGCATCGAGCACGACGCGCGGGCCGCCACCGTTGACGTCACCGCGTAAGGTGCGGCGACTTTTCTTGGCGATAGTGATCGGGAACTCGCAAGTGATGCTGCCGTTGATCGTGTCGGCCACGAGTGAGAAGGCGGTGGATTCGGGAAACTTCACCGTGCACGAGCCGTTCACGGTATCGAGCACGACGCGACTGCTGGCGTCCAGCGCGGCGAAGGTGACGTTGATGGAACCGTTGATCGTATCGAAGCGCCCGCCGGTCGCGAGACCGTCGGCGATGATCGAGCCGTTGACGGAATCGAGATTCACGAAACCGCGGACACCGCGCACGATGATGCGCGAGTTGACGACGTCGACTTTTTGCAATGATGCGCCGGTGGGCACGCGCAACTTGTAGCGCACTTCGGTGCGGGCGGTGCGCCAGAATTTCCATTTTCTCTCCAATTCCGTCTTGATGACGAGCAGCGCGGGCGTGTGCTCGATTAAGATCGTCATGCGCTTGAGGCCTTCTTGATCAGATGCAATTTTCTCGGCTTCCAGACTGACCTCGTTGCGGTCCCATGCGATGATTTCGACTTCGCCGTTGATATTACTGAGCGAGATTACGCCGTCGGCATTGAACGGGTAGGTGTGCGAAATGGTTTCGCTCACTTTGGCGTGCGCGACCACGGCGATAGCGAGAAAAACGAGGACAGAGGTGAAGCGAGCAAGCGTGGTGTTCAATGGCGTGTAGGGTTGGTGTGAGTTAACTTTGGCTAATTAACTAACCCACCAACGAGCGAAAAGTTTCAGAATATTCGCGAAGATTTAGAGCACTCGCTTCAGCGTGGCATGCAGGGGCGAGACGAGGCTGGTTGCCACAATCGAAGGTTGCTTTGGAGGATTGTGCCAGTCGGCAGTTGCCGAGAACAGGGGCGCTCGTAGCATCCTGCCGATGCTGCTGAATCGCCACCGGGGTCTGGCTGACCTCCACAACGCCCTCACGCTGCTACTAATCAGCGTGTTTTTTTGGGTCTACGCCGAAGTGACGATTGGTGCGCTTTCAGAGTGGATGCGACTGACGCGCGAAGTGACGTTAGTGCCGTATTTTATGAGTGTGGTGTTGGGCGGGATTCTCGGGTGGAAGCACGTGGCCAAAACCGGATGGAGGTTGCCCCGGCTTTCGCTGGTTGAGGCGGCCGGACTGGCCTCCCGGCAATGGGCGATCATGGCACTGGTGGTTTTTGCCATGATGTTCGCAACGCAGGATCGCAGCATCAGCCGGTTGTTTTTGGGCTCGTTTCTCGTTTTCACGTGGCTGTTGCTGGTGACGTTGCATCTGCGGATGCCACGCCGTCTGGCGGCGTTTGTCTTCGGCGGCAACGCTCGCGTGCCCACTCTCATTGTTTGTCGTGCAGCGGCGTTGCGTGATGTGGACAAGTGGTTGCACGCGCGTCAGTCGCTCGGCGTCGATTTGGCCGGATTCGTTTCCTGGGAAGAACAGCCACCGGGCGCGCCACCGGCGCAGGTAGCGTTGTTAGGATCGGTCGAGCAATTACCGGAATTATTGGGCCGCCAACAAGTGCGACAAGTGGTGCTCTGGGAATTGGCCGACGAAGTCGGCGCAGGGCGACGGGTTGTGGAAGTTTGTCAGGAGCAGGGAGTGCGCGTGATGTTGCGGCACGATTTTGCCGAACAATTAGGGCACGCCGTCGTGTCGGTGGAAGTGGAAGGGCAGCACTATTTCACGTTGCATGACGAGCCGCTGGAGGAACCGTTGAACCGATTGGTGAAGCGCGCCTTCGACTTGGCGGTGGCTGGGCCAATTTCGTTGCTGGTGCTGCCCTGGTTGTGCGCGATGGTTTGGTTCGTGCAACGACAGCAGTCTCCCGGGCCGCTGTTCCATACGAGGCCGCGCGCTAGTTCGCGCAAATCGCAATTTCACATGCTCAAGTTTCGCACGATGCATGTCGCACCGCCGAATGAGGTGGCGGAAGTGATGCAGGCCACGCGCGATGATGAACGGGTTTATCGATTCGGCCATTTTTTGCGCCGTCACAGTTTGGACGAATTTCCGCAATTCTGGAATGTGCTGACCGGTGAAATGAGCGTTGTCGGCCCGCGACCGGTGATGCCGTTGCTCGATGAGGAATTTGAACGTCAAGCGCGCGCTTATCGCACACGGCATTACGTGAAACCGGGCATAACAGGCTTGGCCCAAAGCGAAGGTTTTCGCGGTGAAGTGACGACGACGGAACAGTTGCAATCACGCGTGCAACGCGACTTGCACTACATCGCGCACTGGTCGATTTGGCTGGATTTGCAGATCACGTTGAAGACTTGCTGGCAGGTATTCTTTCCGCCGGATTCTGCGTATTGAAAAGTGGGTCGCGCGCGAGGCGTGCCAGTTTTGCTCTACGGGTGACGCTGGATCAGAATTTGCGCGTGTAGGTTGCGCCCGAGCGGTCTTCAAACGTTAGCGTGTTCGCTGTGGCACCGACCAGTTTTAAGCCGCTCGCGTGATCGACGATGTCTCCCAACCGGAAAACTCGATCGTTCATCAGGACGCGACTTTCGTTGCCGGCGGCGCGGATTCCCGTAACCCGCAACGCTTCCACCAAAGTGACAAACTGCGCTTCGGTCAGGCCTGCTTTTTTCGGCACCGTCAATGGCTCGGGAGGCAACACCGTTGCCACAGGAGCAGGGATGGGTTTGGCCACGATTGCGGCGGGTTCTGCCTTCGCGGGAACTTCGGGTGGCGTTTTCACTGGCTCGGTGAGAGGAATAACAAAAGCAGTGGGATTACTGGGCTTCGCGGTCGCCGGAGAATTCGGCAGCGTCGTGGCATTGGTGGCAACGGCCGGCGCGCGTAGCGAAGCGGGTTTGGGCGCGGTTGTCGGCGTTGCTGGACGGAGGGCGAAGTAGAGTGCACCACTGACGAGCACGATCACAGCAGCTATGCCTCCGATTATCGGTGCAAGTTTGCGCGGCGGTGCGGCAACTCCAGCGGCGATAGGCTGAGTTTGCGCGAGCACCAGCTTGATCGGCATGGCCGCCGGATCCGCCGGTTGGCCGCGTTCGCGTTGGGCCTTTTTGAGGGCGTCGTTGATCAGGCTCATTGGTTAATCGGTAAGTTGGGCGACTTCGCGGGAGGCGCGGCGCGCGTCCCAGTAATTCACTTCGTCGGAATCGCGGCAAAACGCCGCGAGCAGCGACTTGTCGCAAAGGTTATTAATGATGCGCGGAATCCCGCGACTGGCGCGATGGATGTGCCGCAACGCCCACGGCGTGAAGCGCGGGCGACCCGCACTGCCGGCGAGCGCGAGCCGATGATGGATGTAATGGTCGGTCTGATCGCGCGTGAGCGGCACCAGTTCGTAGTGCACCAACACGCGCTGGCGAAGTTGCCGCAATTCCTCGGCGGCGAGCTTCTCCTTCAACTCCGGTTGTCCCATCAGGACAATCTGCAGCAGCTTTTGCTTATCGGTCTCGAGATTGGAGAGCAGGCGCACTTGTTCGAAAACTTCGAAGGACAGATTCTGCGCTTCGTCGATGATGAGGACGATCTCGCGACCGGCAGCGATGCGCGCGAGCAGCACGTTGTTCATTTGCGCCACGAGATCGTTTTTACTGCGTGCGAGATGCGTTTCGCCCAGCTCGGTCAAAATGGCCTTCAGCATCTGCGTCTCCGTCAGACGCGGGTTGAGAATCAACGCCGTGTCGTAGTGCGCGGGATCGAGTTCAGTGAGAAATTGCCGGCAAAGCGTCGTTTTTCCGCAACCCACTTCGCCGACCAGCAGGATGAAGCCTTTCCGCTCGCGCACGCCGTAGCGCAAGTGTTGCAAGGCTTCTTGGTGAGGCTGGCTCAGGTAAAGAAACTTCGGGTCGGGGGTGATGTGAAACGGCATCTCCGTGAGACCGTAGTAACTTTGATACATCGAGGTCGCAGTATCCTGCGCCGGCCCGAAAACGCACGAAAAATCTCTGCGCCGTGTCGCTCAAAATCCTTGCTGGAGTAAAGCCCCTTCCGTTTAGCTCGGCGTCACTTCTGAACTGGAACAAAACCATTCTCACCGTGTTTGCCCTGCTATTTGCGGGCGTGACCGTTACGGCCGGCCTGTTTTTTCTGCAAATGAACCGCGAGCTGACGAACATTCGCACTCAGGAGACGGCCAACCAGCGCCGACTCGCCGCAGCGCAAACCAAGCTCGAAGAACAGGAGCGCTACTTGCAACGCCTCAAGAGCGATCCGAAATTGCTGGAGCAAGTCATCCGCCGCAAACTCGGCTACATCAGGAACGAGGAATTTGTTTTTCGTTTCGACGACCAGCGCCAACCATGAGCTACGCCGAACTGATCACACGTTTTCAACAAGCCGGCCAGGGACACCTCTTCGCCTTTTGGCCGGAGCTTTCTCCCGCGCAACAACACGCGCTCGCCGAGCAGGCGGCGGAAATCGATCTCGTCGAAATCGCGCGATTGCATCGACGATTGGTGGCCGAGGCGACCGGTGCGACCAGTGCGTCAGCGAGTGAACTTGCGCCCGCACCCTATGTTGCGCTGCCGATCAATGGTGGTGACGCCGCGCAGTGGGCGCAGGCGCGGACGGCAGGTGAAGCGGCCTTGCGGGCGGGCCGCGTGGCCGCGTTCACCGTGGCGGGCGGGCAGGGCACGCGCCTCGGCTTCGACGGACCGAAGGGCACGTTCCAAGTCACGCCGGTGAAGGCGAAACCGCTCTTCCAAGTATTCGCCGAAAAAATTCTTGCGGCAGGATGCCGTTACGGTCGGCCCATTCACTGGTTCATCATGACCAGTCACGCGAATCACGAGGAAACGGTGGCGTTTTTCGCGACGCACGAAAATTTCGGATTGAGCAACGAGCACGTGCATTTCTTCCGCCAAGGGCGGCTGCCGGCTGTGGCACTCGACGGCAGGATCATGCTCGAAGCGAAGGACGCGATTGCGATGAGTCCGGACGGCCACGGCGGTTCGTTGCGGGCGTTGCATCGCAGCGGAGCACTTGAGGTGATGGAGCGCGCGGGCGTCGATATTCTCAGTTATTTCCAGGTTGATAATCCGCTCGTGCGTTGCATCGACGCGGAGTTCATCGGCCATCACCTGCTGGCGCAGTCGGAGATGTCGAGCAAGATGGTGCCGAAGGCCTACGCGGAGGAAAAGGTCGGTCTGTTCTGCGTGCAGAACGACAAGTTGGCGGTGGTGGAATACAGCGACGTGCCGATGGAATTGCAGCGCGAGACGGAGGCGAACGGAACGTTGCGCTTTAGTGCGGGCAGCATTGCGATTCACCTGATCGATCGCGAATTTGCGCGGCGCATGGCCGCGGGCGGCGAGGCAGTTGAGTTGCCCTTTCATCGCGCCGATAAAAAAATTCCGACGATCGATGAGGCGGGCAATCCGGTGAAACCGACGAAGGCTAACGGCGTGAAGTTCGAGCTATTTGTCTTCGATGCGCTGCCGTTTGCGCGCAACCCCATCGTGATCGAGACCGCGCGCGCCGACGATTTCAGCCCGGTGAAAAATGCCGAAGGCGTGGATTCGCCGCAGTCCTGTCGCGCGGATCAGCAGCGCCAATTCGCCCGCTGGTTGCGTGCTGCTGGAGCGGAGTTGTCCGTCGATGTCGACGGCATGCCACAGCACGCGCTGGAAATTTCTCCGCTATTTGGCTACGATGCCGAGACCGTCGCAGAAAGCTGGGACCGTCTCTCGCCCTCACCGAATTTGCAAAAACCGCTCTATCTCTCATGACCCCACTTGCCTTGCCCGAAAAACTTTTTGCCGCCTCTCAGTCTGGTCAGTTGTTGCCCAGCACGGTCGAGAATTTCAGCGCTTGGTGGCAGGCGGGTTTGCCAACGTGGGCGCAAGACAGCATGGCGGAACTCGTCGAACGCGAACAATGGGCGGAATTGAACGACCGCTTTTATCGCTACATGGAATTCGGCACGGGCGGTCTGCGCGGCCGCACGATTGGCGCGGTCGGCGCGGCGGCGGAAACAGGCAAATTGTCCGCACTCGGTTCGCCGGAGCACGCCGGCGTGGGCAGCAATCTGCTCAATGACTTCACGCTCACTCGCGCAATTATCGGACTTTATCGTTACGTTGCCCAATATCGCGCGGAGAAGAAGGACACGGCCCGTCCGCGCATCGTGATCGCTCATGATGTGCGGCATTTCTCGCGGCATTTCTGCGAACTCGCGGCCTCGACTTGGACGGAGCTCGGCGGTGACGCTTACATTTTCGACGGCCCGCGCTCGACGCCGCAGTTGAGTTTCTCGGTGCGCTGGCTCGGTGCGCATTGCGGCGCGGTCATCACCGCCAGTCACAATCCGCCGCACGACAACGGCTTCAAAGCCTACTTCGACGATGGCGCGCAAGTGACGCCGCCGCACGATTCCGGCATCATCGCGCAAGTGAACGCGGTGGCGCTGGGTGAGGTGCACGAGTTCCAAAAGATCGACATCAGCGCCGTGAAGACGCTCGGCGCAGATGCCGATGCGGCTTACCTTGAGGTGGCGGCGCAAGCGGTTATTGATGCCGCGTTGTTGCGCCAATCCGATCTGCGCGTCGTTTACACGAACATCCACGGCGTCGGCGGCGTTTCGACGATGCCGTTGTTCAACCGTTTTGGCGTCGATGTGACGCAGGTGGCGGAGCAGGCGGAATTCAATCCGCGTTTCCCAACGGTGAAATCGGCCAATCCAGAAAATGCGGAAGCACTCGCGCTCGCCGTGGCGCTCGCGGAAAAGGGAGGTCACGACGTTGTGATGGCGACCGATCCGGACAGTGATCGCGTGGGCATCGCGGTGCGCACGCGCGAAGGCAAGATGCTCGCGCTGACCGGCAATCAAACCGGCGCACTCCTCGCGGATTATCGTCTCAAAAAATACAAAGAGCTCGGCTGGATTCCTCAGGAAGGCACCGAGTCCGCCTGCATGGTGAAAACGTTTGTGACTTCGCCATTGCAGGATGCCGTCGGCAAGGCGCATGGCGTGCGCGTGATCAACACGCTTACCGGTTTCAAGTGGATCGCGGCGAAAATGCGTGGCTACGAGCAAAAGCTCTGCGCGGCCATGGGGCCGGACTTCAATTACGACGCGACGCCGTTTCGCGAGCGGGCGGCGCTGCTGCAAAAGCACAGTTCGTTCTACTTGTTCGGCACCGAGGAAAGTTACGGTTACTTGCCGAATGACTCGCTGCGCGACAAAGACGGCAACTCGGCCTGCGTGATGCTCGCGGAGTTGTGCGCATGGGTGAAAGCGCGCGGACTGACGGTGCCGGAGTATCTCGATGAACTCTATCTGCGCTGCGGCTTCTTCCTCGAAGGCGTGATCAACATTTACTACGAAGGCGCGACCGGCGCGGCGAAGATCAAACGCATCCTCGACACGTATCGCAGCGAACCGCCGACGGCATTCGGCGAAACGCAAGTGACGCGGTTTCAGGATTTCGGCCGCGAGAAATTCTACGATGCCGACGGTGAGTTGGTGCCGGCGCAGGATCTCTACTTGGTGACGTTGGCCAACGGCTATTCGTTCGCCGCGCGCGGGAGTGGCACGGAGCCGAAGATGAAATTCTATCTCTTTGCAACCGAGCCGGTCGCTTCGGCCGCAGACCTCGCGACGGCGAAAGCGAAAGCCAAAGCGACGCTCGATAGCTTGCGCGCATTGATCGAAGCCGATGCGCGTGCTCGCGCGGGACGCTAGAGATCGAGGCAGTTCAACGGATCGACTGGCGCTACGTGACGGTCTAAAAACTCAGCCGAATTTCCTCAGGACGCTGCGTGTGGATGAAAAACCTCGTTCACGCGTTGGAGCAGGGTTTGGATGTCGAACGGCTTGTTCAGCAGGGGGCCACAAATGCCGCTGGCAGTGTGCTTGGATTTGCTCTCCGGATTACCACCGCTCATGATGAGGATTTTCATGTTCGGATTGATTTTGCGAATGACCTGAATGAGTTCGAGACCATCAAAGTTCGGCATATCCAAATCCGTAATGATCAGATCGATTTCGGAGGCGTGGCTGCCGAAGGAATCCGCCGCTTCGGCTCCATCAGCGGCGAGAATCACACGGTAGCCATGCTGGGAGAGAATATCGCGCGCGATTTGCCGGATATTTTCCTCATCGTCGACAACGAGAATTAGTTCGCCGTTACCATGTGGGGCTGCGTTCGGGCTTTGGGTTGGCGTCGCCTCGAAGCTTATTTCGTCGGCGGGGAGATAGACTCGGAAAACGGTGCCGACGCCTACCTCACTTTCCAGAGTGACGAAACCATTATGGCTGGCCGCAATGCTGCGCACCGTGGTGAGGCCAAGTCCGGTGCCTTTCCCGGCAATTTTTGTCGTGAAGAATGGTTGCCAGATTTGATGGAGGATTTCGGGTGGGATGCCGGTGCCGTTATCTTTCACTTCGATGACTAGCCAGGAACCGGCGCGTGCACCTTCAATCTGCGATGCCTCTTCCGCAGTCAGGGTGCGGTTGGAGGCAGAGAGAAGGAGGAGACCTCCATTCGGCATCGCATCGCGGGCATTGACACAGAGATTGAGGAGAATCTGGTGGATTTGGGTGGGATTTCCAGTAATCGGCCAAAGATCAGTTGGATAGTCCGATTCAAAGTGGATGGATTTCGGGAGAGTTTCCGTCAGGATCTCACCGATATCGCGAAGGAGATGTTTGACTTGGAGGGTGCTGCGTTCGCTACCCAGGCCGTGGGAAAAGCCGAGGATCTGCCGGACCAAGCCCGCGCCCCGCTCGGCGCTTTTTTCGATAGTTTCGAGTAAACGCTGCTCGCGATCACCCCGATGAATATCGCGCAGTAACGTCGACGCCATGAGGATTGGCGCGAGGATGTTATTTAGATCATGGGCAATACCGGCGGCGAGCATGCCGATGCTTTCGAGGCGTTGTGCTCGCATGAATTTTTCTTCGAGATATTTCTGTTCCGTAATGTCGCGGGTGAGTCCGAAGGTGCCGATGAGTTTGCCGGCGGAGTCACGCAGTGGCATCTTGGTGGTCATCACCCAAGTCGGTGGACGGTCTGGCCAGATTTCCTTCTCCTCATGGTTCACGATGGGGCAACCGGTGCGGAGAATGGTTTTTTCATCTTCCAAAGACTGGGCGACGTTGGAACTGGCGGAAAATTCGTGCTCCAATCGACCAACTACTTCAGCGGGATCCTTCAGGCCAAGTCGTTTAGCAACCGCGGGATTTACGCGAATGAAGCGGCTCTCCAGATCCTTGAAATAGATGAGATCCGGGAGGCCATCGAGTAGGGCGTTGTTGAGCGATTGCTCCTGTTCGATGGTGGCGAAGGCACGGATCCGATCCGTGATGTCGCCAAAGCTCCAGACGCGTCCGATGGTTTTACCGACGACCACTTGCGGCTGGGAATAACACTCAAAAGTTCGCCCATCTTTTAAAGTGATCGTATCAAAACTGACGGCGTTGGGTTCACGCTCCAATTGTTCCAAAGTCGTTAGCAAGACATCCGGCGCGGCCAAGTAGTTGCACAACTCCGGCAGGGCGGGAATTTTTTCCAAGTTTTGCATCTGGGCGTCGGAAAGCTGCCACAGCATGGCAAATTGCTGATTGTGCACCGTGTGGATATTATCTTCGTCAACGACTAGAATACCCTCGGGCGATGCCTCCATGATCGCTTCGAGGCGAGCCACCATTAATTCGCGATCCTTCTCACCTTTTACGCGCTGGGCATCATTCGAAAGTGTGTTGAGGGCATAGGCGATGTCTTCCGCCGCTTCTTCGAGCAAGGCGATCTCCTTGTCGCCAAAGAAGCCCACGTTGCCAGCGAAGACAGACAACGCACCGGCCACTTTCCCGTCTTGCCAAATCGGCAGGGCGAGACAGGACGCAAAACCACATTGGGCAGCGGCATCGCGGCGTGCCTCCATCCGCGGATCGGACGCGATATCATGCGAAACTTCCGTGCGGCCGTTCCGGATTGCCTCACTGGTGAGACACCTGCTCCCTAGTCGTTCATCTGCAAAAACTTTCTGCGCGGCGAGAATTCCATGATCATCACCAAAGTGGGCGATGGGCACGATGGCCTTGGTTTCTGTTTCAAGCCAACCCACCCAGGCGAGTCCCACGCCACCGGATTCAACCAGCACGCGGCAAACCTCGGAAAAGAGTTCTTCGCGGGACTTAACCCGAATGATGGTTTGATTGATGGAACTCAGGGCCGCGTAGAGCCGGGTGAGGCGCTCGATCTGGGTTTCGTGCTGCTTGCGGCGCGTGATATCGCGAATGATCGTGAGCAGGAATTTCTGTCCGTTGAGTTCGATGAGTCGCCCACTGACTTCGACATTTATGGGCAGGCCGGGTTTGGTGCGGTGGACAGTTTCGTAAATGTTGCCCTCTGGTTGCTGGAGGCTTTTGAGATCCTCGGACAAACTTTGTTTGGCCACGCCGACCCGGAGAGCCCCGGGTGGGAGTTGGCGAAACTCATCGAGGGTATAGCCGTATTGGGCCGTGGAGCGCGGGTTGGCTTGGACAATGTAACCGCGTTGATCGAGTAGCATGATGCAGTCGTTGGCTTGCTGCAGCACCGAGTCCAGTTGGCTGGCGAGCGCCTTGGATTGCTTCTCCGCCCCAAGAGTGTGCGAGAGAATAGCGCTGTGGCGCTGCCGCCAGACCACCATGGTTCCGAAAATTGCCACGAGAACCATCAGGATAACCAAAGCTCCCGTGCGTAGCGCCTCGCGCATCATCGGCGCATAGACTTCCGCGACGTCGATCTTGGTGATTAGTTTCCACGATGTGCCGGGAATCCCACGGGAAGCGGCCAATACGGGAGCGCCCCGATAGTCGCGTAATTCTCGGGAACGATTATTCTCTGAAAAAGCGAGTGCAGCGAGTAGGTCGGGGTCATTAGCGGGGAGGCGAAAGACGAGCGCTGCGTTCGGTTGGTGACGCAATTTAGTGAGGTAGAGGATGTCGGAACCCTCGCGCCGAACGAGAAATGTTTCGGCGGAGGCATAGGCAATGGATTTTTGAGCAATGAATTGGTAAAGCGAGCTGCCGGGATCCAACCGCAGCATCACATAGCCAAGCAGTGCTCCTGTTTCAGGAAGGGGCGTCGTCGTTGCGGAGCGGGATGGAGAATCGGGTTGTTGAAAGATCGGGACGAGTAAATCCAAACAAATGGCGCCTGTAGTCGGATCTCTTTGCAGATCACCCCAATAGATTTCCCGGCGGGATGCCGCCGGCATTGACGACAATGACAGTTCGGCAGGCTTTTGCGCTTTGCTCTGAGAAACCGTCAAAACCGGAGCCTGATGGGAATCAAAAACGAAAATAGCGGTGTAGCCTTCTCGCTCAACGATTGGTTTCAACCACTTGCTGAATTCTCTCTGGGCATGCTCGCTGGTGCGCTGCGCGAGCAAAGCACTGAAATCCTCGGCTACGTCGCTCGAGTGGAGGAGAAAGTTCGCTTCTTCGGTGCGCTCTTGTCGCCAGCGGACAATTTGCGCGACCTTGAGATCGGCGATGGCACTCAGCTTTTCATGGGCAGAGTGGCGGGTCGAATCCTGGACATTGGAGAGATTGAAGATTCCGCCGAGGGCGAGTGCCGCAGCCAAGATCGCAGCCATTAAAACCATCCGGCGGCGAAAAGTGTGATCAAGACTCTCAATACTGCTGCCGGCAGGGGCAAATACCCAACTCCGCAAAAGCAGGCCGGTTCTTCCAGAAAGCAGAAACGCTAGATTCAACAACGTGAGTGCGGCCGCGGTAGCAAATGCCATGGGCGGCACCCCTTCGGCCTCGATCCGCAATGGCGTGCCAGTCGAGTAAGCGATTACCGTCGCAACCCCGAGGCAGAGACCGAGCAGGACAAGCAATGTTTCAGTGTAGCTAAAGATTGGCACCCGAGCGAAGAGCGGCAGGCGCATCAGCAAGCTGAACGTTACAAAGGAAAGCGCGACGAGACTCACCAGCGACATGCGCCCTGTTTCCATGACCGCATTACCCGTCCCGCCGCTCACCATTATCACCTTCAGCCACGACTCGAAAGGTTGCTCCAGTCCAGTTGCGCGTAAGCAAAGAATGGCGCTAATTACCGTGACGATCGCCGTCAGTAAAAAGGTAACCACCAAGGACTGCTGCTGGCGATTTGAGAAAAGAATCAATAACGCCAAACCAACGCCCAACAACAACAGCGGTAGGGCTGTAATCGGTGCCAGCGGGCTATTATTCCCATAGGGCCCGATGCTCCAATCACCCCACCACCAGGCCCCCAAAGCGATGGCTGCGCACGACAGCGCAAGACTTAGGCAAAACCATCGGAAAAATACGCCCAAGGAATCGCGCTCGGGTTGGGTTGGGTTGCTCGAATGCATGGGATTCCTGAGACGAATCCCGCAAAAAGAAGACTAAACTGTAATGCGATCACTCCGACGGTGCGAGGCGTCAGCTATTACATCCGGCTAGAATGCCGCAGGGTCTAGTTAAATTCCTTACCTCAGAATGTAAAACGAATGATATTAGCAGTTGAACTACACCAACAATAACGCGGGTTTCTCGAGCAAATCCTTCATCGCGGCGAGGAATTGCGCGCCGAGCGCTCCGTCAACCACGCGGTGATCACACGAGAGCGTGAGCACCATCGTTTGACCGACCACATTCGCGCCGTTTTTCACGACCGGTTTCGTGACGGTCGTGCCGACAGCGAGAATCGCGGCGTTTGGCGGGTTGATAATCGCCGAGAAACGTTCGATGCCCATCATGCCAAGGTTGGAAACGCAGAAGGTGCCGCCGGTAAATTCGTCGGGCTTGAGCTTCTTTTCCTTGGCGCGTTTGCCGAGCGGTTTGACTTCGGCGCTGATGGCGAAAACCGACTTCGTGTGCGTGTCGCGAATGACAGGCGTAATCAGACCGTCCTCAATCGCGACCGCGAAGGAGACGTGTGCCGCGCCGTGATACTGGATGCCGGCCGCCTGCCCTGAGCTGGTCGAAGGGATCCACGAGGCGTTGACGCCGGGGACGCGTCGGAGTGCTTCCGCGCTGGCTTTGAGAATGAAGTCGTTGACGGAAAGTTTGACGCCTTCCTTTTCGAACGCGGCGTTGAGATCAGCGCGGACGGTGAGGAGCGGTTCTGCATCGACTTCGATTTCGAGGTAGAAGTGCGGAATCTGCGTCTTGGCCTCGAGCAGGCGCTTGGCGATGGTCGCGCGCATGTTGGTAGCGGGGACGGTGCGGGCTTCCTGAATCGGGCCGGTGCGCGCGGGCGTGCCGCCGCTGAACGAGCTGGAGGATTTTGACGTAGCCGCGGCTTTACCGGAACCGGCGGAGGCAGTGGCCTTCAGTTTCGACGGATCGGCGACCGCGGCGAGCACATCGGCTTTGACGATGCGGCCATGTGGGCCGGTGCCGGTGAGACGCGCGGGATCAATTTTGTTAATCGTCGCAAGTTTGCGGGCCAGCGGGGAAATTTTCATGCGGCCAGCGGGAGCAGTGTCGGCGGCTGGTTCATCACCTTCATCTTCTTCCTTGGCGTCGGACGCGGCGGCCGGAGCGGGCTCCGCTGCGGGCTTCGCTTCGGTTTTTGCTTCAGTCTTCGCTTCGGATTTCTCTTCGTTTTGCGGAGCCTTCGCTGCGGCTTCAGGCTTCGCCCCGGCGGCCGCAGGAGCGTCAACCTTCTCGCCCTTTTCGCCAATGGCACAGAGCGGAGCGCCGACGGCGATTTGTGCGCCTTCGGGGGTGAAGATTTTCACCAACGTGCCGTCGAAGAACGACTCAAGTTCCATCGTGGCTTTGTCGGTTTCGACTTCGGCGAGGATGTCGCCGGACTTCACGACATCGCCTTCTTTTTTCAGCCACTTGATCAGCGTGCCCACCGTCATGGTGTCGCTGAGTTTCGGCATATCAATGATGTTGGCCATGGGAGAAAGAGTTGAGGGTGGGGAGGGTTACTTGAGGAGGTCGAGCGCGGCGTCGAAGATGCGTTCGACGTTGGGCAGCTGGATTTTTTCGAGCGGCGGGCAGTAGATCGCGGGCGCGTCGATGGAGGTCACGCGCTTCACGGGAGCGTCGAGGTAGTCGAAGGCTTTTTCCTGGATGATGCAGGCGACCATCGCGCCGACGGAGCAGAAGGGCTTGGCTTCTTCGACGAAGAGCGCGCGATTGGTTTTCTTGACGGAGTTGAGAATGGTTTCCTCGTCGAGCGGGCGGATGGAGCGCAAGTCGACGACTTCGACGTTGATGTTGTGCTTCTCCTTGAGGAGGTCGGCGGCTTTGAGGGCCAACTGGATTGGACGACCGTGGCCGATGATGGAGAGATCGGTGCCTTCGCGGAGGATGCGGGCCTTGCCGAGGGGCACGAGGTATTCTTCGTCCGGCACTTCGCAGGATTCGCCGTAGAGCATGGTGTTTTCCATGAACATGACGGGGTCGTTGTCGCGGATGGCGGACTTCATCAGCCCTTTCGCATCGTAGGCGTTGGAGGGCACGACGACTTTGATGCCGGGGTGGTAGGCCGCGATGCCTTCGGGCGTGTGGGAGTGGGTGGCGCCGACGTTGGTGCCGCCATTGGCGGGACCGCGAATCACGATCGGGCAGTGCGTCAATCCGCCGGACATGTAGCGCATGTTGGCGGCGTTATTGAAAATTTGGTCGAAGGCGACGGTGTAGAAACTGAAGAACATCAGTTCCATGACGGGGCGCACACCGAGGAGCGACGCGCCGATGCCGGCGCCGATGAAGGCCGCTTCGCTGATCGGCGTGTCGATGACGCGCTTCGGGCCGTATTTGGCCAACATGCCTTCGGAGACTTTGTAGGCGCCGTTAAATTGGCCGACTTCCTCGCCCATGAGGATAACGTTTTCGTCGCGCTCGATTTCCTCGCTCATGGCGTGGCGGAGAGCTTCGCGGTAAGTAATGACTGGCATTTTCGGAGAGTGTTAAAAAGTGGAAGTGATGAAAGGGAGCGCGCTCAGTCGAAGAAGAGCGAACCGACGGATTTGCGGTCGGCGGGATTATCGGCCTCCCAATAAACGTCCTTCTTGATGTCTTCGACGGTCGGGTAGGGACTCTCGTCGGCGAACTGCGCGGAAGTTTCCGCTTCGGCACGCGCCGCGTCGTCAATTTGCTTAATGAGATCGTCGGTCAGGACGCCTTCGCCGACGAGCGCCTTCTGGTAAGTAATGATCGGATCCTTGTTCGTTTTGTATTCTTCAACTTCCTTCTTCTCGCGATAAGTCGAATCGGGATCGGCGACGGAGTGGCCGCGGTAACGGTAGGTGCGAATCTCGAGCACGCTCGGCTTGGATTCGTCGTGCGCGAGTTTGAGGAGGCGATCGAATTTCTCGCGGACCTCGAGGATGTCGTGGCCGTTCTCGGCGATTTCCCACGCCATGCCGTAACCTTCGGCGCGTTGCGCGAGACTCGGCGCAGCGGAAGAGCGCGCCTGGCTGGTGCCCATCGAGTAGCCGTTATTTTCGATTACGAAGATGACGGGAAGATTCCAAAGTGCGGCGAGATTGTAGGATTCGTGCACCGCGCCTTGGTTGACGGCGCCGTCACCCATGAACGCCATGCAGGCACCTTTCAGGCCCTTGTATTTCAGGCCGAAGGCCAATCCGGTGCCGAGCGGGATTTGGCCGCCGACGATGCCGTGGCCGCCCCAGAAGTGACGCGCTGGATCGAAATAGTGCATCGAGCCGCCTTTGCCTTTGGAGCAACCGGTGTATTTGCCGTAGTTTTCGGCCATCAACTCGTTCATGCCCATGCCGACGGCGAGGGCGTGACCGTGGTCGCGGTAGGCGGTGATGATGTGGTCGTCCTTGCCCATCACGGAAGCGCAGCCAACGGCGATGGATTCCTGGCCGATGTAAAGGTGAAGGAAGCCGCCGATTTTGCCCTGCTGATAACTGCGCAGGCAGCGCTCTTCGAAGCGACGGATGCGAACCATGTCGCGGTAGAACGCGATCAGTTCATCCTTACCCAAACGGGCGTTCACGGCGGCTTGACGGGAGTTATACGGCGTCGCGCCGTCGTCGGTTTTGCGGGAGGAGGTAGGTTTTTTGCTCACAATTGCTTTGAGTTTAAAATGATTTATCCGAACCAAGCTCTTAACTTGAGCCTGGAGTCTGAAAGACAAGCGAAACCTTTGCCCAAACGTTGTCTTAAGACACTCAACCTTGCGGAAAACTCACTCCGCAGCCGGCGTCACTTGTTCGATGGTGATCTTAATCGGCGAGACCGAGCAATCCGCGCGCAGCGAGACGAAGTGCTCGCGGTGTTGGTCGTAGATTGGCCAGAGCGCGGCCGCGTCGGTTTCGGGGATTTCCAAACCGTTGATCTGTTCACGTGTCCAGAACGCGAATTTTCCTTCATCGATATCCTGCGGCAATTTGTCCAAGCGGACTTTGGCCCGGAAGAGAAACATCAACCAGTGATTGTGCCCTTGGTAGGCTTTTTCCGCGATCATCGCAAACAGGTGCAAATCCTCCGGTCGCAACTCGAGACCGACTTCCTCGCGCGTTTCGCGCACGGCGCACTCGAAGGGAGACTCGCCGGTGGTCATTTCTAGTTTGCCGCCGATGGGCGACCAGACGCCGAGGTTTGGCTGCTTGGCGCGCAGCATCAGCAGCAATTCGCCCGCGGAATTTTCGAGGAAGACGAGGACACTGATCTTATACGGGAGGGCGAGATTCATGGGCGTCGCGAGCGTGGCGCACGCTCGCTGTCGGGCAATGATTTTTCCGTGGTGAGAAATTTGCGTCGCGGTGAATAAGTTCTTGCCGAGCAGCCCTAAGCACGGACACTCCCCAAACCCCTACCTCATGCTTTCGTCGCGCGTAGCTGTTCTAGATTGCGGTGCCAGTCACACGGCCCTTGGCGTTTTTGCCAAAGCTGGCACCGACCGCCTTCGTCTTACGCAATTTGCGTTTGAATCCTTCGTGCTCGAACCCGGGCGCGAAGAAGAATGGCTGGATCGGACCACGACCGCGTTGCGCGGCCTGCGGGCGCGGGTGAAGTTGGGCGGCGCGGTCTCGGTCGTATTACCGGGGCACCTCGTGTTGATTAAGTTCATCAAGACACCGCGGGTGGACATCACGAAACGGGATAGGGTCATCCAATTTGAAGCGCAGCAGGCGATCCCCTACGCGCTGACTGATGTCGTTTGGGGCCATGTCGTCACGGGTGAAACCGACATCGATTTGGAAGTCATGCTCTGTGCGATTAAGCGCGAAATAGTGGATGCACTCTGCGCTGCGATCGAGAGCATCGGGTTGACGCCGAAGTTGCTCCTGCCGTCGTCGCTCGCGCTGCGCGCCGCCTACGGTTTGGCGCAAACGGCACAGGCACCGACGACGCTGCTCGTCGATATCGGCGCACGTTCCTCGACGCTCTTACTGAATGAAGGCAAGCGACTCCACGCCCGGACGCTCGCCTTGGGCGGCCAAAATGTTACCCAGCAAATTTCGGAAAGTCAGGACTGTGAATTCAGCGAAGCCGAGCAATTGAAGCTGTCGGGCCGCCACACCGCCTTGTGCGCCCCGGCCGTGGAAAATTTTGTTACCCGCTTGTCACAGGAAGTGACGCGCTCGGCTTTGCATTTTCGCCGGAGCGCCGGAGCCGGTAACCCTGAGCGCGTGCTCTTGACGGGCGGCAGTGCACTGATTCCGGGGATTGCGGAGATGATGACCGCGAAACTGCATGTGCCGGTGGGCGGATTTGATGCCCTCGGTGCGGTGGAAGTGGCGCGAGCGGCGGCCGATGGGCATGTCGCCGAATACGCGACGATGATTTCTCCGTTGATTGGTGCCGCCGTCGTGCAAATACGCGCGGATCAACTCTCGCTGAATTTACTGCCGCCTCGCCTGCGCGCCCGGGAAAATACGCGCCGCCAGCAACCGTGGCTCGCTGCGGCGGCCTGCCTGACTGCGGCGGCGTTGCTCGCTCCTCTAATGCATTACCGCGCGTTGCACACTGAAGTGCAGTTCAAACTCGGCGCGCTCAATGCCCAGATTGATCCTTTGCGCGAACGCGAAGCGCAAAACCGCGTGCATCTCGAGCAGCTGACCGCGTTGCGTGTGCAAGTGGAAGCGTTGGAACACGTCTACAATCGCCGCGCCAATTGGCAGGCGATGTTGGCCGATTTGCAAAACCGGCTCGTGAAAGTGGAAGACGTTTGGTTCGAGCGCCTCACGCTGGCACCGGGTTCCGGCGATGCGAATGCACCGCTGCGCATCGCGGTGTCGGGCCGGATGCTCGATAAAGCAAACCCTCTTGCCAATGTCAGCCCAGACACTTTCCGCCGCGTCACCGCTTTGCTGGGCGGACTCGCTGATTCTCCTTACGTAGCGGCAGTGGAAAACGAACGGTTTGATAACCGCCAACCCGGTATTCTCTACTTCGACTTCGTGCTCGTTGCGGAAACGGCCAAGCCCCTTTGACCATGGACTGGCTCAAACGTAATCCACTCTTCGCCTTAATCCTGCTGCTCTGTGCCGCAGCCGTGAGTGTGGAAGTTTATTTCCTCCAAGACATCTGGCCGAAGGCCAATCGCGCGTTGCGCCAATTGGAGCAGAAAAAACAAGAGCTGACGTGGCTGCAAGGCACGTCGCCGTCCCTCACTGAGGAAAATGTGACTGCTATCGGCGACGACGTCGTGGGTGCCGAAAATCAACTCGCGGCGGTGCGCGCTGCCCTCGTGGGCAAAGGCAAGTGGCTGTCTTCCGCGCCCGCTCGTCCGCGCGATGCGTATTTTTCAATCGCCACTTTTATTGAGCAAGCACGCGCGATGGCGGTGCGGCAGCAAGTGGCGCTGCGTCCCGAAGAACGTTTCGGCTTCACAACTCACGCAAACGAAGGCCCGGAAACGGAACTCATTCCCGCCGTCCATCTCCAGCGCACCGTGATCGAATATTTGCTCGAAACACTTTTCGAGGCGCGCCCGCGTTCGTTGGTGTCGGTGCAACGCGAGCGGCCATTGACGGAAGCGCAGCGGGCGGCCCGTCGCGCCATCGTGGAAGGCGAAACCTCTTCTGGCCGATCCTATCAATCGAGCGGGCAAATCGGCGATTTCTTCGAGCCCGATCCCCGGTTGCGCGTGCACGTCGCAACCCATGTCGATAGCGAAGGTTTCCGCGTCGAATTCACCGGCCAAACGCAGACGCTCCGCGCGTTCCTCAATGCACTTTCACTCTACAAACTTCCGCTGATTGTGCGCAGTGTGGAAGTGGAACCAATGCCGTCCGAACTTGCCGGCACTGATGACGCCACCGCCGCAGCCAGTTCCGCCCCCGTGCCGTTGGTCAGTCAGAATTTTTCCAAGTTTGCCGTGGTGGTGGAATACATCGAAGTTCTCCCACTTGCGATAACGCCGACGTCATGAAGCAACTCTTCCAAATTCATCTGGAAAAAATTGCCGTAGGGGCCGCCCTCGCGGTGGTGCTGGCCGCCGCCGTGTGGTGGTGGATGCAAGGCCCCCAATTACACGCCGTGCGCACTGAGGTCGTCGCCGTCAATCTCGCCGGCGATACCTATGAGCGGGTGAAATTCCGCGCGCCGAGCGGAGTGCCGCGGGCTTGGTCGCCACCGAAACCACAATCAAGCGGCGCCAATTGGGTCTATGAAGTTTTCACCCCGCCAGTGATTTTCTACGACGGCACCACGCGCTCTTTTGTGGTGACGCCACCGGGCAATTTGCGCGACTCGGGCTTGCCGTTCGGCATTGAGTTACTCGATGTGCGCCGCGAATTGTATCGCCTGCAATTGCTCGGTTATGTGGGGCAACCCGGAGATTTCAAAATTGCGTTTGTGAGTCCGAAGTTTCCCGAAACTATGCTGGTCCGAACCGGCCATCGCTTTGAAGAACTGAGTCTCACGTTGCGTGACTTCACCGTCAGCAAAGTTGATATCAGTGACGATCCCGATCATCCGGTTTACGAAGTGGCGGCTATCGCCACGCTGTATGATTCGGAGACCGGCACGACCATCACTCTCGATAATCGCAGCCGCAAATTCACCGAGGGGGCCGTTGCGATTCTGCGTTTTGGTGCCGCAGCCAAACCCCGCGAAGTTCGCGAAGGCGATACCATGCAAGACGACAATGTGACCTACCGGATCGAGCGCATCCAACTCGATCCGCCGGAAGTCGTCGTCGGCAAACAAATCCCCGGCCTGCCTTACCCGGAAACCCGCGTCCTCAAACCGGGCAGCAGCGAATCAACCGAACTCGAAGCCAAACCTATCACTCAACGCTATGATGACGCTCGCTCGACGAGCGTCGCTGCGTCCCCGCAACTTACCCCTTAATTTACATGCGCCGAAGTCACCTCATCCTCCTTGCCCTGATTGCCGCGTTGGTCACCTCGCTGCCCCTTATGGGTGCGCGTGGCGGTGCCAACGAGGACGTCGCGGAAACCAAGATCCGTCTCCTCTCCGAAGCCCTGCGCGCTCGCGATACAGGCAACCTCGCTGAAGCTCGCACCAAACTTGAGGAACTGCAGACGCTCGCACCCGGTGATCCCACCGTCGCGCGACTTCTCTCAACCCTCGGTCAGCAAACATCCAAGAAAGTTTCCGTTTCCGGCGGGGTGCCGGCAGTTGCGCCAAGCTCCGCCGCCGACGAAGCCGACGAGCTCGCCCGTCAGGAAGAGACGCGTCTCGCCTCTGCAATCGAGAATGCGCAGGACGCGGTGCGCGAAGCGCGTGGTCTGTCTGCCAATCAAGAATTTGCCGCCGCGCTTGATCGCTTGGCGCGGGCGCGGATGGCTCTGCCGGAGAATCCATTGACGCAAACGGCATCGACCGAAATCGCACTCGCGACCGCCGAGATTTCCGCCGCGCGTGAAGTTCATTTGAGTGCTGCCGCCGCCGATGCGCAACGCGCTCAGCGCGCCAACCGCACTTCGTCCAAAGCGGCCGCACCAGAGGTGCAGACCGCCGCCAGCCAACCAGTGCGTGCTACGGCACCGACCAATTCTGAAATCGACCAGTTGATTCAACGTGGCCGTAGCCAGTATTTCGCCGGTGATCCGTCCGCTTCGGCGCGCACGTTTGCGCGCGTGCTGGAGCTTGATCCGCAGAATGCCGCTGCGCAGACGTTTATGCAGAAAATCGCCAACAGCAGCGTGGACCAGAATCTCGATCGCACGCAGACATCCGCGAAGTTGCTCAATGAAGTTACCCGTGCGTGGCAACGCCCTAGCGTTTACCGCGAGCCACCGCCGAGCGCCGCCGTGGACAATGGTCCGTCGCCGCTCGTAGAAAAATTAAACCAGATCATTCTGCCCAACGTTAATTTTAGCGGCATGGAATTGTCGCGCGTGGTCAACACCCTGAGCGTGATCTCCGAGGAATTTGACCAATCCGGCACGACGCCGAAGGGCGTCAACGTGGTGCTGATTGATCCGAGCAACACGAATCCGCTGGTCACCATCACGCTGCGGAATCTGCCATTGAAGCGCGTGCTCGACTTCATCACCGACTCCATCGGCTACCAATATGAAGTGCAGGCCGATGCGATTGTGCTGCGGCCGGGCGGCGAAAAGACCGCACTGGATACACAATTTTTTCCGGTCTCGCGCTCCACGGTGTTGCGCATGACGGGGCGCGGATCCCAAGGCGCAGCAGGCGCAGTGGATTCACTTGGCTCCGGCGGTTCGCAGCAAAATATCGAAGGCGAAGGACGCGCGATTCAAAAGTTCCTCCAACTGGCTGGCGTCACCTTCGAAGGCGAAGATGGAGCAACGCTCGCGTTCGACGGCTCGCAACTCATCGTCACGCAAACCGGCCGCAACATGGAGCGCATCCGCAACATTCTCGCGCGTTACAACGAGGTGCGCCAAGTCGAGATCGAAGCGAAGTTCATGGAAGTGCAGGACGGCGCGCTCGAAGAACTCGGCATCAATTGGAATGTGAGTAACGCGGCGACGACGCGCGTTGGGGCGACGAAGGCGACTTACGGCACTAACAATCGCTCCCTCGGAGACTCATTTAGCAATAACGTCAGCAGTGCGCAGGGGGCCATTGTTCGCCCTGCCGGCACCGATCTTTTCGGCAATGCAACTTCAGAGTTAAATATTCCACTTCCCAATAATGCTCCGCCGATTCCCGGCACCAACCGTCTCGGCCTCGGCACAAATCCGCTGGCGAATGTGACTGGGATTCTCGGCGAATTTAACGTCAACGCGGTGATCCGCGCATTGTCGCAACGCAGCGGCACGGAGTTGCTGAGCGCGCCGAAGTTGACCGTGTTGTCCGGCAATGCCGCCACGATCACGGTCGCGCAGGAACTTCGTTACCCGCAGTCCTACGGCCAAGTGCAAAGCCAAGTGGGCACCGGCAGCGCGTCGGGCGGAGGCTCGGCTGGCGTCACGATCACAGCGGGCACGCCGCAAGATTTCGCCGTGCGCAACATTGGTGTGGAATTGAAAGTCACGCCGACGGTCGAAGAAGACGATTACAGCGTGAGCCTCGATTTGAATCCGAAGGTCACAGAGTTCGAGGGCTTCGTCGAATACGGTGGTCAAAGCGTCGCCGTCTCCGGCAGCACGACCGTCACGGTGCCATCTGGTTTCTATCAACCGATCTTTGCCGTGCGGGAAGTTTCGACGAAGGTCACGATTTGGGACGGCGCGACGATTGTCATGGGCGGACTCACTCGCGAGGACACGCGCAAGACGAACGACAAGGTGCCCGTCATTGGCAATCTGCCGGTGCTCGGACGCCTGTTCCGCAGCAACGGCGAAAGCTCGCAAAAGCGCAATTTGCTCATCTTCGTCACCGCCAATCTCGTCAGCCCGGGCGGTTCGCTGAAGAAGCAAGACGTGCAAGGCGTGCCGGCTGGTTCGGTGTTCCAAAATCCGGTGATCGTCACGCCCTCAAGCGCGGCGGGTCGCACGGCGACTGGGCGCTAAGTAGCATCTGCTTTAGCATTTCCTCGTCCGGCGGAACTGGCTTCCGTCGGACTTTTTTTGCCCGGACAGGCAGGCGTGACATTGCTGAAACGAAGCAGTGACAAACCGAGGCGCGGCCATAGTTGTTTTCGCATCCCCGCAATTTTCCCCGTGGACTCCAAACACCAAACCAGGCCGACTTATCCGGCGCACCAAGCATGAGCAAATGGCTGCTGATCGACGGCTTTAATCTGGCGTTCCGCGCGTTCTACGGAATGCCGGAGCTGACGCGGGCGGACGGATTTCCCACGGGCGCACTACATGGTTGGGTGAAGACGATTTGGCGACTGCAGGATCAGGAGCAGCCCGATGGGATGCTGGTATTTTTCGACTTGGGCGGCGCGCAAGATCGGCTGGCGTTGTTGCCCGAGTATAAGGCGAATCGCAAGGAGACGCCGGAAGCGTTGGAACAACAGATTCCTGTGCTCAAGGAACTGACGCGGGCGATGGGTTTGGTCGGCATCGAACTCGATGGCGTGGAGTCTGACGATTTGCTGGCGGCGCAAGCGCGGGCATTGGCCAATGCGGGGCACGACGTGTGGATCGTGAGTGCAGACAAGGATTTTGCGCAGTGCGTCGATGAACGCGTGCGAATGTTGTTGCCGCCACCAACGGCGAATCCGCGCCTCGGCTGGCGCACGATGGATGCGGCGGGAGTCGTGGAAAAATTCGGTGTGCCGCCGGAAAAAATCGCAGAGTATCTCGCGATCGTCGGCGACACGTCGGACAACATTCCCGGCGTGAACGGCTGCGGGCCGAAGACGGCCACGAAGTGGCTGCATCAGTTTGGCAGTCTCGAAGGATTAATTGCCGGCGTGGACACGTTGCAACCGGAGCGTTTTCGCGAGCAGATCAAAACGCGCGCGGACGAACTGCGGCGGAACTTGCGGCTGACGACGTTGCGGACGGATTGTCCGTTGCCGTGGGTCGGGCAGGGTGCGCCGATGCCGACGGAGATTTTCGCGCTCCTTGGGAAAATGGAGATGAAATCGACGCTGACGGAAGCGCAACGACGTTACACCGGGCAGGGCGAACTATTTTAAGAATTAGCCGTCCGCCGATGTCGTGCGGATCAGGTTGCGTCGTCGGGAACCGGTGGCTCGAAGATGTAACCGACGCCATGCACGGTCTTGAAGCAGTCGAGAGAGAGACCGTTGGCGGCGAAGGCGGCACGCACTTTGACGATGTATTGGTCGAGTGAACGACTGCGCACGTCGGCATGGATGCCCCAAACGGAGTGGATCAATTCTTTGCGCGTGATGACGACGTGACGATGCGTGTTGAGGTAGGCAATGACGCCAAGTTCCTTGCGTCCGATCGGGCTGGTGGTGCCGTTCGGAAATTCGACTTCCATCCGCTCAGGGTGAATTTTTGCGCCGAGAAAATCAAAGGGCTGATCAACGGTGCGGACGTTTTTGGTGAGGTTGAAATCACCCTTGGCTTCGGTGCGGCGGAGGACGGCGTTGATCCGCGCCACGAGTTCCGCATAATTAAAGGGCTTGGTGATGTAATCATCGCCGCCCATTTCGAGACCTTTAATTTTGTCCGTTTCGATCGTGTTGCCGGTGAGGAAAATCGTCGGCACCAAAATATCGCGTTGGCGCAACTCGGTGAGGAGTTGAAAACCGTTGGAGTCGGGTAAATTGAGGTCGAGCAGCAGCAGGTTGGCGAAATTGCGTTCGAGGAAACGCAGGGCGTGGGCGCAGCGGTTGTAACGTTGGGTTTGCATGCCGGCACCTTCCAGGTGTTGGCAAATCAGGTCGGCCAGTTCTTCTTCATCTTCAACGACGACAATCAGCGGTCGGGATAGGGCGCACATGAGTCAGAGCTTGGGTTTACCGGGTAGTTTTGAACGAAGATCTGCCGCCTAATTGAGGCCATTGGCCAAAACAAGGAAACGAACCAGAACATGCGGCAATTTTTACAATTCAATGCTGGGATGTCAAAGCCTTGTTTGGTAAGGGAATGTTGCGCAGCAGAGCGGAGAGTTTACTTGTCATGTCGGATAGCGGCCACTTCGCTCGGGCCGCGCATGTGCTGACGTGCCAATTCACCTATTTGCCTATGAAAGTCACCCTTGGTCTGCTGCAACACGCTTGCGCCGCTTCGCCGGCGGCTAACCTCAAAAAAACTCTCGCCCTGACGGAAAAGGCGGCGAAGGCGGGCGCGCAAATTATCTGCACGCAGGAGCTGTTCCGGTCGCAGTATTTTTGCCAAGCCGAAGACCACGAGTATTTCAAACTCGCCGAGCCGATTCCCGGTCCGAGCACCGTGGCTTTCCAGAAGTTGGCCAAGAAGCACGGCGTGGTGATCATCGCTTCGTTGTTCGAAAAACGCGCGAGCGGCCTTTACCACAACACCGCCGTGATCATCGACGCTGACGGCAAATTGCTCGGCATCTACCGCAAGATGCACATTCCCGACGATCCGCTTTTCTACGAAAAATTCTACTTCACGCCCGGTGACACGGGATTCAAGGCGTGGCAAACGAAGTTCGGCAAGATCGGTGTCCTCATCTGCTGGGACCAATGGTATCCGGAAGGCGCGCGCCTCACGGCCATGGACGGTGCGGAGATTCTATTTTATCCGACGGCGATTGGTTGGCATCCGAAAGAGAAAGCCGAATACGGCGTCAACCAGCACGGTGCGTGGGAGACGATTCAGCGTTCGCACGCCGTCGCGAATGGTTGCTACGTCGCGGCAGTTAATCGCATTGGGTTGGAGCAACCGATCGGTGGTGACGGATTGGAATTCTGGGGACAAAGTTTCGTCGCTGGCACGAGCGGTCAGATTTTGGCGAAGGCCAGCGTGGATCGCGAAGAAGTGCTTCTACACACGATCGACCTCGGGAAAGTGGACGTCACGCGGACGCATTGGCCGTTCCTACGCGATCGCCGCATCGATGCTTACGGTGATTTGACGAAGCGTTTCCGCGACTGAGCATGGCCGCCAAAAAAACTCCTTCGTCCCTCGGATTTCGCATGCCGGCCGAGTGGGAACCGCAAGCGGCGCTCTGGTTGTCGTGGCCGCACAAATACGCGTCGTGGCCCGGTCAATTCCGTCCAATTCCCTACGTTTACGCCGAAATCGTGCGACAGATCAGTCGCTTCCAAGAAGTGCGAATTAACGCCGCCGCGCGACTGCACGTGAGGGCGAAACGACTTTGCGCCAAAGCGGGCGCCGACATGTCACGGGTCGCGTTTTTTGATCATCCGACCAACGATGCTTGGTGCCGCGACCACGGTCCGATCTTCGTGAAGAACGATCGCACCGGCGAAATCGCGCTGACGGACTGGGACTACAACGCTTGGGGCGACAAATATCCGCCTTACGACCTCGACAATGAAATCCCGCCGAGCATCGCGCGCGCGCTCAAGCTGCGTCGTTTTGAGAAAAAGATGATTCTCGAAGGCGGTTCGATCGAGGTGAACGGCGAAGGGCTGTTGCTCACCAGCGAGCAATGCCTGCTCAATAAGAACCGCAATCCGTCGCTTTCGAAAATCGAGATTGAGCAAAACCTGCGCGACTATCTCGGCGTTAAAACGATTCTCTGGGTCGGTGACGGGATCATCGGCGACGACACCGACGGCCATATCGACGACATCACACGGTTCTTCAAAGCCGACGGATTCGTGACGTGTGTGGAAACAAATCGCCGCGATCCGAACCACAAGATTCTCGCGGAAAACTTGGAGCGGTTGGAGGATTTTCGCACGCCGTCAGGAAAGCGTTTCAAAATCGTCACGTTGCCGATGCCGAAGCCACTCGCGTTCGAAGGGCAACCGGTGCCGGCGAGTTATGCGAATTTTCTCGTGATCAACGGTGCCGTGCTCGTGCCGCAATTCCGCCAGCCCAAGCGCGACGCGGAAGCGCGCGAGATTATCGACAGCTGTTTCCCGGGCCGCGAAATAATCGGCATCGATTGCTACCACCTGATTTGGGGCCTCGGCACGCTGCACTGCATCTCGCAACAACAGCCCGCCTGACAGGTCTGATTCCTCGCTTGATTCATCTTTATCCAATGATCCGTCCATTTTTATTCCTCCTTACCGCAGTCCTGTTTCTCGCAGGATGCGAATCGTTGCCGACCATGTCGGAGCGTGTGCGCGACCGTTTTGGTGCGGCGGTGCCTAAAATTCATACTGTGGATGGCGAAACGCGGGCGGTTTTCGTAGCGGCGCAGGCGGCGTTCAAGCGCTTGGATTACAATTTGCTCCGCACGAATATCGGGGCATTGCGCGTCGAAGCAGCGAGCCGAATCAATTCCAGTGTGGCGTTCCGCGATTCGCGGCAGTTGGTTGCCATGGTCGAAATCCGCTCTGTCAGTCCTACGCAAAGTGAGGTGACAATGCACCTGAAAGAGTTGGTGGAAGGCGAGGGACCGGGGGGCGCGAGCGAGCAAAGTCTGCGTGAGCACGGCTTCTTCGACACGTATTTTGCTGTTTTGCAGCAAGTTCTGGCGGAACAAAGCGCGGAGAGGGCGGGCAAGAAAAATTGATTTTTCACTTGCGGGAGCGCGGGGCTTTCGGGACGTTCGTCCCCTTACGCGGTGTTCTTTAGTTTTGGCCGGTGCTACCGCGGCACTCTCACCGGCTTTTGTTAGCAACAATCAACCCACGGATCCGCAAGGATCCATCGCCGGAAGACGCGCGTTACGGAGTGCGCCGTTCGTCTTCGGTTCACAGTCCATGAGTTCGTTAATGCAAGAACTGCTCGCAGGCTCTTCCATCGAGAGATTGAAGGAAGGCTCGATGGTCCCGGGCACCATCACTGAAATCCGCGCCAACGAAGTAATCGTCGATATCGGCGGCAAAGCCGAAGGCTCGATTCCAGCCAACGAATTTTTCGACTTGGGCGAGCTGCAAATCGGCTCCCCGATCGAAGTGCTCCTCGAGAAGCTCGAGGACAAGGAAGGCAATCCCGTCCTCTCATACGAGAAGGCTCAGCAAAAGAAGAACTGGGAAAATATCCTGGCTCGCTGCGCTGAAGGCACGATCGTTTCCGGTCGCGTCAAGGGCAAGGTCAAGGGCGGTCTATTGGTGTCGATCGGCGTGGACTCGTTCCTGCCGGCCTCGCACATCGATATCCAACCGCCGAAGAACCTCGATCAATACCTCGGCCAGACCTACGACTTCAAGGTTCTCAAAATCAATCACGAGCGGAAGAACATCGTTCTCTCCCGCCGCGAGCTCATCGAAGAGCAACGCCATCAAAAGCGCCGCGACTTGCTCGAGAAATTGCAACCCGGTCAAGTCCGCAAGGGCATCGTCAAGAACATCACCGATTTCGGTGCGTTCATCGATCTCGACGGTATGGACGGCTTGCTGCACATCACCGACATGTCCTGGGGCCGCATCGGCCATCCTTCGGAACTGCTCAAGCAGGGCGAAGAGATCGAGGTCATGGTTATCGACATCAACCGCGAGAAAGAGCGCGTTTCCCTTGGTCTTAAACAGACCAAGAACAACCCGTGGGACAACATCGACAACAAGTTCCCGGTCGGCGCCAAGATTCACGGCAAGGTCGTCAACCTCGTTCCCTACGGCGCGTTCATCGAACTCGAGCCGGGTGTCGAAGGTCTCGTCCACATCACCGAAATGTCGTGGACCAAGCGCATCAACAAGCCTTCCGAACTCCTCAAGGTCGGTCAGGAACTTGATGCCGTGGTTCTCGGTATCCAAAAGGACGAGCAAAAAATCTCGCTCGGCCTCCGCCAACTCGAGCCGAACCCGTGGGACATGGTCCGTCACAACTACCCAGTGGGCGCTCGCGTCCGCGGCAAGGTGCGCAACATGACCACCTACGGCGCCTTCATCGAACTCGAAGAAGGCATCGACGGTATGGTGCACGTCTCCGACATGAGCTGGACCCGCAAGGTCAACCACCCATCGGAAGCGCTCAACAAGGGCGACGAAGTCGACGCAATCGTGCTCGACGTCGATCCTTCGCAACAACGCATCAGCCTCGGCATGAAGCAACTCATGACCGATCCTTGGTCCGACATCGACAGCTTCTTCCGCATCGGTGACGTCGTCACCGGCACGGTCTCGAAGATCGCCAACTTCGGCGCCTTCGTGGAGTTGAAGGACGGTATCGACGGCATGGTCCACATCTCGCAGATCCAAGAAGATCGCGTCGAGAAGGTGAAGGACGTGCTCAAGTCCGGCCAGTCGGTTTCCGCTCGCGTCGTGAAAATCGACCGCGACGGCCGCCGCATCGGTCTGTCGATCAAGGCTGCCAACTACTCGGCTGAACAACTCGCCCAAGAGACCGCCTCTTACGAGCAGTTCACCAAGCAGACCAACGGCACCGACCTCACGAGCCTCGGCGATATCTTCGACGAAGCCGCGAAGAAGGAATAAGCGTTCCCGCCAATCAAACTCTCAAGGCGCGCTGCTCACTGCGGCGCGCCTTTTTCTTTGGGAGAATTGGAAATGTCCCAACGACGAGTTGGTGACGCGTTGACCGGGCCGGCGTGCGATCAACTCGCCCAAGAAAAAGGCGCCCGATTCGCGGGCGCCTTTGGTATGGCCAAGAAAAGTAGCGTTACGAATTGTAAGAGTGATTCGCCACGAATGCGCGAATCGTCTGAGCGCGATCTTCCGCATGCGTTTCTTGCTCGATTTCGTCGAGCGTGCGCTGACGGTCATGCTGCTGCATGTGGCGGCGAATCTTGTTGAGCGCGAGATACTCGAGTTGGCGAATGCGTTCGCGCGTCACTTTGAATTTCCTGCCGACTTCCTCCAGCGTCTGCTCGTTCTGTCCGTCGAGGCCGAAGCGCATCTTGATGATGCTGGCCTCGCGTGGCTCGAGCGAGTTGACGACGGAGTGCAGGTCTTCGTGCATGTTGCGCTCACCGAGTTGGGCGTCGGGCGCGATGGTGTTCTCATCGCCGACGAGGTCGCCGAGCGTCGCGGCATCGCTGTCTTCGCCGACCGGCGCGTCGAGGGAAGCCGGGCGCACGCTGACGGTCTTGAGCAGCGCGATCTTGTTGACCGGAATCTGCAACTCGTAAGCGAGTTCGTCGTTGGTCGGCTCGCGATCGAACTCTTCCGTGAGCTTCGCGATCATCTTCCGCATGCGGGAAATTTTGTCTACGAGATGGACTGGCAGACGGATCGTCTTGGACTGGTTGGCCAAGGCGCGCTTCATCGACTGCTTGATCCACCACGCGGCGTAAGTGGAGAGCTTACCGCCCTTGGCGGGGTCGAAGCGCTCGACGGCCTTGATCAGGCCGAGGTTGCCTTCGCTGATGAGGTCCATCAACGGCAGGCCCATTTCCTTGTAGTCGAATGCGATTTTGACCACGAGGCGCAGGTTGGCCTTGATCATGTGATCGCGGGCGGCCTTGTCGCCGCGTTTGATGCGGGCGGCGAGTTTGATTTCCTCCTCAATCGTCAACAGCGGAGTCTGGCGAATTTCGTTGAGATAAAGTTGGAGATTCGACCGATCGTCGCGGCGATCCACGGGCGAGGCTTTGTCGAATTCAGACGAGGTAGCCGCTTTCGCCGGGGCAATTTCCGGGCGAACGGTAAGGACTTCCTCGGTGGATTTGGGCATTGTCGAATTCTGGCGAACCACCGACGGCTCGGTCGAAACGGACTTTGCGCGGGTCACTTTCCTGTTGGTCTTCATAGCGTGGAGTGGGTGAGACAGGATGGGCATTTCAATCGGTCTCTGCATTTAAGATGCCGAACGCCCGAAAGTTATTCCCAGTTGCTGCAATTCGACCCGAATTTTTCCCGCCAGTGCCCGTTTGGAGGCGAAATTGCTAAAATTCCTTCGCTAACCCGATCGCCTTAAACAACGCCGATGCCTTACTGATCGTTTCCTCATACTCCGCCGTTGGTGAGGAATCCGCGACGATACCTGCGCCTGCTTGGACATGCACTTTTCCGTCCTTAATCAATGCGGTGCGGAGAGTTATGCAGGAATCTAAATTGCCGTTGTAGCTGAAGTAACCAAGCGCGCCGGCATAACTGCCCCGCTGGGTGCCTTCCATTTCGGCAATCAATTGCATCGCGCGCACTTTTGGAGCGCCGCTGACCGTGCCTGCGGGAAAAGTGGCGCGCATCAGGTCAAAAGCGGTGCATTTTGGCGCAAGTTGTCCCTCCACCTGTGACACAATGTGCATCACGTGCGAGTAGCGCTCGATCGTCATGAACTCGCGGACGTTGATCGAACCGTAGGAGCAGACGCGTCCGATGTCATTGCGCGCGAGATCGACGAGCATGAGATGCTCCGCCTTCTCCTTTTCATCAGCCAGCAATTCCGCGGCGAGCGCGTCATCGGCCGCAGGTGTCGCGCCACGCGGGCGTGTGCCCGCGATGGGACGGATTTCTGCGCGGCGGCCCGTGAGCCGCACGTGAACTTCCGGAGAAGCGCCGACTAATGAAAATTCCGGAGTCTCCAGAATGAACATGTAAGGCGACGGATTCACCGTGCGCAGCGCGCGGTAAAGATCGAGTGGCGTGCGTTCAAAATCGGTGCTAAACCTTTGCGAGAGGACGATTTGAAACACGTCGCCGGCGCGGATGTATTCTTTGGAATCGTGCACCAGTTTTTCAAAACTGGCGCGCGTGAAATTGCCCGATGGAACTGTCACCGCTTTCGGCACACCGAATTCCGCCGCGCGCACCGGTGCGGGTTGGCGCAGCGCTTCGTTGAGACGGCGCAATTCCGCCAGCGCCGCATCGTAAGCGGCATCAGCATCGGCACCGACATGCGCGTTGACGATCAGTCGCAGTGTTTGCCGGGCACGATCGAAGGCGACAATGGAGTCGCACAACATGAACCACATCGCGGGCACGCCGAGTTCGTCACGAGCGGCGAGCGGCACCGTGGGTTCGGCGCTGTGCACATATTCATAGCCGAGATAACCCACCGCACCTCCGGTGAATGGTGGTAAGCCCGCCAACTCGACGGGACGGTAACGCGCCATTTCCTCCTGCAGATGTTTGAGCGGATCGCCTTCGCCGGTCGCGGAGGTGATGATCTTGCGCGGATTGCAGCCGACGAAACTGTAACGCGAGACGTGTTCGCCGCCCTCGACTGATTCGAGCAAGAAGGCCGGACCGCTGGAACGCAACTTGGCGAAGACCGACACTGGCGTTTCCAAGTCGGCCAATAACTCCGTCGAGACGGGAACGACGTTCCCAGCCTTGGCGTGTTCCAGAAAGGCGGCGCGATCCGGCGAGAATTGCATGATTACTCGACCGTCACGGACTTCGCTAGATTGCGGGGCTTGTCGACGTCGCGTTTCAATTCGACCGCGATGTAATAGCTCAGCAACTGCACGGGGATGGTGGCGACAATCGGTAACACCGCTTCGTGGCATTCGGGAATGATGATCACTTCATCCGCGAGTCCGTCGGGCAATTGGCAAGATTCGGTCGCGATGGCGATGATGCGACCGCCACGCGCTTTGATTTCCTGCATCGAGTTGATGACTTTGTGGAACATCTCTCCCGACGACACGAAAAACACTGCCGGGCACTCTTCACTGATTAGCGCAATTGGGCCGTGTTTCATTTCCGCTGCTGGATAGCCCTCGGCGTGAATGTAGGAAATTTCCTTCAACTTGAGCGCGCCTTCGAGGGCGATGGGGAAGAGCGACAGACGGCCAAGGAAGAGCATGTCGCGATACTTCGCGTAGCGTTTGGCGATGCCCTTGATGTGATCGGCCTGCTTCAGCACGGTGCGCACGTGATCGGGGGCTCCTTTGAGAGCCTGCACGAATTGCACGCCGTCGCTGAAACTCATGTCGCGCATGCGCGCGATGTAGAGGCTGAGCAGGCCGCCGATCAGCAGTTGGGATGTGAAGGCTTTCGTGGAAGCCACGCCAACTTCGGGACCGACGTGTTGGTAAATGCCGCCGTCCGCCTCGCGGGCGATAGTTGAGCCGACGACATTGTTAATCGCGAGCACCTTGTAGCCCTTGCGCTTTGCTTCGCGCATCGCCGCCAAAGTGTCGATCGTTTCGCCCGATTGGCTCATGACGAAAAACAGCGTGTTGCTGAAGAGCGGCATGTTGCGGTAGCGGAACTCGGACGCGTAATCGCATTCCACGGGCACGCGCGCGAAGCGCTCGATCAAATGCTCCGTCACCATACAGGCATGCAATGCGGTGCCGCAGGCGCAGAACATGAAGCGGTCCATGTTGCGGAATTCAGCGGGCGAGATGTTCAAGCCGCCGAAATTGGCGGTGCTGCCGTCCTCGGAAAAGCGACCGCGCATGGCGTTCTCGAGCGCAGCGGGCTGCTCGAAAATTTCCTTCTCCATGAAGTGGGTGTAGCCGTTGAGTTCGGCATCGGTGATCGACCAAGTGACCTTGTCGATGATCGGCGAAACTTCACCTGCCGTCAGGGTCGTGATCGAAAATGTGCTCAGGGTGAGGTGGGCAATTTCGCCGTCGTTGAGATAAACAACGTTTTGCGTGCGGCTCACGATCGCTGAGACATCACTCGCCACGAGGCTTTCGCCGTCACCGATGCCGAGGATAAGTGGCGAGCCTTTGCGCGCTGTCACTAGTTCGCCAGGGGCGTCGAGTGCCATGACGACGATGCCATAGGTGCCTTCGACGTGGAGGAGTGTTTTGCGCACGGCGGAGACGAAGCGACTTTCCTCGGTGTTCGCTGGTTCCTTGGCGTAGTGGTAAGCGAGCAAATTGCCCAACACTTCGGTGTCCGTTTCGGAAACGAATTGAAAACCTTTGGTCAGCAGAAATTTTTTCATCGAGTTGTAATTTTCGATGACGCCGTTGTGGATGAGGGCGATTTGCCCGTCGCTGCTGACGTGCGGATGCGCGTTGGCATCCGTTACTCCACCGTGCGTGGCCCAGCGGGTATGGCCCATGCCAAAGTGACCGGTGAGTCGAACCTTCGCGGCCTCCTTTTCGAGGTTCGCGACGCGTCCCGCTTTTTTCACGAGGACGAACTTGCCGTCCTGCCAAACTAAGACGCCCGCTGAGTCATACCCGCGGTATTCCAGCCGCTTCAATCCTTCGAGGATGAGCGGAGCTGCTTTGAGTTTTCCAACATAGCCGACGATGCCACACATAATTTTATTTTAGCTGGCGATTTGAGGTGCGACACGGAAGATAAGCAAGTAATTAGCTTTCCCTATGGTAGACTCAAAAAAGGTTCTCTCAATTATCATGGGCGGTGGACGCGGCACGCGTTTGTTTCCCCTCACCAAAGAGCGCTGCAAACCAGCGGTGCCACTGGCGGGCAAGTATCGCCTCGTCGATATCCCGATCAGCAACTGCATCAACGCGGGTTACAATCGCATCTTCGTTCTGACGCAGTTCCTCACGGCTTCGTTGCACCGGCACATTCAGAAGAGCTACCATTTTGACGCATTCAGCGGTGGTTTCGTTGACATTCTGTCGGCCGAACAAACCGAGAAGAGCAGTGCATGGTATGAAGGCACCGCAGACGCCGTGCGGCGGAACATGATTCACTTTAACAGCCACGGACACGAATACGTGGTGATTTTGTCGGGCGATCAACTCTACCGGATGCACGTGGACAAGGTCGTCGAGCAACACATCGCGACGAACGCCGACGTGACAATCGCGGCAGTGGCTATGCCGATTTCCAAGGTGGAGGGCTTGGGCCTCATGCGCGTTTCCGACGACTTAACCATCAAGGAATTTGTCGAGAAACCGAAGGATCCCGCGATCATCCAAGGACTCGCCATCAGTGAAGCACTCGAGGCGCGACTGGAAAATAAATGCGACGAGAAGCGCTGCTTAGCGTCCATGGGTATCTATGTCTTCAGTCGGAAGGTCTTGGCCGATGCGCTGAACAACACGATGAAGGATTTTGGAAAGGAAGTCATTCCAAGCCTTCTCGGGAAAGCGAAGCTCGCGAGCTACATTTTCGAAGGTTACTGGGAAGATATCGGCACCGTGCGAGCGTTCTTCGACGCGAATCTGGCCCTGGCGCAGCCCTTGCCGCCGTTCGATTTCTTCGATCGCTCCGCTCCGATTTACACGCACGCCCGCTACCTGCCGGCGTCCAAAATCAACCGCTGCCAAATTGATCACGTGGTGATTGGCGATGGTTGCATTGTGACTAATTCGACGCTGAAGCACTGCGTGATTGGTATCCGTTCCGTGCTTGGAGAAAATTGCTCACTGGAAGATGTCGTGATGATGGGCGCCGATTATTACGAAAGCGAAGCCGAGCGAGTCGCACTGCGTGCTTCAGGCACGCCTCCCCTGGGCCTTGGTCGCAACTGTCGTATCAAAGGTGCAATCATCGATAAGAGCGCGCGGATCGGTGACAACGTCACGCTAGTGGTCGATGGCAAACCGGATGGCGATTATGCGCACGACATCATCGTGCGAGACGGTGTGCTCTGCGTCTGCAAAGGCGCGGTGATTCCGTCAGACTTTACGTTGTGATCGCCGGGAGAGCGTAATCAACACGACGCCTCCCACGACGAGAAACAACGAGTAGAAGCTGCCGCGGCTCACGCCGAAGAGCAGCGATGCGTCCGGTTCGCGGAACCATTCGCTGATCACTCGAACGACGGAGTAGGCGATTAGGAATTCTCCGACCAAGCGGCCGGGAGTGCGTTGCGCACAGTCAGTTTTCCAGAAACGCCATTGCGCGAACGCGAGCAGCACGAGCCCTTCAAGCACGGCCGCGTAAAGTTGCGAGGGATGGCGTGGTTCGATCAAGAGCGGATGCGTGCCCGGTGCGGCGCTTTGCGGAAAAATCACCGCCCATGGCGCGGTGGAGACGCGTCCCCAGAGTTCCCCATTAATGAAGTTGGCAACGCGGCCGAAAAACAATCCGACCGGCGCGACGGTCGCGATGAGGTCGCCCAAGTGCAGCATGGACAACTTGCGGCTGCGCGCAAACCAAGCCAAGGCCAAGGTCACGCCGACAAACCCGCCGTGGCTGGCCATACCGCCTTCCCAAACGCGGAGCAGCGAGAGTGGATCGCGCAGCACGGTATCCATGCGATAGAGGAGGAAATAGCCGAGGCGACCACCCAGCAGCACCCCGACGACGATTGCAAAAATCAGATCGATACTCGCAGTCGGATTCAGCGCACTCCGTCCCGCTCGATGGTAGAGAAACAGCAGGCAACCTGCGGCGACGAAACCTATGAGATAGGCTAAACCATAATAACGAATCCCGATGGTATCGTTGAATTGGATCAGGAATGGGCTGAGGTTATGGACCCAGTATTCCGGTGGAGTTCCTGCGTGCGAGTAAGTCACGACCGAAGTAAATTAGGTGGAAGAAGAACTACCGGAGCGTGGCATCCGTGGGGGTTTTTGTGATCGAGAACGGGCAAGCTCCCGCATGTCGACCGCAATGTCGTCCTTCTCGAAAATTTCCAATCCGAGGAGATGTTCCATAATGTCTTCCATGGTCACTACGCCACTGGTCGCGCCAAATTCGTCAACGACGACGGCGAGTTGCTGGTGAGTGCGTAAGAATTGCTGGAGCACTTGCGCCACCGTGATTGTTTCCGGGACGAATTGCGCTTCCTGCACCAACGATTCGACGAGGATTTCATCTTGGTCGTTGGCTTTTGCCTTGAGCAAATCGCGCCGCCGCACGAGGCCGATGATGTCGTCAATGTTGCGTCCGTAGACTGGCAAACGGGCAAAAGGGATGGAGGCGTGCTCGCGAAATACGTCGGTGATCGTGGCATTGCTGGCGAGGGCGGTGACGACGATCCGGGGAGTCATGATCGCTCCGACGCGCACATCGTCGAGCGAAAGGGCGTTGGCGATGATACTCGATTCGCTACTGGTGAGGGTGCCTTCTTTGGCTCCTTTTTCAGCGAGCAGAATGATTTCGCGGTCTGCTGCGTGGGTGTTAATTTGCTTTGGAATCACGAACCGCACGACGTGTTGGCAAAACCAGATGATCGGGAGTAAGGCGCGTTGCGTCCAAAGCAGGGGAAAGACGACATGGGGTTGCAGAGGCACGCGGTAGACGACGCCGAGGTTTTTCGGAATGACTTCGGCAAGGACGAGAATCGCTAAAGTGAGTCCGCCGGAGATGACGCCGAGAGCGGCGTTGCCAAAGAGACTTGTGCCGATCGCACCAACCAGGGTCGCCCCCAAGGTGTTGGCGATCGTGTTGAGCGTAAGAACCGTGGAGATGGTGCGATCGAGATTGTGCCGGAAGTCGGCCAACAGGGCACCGCGGACTGGATTGCTGCGTTTGAGCGCCTCAATCTCCGCTGTCGTCGAACTGAGAATCAGCGCCTCCGTCAATGAACAGAGGAACGAAATCATGACGGTAAAAAAGACCGCGATGAAGAACAATGCCATGGGCGACACTACTGCGGGGACTGCGCTTGAACACAATTTCTTTTAGCGGGCCTCGCCGGGGGTTATTCCCGAGCCGAAGCGGAAAGATGCCTTGCGAGACGAATATTCCGACCACTAGCGTCCGGACATGAGCACGCCGAAGACCACTCCGCTAAATGCTTTTCATCGCCGGAATGGCGGACGGATGGTGGATTTTGCCGGTTGGGATATGCCGGTGCAGTATCGCAGCATTCTCGAAGAGCACAAAGCCGTGCGGACACGCGCCGGCCTCTTTGACGTGAGTCACATGGGCGAGGCCGACGTGCGAGGCCCGGAAGCGCTCGCCTTTCTGCAACACCTCGTGACGAACGATTGCAGCAAACTGTTTCCCGGCCGCGTGCTCTACACCGTGATGTGCTACCCGGATGGCGGCGTGGTGGATGACTTGCTCGTCTACATGCGCGCAACGGACAGCTATCTGCTGTGCATCAACGCGGGCAACATCGAGAAAGATATCGAGTGGATGCAAGCACAAGCGAAGGGCTTTGAGTGCACGGTGACGGATCGCTCCGCCGACTACGCACAATTGGCAATCCAAGGTCCGCTCGCCGTCGCCTTGGTGCAAACGCTCACGGCAACGGTTCTGGCTGACGTGAAATACTACCATTTCACCGAAGGGAAAGTTGCCGAGGTGGACTGCTTGATCAGTCGCACCGGTTATACGGGTGAAGACGGAGTTGAGCTTTATTGCGCTGCTGCACACGGCGAGCGACTCGCGGAGACGCTTTTGGCCGCCGGAGCATCGGTTGGCTTGGAATTAGCCGGACTGGGTGCGCGCGATTCACTGCGCCTCGAAGCAGGCTTTCCGCTCTATGGCCACGAGATCACGGAGAAAATCAATCCACTCACGGCTGGACTCGGTTGGGTCGTGAAATTCGACAAGGGTGACTTCATTGGCTCAGCGGCATTGCGCGCGCAAAAGGAAGCCGGTTCGCTGCAAAAGGTCGTGTTCTTCCGCACGGGCGACCGTCGGATCGTTCGCGCCGAGGCGCTCGTGCTCAACGCCGCGGGCGGCGAAGTCGGCCGCGTGCTTTCCGGCACGTTGTCACCACTGCTGAATGAATCGATTGGCTCGGCGCTGGTGGATGCCGCGTTTGCCAAGGATGCGCTGCAGGTCGATCTGCGCGGCACAAAAATCCAATTGCAACTGGTCAAACCTCCCTTCGTTACCCTAAAAAAGAACTAACGCTTTTCCTCTATGAGCAACATTCCCTCTGAATTGAAATTCGCCAAATCCCACGAGTGGCTGAAGCTGGCCGATGACGGCACCGCGCTGGTCGGCATTTCCGACTACGCCCAAAGCAGTCTCGGAGATATCACTTTCGTGCAATTACCCAAAGTAGGGGCGACTTTGAAAGCGGGCGAAGCCTTCGGGGTAGTCGAGTCAGTCAAAGCAGCTTCAGATATCTACGCCCCGGTTTCCGGTGTGGTTCTCGAAATTAACTCTGCTCTCGATGCCGTGCCCGAGACGCTCAATCGAGATTCGTATGCGGCAGGTTGGATGATCAAACTCAAGCTCAGCGACGGAGGGGAAGTCCACGCATTGTTGTCGGGCGAAGACTACGCAAAACTAACTAACTGAACGCGCAAGGTTAGTTACTCTTGCGCAAGGGGCAATTTGGGCCGACTTTCCGCGTCGATGCATTTGCCTATTCGGATTGTTTTTATCGGAACTTTCATTGGTGCGCTCCTGCTATCGGGCTGCACCAAGGATGCAGGTGGCGCGAAGCCAACGGCGCGGGCCGGCGGCCAATTGCAACCAGTGGAAGTCGTCACCGTCAGCCGCCGCGATTTGGTGGAATCACTTTCGTTGGTTGGCTCGTTGGCACCGAACGAAACGGCTCAGATTCGCGCTGAGATCTCCGGCCAAGTGCGCTCGGTGAATTTCTTCGAAGGCGAACATGTCGGCAAAGGCCAAGTGTTGGTGCGCATTGCCGATGAGGAACTCCGCGCGCAATTGGCACAGGCCGAAGCTCGCTTTCGTCTTGCCGAATTAAATTTGAAACGCAGCGAAGACCTCGCCCAAGCGCGCTCCATGTCGCAGGCGGAACTTGATCGGGTGCGCTCGGAACACTCGTCGGTGGAAGCCGAGTTGCGCCTTCTGCGAGTGCGGCTTGATAAGCTGGAAATCAAGGCTCCCTTCGATGGTATCGTGGGGGCGCGCAGTATTTCGCCGGGCGATTACGTCACGGCGGCGACGACCATTACCACACTCGACGATCTCAGTCGCATGAAGATCGAGTTCCAAGTTCCGGAGCGCTTCGTGGAGCGCGTGCGCTCGGGTTCGTCATTTACGATTCGCTCGCAAACACCGGAAGGGGACATCAGCTCCCCCGGCGAAGTTTATTTCGTCTCCTCCATCATTGAGCGCTCAACGCGTTCGAGTCAGGTGAAGGGATTTTTGACCACTCCCGGAGTTGGACTGAAACCGGGCATGTTCGCCAACATCGATATCGTTCTCCAAGTGCGCCATGGGGCTCTGACGGTTCCAGAAGGGGCGATTTTGACGACTGCGCGTGGAGCGCAACTCATCGTCGTCCGTGATCAAGGCTCGGATAAAGTTGCGCAGTTCGTCTCGGTGCAACTTGGCCTGCGCGAACGAGGACTTGTCGAAGTTACCCCATTGAAGGAAGGCGAGTTGTTGGAAAACCAGCCGATTGTCGCTTCTGGGGTGGGAGCGCTGATTCTTTTTCCCGGGGCCAAACTTGAGCCACGGCCGTTACGTCGTGAATTTCAGATCGGAGGCTAACCCATGATCCTCTCCGATATCTCAATTCGCCGCCCGGTCGTTGCGTTGGTGGCGTCCATACTCGTGGTGCTGGTTGGCATTTTGAGTTTTTCACGATTACCGGTGCGCGAGTATCCGCTGATCGATTCGCCGGTTGTCTCTGTCGAAACTCGTTATCGCGGCGCGTCGTCGGAAGTGGTGGAGGCCAAGATTACTGAACCGCTTGAGCGCGAAATCGCCTCCATCGACGGGATCCGCGTAATCCGTTCCGATTCGCAGGAGGAACAGTCGCGCATCACGGTCGAATTTGAATTGGGCCGCAATGTGGATGAAGCCGCGAACGATGTGCGCGACCGTGTGGCGCGAGCGCGTGGTCGATTGCCCAACGAAATCGAAGAGCCGCAAGTGACCAAAGCCGACGCCGATGCGTCGCCGGTCATTACGCTTTCGTTTAACTCCGAGCGCTACAGTCGTCTCGAATTGCGCGAATTTGTCGAACGCATCGCGTTGCAACGCTTACAGACCATTCCCGGCGTAGGTTCAGTCGGGATGCGCGGTCCGCGCTATGCGATGCGCCTGTGGGTTGATAGCGACCGCTTGGCCGCGCACCAACTAACGGTCACCGACGTCGAGACGGCGTTGCGGCAACAGAATGTGGAAATTCCCGGCGGACGCATCGAATCAGCTTCGCGCGAATTTCCGGTCCGGATCGAGGGCCGCATGACGGAAGTAGCGGAGTTTGAAAATCTCGTGCTGGCGACGCGCGGTGGTCACCAAGTGAAATTTGCCGATGTGGGCCGCGTGGAACTCGGGTCGGAGGAATATCGGTCGGAAAGCTATTTCAAGGGCCGCCCGACGGTCGGCGTGCAGATTTTGCGTCAAGCCCAAGCCAACGTGCTCGATGTTGCGAATGGCGCGAAGGCGATGATTCCCCTGATCCAAGCTGACATGCCTGACGGCGTGAATGTGGAAGTCGGTTTCGACAGCTCAGTGTTCGTCGATCGTTCGGTGAAAGAAGTTTACCACACGCTGTGGCAGGCGGGCGTGTTGGTCGTGTTGATGATTTTTCTCTTCTTGCGCGATTGGCGCGCGACCATGGTGCCTCTCGTGGCAATCCCCGTGTCGATCATTGGATCGTTTGCCGTGATGGCCGCGCTGGGGTTCTCGATTAATACGCTCACCTTGCTTGCCTTGGTGTTAGCGGTCGGCCTCGTGGTCGATGATGCGATTGTCATGTTGGAGAATGTTTATCGTCGCATCGAAGGCGGCGAGAATCCGATTCACGCCGCAGTATTTGGCGCGCGCCAAGTCGCCTTCGCCATCATCGCGACGACGCTCACGTTGGCGGCGGTATTTTTGCCGGTGGCGTTTCAAACCGGACAAACCGGACGGCTGTTTTACGAATTTGGCGTGACGCTGGCGGTGTCGGTTTTCGTTTCCTCCTTTGTCGCGCTGACGCTTACGCCGATGCTGTGCTCGCGGGTGCTCCGATCCAAGCGGGTCGCAGGAAAACCAGTGCATGGTTGGTTCTATGATCGCACCGAACCATTCTTTGTTTGGCTCAATCAGCTTTTCGGGAAATCGCTCAAGGTGGGGCTGCGTTTCAAGCCGCTAATCCTGATACTCGCAGTGCTGTTCACGGCCGGGGGATTTGCGCTTTATACGCAACTGCAGCGCGAACTCACCCCCATCGAGGATCGCGGCATTTTCATGGTCAACCTGACCGCTCCGATCGGAGCGACTCCGGAATACCTGCGCCTTTACTCCTACGACATGGAGCAGATGGTGCTGCAGATTCCAGAAATGGAACGCACGTTTCACCGCACGGGTGATGGTGGTCGGGCTTTTATTTTCGCGACCCTGAAACCTTGGGAGGAGCGTGAGCGCACGACGCAGGAAATTACCGCCGAACTGCGGCGCCGTTTTCAACGCGAAGTTACCGGAGGCCAAGCGACGGCCAATCCCATGCGACCCTTTGGCCGCGGCCGTGGGGGCGGCGGCGTGAGCTTTGTTTTGCTCGGGAGTGATTTCGATGAACTGCAACGCCTCGGAAACGAATTTCTCGTGGTAATGCGCGAGAGCGGACAATTCCAGCAACCACGCATCGATCCGTCGCCGACGAAGCCGCAGCTCGATGTGAAGATTGATCGCGCCAAAGCCGCCGACTTGAAAATCCCGGTGAGTGCGGTGGGTTCGACATTGGAATCGCTCCTCGGTGGGCGTCGCGTTACGGAATTTCAACGCGGCAACCAGCAATATTACGTCATCGTGCAAGTGACGGATCAGAATCGCGCCACACCTTCCGATCTCGGACGGCTCTATGTGCGTTCGACGGACGGACAATTCGTGCAACTGAGCAACGTTGTCACATGGTCGGAAGATACCGTGCCGGAAAGTTACCCGCACTTTAATCGACTGCGGGCGGTAACCGTTTCGGGGCAGATGGCCGAGGGCCGCACGATTGGTGACGGGGTTACGTTCATGGAGCAATTGGCCCGCAGCATACTCCCGCCGGGTTACACTTATGCGTGGGACGGCGAGACGCGCGAATTTGTCGAAAGCGGCAACGACACCGTGATTTTGTTCGGCCTCGCACTGGTGTTTACGTTCCTGATTTTGGCGGCGCAGTTCGAATCGTGGATTCACCCAACGACGATCTTCAGCGGCGTGTTCATTGCCATCGCGGGCGGACTGTTGGTGCTTTACTGCACTCGATTCTGGGGCCCGCCAATGACGGACAATCTCTTTTCGCGATTCGGACTTATCATGCTCATCGGGTTGGTGGCGAAGAACGGAATTCTAATCGTGGAATTCGCGAATCAACTTCAAGTGGAGAAGGGACTCGGTGCGACTGAGGCGGCCTTTGAAGCCGCGACGCTGCGCTTCCGTCCGATTTTGATGACGTCGATTTCGACGATCCTCGGAGCCGTGCCGATTGCGTTCGCCACGGGCGCCGGCGCGGAAACGCGTAATCCGATGGGTATTGTGATCGTTGGCGGACTCCTGCTTTCCACGATCATCACGCTCTACGTGATTCCGCTCGTCTACATTTTGATGGATCGTATTTGCCTGAAGCTGACTGGCCGCAACAGCGCGCACGGTTTGATTAAAGCGCGGGAAATCGAACGCGAAACTTCTTCGGCGGCTGAAGCGGCTTGAGTTTTCCCGCGCTACGCAGAATTACCAGCCTGTTGGTTTTTCCAATCGGGCATGAAAAAGGCGACCGGGATTCCGGTCGCCTTTGCAAATTGAGCGCTGTTGCTCTGCTTACTTGGACGCCTTGGCGGCTTTTTGGCGGGCACCGTTGTTCAGGATCCGCTTGCGCAGTCGAAGGCTCTTCGGCGTGACCTCGACGAGTTCGTCGGCGGCGACGTATTCGATTGAGCGCTCGAGCGACAGCTTGGTCGCAGGCGTCAGACCAGTGGCGACACCGTCGCCTTGGGAGCGGAAGTTGGTGAGCTTCTTTTCGCGCACGGCGTTGATGGCGATGTCCTCGTTGCGGGGATTCTCGCCGACGATCATGCCTTCATAGACCTGCTCGCCGGGATTGACGAAGAGTTTGCCGCGTTCCTGACACATCACCAGGGCGTAGCCGGTGGTTTCGCCGGCCTCCGTGGCGATGAGGGTGCCCGTGATGCGGGTGAGCACTTCACCGGCGTAGGGGGCGTATTCCTTGAAGAGATGGCTGAGGACGCCGCGGCCGCTGGTGGCGTTGACGACGTCGATTTCCATCCCGATGAGACCGCGGGTCGTGATCACGGCTTCGAGCATCGTGGAGTGAGCCAACTTCTCCATGTTCGTGAGGCGGCCTTTGCGGTTGGCGAGATTCTGCATGATTGCACCGACGCACTCGTCGGGGATTTCGATCCAGACGGTCTCAAATGGTTCGTGGCGTTGGCCGTCGACGATCTTTTCAATGACGGTTGGTCGCGACACGAGCATTTCAAAACCTTCGCGGCGCATCGTCTCGACCAGCACGGCGATCTGCATCGCGCCACGGGCCTTGACGTTGAAGATGCCGGCTTTGTCGGTGTCTTCGATGTAGATGGAGACGTTGGTCTTCAACTCGCGCATCAAGCGCTCACGCAGTTGGCGGGAGGTGACGAGTTTGCCTTCCTGACCGACCAACGGACCGTCGTTGACGCAAAATTGCATCTCGAGGGTGGGAGGGTCGATTTGGGTAAAGGGGAGGGCGTGGCCATCGTCGCGCACGTCGAGCGTGTCGCCAATGTCGACGTCTTCGAAGCCGGCCAGACCGACGATGTTGCCGGCAACGGCCTGTTCGACTTCGCGTTGGCCGAGGCCGGTGAATTCAAAAATCTTGGAGATCTTGGCGCGGACGCGCTTTCCATCCGAGTGGCGAATGACGAAAACGGGGTTACCGATGTTGATGGTGCCGCCGAGAATCTTGCCAACCGCAATGCGGCCTACGTAGTCACTCCAGTCGATGTTCGACACGAGCATGTGGAAAGGCTCGGACGGCTTGGCAAAGGGAGGCGGAACGTGATCAATGATCGTTTGGAAAAGAGGCGTCATGTCCTTCTTTTCTTCGCCGAGGTGATACATCATGTAGCCATCGCGGCCGGAGCCGTAAACGACTGGCGCATCAAATTGCTCTTCGGTCGCGTTGAGCTCCATGAGGAGCTCGAGCACCTTCTCATACATCTTGGCCGGCTCGGCGTTGTCGCGGTCGATCTTGTTGATCACGATGACAACCTTGAGCCCGTGGGCGAGGGCCTTGCGGAGCACGAAACGGGTCTGGGCCTGAGGACCATCGTAAGCGTCAATGACCAGGAGGACGCCGTCCACCATGCGCAGCGCGCGCTCCACCTCGCCGCCAAAGTCAGCGTGACCCGGGGTGTCGAGGATGTTCACGATCATGTTGTTCCAGTGAACAGACGTGTTCTTTGCTTTGATGGTGATGCCCTTCTCCTTTTCGAGATCCATGGAGTCCATGGCGCGTTCCTCGACATGTTGATTGACGCGGTAGACACCGCCTTCCTTGAGGAGTTTGTCGACGAGCGTGGTCTTCCCGTGGTCGACGTGGGCAATAATTGCGATGTTGCGGATGTTCTGGTTCATGGTCCTGAGAGTGCTTGCGAAGAGATAAAAGGGTCACGGTGCGGCTCGGCCGCACGCATGGCAAGAAGGAAGCTTGCGGGGCGGCCGAGTTATTCGGCGGCGGGCTGGCCCAGAGGAAACGAACACGTAACCTGTGAACCGTTACCGAGTTCGGTCTCGATTCGAATCGTGCCGCGGTGCCGTTGCAGCACGCGCAAGACAATCGCCATGGCGAGGCCGGTGCCTCTTCCTTTCGGTTTGGTGCTGAAAAACGGCTGAAAAATCTGCGCGCGAACTTCCGGACGCATCCCAGTGCCGGCATCTTTGACGGAGATTGAAATCTGGTGCTCGGGTCTCGCCGCGGAGGGCGCAAGTGGATGCGCCGTGAGAAAAATCGTTCCGCCCGCTGGCATGGCGTCGCGGGCGTTTTCCAGCAGCGCAACGACAACCTGACGCACTTGTGCTCGATCTGCCGTCAAGAGCGGCAAATCCTCGTTCGTGAAAACGGAAATGAGATGGCTCGTGCCCAGCAGTTTGCCGCTGGTGTGAGCGATATCTTTGAGCAACGCGGCGACATCGATCGCCTCCATCGTGCCATCGGTGCGCGAGGAGAGGGCGAGCATCTGCTGCATCATCCCTGCGGCCCGGCGCGTGGCGATTTGGATGTTGCGCAAGTTGCGGACGATCTCCGGCGAAGGCTCGCTCAACTCAATCAACGTCGCCGAGCCCGAAATGGCAGCGAGGAGATTGTTGAAATCGTGCGCCAAGTGACCGGCGGGGCCGTCGAGCGCAGCGATTTGGGCTGCGGCGCGGGCATCGAGGTTGGCCAAGTCAGTTGGATCAAGGGAGGTCACTTTCATTAGTCGAAACCTGCGCCCACGCGGGCGCAAGCACGCACACGGCGTGACACTAAACAGAAAACCCCTCGGACAACGCGCCGAGGCCAGCCAATACCGTGGTTCCGGGGTAGGTCTGGCCCACGGCGCGCTGCCAAAGGGTTCTACTAAAGAATGAGGCCCGGAAACCTTGCGGTCTCCGGGCCAAATTCGGGTGTGGGCGTTCGCCACGCGCTCTTTCCCAATTACACTTGTTGGGCGCTCTCGCCAATTGGCGGGCCAAGTGTTTCCCGACGCTACTCATCGCGGCAAGCGATGCTCTCGGTCTCATAGCGGGACCGTCCTAGCCCTTTCAGGCACGGGATCTATCGAGTGAGGCCTCTACGCTCGGTTCGGTGACCATCTGCCGATGGTTCGCTCGCCGGACGGGTGCTGGGACGCCTGTAAGAACACAATTCG